>CAZNZW010000018.1:0-50792 GCA_964577615.1 uncultured Desulfobacterales bacterium | reverse complement strand
CGGCGGTGCACCATGCGGTCCGTGTAGTGAATACCACGCTGGAAGCTGAAAACGGCCGCCGTGATGGCTTCTACGTCCGAGCTCCATGCCCACCCGCAACTCAGGCGGATCAGTGGAATAATTTTGACCTGCTGGCCACAGTCGGCCTCGTAACCTTCATAGCCCGGTTCCGCATTGTAAAGGCTCTTTAACTCTTCCAGAGTCGGCAGCCGCCAGTTGTCATATTTTTTCTGCAGTGTATCCGGGAAGGTGTACTGGACCCAGCGCGTGGCCTGTTTCCAGCTGATATTGCCGCTGTTGTCCGTTTTGGACCACATCAGCCCCAGTTTGTGGTCGGTCACCGTACCGTCGCCGTTGTCGGTAAAGCGGTCCTGGGCGACAGCAGCCGCAGCCTGGAAGAAACCGCATGCCAAAAACAGGCAAATCCACCTTAGCAGTCGTTGCGTCATATTTCCCCCCTTTCCCGAATAAGCCTTTCACAAAGCATCCCGCGGGGTTGCACGCCTACTATTCCGGAAACCTCTGCATCCGAAAGGTATCCACCCTATGGATGGATGCGTTTCCGCAGACGCCGGGCGGTTTTTTCGTCCCGGTACGAGACGATGGTTGCTGGTGAGCGCCGAAAGAGCCGCTCCGCAATGGAACCCACGATGAGCTGCTCCATGTCGGTACGTCCCTTAACGCCCATGACAAGCATCTGCACATCTTCGCGCACGGTGATTTTCAGCAATTCCTCCAAAGGGTTGCCCACCTTGAAAATGGCACGTACCCTTTTGGCGGGAAAGGCCGCATCTTTGATGTAGTCACCCAGCTGATTTTGTCGGGCCTGTTTAATGGCCTTCACGTAATCATCGCCGTTTACCTCATAGCCCAGGGATACCACGCTGCCGACGGCTGTCACATCACGCGAGTTGATGATGGAAGCCACCAGCAGGTCGGCGTCGAACTGTGTGGCCAGACCGGCGGCGTAGGTAAAAATCCCCTCGGAATAGCTGCTGAAGCCGATGGCCACCATGATCGTGTGGATCGTTTCCATACCTTGATTCCTTTCGGCCCGTTTTTTACGCTGTGGCCGCTGTGGCCGCTGTGGTTGCCGCCCGGGGGATGCGCGGCCGCTGCATCAGGTATACCAGCCCCAGAATGGCCAGACCGATGGGGTAGGTCCAGTAACGCTGATTATGCGCCAGACCGATTAAGGATGCGACAAAATCCGGGCGCATCAGGATCACGGTTACCGACAGAAACAACGGGATTTCGTAAAATCGGTTTTTGGCCACGAACCAGCCCTGGGTGGCCGACGCAAAGGCGAAGTTGCCGACGCAGGCCATGGCGAAGATCAGCAGCCCCTGGGGCCAGTTGTTGATGTTGTGCAGGATCAGATCGCTGTTAAAGATGAACATAAAAGGCAGAATGGCCGTCCGGATGTCGTACATGAACCCCTGGATTCCGGTGGGAATGGGGGGCGACTTGGCAATCGCGGCGGCCGCATAGGCGGCCAGGCCCACCGGCGGCGTATCGTCGGCCAGAATACCAAAATAAAAGCAGAACAGGTGGGCCGCCATCAGCTGCACCATGAAGCCGTTGGCGTGACCGATGTTGACGATGACCGGCGCAGTTAAAGAGGCCATGACGATGTAGGTGGCCGTGGTGGGCAGTCCCATGCCGATAATCAGGCTGGCAAAAGCCGTGATCACCAGCATCAGGTAAATATTGCCGCCTGACAGAATATCCACGATCTCGGTGACCAGCTGACCCAGCCCCATGGCCACCACGCCCACAATAATACCGGCGGCCGCCGTGGCCAGAGCCACGGCAATCATGTTGCGTGCGCCGGATGCCAGTGAAGCGAAAATCTCACCGATGGCCAGTTTGAAGGCCGCGCCAATGGGCTGCTTTTTCAAGTAGGCCTGTACCGGACGTTGAAAAAGCATGATAAGCGCCATGACCCAGCAGGCGTTGAAAGAGGCCAGTTGCGGGGTGTGGCGGACAACGATCAGCTCGTAGAGCAGCATGGCGATGGGAAGTAAAAAATGCGCCCCTTTGACCAAGGTCTTGAAAAAATGCGGAAGCTGGCTTTTGGGGAGGCCTTTCAGTCCCAGTTTGGAAGCCTCGATGTGCGTAATATACAGAAGTGCCGCATAAGAGGCAAAGGCCGGGATGGCCGCAGCCTTGATGACTTCCACATAGGGCACGTTGACGTATTCGGCAATGATAAAAGCGGCAGCGCCCATAATCGGTGGGGCAATCTGCCCGTCGGTGCTGGCGGCCACCTCCACGGCGGCGGCCTTGGTTGGTGGATAACCGACCTTTTTCATCAGCGGAATGGTAAAGGTGCCGGTGGTCACGATATTGGCGATGGAGGACCCGTTGACCAGCCCGGTCAGGCCGCTTCCCAGCACAGCCGCCTTGGCCGGCCCGCCTTTAAACCGGCCCAGCATGGAAAGGGCCAGTTCGATGAAATATTTGCCGGCGCCGGCCTTGTCCAGCATGGCGCCGAAAAGCACAAAGAGAAACACGACAGTGGCCGATACGTCCAGCGGAATACCGTAAATCCCCTCGGTGGACATGGTCATCTGCCCCATAAAACGATTCAGCGACACGCCTTTGAACTGGATGACCTCCGGCATATAGGGTCCCAGGAAGGCATAGGAGATGAACACCAGGGCAATGATGGACAGCGCCGGGCCGATGACGCGGCGTGACGCTTCCAGCAGCAGCAGCACCAGGATGGCGCCAATAATAATATCGCGCTGGATGGGTGAGCCGTAGCGCGTCGTCAGGCCGTTGTAGTCAATGGCGATGTACAGGGCGGCCAGAGCACCCACAACAGCGACCACGTAGTCCAGCAGCGGTATTTTGTCCATCTGCGAAAAGTACTTGAGTCCAAAATGGGACTTTTTGAACAACGGATAGTTCAGAAAGACCATCAGCATGGCAAAGGCCAGGTGAATGGCCCGAATATACGTGGAATCGAGCACCAGCCAGGAGGCAATGGAGAGCTGGAACAGGCTCCAAACCACACCGACGGTGGGAATTACCCATTTGGCCGGGCCTCCGGGCTTTCGGCCCAGACCTTCTTCCTCTTCAGCCATGCGGCGGGCAGATTCAAGCCCCTCGTCTGTTTCCGGGGATTTCAGGATATCAAGCTCAGCCATTATTTCACCTGCTTCATGGGTTAAAGATTATTCGCCTTTCAAGTCAAACGTCTTCTCGGCAGGCAACCGGCCCCGCGGCCAGCCGCCAGTCGAAAAATGGGGAGCGAAAAAACGTATGCCCGCAGAACAAAGCATCGCGGGGCGGGACCCCGGACGACGGACGTCTCAGCCGCCATCCGGGAGTCTGACTGATTCAAATTACTTGAGTCCGATTTCTTTGAAGTACTTCAGGGCGCCGGGATGCATGGGCGCCGAGAGACCGTCGAGCATATTCTCTTTGGTCAGCACCGAATAAGCCGGGTGCAGTTTTTTGAAGGTATCAAAGTTGTCGAAAACTTCCTTGGTGATGTCATAAACAATGGTGTCCGGAGCTTTGGCCGAAGTGACAAAAGTGGCCTTGACGCCGAAGGTGGGGACATCTTCCTTGCTGGTGGCGTTGGGATAGAGCTTTGCCGGAATAAAAGATTTGGCGTAGTAAGGTTTATCCTTCAGCATTTTATCGATGCCCGGGCCGGTAACCGGCACGAAGTGGACTTTGCGGGCGCCGGCGGTGGCCTCCTTGATGGCGCCGCTGGGATGCCCCACGGTGTAAAAGAAGGCATCGATGCGACCGTCCTGCAGCAGTCCGGGAGCTTCGGCAGCTTTCACATCCTCTGCCTTGAGGTCTTTTTTGTAGTCGATGCCGGCGGCTGCCAGCGCGTCGATGGCATTCTGACGCTGCCCGGAACCCGGATTGCCGATGTTGACGCGTTTACCTTTAAGATCGGCCAGAGAGTTGATGTGGCTGTCATCGGCCGCCACCAGGGTTACGGATTCAGGATGGATGGAAAAAACCGCCCGCAAATCTTTCTGAGGCCCCTTGTCTTTCCATTCCGCCTGTCCGTGGGTGGCCTGGTACTGACGGTCGGACTGGCAGATGCCAAAGTCCAGGTCTCCGGATAAAACAGCGTTGATGTTAAAGACCGACCCGCCGGTGGACTCCACCGTGGCACGGATATGATATTGATCGCGCTTCTTGTTGACCATCTTGGCAATGGCGCCGCCGGTGGGATAGTAGACACCGGTGATGCCGCCGGTCCCGATGGTCACAAATATGGTTTTGGCCTGCACATCGGACGGCACCGTCCCCATCAGCAAAACAAAACCGAACAGCACAGCGATACTAAAAATCAGGACTTTTTTCATTGCGAACCTCCTTTGATTGGTTATCATGCGTTACAGGACTGGGTTAAACGCTTTCATTCTTGGATTGGTGCATATTATTCAATCCGGCCATCTACGGCGGGATGGCAGCAAGTGTCGGGCCGAATAAAGATTGAATATCATTCAAGCGATGAATTTTCATTGTTGTCTAACATCTATTTGGAAATTGTTACCAGATCTAAAAAAGATTTGCAAGATTTTTTACGCGCGCGCCCCCGCAAAACCGCCAGATTCTCCAGGGCCACGCCGGAACCGATCATATTCTACGGCATTGGATTCGGCAGAAAAGCCGGGATGCCCGTGACATATTTACATCCGGGTAAACGCTTAATATTGGTCTGAATTCCCCGGCTGTGGTGCCGGGACCATCATATATATCGATCCACCATTTCAGAAATAAAAGCCTCAACGCCCGCCTCGCCGTTGTCAGCCTGCACCTGCTCAATCAGGTTTTTTATTTTTTTATAAG
Organism: uncultured Desulfobacterales bacterium; assembly: GCA_964577615.1. GTDB lineage: Bacteria > Desulfobacterota > Desulfobacteria > Desulfobacterales > QNYZ01 > QNYZ01. Next base: position 45,965 of record CAZNZW010000018.1, on the reverse strand, counting down.
TCGCCGGATCAGCGGCCAGATCCCGGGTCGACCGGTAGGTCCCGCCGCGGCGGCCGGCACGGTAAATCAGGCGATCCATGTCGGGCAACGCCTGGTAGTCTGCAATCACCGCCAGCATTTTTTCCTTATCTTCGGGAAACCGGCCGGATACGTCTTCGAGCAGGTTCATCATGTGGTCGCTGGTCAGAGTGCTGGTGATGCCGCTAAGGGCCGAAATAAAAATACGCAGTTCTTCAGCCAGCATGTCATCGGTCTGCATGGTGAACGTCCCGGCTTCGAGTTGTTCGTATAACGGCACCCGTTTCGGCACCCGGAGGCTCCGCAGGCGGATAAAATGAGGATTGATGGCGTTGAGCACCTCGGCCGTGGCCAGCGCGTGCGCTTTCCACATTTCCTGACCGCCGAGCCCCGGCATGACATATTCGGACAATTCCATCCCGGCGTCGATCACCCGCCGCCCGGCATCGATATGGCCGTCGGCCGTCACACCTTTTTTAACAAGTTTGAGCAGGGGATCGCAGCCGGTCTCAAGGCCGATGTGGATCCGGTCCAGCCCGGCGGCACGGATACGCTCGAGGTCTGCCGGCGATTTCCGGTTCACCGTTCGTGAGCGTGTATACGTCGTTACCCGGCGGATCATGGGAAGCTGCTGTTTCAGGTAGGTGAGGGTTGTCACCAGGTCATCCGTTTTCATGATCAGATTATCGGCATCCTGCAGAAAACAGGCGTTGGTCCCGTAATGCATCCAGACCGCCACGCTGCGGTAGCCGGCACTGTATTCCCCTTTGTGAAGAATGTGGGTGATCACCCGTCCGTCGACCCGGCCACCGGCGCCGATTCCCCTGGAAAGCGCCGTCACGTCATCGACGATTTTCCGGACCGCATCGATATCCGCCTTGATTTCCGCCGCCGGCCGCAGGGAAAATTTTCGTCCCTTGTAAACCGGACAGAAGAGGCACCGGTTCCACGGGCAATTGCGGGTAAAACGGAGCAGCAGGCTCCGGGATTCGTTGGGCGGGCGGATCGGTCCCTGTTCGAACGTGAGGCCTTCAGTCATTGTTGAATATCTCCGATGCTTTCAGTTGTGAAATAAATTTAAGGTTGGCCGCTGGGATCGGGTAACGCGATAAATCATCGAGACGCACCCAGCGGTGGTCAACCGGCCCTTTGAGACGGATCCGCCCGGCCGGCGCGTCACACAAAAACACATCCAGAACCACTTTGAAATGCGTATACGCATGCCGCACCCGGGCAAGGCGTACGCCTACCTCGACATCCAGGCCCACCTCTTCCTTGAGTTCTCGCCGGCAGGCTGTTTCGGGGGTTTCGTCCGCTTTGATTTTTCCGCCGGGAAACTCCCACAGACCGCCGAGCAGCCCATCTGGGTTTCGCTGTGTAATCAATACCCGGCCGTTGCGCCGGATCACGCCAACGGCGACCCGGATTTCCGGTATCGGCCGGCGTTTGTTTCGCACAGGAAAGGTGGTGAGCGAGTCGTGGTGATATCCCTGACAGAAATCAGCCACCGGGCAATCGGTGCACCTGGGATTACCAGGCCTGCAGATCAGCGCGCCCACTTCCATCAGGGCCTGATTGTAGTGCCCCGGCGCGTCCGGGTCGAGCAGCGGTGCGGCCAGACCGTGAAACGTATGATGCGCCCCCGAACCGTTGACCGGCGCGGAGTCTTCGAAAAGCCGGGCCAGTACCCGTTTGACATTACCGTCCACAACGGCAAAGGGCCGGTCATGGGCGATGCTCAGCACGGCCGCGCCGATATAGGGTCCCACGCCCGGCAGGGAGGTAAAATCCTTCCAGTTGTCCGGCACACGGCCGTTAAAACACCGGTTCACAACGGCCGCGGCCTTGTGCAGGTTACGGGCCCGGGCATAATAACCGAGGCCTTCCCAGCACTTGAGCACTGCCTGCTGCGGGGCAGCGGCCAGCTTCCCGATGTCGTCAAACCGTTTGAGAAACCGATGATAATAGGGGATGACGGTATCGACCTGGGTCTGCTGGAGCATGACTTCCGAGACCCAGATCCGATACGGATCCCGGGTGCGCCGCCAGGGCAGCGGCCGCAGGTTGACCGCATACCAAGCCAGCAATTGCCGTCTGAAAGCGGCAATAACGCGGGAATCAGCCGCCCGCAGCGACCGCAAGACTGCCGGAGAGGACAATTTCATACCGGTTCGGCCGCCGCTACCGGCGGCAGGCGGCATGCTAAAACGTATCCTGATGGGCAAATTCCGAAATAGCCCGCCGCTTGGGAACCTTCGGCGTCTGGTTCGGATATCCCATCGGTATCAGGGCGACACAATCGCATTCCCCGGGCACGTTGAGAAGCCGGTTGGCCCGGTCATGGTCCAGCAGGCCCACGATCACTGTCCCCAGACCCAGGTCATGGGCGGCCAGGCAGATGTTTTGGGTGGCGATCCCCAGGTCAAAGAGGCACCAGTCACCGAATTTGGTCGAACTTTTTCCCTTGTAAAACCCTGACACGTTCTTCCGGCCACACAGGGCCAGAACAACCGGGGCCGTCTTTACCGCGCGCGTTGCCGGATTTTTGGGGCTGACAATATCGGCGAGGGCATGCTTAATCCCCTCATCACGAATAACCACCACTTCCCAGCACTGGGTATTGGCCCAGGAAGGCGCCATTTTGACGGCTTCCAGCACCTGTTCAGTCAGGCTTTCGGAAATATCCTGATCGGTAAATTTGCGAATACTTCTCCGTTGCTCAATCGCTTCCCAAAGGTCGCCCATTAACGCTCCTCCCTCTCTTCTTTGGTTGGCCGGGCCATTTCTTCCTCGATGACAACCGTTTTATGCGTACACTGGCACTGAGCGTGTCCGCAGGTATGTCCGGTGCCATGTGCGTCGTCGGCGGGTGGCTGACGACACCGCATCGTCACAAAAAAGAAAAGATAAACGGCCAGGGTAAAAACAAACAAGATACTAAATTCCCACATATTATCCCACCAGATTGGCCAATGCAACGTCCAGCCGGGGAAACCGGAAGGTAAACCCGCTTTTCAGCAGTTCGTCCGGTACGGCCCGCTGTCCAACGAGCAATGTCTCGGAAAATTCGCCCAGAATGAGACGAAGCATAAACGAAGGCGCCGCCAGGCCCGCCGGCCGATTCAGCGCATGGCCGAACGCTTTTGCCACTCCCCGGTTACGCAGCGGTTCGGGCGCGCAGAAGTTAACCGGACCGGACATGTCCGGCCGGGCAAGGAGATGCGCAACTGCCCCTGCCACATCACGGATATGAATCCAGGGAAACCATTGCCGGCCGTCGCCCACGGTCCCCCCGGCAAAACGCCTGAACACGGTGGCCATCTGCTTGAAGGCCCCGCCGTCCCGGCCCAGCACCACACCTAAGCGCATCCGAATGACCCGGTGTCCGTTCTTTTCGGCCAGTTGCGCTTTGGTTTCCCAGTCGCGGCACAGCCGACCGAGAAAATCATCCGCCGGCGGTTCTTTTTCGGTCACAGGGTCCTCTTTGCGATTGCCATAATACCCCATCGCCGACGCACTGAAAAGCGTCACCGGCCGGTCTCCGGGAAGCGCCGCCACCACATGACGGGTTGTCAATATGCGGCTGTCGTAAAGCTGCTCTTTATAGGTCGGGGACCAGCGTTTGAAGATTGATTTTCCCGCCAGATTGATCACCACATCCGCTACGGCCACGTGATCCTGCCAGGGACCGGGCCGTGTGGTGTCCACGGATATTTGAGTCAGATCCGGGTGATCAATGGCCGCCGGGGACGACCGGGTGCCAAAAGCAGTCACCGCATGGCCGCTTTTGAGAAAATTCCGGGACAGGTACGTACCGATAAATCCCGTACCACCGGTAATAACAATCTTCATGGGCACCCTTCCACGGCATTTCGTCAGACTTTCGGTGCATCGCCATAACCATTTCCGGTTATATCCGGTGTCTGCCTTTATCAGTCATAATAGGCATTCGATCGACTTTTGGCAACCGATGGCCCACCACCCGGTACGATGCTTTTTCTCAGATTGATACAAAAAAAGGGGCAATGCCCGGGAAGGCATGCCCCTTTTGCAGATTATTGAAAAATGTTCAGCCGCAGCCGCCATCGCTGCCACACCCTGAACATCCACCGGCGCCAAAATTGATTCCGCAGTCCAGCTTGAATCCGTACGCCTGATAGTCCACCTTGATCGGTTTGGCCTTTTCCAGAAAACCTTTATCCACCAGATACTGGTATCCGTCCACATCGTACACTTCGTCATTTTCACGCGGCTCATCCAGAGCCATGGCCAGAGAAGGGCCGCCTCACCCGCCTTCATTTAAAAAAATACGGATGGGCTGGGGATCTCGGCCCTTAAAATACTGGCCAATCTGTTCTGTTGCCGCCGGGGTTACTTCAACCATGGATTCCTCCTAATTAAAAAAGCGGCCGACCCCGTTACGGGCGGCCATGTACTCGATTTCCAGACGCATTGTTACAGCCCGAAAATAATCACATCGTTTCCGTTTGTCAATATTTCGCCGGTACCGATTATCCGGCCAGTATCGCTTCGTAAATCTTCCGGTTTTTATCGGAAGAAAGAATAAAAACAACCTGCCGGATGGATGCATGCGCCTGTAAAAATGTTACCGTGGTATCCACGGCAATCCGGGCCGCATCGGCAATCGGATATCCGTATACGCCACAGGAAATGGCCGGAAAGGCAATGGAGCGGATATCGCGGGCCATGGCCAGGGTCAAACAGGATTGATAACACGCAGTCAGCAGCCGGGCATCTTCGGGCCCGCCGCCATAAACCGGTCCCACGGTATGGATGACATACCGGGCCGGCAGCCGGTAGCCTTTTGTCAGCCGGGCCTCGCCGGTGGGGCAGCCGCCCAGTGTGCGGCATTCGGCCAGAAGTGCCGGTCCGGCGGCCCGATGAATGGCGCCGTCAACGCCGCCGCCGCCCAGCAGCGAATTATTGGCCGCATTGACAACAGCGTCCACGGTCAGCTGCGTGATATCGCCCTGTTGAATCACGATGCGTTGATGGGGAGACCGGTTCATCCGGACAGCTCCAGCGGCAGCCGAAAAAAACAAACCGATCCCGGCCGCGGCCAATCATCGCCACACGATCGGGATCGGTGCAGGTTGTTTCCCGGGCTTACCAGTTAAAAACGTTGTCCAGTTCTTCGTCACTGACCTCGAAAACAACATCATGCGGGGCCAGCGCTTCCTTTTTCATGTATTCGGGCAGCCGGTCGTCGATCTTGGTAAATCCGGCCGCCGCGTTGAATGCCCGCTCAATCGTCAGGACCTTCTTGCCCAGATCGGCCACATCGTCGGCCGTCAGGCTCAGTCCGTAAAAGCTGTTGAGCAGATCAATCAGGGCCTGGAAAGTCTCTTCCTGGTCCAGAATGGCAAAGGCGATAAACAGGCACATCCCCGTCGAATCGATGGCGCCCGTGGCAATCTGCAGGTTTCGCGACAGTTCCGCCTGGCCTTCGGGTTTAAGCGGGTCAACCGTGCCGCCCACGCCGAGAATATTGGTGGCCACGGCATAACCGGCCGTATGGTCCGCCCCCATGGGAGTGGTGGCATAGGTCACGCCAATCCCCTGAACGGCCCGGGGGTCGTATGCCGGCATGGCCTGATTCTTGACCACCGGTACCCGCTCGACGCCGTAAGCCTTGCCGACCGCCGCCGCGCCGCTGCCCAAAATCCGCCCCATGGGAGATCCTTTGCCGACCTCGGCCAGCAGGTTGATGGCCGCTTCGCCGTCTCCAAATTCGGCCAGTCCGGCATCCATGGCCACCCCGATGGCCGCGCCCATTTCGATGGTGTCCAGACCAAAATCGTCATCCATCCGGTCCAGCCGGGCGATTACGTCCAGGTCGCTGATCCCGCAATTGCCGCCATGGGCCCAGACTGTTTCATATTCGGGCTGTTTGGTCACGTAGTTCCCGTTCTTGTCGTAAAAAGTCCCCGAACAGCGGATCACGCAGCCCCGATGACAGCCGTTGGTCGCCGATCCCTTGCCGCCGCGGGTATTTTCCATTTCAGCCATGGACTCGCCGCTGATATCGGCGGCACCGTCAAATTGTCCGGTTTTGAAATTATGGGTCGGGTAACCGCCTGCTTCGTTGATGACATTGGTGAGTACGTTGGTTCCATAAGCCCCCAGCCCTTCCCCCGTGACTGGATGTTTTTTCAGGCCGGCGACAAAAGCTTTGTTGGCCTCGGAAAATTTTTCCGGATCCTTGGGCGCGCGCATTTTCATGTCGGTATCGTCCAGCACAATAACCTTGATTCCCTTGCTCCCCATAACCGCGCCAACGCCGCCCCGGCCGGCATGGCGGGTGGGGCGTCTTTCAATATCGGTAAAGGCAATCGAGGCGGCGGCCATCTTCATTTCACCAGCCGGTCCAATGGAAATACAGGCTGTTTTGTCCCCGTATTCGGCTGTCATTTTATCAACCAGGTCATAATTACCCAGCATCTTCAAGCTGTTGTCTGCCGTAACTTTTACACCGTCTTTATTGATGAACACCTTGTAAAGCGTATCATCAACAGGCGCGCCCTCCAGAATAATGGCGGCGTACCCGAGCCGGGCCAGTACCTGGGCTCCCTGCCCGCCCGAATTGGCTTCCTTGATGCCACCGGTCAAAGGGCTTTTGCAGCCCACGGAAATCCGGCCGGACATGGCCGCCTTCGTGCCACTGAGCATGCCCGGTGCAATCACGAGCTTATTATCTTCGCCCAGAGGGTGACAGGTGGGAGGGACTTCTTTGGAAATCACGGTTGAGGTCAGTACACGACCGCCCAAACCGGCATAATCGCCCATCGCTGTTTCCGTAACCTGTGGCCCACCAGCAGCCCCGACATTAATTCTCAGAATCTTGTCCATGGTGTTGTTTCCTCCTTATCTGGGTCTTGGGGTGGATAAAACGGCATCCAGCCGAAACAATATTTCATCCGATGCAACCATCTAATTAATCAAACCATCCGTCATCTGTCAAGTCGGCCGTGCCTCTTCCTGACCCCAGCCGGTATTTAGGTGGCCGCCGTCAGATTATCCCGATTTTTTTTCAAAATCCCGCATAAAGCCGACCAGCGCGGACACGGCTTCCAGCGGTGTGGGGTTGTAAATTGACGCCCGGCACCCGCCCACCGAGCGGTGTCCCTTGAGGCCGCCCAGTCCGTTTTCAAGGGCCTGTTTAACAAACAGCGCTTCCAGGGATTCATCGGGCAGACGGAAGGTGACATTCATCAACGAGCGGCTGTCCGGATCGGCGGTGCTTTGATAAAAATCACTTTGATCAATAAAATCGTAAAGCTGCGCCGCTTTTCGCTGGTTAAGCGCGGCCATTTTATCCAGCCCCCCGATGGTTTCCTCGATCCACTTGAGCACCAGCTGAACAGTATAAATGGCAAAACTCGGCGGGGTATTGTAAAGGGAGTTCTTGGCCGCAAAGGTCGTATATTTCAACATGGACGGCAGATTGTCCGGTACCCGGGCAAGCATTTTCTTGTGGACCAGCACCAGGCAGACGCCGGCCGGCCCGATATTTTTCTGGGCGCCGGCATAAATCAGGCCGAATCTATCCACATCCACGGGACGACTCATGATATCCGAGGACATATCCGCCACCAGCGGTACGGTGCCGGTATCCGGCATGTCGGCCCACTGGGTGCCCTTAATCGTGTTATTCGTCGTAATGTGCGCATAAACGGCCCCGGGATTAAACGCGATACCTTTGGGAATATAGCAGTAATTCCGATCTTCCGAAGACGCCGCCACGCGCACCGATTTACCAAGCACCTGCGCCTCCTTGACCGCCTTGGCAGACCATGTGCCGGTATCCACGTAATCGGCCGCATCGCCTTCTCCCAGAAAGTTCATGGGTACCATGCAGAACTGCGTGCTGGCCCCGCCCTGGAGAAACAGCACCTGCCAGTCATCATCAAGCGACAGGAGCCGCCGGACCCGGGCGACGGCGTCGTTGATAATCGCCTCAAATTCCCCGGACCGATGGCTGATTTCAACAACCGACATGCCCGAGCCGGCGTAATTCAAAAACGATTCTTTTATTTCCTCCAGTACCGGTAGCGGCAGAGCGGCCGGCCCGGGATTAAAATTGTAAATTCGTTTGGTCTGCATGGTGTATTCTCCTCCTGGCATATCCCCGCCGATACTGCTTAATTAAAAAAAAACAGCCTCGTTGATCGGCAAACGAGGCTGTTTCACTGTTCCATACATTGTATCCGGAATTAAAGTGCCTCGACGGCCTCCGTCAGCTCGGGAAGGAAATCGAGAATATCGGCTTCGATCCCCACATCCGCCACCTGAAAAATCGGGGCCTTGGGGTTTTTGTTGATGGCCACGATAAACGGATTCCCCTTGAGACCGCCCAGATGCTGGAACGACCCGCTGATACCGGCCGCAATGTAGACCTTGGGTTTGACGGTCTGGCCCGAGGTCCCGACCTGACGGGATTTTTCCATCCACTTGGCGTCCACGATGGGCCGCGAGCAGGAAACATCGGCTCCCATGGCCTTGGCCAGGTCAAAAGCAACTTCAAGGTTGTCTTCGTCTTCGATGCCCCGGCCCACGGAAACAAGTACATCCGATTTGGTAATATCCACATCGCCGACTTCGGCTTCCACGATTTCCAGAAAACGGCGCTTAGCGGTGCCCAGGTCCATCTCTCCGGATTTATCCACCACCTCACCGGCCGCCGCCGCATCGCCCTCGGGCTGGAACACGCCGGGTCGGATATTAATGACCACGCCGGCACTGATATCCGCGGCCACATGGGTACTCACCTGGCCGCCATATTCCTGCCGCACAATGGTCAGCTTGCCGTCGCCGAGTCCGTCAATGGCGACAACATCGGAAATAAAAGCAGCGCCGAGTTTAACCGACAGGCCGGGCGACAAATCCATCCCGAACGTATCGTGGGCCACCAGGACCATCGCCTTTTCGGGCAATACCGACGCCAGGGCCTGGCGAATCACATCGGCATTGGGATAGGCCAGGGCGTCATCGGCCAGCTTCCAGACGGTGGGATACATTTTAGCCGCCTGCTGGCAGACCGCGTCCAGGGATTCGCCACTGCCGGTAACAATGGCCACAACAGCAGCATCGGGGTTGATTTTCCTGGCCGCCACGGCCAGTTCCATCGCCGTGTCATCGGCCACGCCGTTTTTATGCGTGATATATGTAAAAATCTGATCGGTCATTATTTTAACCCTCCCTTGGCTTTGAGCAGTTCAATCAACTTGGCGATGATCTCCTCGGTGTCTCCTTCGAGCATTTCAGCCCCTTCACCCAGATCCGGAACAAAGTAGTCGAGCCGCTGGACCCGGGCGCCGGCAGCGCCTACCGTGGCCGTATCCACGCCAAGATCAGCCGCCCCAAGGGTGGGGATGTCCAGCGAAGCCACTTTGCGGATACCGCGGATACCGACATAGCGGGGTTCGTTAATACCGGTCTGAACGGACAATACGCATGGCAGTTCCACTTCGCTGATTTCGATATTGCCGCCTTCGATTTCCCGGCCGGCTTTTATTTTTTTGTCATCTACGATTTCGATTTGATTGACCAGCGAGGCAAAGGGCACATCGAGCAGGGCGGCCAGCATCCCGCCCACTTCCGCAGTACCGCCTTCGGACTGGGCGCCGGTGAGAATCAGATCATAACTGCCCTTTTCAACGGCCGCTTTCAGAATCCGGGCAATGCCCAGCCCGTCCGACCCGTCAAAGTCCCCGTCGGCCAGCAGGATGCCCTTATCAGCACCCATGGCCATTTCCCGGCGAAGAATTTCTTCCGATTCGTCGTCGCCGACGGTCACCACGGTAACACTGCCACCGACCCGGTCACGGATCTGGATGGCTTCTTCCACCGCATAGTTGTCCCATTCGTTGACCGAATAGACCAGATCGTCCCGCCCGATATCGGTACCGTCGCTGTTCACTTCGATCTCGTTTTCAGCCGTATCCGGTACGCGGGTGACACACACTAAAATCTCCATCTGCACCTCCTTGGTTCGTTGAATATCAAAAGGTATTCACAGCATTCCAAAAATATTTAAGCTTCTTCCCTGATATGCCGGTCCACCAGTTCCACCAGATCGATGGCCGCCATTTTTCCTTCCAGCCCGCTGACTTTAATGGCATCCTCGATATTGACCAGACAGAAAGGACAGGCGGTCACAATGACATTGGCGCCGGCTTCGGCAGCCATTTTGACCCGCAGAACCCCCATGCGCTGTTCTTCTTCAGGCTCGTAAAACAGCATCAGACCGCCACCCCCGCAACAGAAGGAACGGTCCCGGCTCTTTTCCATATCGATCCGGTTGAGTCCGCCAATGGCATCGAGAACGGCCCGGGGGGCATCGTAAATCCCATTGTGCCGTCCCAGATAACACGGATCATGGTAAGTGTAAATTTTTTCGGTATCCAGTTCCGGTTTTAAATGCAGCCGGCCGTCGGTAATCGCCTTCAGGATCACTTCGCTGATATGTTCCACCGGGGGCAATCCCTCGTAATCCTTGGTGAGGGCATTAAACGCGTGGGGGTCGGCGGTAACAATCCGCCGGGCGCCGCTGTTCAGGATCGCCTCGGTGTTTTGATCCTTAAGTTCGAGGAACAGCATTTCCTCTCCAAAACGCCGCACCTCGTTACCACTGTCTTTTTCGAGTTTTCCCAGAATACCGAAATCGATACCCGCGGCGCTGAGCACCCGGGCCGAGGCCTGGGCGATGAGCTGCATCCGGTCGTCAAAGGAAGAGATACTGTCAACAAAATAGAGGGTGTCGGCCGTTTTTTTCTTGTCGAGCACCTTGACTTCGCACTGGGCGGCAAACTCCTTGTCTTTTGCCCAGTCCATCCGTTTGCGCTCCATTTTCCCCCACGGATTTCCCCGTTTCTCAAGCGCCCTGAGCGGTTTCTGCAGGGACTGGGGTACCATCCCTTCGTCAACCATCCCCCGACGCAGATCAACGATTTTATCGATATATTCGATAAATAGCGGGCACTCGGCCTCACAGGCGCCACACGTGGTGCAGGACCAGATTTCATCTTCACTGAAGATATCGCCGATGACCGGCGCACTGCTGGGTCGGATATCGCCTTTGAGCGGATAGTGTTTAAAGGCATGTTCGCGGGATTTGACGGAAATAAAGCGGGGCGACAGCGGCCGGCCAACGGCATTGGCCGGACATTGATCCGAACAGCGCCCGCAATCGGCACAGGAATAGAAATCAAGAATGTGTTTCCAGGTAAAATCCTCAAATTTTTTGACGCCGAACGATTCAAGATTATCCAGCTCTTCGGCGGTCACGCCCCAGCGTACCGGTTTGACCGATCCCGGGGTCAGTTTTCTGAAAAATACATTGGGCAGCGAAGTAATCACATGAAAATGCTTCCCCATGGGCAGAAAACATAAAAAGCAGAAGAAAACAATATCATGGACAAAATAGCTCGCCAGATGAACTGTCTGCAGCGCGGCCCGGGACGCGCCGGCAAAAACGCGGGCAGCGATCCAGTGGCCGGTCAGGGGAAAAACAACGCCCGCCGAATCCACACCGGCGGCATCCGCGCTGCCCTCGAACAGCATATCGCAGACCATCAGGGTCGCGATGAGCATCAGGACCAGAATGGCCTCCCAGGTGTGGTCATGGCCATATTTTTTCGGCACCGCATACCGGGCCGGTTTGAAAATGCCCCGTCGGATCATGGCGGCAACAACGGCCACCAGCACCAGCGTCCCGGCAATATCTTTTAGAACACCGTAAATATTTCCGGCCATTCCGCTCAGCCCGGGCAGCGTGAATCCCGGTGAAATACCGAGCAGAACCATGGTCAGGGAGCGCAGGGAAAGGATCATGAAACCGGCAAAAATGGTAATGTGCAGTATCCCGGCCAGCCGGTATCGCGGCTGGCGCCACTGTCCGATGGCATATTTGACCATGCCGAACAGCCGCTCGGGAATCCGGTCAAAACGCGGGTCATCCGCCGAACGGACCAGCGGAGCCATGCGCTTGGCCATGATAAACGTAAATGCGGCAATCCCGAGAACGGGAATCAGCACCGTAAAGATAACCCCGGGAATCGCCAGAATCGACGCGCCCGCCGGCGAAACAAAGTCTGGATTCATTTATACCCCTCTCCGCGTTCGGCGCTGCCTGGCGCCATTTCCAGTATAATATAGCCCCCTTATAACCACCATCGGGCCAACGACCAACAAACGATTAGGAACGGTTACCGTCCTTTAGCAGAAAAAAGCGGTAACAGGCAAGCGATACGGACAGATAAAGATATCGGCCGACGTATTATTTCCCGCCGAAGCTGTCTTCGGATATGCTTACAACGGCATCGTTGCCCGCCAGAATCGTTTCCATTTTGCCCAGGGTAACGGGCAGTACATTGGTCACAAAGAATTCCGCGGACTTTATCTGTCCTTCATAAAAAGCGATATCCTTCTTCTTCGCGTCCCCGGCGAGTTTACCGGCCGAAATAGCGGCCCGCCACAACAGCATCCAGGCCATGACCACATCCCCGGCCACATCCAGAAGGGGCGTCGCAAAGGAAAAGGCGGTCAGAACCTCCGGCGACATGGCCTGGGCACCGATATGCATCCCCACTTCGCCCAGCTTGTTAACCGCGGTTTCGAATTTTTCGGCCAGTGCCCGCACAGGCGCCTGTGCTTTGGCATCGGCAATGACCTTCTGCATCTCGCCCAGCAGATCCATGACCGGCTTTCCCTTGTTCAGGCCGAGTTTGCGGCCCAGAAGATCCATGGCCTGAATGCCGTTGGTCCCCTCATAGATCATTGTGATCCGGCAGTCCCTCAATAATTGTTCCTGGGGGTATTCCTTGATATATCCATAACCACCATAAACCTGTACGCCCAGGCTGCAGACCTCACAGGACCGATCAGTCACATATCCCTTGCTGATGGGAATGAGAAAATCGATCATGCCCTGATGTCGGTCCCGTTCGTCCGGATCTTCGGCCACCTTTTTCAAGTCTTCGAGAAAACCGACGTAATAGAGCAGGCTCCGCATGCCTTCGACATAGGCTTTCATGGTGAGCAGCATCCGTCGCACATCGGGGTGCTGAATAATGGGCACCGAGGGTGCATTGTTCTCCATCATCTTCAGCAAATGCCGTCCCTGAACCCGCTGGCGGGCGTAATCAAGCGCGTTCATGTACGAATGGCTGGCACCGGCAAATCCCTGCAGACCCACGAGCAGACGCGCCTCGTTCATCATCAGGAACATGCTGCGCATGCCCTTGTTTTCCTCGCCCAGAAGAAATCCCCGGCAATTGCCCTTGCTCCCCAGGGTCAATGAACAGGTCGCATTGCCGTGAATCCCCATTTTCTTTTCGATCCCCGTGCAGACCACATCGTTGAATTCACCGAGGCTGCCGTCTTCATTGACCCATATTTTGGGGACCAGAAACAGGGAGATGCCTTTCGTACCAGCCGGCGCCCCTTCGATACGGGCCAGCACCGGATGGATGATATTTTCGGACAGGTCATGGTCGCCGGAAGAAATAAATATCTTGTTACCGGTAATCGCGTACGTCCCGTCATCGTTTTTGACGGCTGTGGTGGTCAGCGCTCCCACATCAGATCCCGCTTCGGGTTCGGTCAGCAGCATGGTACCGGTCCACTCGCCCTGGTACATTTTTTTTAAAAACAGTTTTTTCATGGCATCGGTGCCAAAGGCCTCCACCAGCATGCCGGCGCCGTGGGTGAGGCCCCCATACATCATAAACGCGAAATTCGCCCCAATCATGTAATCTCCAGCCGCCATCGAAACAGACACCGGCATCCCCTGCCCGCCCCACTCAGGGTCCTCTGTCATGGCGACCCACTCGCCCTCTTTAATCAGTTTCCAGGCGCGGTGAAACTCTTTGGGAACGGTAACTTTACCGTTATCGAAAACCGCGCCCTCTTCATCTCCGACAGACTGGGTCGGCAAAATTTCCTTGATCGCCAGATTCCGGGCCTCCTTGACGACAAGGTCGACAATCTTGCGATTAAAATCGGCAAACCGGTCATATTCGGCCAGACGGGCCACATTCAGTTGTTCATGTAAAACAAAGTCGATATCTCTTTTATCTGCGATTGTCTGCGCCATGGTATTCCCCCTTTATATAAATAATCCTGTTTATGAGCCGTCCCGTATTTGAACAATAACGTGCAAAGAATCTCATGCCGATGCCGGCGCACCGATACCTTTTAGAATCAGATCGGCCAGCGGGTCCGCCATGGTGACCAGGTCGTATTCCCGGCTGGACATCAGCCAGCTGCTGATCACCTCCTCCACCGCACCGAGCAGGAACCGTTTGACCAGCCCCAGATACAAATCCTTGCGAATGACGCCTTCCTGCTGCCCCTGTTCGACAATTTCGGCCAGCAGGTCGAAATACATCCCGGCCATCTCCCGGATCTGGTCTTCCACCAGCCGGCTGTATCTCCGGGTTTCGGCCTGATAGACGATGGCCATATCCCTGTCCGCCTGAAAAGCAGCCAGGTGGTGACGGATCAACCGTTTTAATTTATCCACCGCCCCGTCTCCCCCGCTCACCTCGGCCCGGAAACGGGAAAATACCTGCCGGGTCTTAAAATGAAAAAACTGAACAAGGATATCATCCTTATTCTTAAAATAGAGGTAAATGGTACCGTCAGCCACACCGGCAGTCCGGGCGATCTCGGAAACCGTTGACTGGTAAAATCCCCGGCGGGAAAAAACACGGCCCGCCGCATCGAGAATACGACGGTATTTATCATTGGCCTGATTGCCGGGGTGATCCCGATCTTTTTCTGGATGTTCCATGGATTCCGATCCAAATGCGCCAAAGTCATAAATGAATTTCCATTCATTACCCCAACCAATACCCGCCGTCAACAAAAAAATATCTATTTTTCACCCCCACATATCATAGAACCTGTTTTTATAATAAATTCGGTGAAAAGAGCACGCATGACAGTATACCGCTCTTATTGTAAGACACCAAAATAAAAAAAACACCTTGACGCAGGGCACGGATGAGATTGAATACACATTCATTTTTTCGACGCTTGACAGGCGCCCGGAAATCACCGATACATTGACAATAGAAGGGCGTACACCTCGCCCGGCTCTGACATATTAAAAGGTAAACCATGCGGGAAAAACAATATTGTCATTTTTGCGGTAACCGGCTGGCGCGCATGCATGTTGAGGGACGCGAACGCTTTTTCTGTCAATCCTGCCAGCTGCCCATCTATGAGAACCCGGTCCCGGCGACCTGCACGGTTGTCCAGGATAACGCCGGAAAAATATTACTGGTCAAACGGAGCGTGGCGCCGGAAATAGGCGGCTGGTGCCTGCCGGGCGGGTATATCGAGATCGGCGAAGCGCCGGATGCATCGGCATTGCGGGAATTGACCGAAGAAACCGGACTGGCCGGCACCATTGACCGGTTGCTGGGAGTGATGAAAGGGAACAGCGACATATACCATACGCTGCTGATGGTCGGCTACCGGGTCCTCTCCTTCACCGGAGAACTGGTGGCGGGAGATGATGCCGCGGATGCCCGGTTTTTCCCGGCAAGGGAGATGCCCCCGGTGGTGTTCAGAACCCATCGCCGGTTTATCGAAATGGCGACCGCCCCCGACACCGGCGCCAGTCATCCAGGCCGCTGAAATCCGGAAAAACCCGGCGCCCGGCGCCGTAAAGTCAAGTTTATTGACTTTTTTTCATTTTATGCTTGCATATTTAAAAAAATGCTGTACCTTACAGAAATAAATTCTCAGTTTAGTTGTAGCACTTTTTCGTCTTACCGGTTTTTTGTTGTGATCCTTACGTAGATATCACTGGCAGCACCTTCCCCTGCGAACATTAAATCCTTATCTACAATTAACAGAGTAATCACGGAATCGGGTCATGGCTTTTGCCGTCGGCTGATCAAACGTCTTTTTTCACAGGGCTTTTTATCATCGTTAGACAGCTGGCCGCATGGCAGCACCATACCCCGGACCATTGTCAGCCGGATTTTCCGGCGGACAGAATCCACAGGGAAAACCCGGTGGGTATACATATTATCAACATATTATTGAGGAGTTACATGAGTTTTAAACAGTTTAATTTTTCCCCGGCCATTGCCGCGGCTATCCAAAATTGCGGCTACACAGTCCCCACGGCCATTCAGCGCAAAGCCATTCCGCATGCACTCAAAGGCCATGATCTTCTGGGGCTTGCCCAGACCGGCACGGGGAAAACAGCCGCATTCGCGCTGCCAACCCTGCAGCGGCTGCTGCAAGGCCCCCGCAAAAAAATACGGGCCCTTGTTCTGGCCCCTACCCGGGAGCTGGCCGAGCAGATCCATGAGGGGTTTCAGCAGATGGCGGATGGCACCCACCTGCGCAGCTGTGCAGTCTATGGCGGGGCCAGCAAGGTTTCGCAGATAAAAAAAATCGAGCGCGGACTGGAAATCATCGTGGCCTGTCCGGGCCGGTTGCTGGATCATATTAACAGCGGATCAATCACCCTGAAGGATATCGAAGTGTTGGTTCTTGATGAGGCGGACCAGATGTTTGATCGCGGCTTTCTGCCCGATATCCGCCGCATTATCAAGCATGTCCCCCGAAAAAGGCAATCGATGGTCTTTTCCGCAACCATGCCGAAAGAAATCAGACACCTGGCCGAAAGCATATTGTCAAATCATATCACGGTCCAGGTTAACCATGAAAAACCGGTGGCCACGATCAGCCATGCGCTCTTCACCGTTGAACAAAACCGTAAAACAGCGCTGTTGAAAACGATCCTGAAAACAAAAAACATGCCGACCACCCTTGTTTTTACACGCACCAAGCATAAGGCCAAAAACATTGCCCGCCAGCTTCAAAAAGCCGGCTTCAATGCGACTGCCCTCCAGGGAAATATGTCTCAGAACCAGCGACAGCGGGCCATGAACGGTTTCCGGTCCGGCAGATTCGACATTCTGGTGGCAACGGATATTGCGGCCAGGGGCATTGATGTATCAGGCATTTCCCATGTGGTTAATTATGATATGCCGGATACCCCCGAGGCCTACACGCACCGGACCGGCCGGACGGGAAGGGCCGAACAAAACGGGAACGCATTTACTTTTGCGACCTCTGCCGATGGCAGGATTATCCGGTTGGTTGAACGCACCCTGGGTCGAAAAATGAACCGTGAAGCGGTTTCCGACTTCGATTCCGGCGCCGTCGAATACGCTGCTGTATCCCCCGGCACTCACCAAGCACCCGGTCGCCGGGGAAAAGAAAACCGCCTTCAGGTATCCTTTCGAAAAAGAAAACACCGCCGGGCGGCTTGACATAATGGAAAAAGTCGGTAAAAGATAAACAGCCGCCCGAATATGCGGCTGCATGCCGGATTCTACGAACAGAATTTCGGTTTTTAATGATGGTTTCAAAAAAGGAACCACGCAAAAAGGAGTAGTAAAATGACAGAAGGAACAGTAAAATGGTTTAACGATTCCAAGGGGTTTGGATTTATAGAACAAGATGAGGGAGACGACGTTTTTGTCCACCACTCTGCCATCCAGGCCGAGGGTTTCAAAAGCCTTGAAGAAGGCCAGAGAGTCACCTTTGATGTCGTTCAGGGTGCCAAAGGGCTGGCGGCGGAAAACGTCGTGGCCAAATAACCTGACCCACAGGTACGCACAGGCAGGCTCCGCGTTTTGCGGGGCCTGTTTTTTCCCGCCCGGCCCGATTTTCCCAGTTCCGGTATTTTCTTAACATTAGACCCGGCCCGCGCCTGTTATGCCATGCCCCGCCGGCGCAGCAGCTATTCTTCGCCGATCTTGTAAGTCACGTCAACCACCATGTCTTCCCGCAGGGAATGGTAGACCGAACAATAGGTTTCCCTGGAAAGAGCAATGGCGCGATCCATTTTTTTCGCGGTAATCCCCCGGCCCGATATCTGAATCATAATCTCAACGGAAGTGTAGTACTGGGGCGGCGTATCTTTGCGGGTGCCCGCAACCGCCACCTCGTAAGTATCCACTTCGCACCGCATTTTGCGCAGGATGTGCACCACATCAATGGACAGGCAGCCGGCAATACTCAACAGCAGCGTCTCCGTCGGCGAGCACCCCTCTTCATACTTGACATCGTATTCAACCTCATACCCCCGCTGCGTCGTAGCCATGAAATAGAGGTCCCGGACCAGCGTCAGCCTTCCTTTGTTAACCGTCAGGATTTTCTTTTTGTACCCTTCCAGATCTTTTTTGATCTCTGTCCCCATCGTATCTCCTTGATTAAATCTCCATTTTCCGGACAAGCAATGCGGCCTTTCTTTTTTTGGTAGAACGGGGATTGAAACAGACCGGTTCAGGTATTGTCCAACAGGCCGCCGGTTTTTCTTTCCGCGGCCTTGGCCGCGTCCCACAAGCGGTCCATTTCAAGCCGATCGCAGTCTTCAAAATTCTGACCCCGGTCTCTTGCCGCCTGTTCCATCCATTGAAAGCGGCGTTGAAATTTCCGCGTCGCGGCCGCCGAAGCTGTCTCCGGATGAAAACGGGAAAACCGGGCCACATTGGCCAGGGTGAATATCACATCGCCAAATTCGAGCATGACCGCATCAATCTCTTTCTTCCCGGCCGCTGCCACGGCCGCATCATCCAGCCTGCCCGCTCTGTCCGGCTTGCCGGCTTTCAGCAAGGCATCTTTCAATTCTCCCATTTCTTCTTCAACCTTGGCCCACACCTCGCCCAGATTATCCCAGTCAAACCCGGTGGCCGCCGCTCTTTCGGAAACCCGATACGCCCGCATCAAAGCCGGCAACCCGGCGGGAATGGAATCCAGCGCCGAACCCGGCGGTTTGTTTTTCTTTTCCTGTTTTTTTATGCGATGCCACTGGGCCCGGATATCCGCGGAGGTGCTGGCCGAACTGTCTCCGAATACATGGGGATGCCGCCGGATCATTTTGGCGATATTGCGGCGCGCCACCGCCTCCATATCAAATTGTCCGGTTTCTTCATAAAGACGGGTTAAAAAAAAGACCAGGAAAAGGACATCGCCCAGTTCTTCACAAATGGCTTCCGGGTCGCCGTCCGAAACGGTCTCGGCCAGCTCGTGCACTTCTTCAACCAGGTACCGGGCAAGGGTCTGCGGGGTCTGCTTTTTATCCCAGGGACAGCCGTTTTCACCCCGCAATGTTTTGACGAGACCCGCCAGCGCCTTTAGCGGCGATGATGACGGCATGGTTATCGTTTATTCCAGTATTTCAGATAGGTATCGATGTTGGTATCAAACCTTGTCTTGGCTTTGCGCTTGATCACCACAGCCATGTTTTCCGAAACAACCATCATGTACCGTGCCAGACGGGATTGCTCGATCAGGGGGGTATGGGCAGGCAGGAAGGTCGTCAGTGCCAGCAAAAATATCGCGCCGATCAGCACGGCTTTGAACGCGCCGAACAACACGCCCAGGCCCCGGTCGACCCAGCTGATCCGGGTTATTTTCAGCAGATAGTGAATCACCCATGCCAATAGAATAACCGCAATAAAAACAGCGCAGAACAGGATGGCGAATGCGGCGATATTGCGATAGCCGGGATTCTCGACCCATCCGGTCAAGAGACCCGTCAACAGGGAATAATACCGGATACCGGCAAAAAAACCGGCCAGTACGCCTACGATAGATGATATCTGCCGGATCAAACCGAGCATAAAACCCCGGATTAAACAGAAGCTTAAAATAACCACAACGATTATATCAAAAAAATTCATGGAATCCTTCATACGGCACCGGGAATCAATCAACACGGCCGTATTGGTATTATTTAGTGTATTTCTTGATAGTTGAATCGAATCGATCTCATCATGTTCCGTTGACAGAGCCCCCATGAAACCGATTACTCCTAGCCGGTAACAAAGCCGCTTCATGGAGTCAAGGTCTTTTTCCGGCCCGGCCCGCGTATCAAAGGGGATCAAATTAGATGTTTGCATTTTTCAAAAGTGCTGTGTTAGGATAGACCCCGCGAGTAAGGAGCGTGTCATCGGTTCTACGGTAATATGTAAAAAAAACAGGCGTATATCCCATGGGTGAAGACCCTTCGACGGACACTATTCGGCTGACTTTTCCCGACAATCAGTCTGCCGGACAGCTGTTTGGCGCACAGAACAGCCATCTGAAACTGATTGCCGATTCCCTGGACATCACGGTGAACGCCCGGGGAAATACCGCTTTTATCAAAGGCGATACTGTATCGAGTCAACTGGCTGAAAATATACTTAATCAACTGTATGGAATCCTTGAAAACGGCTATCCGGTTTACGTGAGCGACATCGATTACGCCATCCGCATCCTCAGTGCCGACAACCGCGTTCAACTGAAAGATATATTTCTCGACACCGTCTTTATCACGTCCAGTAAAAAGACCATCTCTCCCAAAAGCCCGGCACAAAAGGCATACATTGATGCCATGCGTCGATTTGACATCGTTTTCGGCGTCGGCCCGGCCGGCACCGGTAAAACCTACCTGGCCATGGCCATGGCGGTGGCGGCCCTGGCCAAAGGTCACGTCAAGCGTATTATCCTGGCCCGGCCCGCTGTGGAAGCCGGCGAGGCGCTGGGTTTTCTTCCCGGAGATCTGGCTGAAAAAATTGATCCCTATCTGCGGCCGCTATACGATGCCCTCCACGACATGATGCGATTCGAAAAAGTGGCCGATCTCATGCAGCAGGGGATTATTGAAGTCGCGCCGCTGGCATTTATGCGGGGCCGGACGTTAAATGATTCTTTCATTATTTTAGATGAAGCTCAGAACACGACATCGGAACAGATGAAAATGTTCCTCACCCGGATCGGGTTCAATTCCAAGGCCGTGATTACCGGCGATATCACCCAGACCGATCTGCCCGCCGGCAAATCGTCCGGGCTGGTGGAAGTCAAAAAAATTCTCACTGCCATCGACGGCATTAAATTTATTTTTTTCTCCAAACAGGATGTCATTCGGCACCATCTGGTCCAGGAAATCATCCAGGCGTACGAGGCGTTCGAATCATCCAGATAAATTATGAAAATCACCCATCTCACACAATCCATTAAAGATATTTTCGTCTGGCATCGGACCATCCGGTGGGCCATATTATTGATCACCATGGGGCTTTTTATTCTGATTCTATACCCCAGCCTGTTTTCCAAACAGCCGTCTTATCACCTGGGAGATATTGCCGGTCGAAACATCAAGGCCCCGCGGGATTTTTTTGTTGAAGACGAGGCGGCCACGGAAGCCCGCCGCATCCAGGCTGCCGAGGACGTGCTGACCGTATACGACCACGACGTTGCCGTGGTGGCCAATCGCTGCATGCAGGTAGGCCGGGCATTTCAGTCCATGCGGGAACTGCTGCACCAGGCGGAAACACCGCCGGCGCATTTACCAGCAGAGTCGGTCAGCGATCCGGGAACGACCCCGTCCGGGAAAAATAAAAAAGCCGAAAGCACCCCCTCTGCCCATGATCGGATCTGGGCACATAAAAAAGCATTCATCAAGCAGGTCGGTCTGCCAATCAGTGACGGCGCCTTCCGTATTCTTGAAAAACAACGGTTTTCCCAGGAAGTGTCATTGGCCATCCATGACATTTTCCGGCGAATCATGGAAAACGGGGTGGTCGCCCGCAAAGAAATTCTTTTAGAAGACACCGAACGCGGCATTGTTCTCAGAAACCTGGAAACCAAGGCTGAAAAAACAGTCCATGCGCTTAAACATTTATACGGGCTGGATCAGGCCAAATCCATGGTACGAATCATCGGAGAACCCATTTTGCGGCAAATGGATTACAATCTGCGTAATCTGGTGGTCGACTTTGTCCAGGAACTCATCCGCCCGAATATTTCGCTCAACCGCAGTGAAACCGAAGACCGCCGCAAAAGGGCGGCCGCGGAAGTCAAACCGGTCGTTACCCAGATAAAATCCGGAGAAATGATTCTGCGGGAAGGAGAACGGATCACCCGCGATAAACTGGCAAAAATAGAAGTCCTCCAGAAACAGACCCATTCTCGCGGCCTTCTGCTCAGCGGAGTCGGCGCGGCCCTGATCATGCTTTGCCTGATGCTGGCGCTGTACAGTCTCCACCATTACCGCCACCCCATCAGTGCCGATCGAAACAGAGATATTTTCTGCCTGGCCAGCGTATTTATCACGATTCTAGTCATTGCCCGCCTGGCGCCGGCATTGTCCGACACATTAACCCGTAATCTGCCATATGATTTTTCCCCGCTGTCCATCTATTTTGGTGCGCCGCTGATCGCCGGCAGTATGACCGTCTGCCTGCTGATCGGTTTGAATGTGGCCGTCTCCTTTTCTTTAATCACCGCCACGGCCGTGGCTTTGATTTTTCAAAGTCGCCTGGAAATTCTTGTCTACTTTTTCATTGGCAGCACACTGGCCGCATATTGGGTGAAAGACTGCCGGGAACGGAAAGTTTTCATCAAGACCGGCCTGAAAGCCGGTTTGCTGAACATTTTACTGGTAATGGCCCTGGATGCCTACCTTGACCGGATTACCGGCGCCACCCTTTTCTGGGATGGGCTGTTTGCTTTCAGCGGCGGCCTTCTCTCCGGCATTATCGCTGCCGGGCTGGTCCCGTTTTTCGAAACCACCTTCGGATACTCTACCGACATCAAGCTGCTCGAACAGGCCAATCTTGACCGGCCGCTGCTGCGCCGCCTGATGATCGAGGCGCCGGGGACTTACCACCATTCGGTTATCGTCGGATCCATGGTGGAAGCGGCCGCCAGCGACATCGGCGCCAACTCGCTGCTCGCCAAGGTCTGCGGGTACTATCACGACATCGGCAAAATCGAAAAACCCCTCTACTTCATCGAAAACCAACCCGTCAACATGAACAAACACGATAAGCTGGCCCCGTCCATGTCCAAAAATATTCTGGTTTCTCATGTGAAGGAAGGGGTTAAAATCGCCCACAGACACAAGCTCGGCAAACCGATCATCGACACGATAACCCAGCACCACGGTACGAGCGTGATTGCCTATTTTTATGAAAAAGCCAAAACATTAAATGGCGACCAGGCTGTCAGCATTGATGATTTCAGATACCCCGGTCCCCGGCCCCAGACCCGGGAAGCCGGCCTGGTGATGCTGGCCGACATGCTCGAAGCCGCGTCCCGGACACTGTCAAACCCGACGCCTTCCCGCATTCAGGGGTTGGTGCAGCGTCTGATTAACCATGCGTTTTCCGAAGGGCAGCTCGACCAATGCGAATTGACGTTAAAAGACTTGAATCTTATTGCCAAACGATTTAATAAAATTTTAAATGGTATCCACCACCACCGCATTGAATACCCGGAAAAAACAAAAATAGATAAGCTGAAAGCGGAAAACGGAAATGGGAAAAGCAATCGTCGACATCGACAATCGGCAGACAAAATTCGAAACTTCCCCCCAGGTGATACGGAAAATCGCCCGAAGCATCTTAGACGCCTTGGATTGTCCTGACGCCGAACTGTCCCTGGTACTGACGGATGATGCCGGGATCACCCCCATCAATCGGGAATACCTGGCCCGTGACCGCTCCACCAATGTTATTGCCTTTCCCATGCGCGAAGGATCTTTCGGCGACATCACGCCCGGGCTGCTGGGCGATGTCATTATCTCCCTTGAGACGGCGGACACCGAATCCCGCCACGCCGGCATACCGCTGACCGTCCGCTTCGCCCAGCTTCTGGTGCACGGCATTCTGCACCTTTTTAATTATGACCACGAAAAATCCGCCCGGGACGCCGCCATCATGGATGCCAAGAGCGCGGAAATGATGACGGCAATCGAAAAAGAGGGGCCTCTTTCATCGGATTTTATCCGCCCCGAAAAAAGCCCTGCTCCCACCCAAACCGCCGGCGTCTCCGGCCAAAACGCCTGACAACGCCCAGACGATACTGCTGAAAAAGACCATGTCTCCCACCTTTTCACTGACCACAAACCACACAGAAGAAACGCGTCGTCTGGGACAGCTGATCGGCCAATGGGTTACCGCCGGGACAGTCATCCCCCTCACCGGCGACCTGGGCAGCGGCAAAACCGTTTTTGTCAAGGGGCTGGCCAGGGGGTTGGCCGTACCGCCGGATCACTATATTACCAGCCCCACTTACACGCTGATTAACGACTACCCGGGCCGCATTCCCCTGTACCATGTCGATTTATATCGCCTGTCATCCGTCACAGAGGTTGAAGATATCGGATTGCCGGATATTCTCTCCGGACCTTTTGTGACCGCCATCGAATGGGCCGGCCGCCTGCCGGCCGGATACTTTGGCGATCATCTGGCCATCGACATCCGCTTTAGCGGAAACGATGCCCGGCAATTTGTCTTGACTGCATATGGACGATCCAGTCAAATCCTGTTAAGAAAAGTTCAACAAAAATACGAGGAGCCGTTATGGGATTAATCGTACAGAAATACGGGGGCACGTCAGTGGCCGATCCAGACCGGATCCGCCGCGTTGCCCATCGGGTTATTAAAACCTATGAACAGGGGCATAATGTGGTCATCATCCTCTCGGCCATGGCCGGCGTCACCGACCGTCTCCTCGGTCTGGCCGGGCAGGTCAGTAAAACCCCGGACAAACGCGAACTGGACGTTTTGCTGGCTACCGGCGAACAGACCACGGCCGCCCTGCTGGCCATGACTCTTGAGGCCATGAATTATCCGGCCCAGTCCATGCTGGGCCACCAGGCCCCGGTGGTCACCGACCGGGATTTCGGTAATGCCCGGATTCTCGAAATCGGGGCCCTGGCATTTAAAAAGCTTCTCGACAAGCGAACGATTGTTGTTGTCGCCGGTTTTCAGGGGGCGGATGCCCAGGGCAACATCACTACTCTCGGACGCGGTGGATCGGACACATCCGCGGTTGCGATTGCCGCGGCGCTGAAAGCTGATGTCTGCGAAATATACACCGACGTCGACGGCGTTTATACGGCCGATCCGAACATCTGCCCCCAGGCCCGGAAAATAAAAACCATATCCTACGACGAGATGCTCAACATGGCCAGTCTGGGCGCCAAGGTCCTCCAGATCCGCTCCGTTGGTTTCGCCAAAAGATACAATATTCCCGTACATGTCCGCTCGTCGTTTAATGAGGAGGAAGGAACCATGGTCGTCAGTGAGAATGCAGGAATGGAAAGCGTTGTGGTGTCCGCCGTGACCCATGACAAAAATCAGGCGCGGATCACGCTCAACAAAGTACCGGATCAGCCCGGCGTTGCCGCAAAAATTTTCACCCCCCTGGCGGATAAAAGCATCATCGTTGACATGATCATTCAAAATACCCGCCCCGGCGGCCATACCAGTCTGACCTTTACCGTACCGGAAAGCGACTACGAAGCAGCCCTCGAGATCGAGCAGCAGGTTGCCAGCGAAATCGGCGCGGAGGATGTCTTCGGGTACCGGGAAATTGCCATGATATCCGTTGTTGGCGTGGGGATGAAAAACCACTCCGGAGTGGCGGCCACCATGTTTACCACGCTGGCCGGTGAAGGAATCAATATTGCCATGATCAGCACGTCGGAAATCCGGATATCCTGCGTGATTGAGGAGAAGTACACTGAACTGGCCGTCCGGGTACTCCACACGGCTTTTGGGCTGGACAGCGACTGAACGTGAAAAAATTCGGCCCGGCACAACTGCTTTTTGTTCTGCTGCTGGCGGGTACCCTGCTGGCAGTAGTGGGATACCGCTTCTGAAAAAACGCCCTGGCCGCACCGATGGCCGTTCAACCGCCCGCGGATTCGATTTCAGCGGCAATCATGGCAACCCGCTCACCCGGATCATCGGCCTGCCGGATGGGGCGGCCGATAACCAGGTAATCCGCCCCGTCGGCAATCGCCCGCGCCGGCGTGGTAATCCGCTGCTGATCATCATGGGAAACCGCCTGACCGGCCAGGCGAATACCGGGTGTGACCGCCAGAAAGTGGCGACCGAGATGTTTTTTGATCGGCCGGACCTCGCTGCCCGCGCAAATCACACCGGCACATCCGGCCGCCCTGGCCGCTGCCGCCCGCATCCGCACCAGCGCCGCTGGCGTGCCGGCCAGTTCCGGCTGAAAACCGGCCCGGACCAGATGCGCCGCCGACACGCTGGTTAAGACGGTCACCCCCAGCACGCCCACCGGACCGGCAGCTGCCACGGCCGCCTCAAGCATGGCCGGATTTTCTCCGCAATGAACGGTGGTCAGGGAAATCCCGAGATCGGCGATACGCGCCATGGCCCGGGCAACAGTCACCGGGATATCGTGGAGCTTCAGGTCAAGAAAAATACCGGTACTTCCCTGTTGATGTATATAATCAACGATTTTCGGGCCAGCCTGGACAAATAATTCCAGGCCCACTTTAAACAATCCCACCTGACCGGCAAGCCGGTCGATATATTTTTTCGCCTCTGAAAAAGTGGGCAGGTCAAGAGCGAAAATAATTCGGTCCGCGGGCCGTTTAATTGATCGGCCCACCGATGTTACCGATATTGCTGGTCGATCCATTGCTGATACTCCCCGCTGATCACCCGATCGATCCATCCTTTATGACTGAGGTACCATGCGACGGTTTGACGCAATCCGGTGTCAAACGTTTCGTCCGGCTGCCAGCCCAGCTCCTTCTCCAGCCGGGTACAGTCAATGGCATACCGGAAATCATGACCGGGCCGGTCCTTGACAAAGGTGATCAGCGTTTCCCGCGTCCCCCGGGCAAGGGGCGGGGCAATTTCGTCGAGAATCCGGCAGAGGGTTCTGACCACATCGATATTGGTTTTTTCGCAGCGGCCGCCGATATTATAGGTTTCTCCCCGCTGGCCTTTCTGCATAATGGTCCAGATGGCCCGGCAATGATCCCGGACGTACAGCCAGTCCCGAACATTCGTCCCGTCACCGTAAACCGGCAGCGGTTTACCATCCAGCGCATTTAATATAATCAGCGGAATCAGCTTTTCCGGGAACTGGTACGGCCCGTAATTATTGGAACAATTTGAAATTGTAACCGGCAGGCCGTAGGTCCGGTGATACGCCCGGACCAGGTGATCCGACGCCGCTTTGGAGGCCGAATACGGGCTGCTCGGGTTATAAGGCGTTGTTTCGGTAAAGGCCCCCGCCTCACCCAGCTCGCCAAACACCTCATCGGTACTGATATGGTGGAACAGATTGAGCTTCTCTCTGTACCGGCGGGCCAGTTCGAGCAGCACAAAAGTCCCGTTGACATTGGTCCGAATAAACGCATCCGGTGCGGTGATGGATCGATCCACATGGGATTCGGCCGCAAAATGGCAGATGGTATCAATTTCGAAATCATTAAACACCCGGTCCATGGCCGCTTCGTCACAGATATCCGCCTTGACAAAATGGTATCTTTTCAAAGTGTTGGGGACCAAATCAGACAGATTTTCAGGATTCCCCGCGTAGGTGAGACAATCGACATTTATCACCTGGCCATCGAACCCGGCCTCGGAAAGCAGGAAGTGAATGAAATTGGCTCCGATAAATCCACAACCTCCCGTAACCATAATATTTTTCACAATATTGACTCCTTACAGATACCGGTTTCCACCATGAGAAGGCTGGCTTCCACGGCCTCCGCCTTCCAGAATACATATTCGCACTCAATAGCCCAAAACAATGGATCCGTAAAGCTGTTATATGGGATATTCACGCCGATAATTACAGCCCGCCACTGATTTTACCGTCGCTGTCCTTTGAGAAAACGGGGGTCGTTTTTAGAAATATTAGCGTTGACACCGTCATGGCCATTGAGTATACGGATTTCTGTATTATTATTTTGCGTAAGGTGGAAAATCGCAATACGGAAAAATGTTGGTGCGGGAAACGCCTTGGCTGTCGTATTTCGTTTCTGCTTTTTATTTTTCCACGCTGCAGACACATTTGATTTATTAACTGATTTAGAGAGGAGTTACCATGAAAAAGCTGATTATCATTGCCATCGCCGTCCTTTTTTCTTTCAGCTCGGTCGCCGTTTGTCTGGCCGGTTCCAAGGCAAGCGCCAGAAAGGGCAAGTATACGTACCGGAAAGTTTACAAATCCTGTGCCAAGCGCGGAGAAGTCGAATCGGCCAGACCGATACTGAGCCCGGACGCAAAAACCATGGCACAGTGGGATCGCGTATTTAAAGACAAGGATTTTGACCAGTTCAAGTGCACCGAAGAGTGGAGCAAATTAACGGATAAAGAGCTGGGGAATATCAACGATTATCTGAAATCGCACGCTGCCGATTCACCGTCACCCGCCAAATGTAAGTAATACCATATATAGATAACCTGCAGAGAGCTGCCGGCGTGTATTAAAATCACACGGCGGCAGCTTTGTCACCCGCTTCGGCGCATCTGAACAGCGGGTCATTGTTCACCTTTACCATGTGGAAAGTGCCATGACTCAATTTATTTTCAGAAACATTTCGACACATCGTCGCCTGTGGGGAGCCACTGCCCTGGCGGTATGCGGTCTGCTTCTGCTCGTTGCGGTAACGGCACCGGCGGCCGTCACCCCGGGGAAAAAAGCACCCGGCCGGCAATTGGCTGACCAGGTTATTAAACAACCGGTTTTCTGGGACACTGTGGACCATACCCAGCTCAAAGAACTGCAACAGATTTTCACTTCCGGTGAGGATGTTACGCGTGCCTGCCTGTCCTGCCATACCGACGCGGATAAACAGCTGAAAAAAACATTCCACTGGACCTGGACCGACCCCAATTCACCGACCGACAATCGCAAGGGCAAGGCCCAGTATTCGGTTAATAATTTCTGCCTGTCTTCCAATGCCATGCACGACCACCACTGCCAGGAATGTCACATTGGCTGGGCAGGCAAAGGCAAGGAAGCGCCCATCGACTGCCTGCGCTGCCACGGTCAGAAAAAATTCAACTTTGAAGAAGCATTTGATGATTACAAGGAGTTGAGCGAATCCGACGACCCCGAAGAAAAAGAAATGGCCCTGGAAGCCCTGGGTGAAATCCAGGAAGCCGTCCAGGCCGTGGGCCGTCCCACACGTCGCAACTGCGGCACCTGCCATTTTGAAGGCGGCGGAGGCGACGGTGTCAAGCATGGCGATCTGGATTCTTCCATGATCACCCCGCATAAGAGTCTGGATGTGCACATGGGGATTGACGGACAGAATTTTGAATGCGTCCGCTGTCACACAACCATGAATCACAATGTTGCCGGCCGGTTTTATGGCACTGCGGCGGCCAAAAGCCGCAAGAGTCTCATCGAAAATGACATGAGTGCCAAAATCATGTGTGAGTCCTGCCACAGCGACAAGCCCCATAGCGCTGCTGACAGCAAGATGAACGATCACACGGATCGAGTGGCCTGCCAGACCTGCCATATTCCAGCCGTCGCCCGGGTGCTGCCCGTGCAGATGTGGTGGGACTGGTCCCAGGCGGGTAAAATGAAAGACGGGAAACCATACGATACCAAGGGGCCCCTGGATCGCCTCACGTATGCGTCAACCAAGGGAGATACCCGATGGGCCAAAAATGTTGTCCCCGAATACTTCTGGTACAGCGGTTCCCTTTCCGGCCCGACGCTGAAAGACAGTATCGATCCAAGTAAAACCGTGCGTCTGGCCTGGCCGGTCGGGAGTCGGTCAGATAAAAACGCCCGTATTTTCCCTTTTCATGTTCACCGTGGCAAACAGCCCTATGATATTGAGCGCAGTAAACTGCTGGCGCCGCTGCTGTCGGGCGACAACGGCTACTGGACCACTTTTGACTGGAAGGATTCCATCTCACGTGGCCAGAAGTTTCTTGAACTGCCGTTCAGCGGCAAATTCGGGTTTGTTAAAACCAAGTATGTTTTCCCCAGCACCCACATGGTAGCGCCCAAGGACCAGGCCCTGGAATGTACCGCCTGTCATGCACGGTCAAACAGCCGCCTGGCAAACCTGACGGGGTTCTACATGCCCGGTCGTGATCGTGTAAAGGCGATTGATTTTGCCGGTTGGCTGCTGGTACTGGGTTCCCTGGCCGGCGTCACATTACATGGTTTTGGGCGTTTTATTTTCAGAAAGAACGGGAGGAAACACTAAGCCATGAATGCTGTAAAAATGAAAAATATCTATCTCTATACCCGCTTTGAGCGGATCTGGCACTGGCTGCAGGCTTTTTTGATCTTTTCTCTGATCATCACCGGTCTGGAAATCCACGGTGCCTACACGCTTTTTGGATACCAGAAGGCGGTCTCCATCCATAATTTTATCGGGCTGGCATGGGGAGTGCTCTTTGTTTTCATTGCTTTCTGGTTATTAACAACCGGTCAATGGCGCCAGTATGTTCCCACCACGAAGAAACTCTTTGCCGTGATCGGATACTATAGTTTCGGTATCTTTCAGGGCAAAGCCCATCCGGTCCAGAAGACGCCGGGGGCCAAACACAATCCCCTGCAACGTCTTACCTATCTGGGGCTGGTTACCGTGATGCTGCCTATCCAGATGGCGGCCGGGCTTCTCTACTACTTCTACAACCACTGGCTGAAATGGGGATTGACCGGCTACTTTACCCTGAGCAGCGTGGCCATCGTTCATACGGTACTGGCCTTTCTGCTCCTGGCGTTTATCGTCATTCATGTTTACATGACGACCACCGGCCATACCATTTTTGCCCATATCCGGTCGATGATTACCGGATGGGAAGAAATCTGCGAGACAACGCCGGTACAGGACTGGGAAACGACTGGCGAGAAATAAACCTGTCTTAAAACTGGAAGGATCAGATGGGGGATAAGGGTGAAAAACCTTATCCCCCTTTTTACCGATGTCTGCCACAAAACGCGCTTCCGATGCGACCCGGGGCTCCTTTTACGCCCTGGCCGCCTATGTCCTGTGGGGCGGCAACCCCCTTTTTTTCCATTTCCTGAACGGCGTTTCCGCCCTCGAGATTGTCGCTCACCGGGCGTTGTGGGCACTGCCCGTCGCCGGACTCCTCGTCGTTTTCACCGGTCGTCTGACATCCACCCGCGTTCTATTCCGGTGTTTATCGACCCTTCGCCTTCTCATCCTGTCTGCGCTTTTTCTCTCGATTAACTGGGGATTTTTCGTCTGGGCGGTCAATACCGGCCGGACCATGGAGGCATCCCTGGGGTTTTATATCAACCCGCTGATGAATGTTCTGGTGGGATTTCTCTTTTTGGGCGAACGTTTTTCCCGCGCCCAGGTGGCGGCAATCATACTGGCCATATTCACTGTCGCGTGGCTGACTTTCTCCGCAGGCATTTTCCCCTGGCTGTCCCTGCTGCTGGCCGTTTCATTTACAACGTACGGTTTCCTGCGCAAAACCATGCCGGCCGGCGCTCTGGAAGGATTCTTTGTTGAGACCGTTGTTCTCTCGCTGATTGCCATTCCGCTTCTTGCCGGGCTGAGCATCTGGGCACCCCAGCCATTACAGTTCGGTCACAATGCCCGGTTTACGTGGCTCCTCGCCGCCTGTGGCCCGATCACCACCACACCGCTCCTCTTCTTTGCCGCCGGCGCCCGCCGCATCCGCCTGTCTACTCTCGGTCTGATGCAATACATCTCGCCCACGCTGATGTTTTTGACCGCCGTCTTCATTTTCGGCGATCCGCTGGATTCGACGCACCTGATTGCATTTACCCTGATCTGGGCGGCGCTGGCCATCTATTCCTGGGATGCGGTCAGGCAGGAACGTTCCGCCCGGCGCGCCGGTTAGAGCCGCTTTTTCGATCCCGCGGGTATCCGTCGTCAGATTCCGACATTTGGCCATTGAAAGCTAAAAAAGAGCAGTGTCTATGTCAGCACCTTTCCAAGCCGCTCATTGATTGCCGTCAGCGCCTGTTTTTCAGAAATAAAGATATTTTCATCCCCTATTATTTTATCTAATCCGGTGCGTTGCATGACTTCGGCAACGATTTCCTTGCGATTGCAAAATGCCAGGGCCACCCCCGTCTGACTGAACCGGCCATGCATGTTTTTAAACATTTCAACGCCGGACGCATCCAGGCTGTTGATGCCATCACACACGATCAGGATGACTTTCAGCCCCGGGTTATTACCGGCCAGATAGAGCAGAGAATCGTTGATATAGCTGACATTGGCAAAATATAGATGTCCACTGAACCGGATGGCCGTAACTCTTGGATGAATTTCCGGCAGATTGAACCGTTTGGCATCCCGCAGTACGCCATGTTCATCTTCACCCAGAACAATGATCCCCGGTTTCATTGTCCGATAGAGAAACATCATCAGCGAGAGGATAATTCCTGTCAGAATCCCGTTCTGGATATTGGGGGCAAAAATCAGGGTCGCCAGAAAAGTCACGACCGCGGCAACACCATCCAATTTCCCGGCGATCCAAGCCTCTTTAAAGAATTTAAAATTAATCAGATTCAGTACCGCCACCATGATCACGGCGGACAACACCGGCTTGGGCAGATGGTATAACTCCGGTGTAAAAAACAGGAGGACCAGTACCACGAATAATGCACTGAACACCGAAGCCATGCCGGTTTTGGCGCCGGAAACAAGATTCAACGCGGAACGTGAGAACGACCCGCTGACCGGCATTGCATGGCTGAAGGCGGCGACGACCTTGGCAACGCCCTGCCCGATCAATTCCTGGTTCTCATCCCATCGGGTACGGGTTTTGATCGCGATAATCTTGGAGCTGGACATGGCCTCCATAAAACTGATTACGGCAATAATAAAAGCGGCAGGAATAAAGTGAATCGTGGCTCGCCAGTTGACGGCCGGCATGCTGATATGGGGCAGTCCCCGCGGAATGGCGCCGACCACCTTTCCGCCATCGGCTTCGAAGCCGACATAGGTACTGATCACAATCCCCAGGCACACGACAATCAGGATGCCGGGCAGTTTCGGGAAAAATTTTTTCATTAAAAGCAGCAGTGCCAGCGCACCCAGGCCGAAAACCAGGGAGAGAGTATGAATATGAGCAGCATTTTCGATAACATGCAGCACATCACTTAGAAAGTGTTCGCTGTTCTTCAGTTTCAGGCCAAGCATGGCCGGCAATTGTGACAGGCCGATAATGATCGCCGCGGCATTGATAAACCCATGCAGGACCGGATAGGATAAAAAATTGATCAGCACTCCCATGCGCGCGCATCCCAGAGCAATCTGAATAATTCCGGAAAGCAGGGCAATCAGAATGACATAGGTATAAAACTGCTCCGTGCCATAGTGGGCAAACGTCATGACGCTGGCCGCCGTCAGCAGCGACGTCATGGCCACCGGGCCGGTTGACAGCAGCGGTGATGATCCCAGAAGCGCCCCTACAATAACGGGAAGCAACGCCGCATACAACCCGTAATACGGTGGAACGCCGGCCAGCTGGGCGTATGCCAGTGATTGGGGAACAGCAACCAGGGCGACGGTCAGACCGGCTACGAAATCCGCCCGGAGAGTGTGTCGATTGACATCTGGAAGCCAGCAGAAAAAGGGGAAAAACCGTTTCCAGCCGGCAGCGGCCGGACAAAATTTGGCTGTGTCCATATTGACTATATGCTCACTATCTAACCATGGCTTAATAATAAATCATTGAAAAAACATCCCCCCGCAGGAGATTGTAAACCAGCGACTATAAACAATTTTCCTTAAAATCAGGGAGGATATCCAAAGATACGCCATGCGGGCCTGTTCCGTCAACCGGTATCCTTGTTTGACCAGAAAAAAGTTTGGCCGGGAAAAAGCGTGTACACGGGTTTTCAGACATTATTGTTTAAGCCGCGTCATCGGGAGGATGATGCCGGCCGCAGGCAATTAATTAAATTCAAAATCAGACAGCGTTATCTGCCGGGTCAGCCGCCGGCCCCGGCGGTCAACTGCAATGGCGACAGTGGCACCCATGGGCGTATAAAAGAGGATATATTTCAAATCAACGAGATCTTTTACCGGCTTTTCGGCCAAGCCGACAATGGTGTCGTCTTTTTTGATCCCGGCTTTGTCGGCCGGGCTGCCGTCCGTCACACGGACAACCCGAACGCCCTTTTCGGTCTCTTCGATGCCCACGCCCAGCAGGGGGGCCTTTTTTCCCTTGATCGGCGTTGTCCGCAGGACAAAATCGGCAATCCCCGGCATGGCGGCCTCATCCTGGACGATAACAGCATATGGAAATCCGTTGCGGCGATACCCTCTTTGGGGAATGCCGTATTTATACTGCACATGCCCGTTGCCAGCCAGGACAACCATCGTGGTATCCGGATGGGCCGCCAGATAGCGATGAACGGATTCGGCCATGGTTTCATCCCACAGGACCTGGGCCTGAAAAAAGAAATCAAATTGATTCAGCCGATGTTCTTTTTTGTGCATCCGAAAAATCTTTTGCAGATCGTACCGGTAGCGACGGTCGGTGAAATCCATTTCACCCGGCAGGCGTTTTCTGTCTGCCGAAGACAGGGCGTCGATCCCCTTGCGCGCCACCTGCCGGGAAATGTCGCCGTCGATATTTAACGCCACCACCGGTATCCGGTTTTCCCGGGCATAATCGATGATCGGTTTGTAGAGATTGTAATCAAAGCGCCATTTTTCAAAATAGGCGCTCTCTTTCAAAAAACGATGTTCATCGATCCGGCCGGCCAGATACGCATCGAGCGCCGGCTGATACGGCCGCTGGAACATTTCCATGCCCACCGCCACCTTGCGGCCGGCGTCGTGCAGCCGTTTGATCAGGACCAGCTGGTTGATGTGATGGGCAAAGCGATCGTGCTGCTCGCCGACGTAAATCACGCGCCGGGATATGAGCGCGGGCAGGATATCGTCCAGAGTGGCAGCCGGGTCCGGCCGGACAATGGTGGTTTCCGGACGGCTTAAGACCGGGATGCCGGCCGCGGCAGGGGCCTGCCGCTTTTCCGTTGCCTTTCCGCCGTTAAAGACCAGCCGGCTGTACCTGCCATAATGGGGCAATGTACGGACAATCGCCTCGGCCTCGCCACTGTTTTTAACGTGCAGAAGGGCGATCACCTCCTTTTCATCATACGGGTTGGGATACATCCTCAGACGAACGCCATCCGTGTAAACCGGCTGTCTGCCAAAGAGCATGCGCGCCGGCGGCGATTGAAACCCGGCAATCACCAGGCTGTGTCCGCGGATGTTGTCAACGGTAACCGCTTCGGAAGATTGCCAGGTGATTTTGGCCACTCCCAGCGCCTCGATGACCGACCGGTACTTTCCCGGCCGGCCGTCGGGCGTAATGACGCGCAGCGATTCCCGGCCCATGATCTTCGCCAGGGTTGGCGGGATTTCCGCCGGATCGAGACGACGCATGAGATCGTACCCTTCGTCCAGAACCACCCGGGTCGGCGGCTCGTCCAGGGGCAGCCGGATCGATTTCCGGGTCTGATGAAAATCGATAACACGGGTTGTCTTGCGACCCGGCGTTTCGATGGTCACCGGTACCTGCAGCGCAACCGGCGGATCTTTCTGGATCAGGTCGAAGTCGAGCATCAACTGTCCCCGGTCCACGACGACACTGGCCGGTGTCACGGTCAGGCTGGGAATGTCCGCCCGGTGCAGTCGCTGGTCAAAAAACGCCTTCAGATCCGTCCGTCCCGCCGTTTCAAACGCGGCCCGGATATCATCCCACGATGCCCGGCGAAACCGATTGGCCGTAATAAATGCCCGGAGGGCCGTCAAAAACGTCTCTTTTCCCATCCGTCTTTCCAGGGCATGAAAAATCATGGCCGCCCGGCCATACCCGATCGTACTTTCCATTTTGTTGTGCCGCGATATAAAAGCCGCCACCGGCATCGCCCGATCCGCATGGGCATAAGCGTCAAAATCGATCAGGATCTGTTTACGAAACCGGGCGCCCCGGCCGTCCATGTCGGCAAAGTGATAATCGGCCAGATAATCGGTGATTCCCTCCGACCAGTTTCCGCCCGTGGCATCGATGTAGACCGAATTACCGAACCACTGGTGCAGAATTTCATGACCGAGAGACGTCCGGGTAATAAAGGGCAGACGCACCACGGCTTTGCCCAGCAACGTATAAGTGGGGAAAGAATACCCAGTGGGCATCAGATTCTCGGCAACCACGAACCGCCGGTAGGGGTACGGGGTGAGCATGTTTTCGTACATGGCCAGATATTTCCTGGCAAACGACAGATAAACGCGGGCCAGCGCTGCATCCTCGGCGAAAAAATATGCCTCCAGGCGGATATCTTTATAACGGTCCACGGCCACCTTGTAGTTTCGTGACGCCGCCAGACTGATCCCGTCAACCGGATGGGCAAACTGAAAGTGGAAGATGCCCGCGGTTTCATTTTTATCCACATTAACGGCATCTGCTTCGGAAACCGCTGAAAATCCGCCGGGCAATCTGACGGTCAGGGCATACGTGGCCAGCAGACCGTCCGGCCGCGGATACCAGTTGCCGGTTAAAAAAACATTGTCCGAATCCATGTAGTTGGCCCGTGACGCACTGAAAACCGCTGCAAAGGTAAGAACGCGCGCCTCTCCCGGTACCAGAGATATGGTAAGCCGGCCATTTTCGGCCGAAAGGGGTTTTCCGTCAAGCTGCAGGCGGCCGAGCCCGACTGTCGACAGGTGCAGGTCGACCGGTTTTCCCGCTGTCAACCGGGCCCTGCCGGCAATGCGGCGATGCCCGGTATCCACCCGCACGTCCAGTTCGTATCTCAAATCCGTCGCAGCAGCCGCGGCGGGGAAAAGGACAACGAAAAGAACAATCGCGATCAATCGTTTCATCAGGGACTCCAGCAAGGAATACAGTTGGGCAGGTAAAAAAAGAGGCCGGCCGCCGCACGGGAAAGGACCTATTCCAGCCGGTAAACCTTGATCAGATTATCTCTATGATGGGCAAATGACCAGTGTTCGTTCTTGATAATACTGGCGGCCGCTTCCCGGTTTCCGGCTTTAACCGAATCGATAAACCTTTCGTGTTCATGCAGATTGATCCGCTCCCACTCGGGATCGTAATTCATGAGGGGAAAGTCATACAGCCGCTGTTTGATCGGCAAAAGGATCCGGTGGATCTGAACGTTATCGGTAAGTGTCAGAAATACATCATGAAAGTCCAGGTTCAATCGATAATAATCATCGAAACGGCTGTTTTTCAATGCAACGGCCAGACGGTTATTCAGCGTCTCCAGCCGGTCAATATCGGCAGCCGTGAACCGGTGAAACCCCGCCAGAATCACCGATGCTTCCAGCACTCCGACGATCTCGTATGAATTCTTTATATCCGGAAGCGTTAACAGCTTGATCAAGACGCCGCGACGGGGTTGAAT
Organism: uncultured Desulfobacterales bacterium; assembly: GCA_964577615.1. Classification (GTDB taxonomy): domain Bacteria; phylum Desulfobacterota; class Desulfobacteria; order Desulfobacterales; family QNYZ01; genus QNYZ01. Next base: position 8,708 of record CAZNZW010000018.1, on the reverse strand, counting down.
TTCGACAAACTGTTCGGTTTCCAGCTGGATGAGGGCATCCCGCAAAGGCGCGCGGCTGATGTCGAGATGCTCACAGATGAGGTTCTGGTCGAGATACGATCCGGGAGTCAATGTCCCCCGGGCCAACGCTTCGCGGAGATAATTGTAGACTTTTTCCCTCAGGCTCAGTATTTTTTCCATGTGCAGACACTCCTTTCCGCCATTTAAGCTACTCGCCCCCGGTATCTTTGTCAAACCGTCATCCACAATGTTCTATTTGCTTGTTATTTAAAGATTTCCATATGCCACCGGGAATTCGGTATCCGGTCGACCACCGCCCGACACCAGCATGACATTCGAAGCGGCAGTGGGCAAATATGACATCATCGGCCGCAAGGTACGCATCGGCCCCGCAGACCGCCGACGGGGCATGAGGGCCATCATCCTTCAGGCCAATAACGAAGGGTCAGGAGAAAATGTCCCCTGACCCCCTGCCGCCGGTGCCACCCGGCGCCCGGGCTATTCTTCAGGTAAGAAGGGTTATTCGAACATAAACCGCCGCATGCTGACATTGATCAGCAGGCCCACGGCCATCAGAATAGTAATCGTCGAAGACCCGCCGTAACTGATCAGGGGAAGCGGCACCCCCACAACCGGCATCAGCCCCATCACCATCCCGATGTTGATAAACATTTCCCAGAAGATGAACGCGACAATTCCGACAGCCATGAGGATACCAAATGGATCCCGGCATTTATTTGCAATACTTAACCCCCACAACAAGATCAGCAAAAAAAGAAAAATCACCAGCCCCGCGCCGATAAATCCCCATTCTTCAGACAGCACCGAGAAGATAAAATCCGTATGTTGTTCGGGTAAAAAAGAAAGAATATTCTGGGTGCCTTCGAGATACCCCTTCCCGGCGACGCCACCCGACCCGATCGCGATTTTGGACTGAATAATATGATACCCGGCCCCCAGAGGGTCCCGCTCCGGATTTAAAAACGTCAATATCCGCTGTTTCTGGTACGCTTTCAGCATTGACCAGAGGACAGGCAGAGAAACAGCGCCGGCCGTGACAAACATGATCAAGGTCCGCCGGCCGATACCGCAGAACAGGGTCATGGACCCGGCAATGAGAACCAGCATCATGGCCGTGCCCAGATCGGGTTGTTTAATGATCAGAACAAAGGGCAACGCAACGATCACCATCGGCTGAACCAGTTCGCGCAACGTCAGCCCGTGGGGCCTGAGGTGCCGTGAATAATAGTGTGCCAGCGCAATGATCAACACCACTTTCATCATCTCGGAGGGTTGAATGGACACCGGGCCGAGCGCCAGCCACCGCTGGGAACCGGCCACATGTTTTCCAAAAATCAGGACGGTGGCCAGCAGCCCCAGACAGCCGACATAAAGGACCATGGCGTATTGGTCAAATCGTTTGTAACCGACCATAAAACAAACGGCCATTCCCATGGCGCCCGCCCCCAGCCAGATAATCTGTTTGATATATAATGTATGCTGAAAAGTATTGCCGCCGGCATTGACGGCGCTGTAAATCGTCACCACGCCGATGGTCGATAAAATAATGGTCAACCCCAGCAGCCCCCAGTCGAAATAGGCCACCAATCTTCGATCAAACATTGTCGATCCTTTTCAGATATAATTCGCCCGGATATGACCGGTTCGGGTGCCCGGCGAGTCAGATGCGAAACAAAACATTAATTACGATCAAAAGCGGCGCGGACCGTATTTGCCGGGCTTTTTTTATCGAGATATGCCTGGATAACGTCCCTGGCAATGGGCGCGGCGCTTCTCGAGCCATGCGCCCCGTGCTCCACAAGGACGACAACGGCAATCTCGGGTTTTTCGGCCGGCGCGTACGCCACAAACCAGGCGTGGGACTTCAGCCGGTATGCCATGTCCTCTTCCTTGATACTCTCATTGGCTTTCCGGCTGAAAACCTGGGCCGTGCCCGTCTTCCCGCAGACTGCTATATCTTTCAGTTTGGCAATCCGCGCCGTTCCCCGTCTCCCGTTGACCACTTCCCACAATCCCCGGCGGATCAATGCCAGGTGACGCGGGCTTACCGGCAGCCTGCCCAGGATCTGCTTCTCAAAACGCCTGACCACCTTGCCTTCCGCAGTCTCCGCTTTATTCAATATAATCGGCCGGTAACGAATGCCGCCATTGGCAACCGCCGATATCAGGACCGCCATCTGGAGCGGTGTGACGAGATCGTATCCCTGGCCAATGGCCATGGAAAGGGTTTCGCCCCCCTGCCACCTCACGCCGACCCTTCGTTTCTTCCACGCTGCCGTGGGAATCAATCCGTCCTTTTCGTGGGGCAGCCGAATGCCCGTTTCCGCCCCCAGCCCGCAGGCTTTGGCGTACCACGCCAGTCGGTCAACGCCCACTTTCTGTCCCACCTGGTAAAAATAGACATCACACGATTCCGCTATGGCCTTTCTAAGGACAACCTGCCCATGGCCGCCTTTTTTCCAGCATCGAAATACCCGGTTTCCCAGGCGGTAGCGGCCCGGACAGAAAAATACGGTATTTTGATCAATAATACCTTCTTCCAGGCCGGCCATGGCGGTAACAATTTTAAAAATTGAGCCGGGGGGATATTCACCCTGGATGGCTTTGTGGGCCAGTGGATGTCGCGGATCTGTTATCAGGGTCTGCCAATCCTTTCGGGACAATCCGCCCACGAATGCATTCGAATCAAAGGCCGGGCTGCTGACCAGAGCCAGTACCTGCCCGGTATTGGGATCCATGGCCACGACAGCGCCCGCTTTATCCGCCAGGAAAGACTCCGCTTTTCGCTGCAGCCGTTTGTCAATCGTCAGATAAATGTTTTCACCGGGTTGGGCCGGTACCGATCTTAATACCTGCACGATCCGTCCGCTGGAGTCTACCTCCACCTGACGGCCGCCCTCGCGGCCGCTTAAAATATCTTCAAATGACCTTTCCACGCCCAGCTTGCCTATAAAATCGCCGCGCTCTTTTCCGGGAAAAGCCCCGCTTTTAAGTTCCCTTGAATTTATTTCCCCCATATATCCGAGAAGATGGGCAGCGGTCCGGGAGCTGAGGTAGTGGCGAATCGGATTGACATTGACAACAACTCCCGGCAGGTTAAAAGAATTGACTTCTATGGCTGCCAGCGTATCCCTCCCGACATCAGGTTTCAAAGACACCGGTTTATACGACGGAAACGACTTCTCTTTTTTTATTTTCCCCATCAGTTCATTTTTCGGGATATGCGTGTATCTGGCCAGTTTTGCCAGGGTCGAATCAACCGGTTTGGCATCGCTGGGAATAATGGCCACGTCAAAAGAGGGGCGATTGTCGACCAGCAATTCACCGTTGCGGTCAAAAATCAATCCGCGCGGTGCATCAATGGTTTGAAGCCGGATGCAATTATTGGCAGACAGTTGCCGGTATTTTTCCCCGCTGATGATCTGCAAATAAAAAAGGCGGGTAACCAGAAGACAGATGGCGGCAAAAGCGATAATCATCATAATTGTGAGACGCCCTTTAAACCAGTCCATGCTCACAATATTGAGAAAATTCTTCATGCTGCCATTCCCCTGGCCGATCCGCGAAGAGGAACCACAGATATTACCGCCAGCCATATGCACATCGTCGCATTACCCATTTTTGCCCACCACAACCACCTGCCTAGCCATTTGCCGGGATTTCCTGAGCACTAAGCCAAGCAGGAACAGCAGGAACGGCCCGGTGACAATCGCCCAGAGCAGCTCAAAGGCAATCGGTCGGACAGTCATTTGTGCGATGGTGTCAGCAGAGGGATTCATCGAGACAGCACCGATAAAATTAAGCAGGTTTTCCATTAACACGCCATAAACAACAACGAACGGCAAAATAATGGTATTGCTCAGGCGAAGATAAATCAACGCCCAGCGGACGCTCATGAAGAGCCAGATATACGTCATCAGGTAGACCCCGTAAGGGCCACCGGTCAGGCTGTCCATGGCCACGCCCAGTAAGGCCAGGATTAACAGGCTGTTCCGGGCCGTATGATTTAATCCGAGGTAGACCACCTGAACAATCAGTAGATCATAGCAGCCCGCAAACAGATGGATATGCGGGAACACGGTTGTCTGCAGAAGAATCACCCCCAGCCCGACAAGACTGTGAGACAGATAGATCATCGTCCGGTATCCAGATCCCGGCTGACCGGCGGCAGGATAACGACCACTTCTTCAAGTTTTTCAAAATCAACAAAGGGTACCACGGTCACATGCTGAAAAACGCCGGCCGGCGGCCGATTCACATGGGTGACCTTGCCAATGGACAGGCCTTTGGGATAAACCCCGTCCATCCCGGATGAAATAATAATGTCCCCGATTTTAACATCGCTCTTGCGCAATAAATAATTAAATGTACAGTGTTCCGCTCCCCCGCCTTTAATGACACCCCGGGCCCGGGATCGATGCACCAGTGCATCCACGGCACTGTTCCGGTCAATCAGCAGGAGCACCTTGGCATAGCTTTTGGAGACATCGATAATCTGCCCGACAATCCCTTCGGGCATGACAACGGGATATCCTTTTGCCACCCCGTCTGTTTCCCCCTTGTCAATGACCACCGTCTTAAACCAGGGGGAGGGATCTTTACCGATCACCTCAGCGGCGACGATCGGCCGGGCAAGGGTCTGTTTAAAATCCAGCAGGCGGCGCAAGCGCTGATTTGCCAGGGCCAACTCTTCATACTTGTTCAGCCGGGCTTCATTGGTGGCTATTTTTTGCTTAAGGCGGACATTTTCTTTGGCTGCGGAGACAAGAAAAAAATACTGATGCCAGACATCTCTGTTAAACCGGATCCAGCGGGTGGTTATCTTTTGAAATGGGGCGACAATGGACAGCGCGACACGGTAAGGCAAAAAAGAAGACGTTGCCCGATGGCGTCCGACGAGGGTCAACACCAGCACATTGGCGGCCACAAAAATGAAAAGGCCCAGGATTACCGCCGTTTTTCTTGAAAACATATCCTTAGGTGATAACGACTTGTTTGAGCATTTCGATACTGTCCAGGGTCTGACCCGATCCCAGGGCAACCGTTGACAGGGGATCTTCCGTAATGGTGATGGGCAGGGCGCATTCCTCCATCAACAATTTATCGAGATTTTTCAAAAGCGCGCCGCCCCCGGTCAGTACGATTCCGCTGTCAACAATATCCGCGGCCAGTTCCGGGGGCGTCTGTTCCAGAGCAATCTTGACGGTTTCAAGAATCGCGTCCAGCTGCTCGGAAATGGCCACACGGATTTCTTCCGAATCGATGGACAGGATCTTGGGAATACCGGAAACCAGATCCCGCCCCTTGACTTCGATTGTCTCGATCTCGTCCGGATTCGGGTAGGCATTCCCGATGGATGTTTTGATGATTTCCGCCGTGCGCTCACCGATCAGGAGATTGTACTTTCGTTTGACATATTGAATGATCGACGCATCCATCTTGTCGCCGGCTACCCGCAGCGAACGACTGAAAACAATCCCCGCCAGTGAAATGACCGCCACTTCCGTGGTGCCGCCGCCAATATCAACGATCATATTACAGGTGGGTTCGGTAATCGGCAGCCCGGCGCCGATGGCCGCGGCCATCGGCTCTTCGATCAGAAAAACTTCCCGGGCGCCGGCGGATTCGGCGGATTCTTTTACCGCTCGTTTCTCCACCTGGGTAATTCCCGAAGGCACGGCGATGATGATCCGGGGACGGACAAATGTCCGCCGGTTATGAACTTTGTGAATAAAATGGCGCAGCATGGCTTCGGTGACATCAAAATCGGCAATCACACCATCCCGCATGGGCCGAATCGCCACGATATTGCTGGGCGTTCTGCCCAGCATCATCTTGGCTTCCAGCCCCACGGCCAGAACTTTATTCTTTGTACGGTTATCGGTACGGACGGCGACTACCGACGGTTCGCTTAAAACAATTCCCTTGCCCTTGACATAAACAAGTGTATTGGCCGTTCCCAGATCAATGGCCAGATCATTGGAAAATATACCCAGTGCGCGGTCGAAAAAGCCCATAATGCCTCATTTGCTGTTTTATCGTTATGTGCAAAGAAGAAAGAATTCACCAGAATCATCGATCAGCAGCAGGTCGCAACGCCTTTCTTCATTTGTTCAAAAACATACACGTCTCTGTCTACTAACGCTTAGTCGACTACCAAAATATTAAAATAAGAACAAGAAAAATATATCCAGCGGCATCTGAAGCCGATCTCTGCCCCCTGTCATCCGGTTTTACCGGATTCCAGACCCAGCTGCCGCATGACCCCATCGTGCAGCCGGGGCCGAAATCCGCGAATCCGGGTATTGTAACGACTGGGGTGTACCCGGTTCGTACACAAAATAACGATGACTTCCTGCGCCAGGTCCATCCAGAAAGAGGTGCCAGTGAAGCCGAGATGGCCGATCGTATCCGCCGAAAACAAGCCCCCGCTGGCCGGAGACGGCCCGCTGGGCATATCAAATCCCAGGGGCCGCTGACACTGCCCCTGCCGGCGTGAAAACATCCGCACCCACCGATACGGCAACCAGTGCCCCGCTTTCTGATGATACGCCGCCATCCATGCGGCCAACAGCCGATACACCGGCATCGCCGCGCCAAACAGGCCGGCGTGGCCCTGCAGAGCGCCCGACGCATACGCATTGTCATCATGGACAACCCCCTGCAGCAGTACGCTGCGCCAGGGGCACAGCTCTGTCGCCGCACAGGGAATGCCAGCCGGTATCGGTGCCAGGGAAGGGAAAAAAAAATCCTTCTCCAGTCGCAGCGGCCGGTAAACGGCTTCGGCGACAAACCGGCCCAGGGGCAGCGCTGTGGATGCCTCTACGACCCAGGCCAGAATCATAAAGCCGAGGTCGCTGTAGACAGCGCCCTGCCCGGGAGGATAAATCAGCGATTCACGGGCCAGCAGGCGCTTTAATTTTTCCGGCCGGCGGGCCGGCGGGCAAGCGGCCAGTTTTCGAAAATACGGCCGCCAGGCGGGAAAACCGGCCGTATGGGCCAACAGATCCCGGATACGGATGCGGCTTTTCATTCCATCATTAAACAGGGGCAGGATCGAGGCCAGGGGCTGATCGGGGTCTATCCCCCCCCGGCGGGCCAGTTCCACAAAGGCCATCGTCGTGGCCAGGGGCTTGGTCAGGGATGCCAGATCGAATACTGTCTGGCGGGTCATGGGGGTTCGGTCAAAAAGGCTGGCCCGGCCATAGGCCTGAAAATGAACAATGTCTCCGCCCCGGGCCACCAGCAGCACTCCCCCCGGAAAGCATCCCGTGGTGACGGCAGTCTGCATGAGGTCATGCGCGCGGGATAGCATGGCCCGGGTCAGGAAACAGCCGCTTCAAGATACGTCAGCCGCCGGGCATCCGTATCCAGCCGGGCGGGCAGCCCGATGGGCAGAGTCAGGTTGGTGGACTCATGGCCGATGTCAAATCCGCCCAGAATGGGTATATCCTGATCCTGAAAGATATCGGTGACAATCGCTTTCAGTTCATCCAGACTGCCGCAGTTATTAAACTGCCCCAGCATCAGGCCGGCAATGCCTTCGAGACATCCGGCCAGCCGCAGCTGAGTCAGCATGCGGTCAATCCGATACGGCGGTTCATTGCAATCTTCCAGAAAGAGGATATGCCCGGCGTATCGGGGCATATACGGTGTTCCCGTCAGGTGGGCCAGCAAAGTCAGGTTCCCGCCGATGACCGATCCGTCGCCCACGCCCGGTTTGAGAACATATCCATTTTCACTTATTATTTCCAACGACTGCCCATGTGACACCGCTGCCGTGAGGGCCTGGCGGGTGCCGGGTGTTCCCGTTCCCAGCGAAGTCACCACCGGGCCGTGGAAGGTAACCAGGCCTGCCTGCATATAAAAAACAGTGAGCAGGACCGTGATATCGCTGAAACCGATAAATATTTTCGGATGGCGACGGATCATGGCAAAATCGATCAGCGGCAGCAGCCGCATGCAGCCATATCCGCCCCGGGCACAGTGAACGGCATCGATGGATGGATCGGCAAACATCTGGTGCAAAAGAGACACCCGGTGGGCATCATCTCCGGCCAGGTACCCGGTTTTCCGCATTAAATCACCGGGAACCACCGGTTCAAACCCCAGATTCACCAGCACCTGACAGCCGGCGGCGAATTTATCGGCATCAAACGGGCCGGCCGGGGCCACAATACCGATACGGTTTCCGGTGACCAGTTTGTTGGGAATAATACGATTAAATGCGGTCATAAACGATCCTGTACTGTCATTATCGGCCGCCCCCGGGAAAAGCCATCCCGGTCCGACCCGCGGATTCCCGACAAGGGAAACATTCCGTCACCTGATGGCCGCCCGAAATCATCCGTTTTCACCACGCTTCTCCCTTGACAGGCCGGATTCGGCGTATTAGATATTGAGGCTCTAATTCGTCGGGGCGTAGCGCAGTCTGGAAGCGCACTTGAATGGGGTTCAAGGGGTCGGAGGTTCAAATCCTCTCGCCCCGACCAATTAGCATTATTTCGGGTTGCATTGCTTCCGGTCATACCCTGAACAAAATCAGACGCCCAGATTTATCTTTACCTGCTGGCATTCCGGCGTTCCGTGTCCGCCCCCCGTACGCCCCCGTAGCTCAGTGGATAGAGCATTGGATTCCTAATCCATGTGCGCAAGTTCGATTCTTGCCGGGGGCACCAATTATATTA
>CAZNZW010000017.1:10710-51448 GCA_964577615.1 uncultured Desulfobacterales bacterium | reverse complement strand
GATGTGGGCACCAAGGTCCAGGAAGACGCGCTGCGCGCCGGGTATGGCCCCACATTGCGCGCCGAATCGGTTAAAAAACTCGTCGATTCGGTCATCAACTTTCAGGAAAAATCGCGGTCTCTTATCTCAGAAATGCGGGCTTTAAGCTCCCAGAACGAAAACGAAATTCGCCAGGCCGTGGAAGACGGCAAAAAACGGATGGCGCACCTGGCAACCCAGGCCATTGCCAACGGATAACCGGCTGAGAACCATTCGATCGGTCACTGGATCAACATATTGATCGTATCAGGGGTTTACTTGTTACAGGCTGGGCAGGCCGCATCGAGGCGCCAGTCGGGAATATCGCCTACCGGCTCCCTGATCGCCTGAACCCACTGAATCCTATCTACAAACCAGGGGTCTTTATGGCTGCTTCTTCGCAAAAAAAACCCGGCGATGATCAAAATATCGAATTGAACGACATCATGCTGACCATGGATGTGGTTGATACACTGCGGTACAACCGGTCAGTTGTTGAACGGGAACTGGGCACAGAAGATACCGACCGGGCCATGGTTGCCAAGGTCCGCAAACTCTACGCCGATCAGGGCCTGACCGTCTCCGATGAAATCATCGCCGAAGCCGTGGCCGCCCTGCGGGAAGAGCGTTTTACCTATAAACCGCCTGAAAAAGGACTTAGTACGCTGCTCGCCGGGCTCTACGTTCGCCGGGGTTTCTGGACCAAGGCACTGGCCGGTCTTTTCGCCGGCTTGTTTGGTATCATCCTGATTTACCAGCTGGTTTACGTCCGGCCGGCCCAACGCCGGATGACCCGATCCGTCCAGGCGGTCGAACAGGCCTGGCAGCAGTTTCAGAAAAGTCATCCAGGGGCGGAAATGGCACAGACCGGGCAGCAGCTTTACCGGCAGGCCAAAAAGTCTCTGGCCGAAGGCCACGCCCAAACAGCGCTGACCCAGGCCAACACGCTGGAACAACTCGCCCGGCTTCCCGGCCAGCTGGAAACCAGAAAGAAACAGGTTCTGGCCGCGGCCCGTGAGCCGGCGGTCCAGAAACAGGCGGAAAGCATCTATCGCCAGGGCCGCCAGGCCCTTGTCGACGGGCGGATGAAGGCGGCCGACGGGGCCCTTCACACCTTGAATCAATTGCTGACCCGACTGCAGCAGGCATTTTCCATTAAAATCGTCTCGCGCCCCAACGAACCCAGTGGGATCTGGCGCGTACCTGAAAAAAACACATCTTCCCGGAATTACTATATTATTGTCGAGGCGGTAACCCCGGAGGGAAAACGATTATCCCTGCCGATAACAAATGAAGAAGACGGCCGAACCCAGATGGTCGATAAATGGGGAGTCCGCGTCAGCGCGGCGGTTTTCGATCAGGTCAAACGCGACAAAATGGATGACGGTATTATCCAGCACAACCGCATTGGGCTGAAAAAACAGGGATACCTGACTTTTCAATATATGGTACCAACCACCGGGGCCGCTATCACGAAATGGTAAAGGAGACCGCATGCTTGACGGCCTGACTTCATTGCAGCTTATTGATCAGCACCTTGCCGATACCCGCTCGTCGCTCGACAGCCTGCATCAGCGAATGACCCGGCTGGGACAGCGTCTCGACGAATTGCGCCGGGAAACCACGGATCAATACCGCCAACTGGCCAAAGTCCGGCTTGACGACCTCATCGCCCAACGCGTCGTCGGGCGCCTGGACGACACCGACCGGGCCATTCTCGCCCTGCTTGAACAGAAAAAAGCGGCCGCCGAATCCCTGGAGGCCGACATTGCCCGGGGGTTTAATGCGCTGGCGGAACTGACCACAGAGCGGCAGACCCTGGGTGAAACGCGGGATACGATTCTGGCTGAAATTGATGACCAGCTGACGAAAATTGAAACCCGGCTGGCCGAAACAGCGGATTACAAAGACCTGCAGGCCCGCCTGGCGGCCGCCGTGGCCCAGGCCGAACAGGCCCGGAAAAAAGCCGACCAGGCCGAAAACGACCAGCAGGAAAAAGGGCAGCCGTATCAGGATGACGCCCTCTTTATGTACCTGTGGAACCGCCACTACCAGACACCGGATTACCAGGGGGGATGGCTGAGCCGATCCCTGGACGCCTGGATCGCCCGCATTGTTCATTATGACGAAAACCGGCCCAACTACCATATGCTGACGATGTTACCTGTCCGGCTGAAGGCCCATGCCGATACCCTGCAGCAAAAAACAACCCTGCTGCAGCAGGCGCTGGAACGAAAACAGGAAGAAGCCGCCAAAGCCGGCGGAATCGATAAATTGCGGGCATCCCTGGAAGACACGCAGACGGCCTTGAAAAAATTGGAGGCGCGGATCGAAAAAAACGAGCTCAGGAACCGGGACCTTCTGACCAAAAGAACGGAATACTCGACAGGCAATGATGCGTATACCAAGCAGGCCATTCAGCTTCAGGTCAGCCAGCTCAAGCGCCGGGAACTGTCGGAGCTTTACCGCCAGGCACGGTCGACGCCCACGCCCGAAGACGACGTATTTGTGTCGCGCCTCCTGGAGCTTGAAGATAACCAGACCCGCACGGAGCGCGAATTGCGGGATCTGAAATCCGAACTCCGCAATCGTCAGAATAAAACCAACGAACTGGAGGATCTGCGGCGCTGGTACCGCCAGCGTAATTACGACTCACAGATGTTCCGCTTTCCATCCGGCTTTCAGATGGCCATATTGCTCGGCCAGTTATTGCAGGGCGGCCTGTCTGCGTACGAACTTCGGGACCGCATTGGCCGGGAAGGCCAGTTTATGCGCCGGCACATGCCCGGCGGTTTCGGTCGCGGATTCGGCGGGGGCATGGGGGGGGGCTTTGGCGGCAGTATCGGTTCCGGCACCTCCGGTGGATTGGGTGGCGGATTTGGCGGGGGCGGTGGATTTCATACGGGCGGCGGGTTCTAATGCCCGGACGGCCGGACTGACTGGATCGCCCGGTCCGTCAATCTGCTGCACCGGCGGAAAATGCGCATCCCGGGATTACACATCAATGCGGGGGGATTGGAACGCACCGTTTTTTCGTTTCACCCGGTCCCAGAAAACGCTTTTCAATTCCCTCAACAGCCCCCCTTCCACACGGCATTTGGCAAAATACCAGTTACTTTCCGGGGCCATGACAACAATGACGCGGTAATCCTTCCCCGTATCCAGAAAGATCATGGTATGCGCCGGCGTCTGCAGGGTCAGCCCCTGGCATCGGCCCAGTTTATTATCTTCATCCGCTTTTGTGGCGGCGACCATCCGCTGGACCAGTTTGCTGATGGCTACAAAATCAACATCTCCGGCCAGGTCCAGAGCTATCGTCCCCCAATCATTACCGAGAATGCCGGCCGCCTGATATCCCGGAATCGTTTTTAACGTCTGACCGGCTTCCCGCAGAAATTTTTTCACCTTATCTTCGATGGTTTCTTCGGTTTTTTTGACAATATCCGGGGCCGAATGCCGCGCCGGTCGGGTTTTTGAGAAAGTCCGCGGTGCCGACGGGGGGTGCGGGAGGATCCGGGGCCGCTTGCCGCGCCAGTAAATATCAAGAATCCCCGTCAGGTTAATATCAGATGAACGCCCCTGCATCTCTTCCGGGAGATTAAAAAAATTCAATTTTATTCTTTCCCACACCGCCATCCGGATAACGGCCTCTTCGCCCTTGAGCCCGTTGCAGGAAGCACCGACGATCTGACCTTTTTCAAAATAGATCTGGCCCCGGCCCCGATCCCGGGACTCAATCTCAAGGCCGCAGGTTTTATGGGTTTCTCGAATAAGCGGTAAAAAACTGCGCACGGAGATGCCTTTGTACGCCACCCCCTCATCGGTCAGTACCAGCCCCACAAATATCGCTGTGGCCAGGGCCTCCGGGTGAACCGGCTTTTCAACATAGTAGAGAACATCCTGCCGATCCTGTTTTTCATGAAACCACGGCACGCCGTATTCCGACATCACAATACAGGGCGTTTCCGGATGAGAGCGGGTAACATAGGCAAGAAGCTCCAGTCCATCGATTTTAGGGATATTGACTCCCGTGCAAAACACGCTGATATCTTTCTTTTTTAACATATCAATGGCTTTTTCACCATCGGAAGCAATCGCCACTTCGAAATGGTACAGCACCTTGAACCATTCCTGAAAGTTAATCAGCTCTTTCGGGTCATCATCGACAACAAGAACATTATCCATATCGTTTCCCTTTGGCGCTTATCCGTTTCCGATCAAAGTGGATTTTCGGATTTATTCCCTCCAGCGTATAACTCTGCAATTTATTGATACAAATTTGTTGTATAGGAAAAAATATCAGGAATCAAGCGATATGGCTGCGAAAAAGGCTGAAATCCGCCGAGATACGGCTGCCACCCGCTTCAGCACGGGCAGGCGGGCAAATCGCCCTCCATGCCGGCCATCCGGGCATCTTTCTTTTTTGGCCCTTGAAAGCCCGTGCGCTTTTTGAGATGATATGAAGTATCGGAGACCATCGCTCGGTACGCCCGCCACTGCGATCAAACGAGGTACCAGCCATACAATGGATTCATCGCGAAGAGAATCGACCAGCCTGACAAAAGGCTCTCTGCGTCAAATCAACCGGGAACTGGATCTGCTCTACCGCGCGGCACGGGTGATTAACTCCAGCCTTGAAATCGATGAGGTACTGACCGTTTTGATCGAAAAAGTGAGAACGCTGCTGGGTGTGGTCGGTTGTTCTGTCTGGCTTATCGATTTTGATGCCGGAGAACTGGTCTGTCGCCAGGCCACGGGACGCCGGAGCGATCTTGTCTGCGGCTGGCGACTGCCGATTGGTACCGGCGTGGTCGGCTGGATTGCCAAAAGTGGAGAGCGCGTTTTGATCGCCGATACGCGGAACGATATTCGGCATTTTAAGCAGGTTGATCAGGAAACGGGGCTCGAAATACGCTCAATCATGGGGGTCCCCCTGAAAACCAAAGACAAGGTTATAGGAACACTGCAGGTGGTGGATACGACCCCGAATCGATTTAACCACCGCCTGCTCAAAACCATGGCCGGGCTTGCCGCCAGTGCAGGGGTTGCCATCACCAATGCCGAACTGTTTTCCCGCGCACAGGACCAGATCGCCATTCGAAAGGAAACCGAAAAAAAACTCAGGGAACGGGAAGCGGAACTGGTGATCAAATCCCGATATCTGAGAGAAATGAATGTGGCCATGAAAGTCGTTCTGAAAAAAAGAACGGATGACAAAAAACAGCTGGAAGAATCCGTCATGACGAACGTCCGGAAGCTGCTGACACCTTATCTGGACGAATTGGCCGACTCCGGGCTGAATGACCGCCAGGCGGCGCTGGTCGAAATCCTCAAACATAACCTCAAAGACATCGTTTCTCCGTTCGCCCACCGACTGTCTCTTGAACAGCTGGGGTTGACACGAAGGGAGTTTGATATCGCCAATCTCATCTGCCAGGGAAAGAATAACCTGGAAATTGCCCGGTTTATGGGGATCACCCGTCGGACGGTGGAAACGCATCGCCGCAATCTTCGGGCCAAGCTGGGAATTAATAATCGAAAAATAAACCTGCGTATCCATCTCATGCGCCTGACGTTTCCGCAAGAGGACTGGATGTCTGCTCTTACTGACCATTAAAAACGATCTTTTTCCATGAGCCTCTCAACCATCGCCGCCATTTCTACCCCGCTTGGCACGGGAGGAATCGGTATCATCAAAATTTCGGGCCCGCGCGCGCTTTCCATTGCCGATACCCTGTTTCGCGCTTCACAGACGCCGCGCCCGGACAAAAAGCCTCCCGTTTTCAGATCCCATCATCTTTATCACGGACATGTTGTCGACCCGGCGACGGGTGACAGGGTCGATGAAGTCCTGCTCGCTTTTATGCAGGCACCGCATTCGTACACCCGGGAAGATATCATCGAAATCCAGGCGCATTCGGGCATAGCCACGCTCAGCCGGATCCTGTCTCTGGTTCTGGAGAATGGCGCCCGCCTCGCCGAACCCGGCGAATTCACCAAACGCGCCTTTTTAAACGGCCGGCTCACCCTTGACCAGGCGGAGAGCGTCATCGATATTATCGAATCGAAATCCGATCAGGCTCTGCGCATGGCCATGACCCAGATGAACGGGACCATGCATAAGCAGATCCAGTCGCTTCGACAACATCTGCTCGATTATCTGGCGCTGATTGAAACGGCCATCGATTTTATCGAGGATCCGGATGATACGATTATTGACAGCGCCCTGCCCCGGCGCATCCAGACGGATGTCGAAAAGGAACTGAGGCGTTTAATCACACAATACCAGCGGGCCCACCTCTACCGCGAGGGGATAAAAATGGCCATTGTCGGTAAACCCAATGTCGGCAAATCGAGCCTTCTCAACTGCCTCATTAAAAAAGACCGGGCCATTGTGACCGAAATTCCGGGAACCACCCGGGATCTGATTGAAGAGTCCGTCACCATACAGGGGATACCGATTCTGGTCATTGACACTGCCGGCGTGCGGGATGGCGGAGACCCGATCGAACAGATCGGAATTAAAAAAACCCGCGCGTGTATTGCCGAGGCCGACCTGGTTTTGTTTATGACAGACGCCTCCGGACCGCTGGACGATAACGACCACCGAATATTTGACCTGGTGAAAGGCCAGAATACCATCATTGTTTCCAACAAGACCGACCGGTTATCGCCCAGCGATGGCCCCTGCCTGCCTGACAGATGGGCCGACTTTCCGGTGGTTGCCATTTCCGTTCGGAGGCAGACCGGTCTGGAAAAGCTCGAATCCGCCGTCCGCCAGTCAATGTCGGTTGAAGATGGCCGCCTCGGAGAAAATCCGATTGTCCCCAACCTGCGCCAACATCAGTTGATCCAGACGGCGCTTCAAGCGACGCATCGTCTGATCGAGGCCCTGACCGCAGACGCCCCCCTGGAGATCGCCGCGGTTGAAGCTGGCGATGCCATTAATGCCCTGGGCCAGATTACGGGTGAATCCATAGACGATACGCTGGTTGACCGTATTTTCAGCCGTTTTTGTATTGGAAAGTAAATCGACTTTCCAGCATGGACATGATAAGCTGTTTCACGTGAAACAATTTAACCGTACCGCTGATCCCTCTGATTGTTTCACGTGAAACAACGCTATCTTCATTTTTACATTTAATTCATTACAGCCAAGGATATCCAAAATGGATTTTGATTTCACACCCTACTTTCAGGAATACGAGGCGCTGCGCGCCACCACCGATGCGGTCTTCGAGAAAGTCAACCAGTCCTACCCGGCCGAAGTCAAATGCAAACCAGGTTGCGACGACTGCTGCCATGCCTTATTTGACTTGACATTCATTGAAGCCCTTTATGTAAACCATCAGTTTAACCGCTCCCTCCCCCCCGATCAGCGTGAATCCATTATTGAAAAAGCGAATCGCACCGACAGGCAGCTACACAAAATAAAACGCCATGCCGCCCGGGAAGTGGCGGATGGCCAAAACGAAGAAACGATCATCAAGCGCCTGGGACAGGTCCGCAGCCGCTGTCCTCTGCTCAACGACCGGCACCAGTGTGATTTATACGATTTCCGCCCCATTACCTGCCGGCTCTACGGTATTCCCCTGGCCATCGGCGGCAAAGGGCATACCTGTGGCCTGTCCGGCTTCACCCCGGGCACCGCTTACCCCACGGTCAGCATGGACAAACTTACCCACTCGCTGTACGGGCTTTCTTCCCGCCTGGTCCGGGATATGGAAAGCCGCCACCACCGCATGGGTGAAATCCTCGTCCCCCTTTCAATGGCTCTGCTGACCGATTATGACGACACGTATCTGGGAACCGGGCCGGAAGAAACGCCGGAGCCGACCCCGCACCGCAGAAAGAGAGGGACAAAATGCACAACCTAACGCCCGAAGAGGCCGAAATTCGAAAAAAAGCGGTCTTTGACAGCATGTCGCCCCGCTATCAGAAACGAATTCAAAAGCGTGGATACGACAAATGGGACCCCTTCCAGGTTCCCAAAGACCCCATCGATATCCGGCGGGACCCGACCCGGCGGACGACCCAGATGCTGATCCGGGAATTTTTATCGTCATGCCCGGCGGACGAATACGACAATTCGTATGGCCGGGGCGCCCTGGACCTGGCGCTGGGTATCGTCAATAACGACGCCTATTCCAAAGGCATGTATGATTTTGCCTGCTGGTATCAGCGGTTGCTGGAAAAAGAAGGGCATGCCGGTTTATCATGATTAATTGATCGTTATTATTGACAAACCGATTGAATTATTCTATTGAGGCTGATTGTAACACAATTATGCAGAATTCTGCGGATTTAATCTGTGCAGCAATGATTATCTAGCCGCGTGTAAATAAAACGTAATCGCTTATTCTGGAGGCCAAAATGAAGGGTAAATCTTTTATTTGGGTGATAATGCTGATCAGTCTGTTTATTTTTTCCGCATGTCAACCCCAGCAGTTTAAAACCACCTTGTTTCGGCCCTTTGAAAACTCGAGCACCCTGGGGCCCCGCGCGATGGCCTGGGATGGTCGCGACCTCGTGATTGGCGCGCTGAATCAGGCGATTGCGGTCAGAAAAATTCAAACGCGCTGGTATTACACCGCGGACCAGAAAATGGACCCCGCCAACTATTACAGCCACGGTCGCTTTCCAACACAACTGACCAACGGGGCATCAATTTGCGGCATGGCATGGGAAGGTGATTGCTGCGAGTATGGATTTTTATGGGTCGCCGACATCTTCAATAAGACGATAACCAAATTTGACTATAATTTTAATAAGCTGGCATCTTTCCCCGCGCCCGGCGCCGGCCCCAGCGGCATGACCTTCGACGGTACCGACTTATGGATCGCCGATGAAGCTGACGGCAATATTTACAAAGTTTCAGTACCGGACGGCACGGTTTTAGATACCTACCGGTCTCCCATACAATATCCCACGGGCCTGGCCTGGGATGGCAACGCCCTCTGGGTCGTCGGCATGAAATCGACCAAGCGATCCCAGAAAAGCGCCGTCCATCCAAGCCTGGTAAAAATGAACCTTAAATCCGGTGTTATTGATCAGCAGATACTGCTTCCCAGAGAAATCAGCCGCCCCGGCTCACTTGAATGGGTGGATGGCATTTTCTGGGTGGGCGACCAGACGGCGAATATGGTTTTCAAAATTTGGCAGAGCCATGCCATTCTTATTGATCAAGACAAGGTTGAATCGATCAAACACGTAATGTAAAGAAACGGATCTTTTACTTCCGTTTCTTTTCCGGGGGCATTTTTAACTTCCCCCAGCGGCAACCGCCAGCGAAAGGGTGGATCATGCACATGCATATCCACCCTTTTTATATCCGCAACGCCATTCATTCTCTGCAGGCAGGGGGAACGACGCCAACCGGCTGTCCGGAATATTATCGCCCCGCCCCTCCGGCCCCACTCCATATATCCAGAAAGCATGCCGGCAACCAGACAGGGGGCCCTGTCGACCGTAAAAAATAAATCGGCCCCGAGGGATAATCCCAAGGAGCCGATTTATCGAGGGTGAGGTAAAACAGCTCTATTGGAGGTAATACATTGAGCCGTTCGAATATTTTTTAAGCAATTGCCATGCCAAGTATGATATCGCCCCCCGGCCCCGGAACAATTAAGCCATATATTTCGCCTTTAGGCCGTACCGTTTCAACCGGTTCCACACGGTCACCCGGGAAATACCGAGGATCTGCGCTGCCCGGGTCTGGTTTCCACCGGCCTGCTGCAGTGCCTGCAGTAATTGTGTCTTCTGCTCCTCTTCCCGATTAACCGGCATAATTTCCGTATCCCCCTGTTTTTCATATATTTCTTTAATAATTCCCGGGGGAAGGTCTTTGGGCTGGATCGTTTCGCTCCGGCAGGTCACAAAGGCATATTCAAATGCGCTTCTCAGTTCCCGGACATTTCCCGGCCAGGAATAGCGCATCAAAGCCGCCATTGCCGCCGTGCCGATCCGTTGAATCCGCTTGTCGCTTTTGAGCTGAATCCGCCGAAAAAAGGACTCGGCCAACAACGGTATATCTCCCTGTCGATCCCTCAGGGGCGGTACATTGATCGGAATCACATTGATCCGGTAAAACAAATCCTCCCGGAACTGCCCTCTTTCCACCAGGGCGCTGAGGTGGCGATTGGTCGCCGTGATGATACGCACGTCGATGGGAATAATCCGGTTGGTACCCACCCGTTCAACCACTTTTTCTTCGAGCACCCGCAACAATTTAACCTGGGTGGACAAGGGTAAGTCTCCGATTTCATCGAGAAATATATCCCCTGTTCGGGCGGCCTCAAAGCGGCCTTCCCGCCCCTGAAAGGCACCGGTGAACGCGCCTTTGACATGCCCGAAGAGCTCGCTTTCGAGCAGATTTTCATTCAGCGCCGCACAATTCACTTTGACATAGGGGTTATCCTTGCGCCCACTGTTTTCATGAATCGCCCGCGCAATCAGCTCTTTTCCGGTGCCACTTTCTCCAAAAATGATGACCGGGGCATCCGAATGGGCGGCATTGACTATTAAATCAAACACCTGTTGCATCTGTTGCGACGCGCCGATAATGCCGCAAAACCGGTTTTCCTCGCGCAGTTCCCGGCGAAATGCCTCGATTTGCGTATCCTTCGCAATTAATTCGGAAATATCCGTCAGCGTTTCCACGGCGCCGATGATCTGATCCCGGTCATCCTTCAGCAGAGAAGCATTCTTCAGCACATGGACATATTTTTTATCGCACCGCTGAATGGTGCATTGTCCTGTCCTCAGCGTTTCGGTCCGAAAAAGGGAACACCAGTGTTCTCCACTGACATCCCGGGCAACGGCACAGGTGGAACAATTCAGCGATGTACATGATTTCCCTATGATTTCAGACTGTCTGTACCCTGTAATCCGTTCAAAGGCCCGGTTGATCGCCACAATCGTCCCTTCAACGTCGACAATCATGATGCCTTCCTGAATCGTATCCACCACTGTTTTCCAATATGTGTTTAATTCATGGGCCAGCATCAGGTTCTCCTGTTAATTTTTTAACGAATGTTTAACGCTGCATTTAACACTTTAACATATTTTTAACAACCCCTGAAAACCAGATATCTCTCATTCATCCAAACAGGCCCGGTCGCATTGATCATTTTCCCGGCTCAGTTAAACCGCACCGGCTGGCATCGCCCTTGCTTATGTCAATTATCAGTTTTACCAGGTATTCATGCGTTTGGTTGACAATCTCTTACGCTGACGGGTTGATGTAAAGGATATCGTGGCCAGAAAAAAGGACTATACACTGGACCTCAGGGGCGTGATCGCCCCGTTTACTTTTTTAAAAGTGACCCAGGCGCTTCGCGAAATGAAATCCGGAGAAAAGCTTGAAATTTTCGCCACCGACCCGGATACGCGCAAATATCTTTTCCAGATCCTGGACGCCACCGGCCACCATCGCATAATCGAAATCGATGACCATAACGATTTATGCCGGTTTCTTTTGGAAAAAAGGGAGATAGACCCCTTAAAGCCTATCAATTTCAAAACTTTTAACCATTCATCAAAAGGAGACAATCATGAGCGACATTGATCTGAGCACCATCGAAGTAGGCAGTTCTGTAGATGCGCGCGGAAGCGCCTGCCCGGGACCCCTTCTTGAGGCCAAAAAGGGTATCGGAAAAGTAAAAGTCGGTGAAATCCTGGAGATTCTTTCCAACGATGTTGGCACCCGTACGGACGTTCCCGCCTGGGCCGGTAAGGTCGGGCATGAATATCTGGGTCTGTTGGAAGTGGATGGCTATGACAAGCATTTCGTACGCAGGAATAAATAGGACTTTTTGCACATGGCAGATAAACCGAGTACATCGACGGATGGGAAAATTCTCATTCTGGCCACCGAAACATGCGCTTACCCGGGCGCCAACTCCGTCGGGCAGGCGCATTCATCTTATCCGGCCAACACCTACATTCTGCGGGTTCGGGCACCGGTGTTGTTTCCGGAAAGCTTTTATCTGGATTGTTTTAAGAAAGGCGTCGGCGGTATCATCATCATGGCCTGTGGCGAAGAGTGCCCGTATGATGGTGCCTTTCATGCCTTGAGCAAACGACTGGATCAGGTTTTTAAAAAGATGAAATCTGTCGGTATCGATCTACGCCGATTACGGCTGACCGCGATCTGTACGGTCTGTAACCGCGCATTTTTAAAAGAGGTCAACGACATGAATGCCCTCATCCAGGAACTCGGCCGGCCCATGGAAGGTGAAACGCAGGCTGCCTGATCCGACCCTTACCCCATATGCCCGGGACGGCTATTCTCGTGCTGCCCCGGGTTTTTCCAGGAGATGAAATGGAAACACGTCGTGAATTAACCTTTGACACCCTCGTGGTCGGGGGCGGGATTGCCGGGTTACAGGCCGCCCTGGACCTGGCCGATCAAAATTTTAAGGTGGTCGTCATCGAAAAAGACGCCACCATTGGTGGAAAAATGATTCGGCTGTCCAAGGTGTTTCCCACACTGGACTGTGCCAGTTGTATCACCACCCCCAAAATGGCGGCTTCTGCACATCATGATAACATCACCCTCTTGACCTATTGTGATTTAAAAACGCTTAACCGCAATTCCCCGGAAACCGTAACGGCAACCGTCGTCCAGAAACCCCGCTTTGTCGATCCGGATAAATGCATCGGCTGCCGGCAGTGTGAATACGGATGCCCTGTTTATGTGCCCGATGCGGAACAGGGCAATTTCAACATGCGCAAGGCGATTCATATCCCGTTTTCCAACGCCATTCCACAGATCGCCGTACTCGATGCGGACAATTGTTCATTGTGCGGGAAATGCGCCAAGGTCTGCCCGACGGATGCGGTCAACTATTTTCAGCAGCCGGAAGAGATGCTCATCCACGCAAAAACCGCTGTCCTGGCCACCGGGTTCGAACTGACGCCCATCGATCAGAAGCCGGAGTATAATGGCGGAAAAGTCCAGAATCTGATTACCTCCATGGAAATGGAACGGTTGCTGGCCCCCCACGGGCCCTATATGCGCGTGATCCGCCCGTCGGACGGGAAAGAGCCGGATTCAATTGCTTATGTGCAATGCGCCGGATCCCGGGATAAAACCCTCAACGTTCCCTATTGTTCCCGGGTCTGCTGCATGTACGCCATTAAGCAGGCCATGCTGCTGTCCGGCGCCCTGCCCCTGGCCGACATCACCATCTACTACATGGATATTCGGGCCTTTGGTAAAGGATATGAACAGTTTTATCAAAATGCCAAAGCCATGGGGATTGAATTTGTAAAGGGAAAAATCGCCAAAATCACGCAGGCGGACAACCAGTTCGTTTCACTCCGGTATGAAGCCCAGGAAGACGGTGGCGGTGTGGTTGAACGGGAACACGACCTGGTCATTCTGTCACTGGGCATGGTTCCCGGATGGACGCCACAGGGAATCTGTTCGGTGAGCTGTGACACGGATCGATTTATCAAATCATCCATGCCTCAAATCGCCCCGACCATCACTGATATGGCGGGCGTTTTTGTTGCCGGTGTGGCGGCGGGCCCCAAAGACATTGTTGATACCATTGCCGAAGCCGGCGCGGCCGCCATGGAAGCGTCCAAATACATGACTGCCCTGGGCAAATCAAAGGCTGCCTGAGAATAATATCTGGAGAAAACCCCATGTCATCAAATAAACAAAAACCAGCAGACGAACCCAGGGTCGGTGTTTATATCTGTCATTGCGGCGGAAATATTTCCGATCATGTGGACGTAAAACAGGTTGCTGAAGATATCAAAAATATTCCCGGCGTTGTTGTGTCCCACACCAATATGTTCATGTGCTCCGACCCCGGCCAGGAATTAATTCAGGATGATATCAAGAGCGGTAAAATCAACCGGGTGGTCGTGGCTTCCTGCGCGCCCAGCCTGCACGAACTGACTTTCAGAGGCGCGATCAAGCGGGCGGACATGAACCCGTATCTTTACGATCACGCCAATATCCGTGAACAGGACAGCTGGGTTCACCATGGCGACCCGGCGACAGCCAAGGCCACGACGCTGGTTGCCGCTGCCGTGGCCAAAACCAAGCGCCTGGTTCCTCTCGAACCGATCCGTGTCGATGCCCGCAACCACGCCACCATCATTGGCGCCGGCATGGCGGGTCTGCGCGCTGCACTGGATCTGTCCAGCCGGGGAATTGCCGTCACGCTGGTGGAAAAATCGCCTTTTCTCGGCGGTCAGGCGGCCCGCCTGGACAAGCTCGTTCCCACGGAAGCATCGGCCACAGACCTGATCGAACAACTCGCCCGGGCCGCTGTCGACGATCCCAATATCGATATTTCAACATGCAGCCGGATCGTTGGATTTGAAGGTTATGTCGGTAATTTCAAAATAACGGTGAAAAAAGAACCTCCCGGAACCAATACAGCGCTGGAAAAATGGCAGGCCCTGCCTGACGACGGCAATGCCACCGGCCAGATGGTTCCCTTTGCCGGTTTCTATCCGGCGCCGCCACCGGCATCTGATGAAACGATGGAAATCGATACGGGGGTTATCATTTTTGCCACCGGTTTTACCCCCTATACCCCCCGCAAGGGAGAATTCGGGTATGGCGACCACCCCGAAGTCATCACCCTCCCTCAGTTGATTCAGCACGTTGCACAGACGGCATCCAGTGGTAAACACCTGTCGTTTAACGGAAAGAAAATCCGCCGGGTTGCCATGATCCACTGTGTCGGCAGCCGGCAGATTCCCGGTATCCACGAACCGGATGACACCGATTCTCTAAATGAATACTGCTCTCGCACCTGTTGCAGTGCCACGCTGCGCACGGCCGCCGACATCCGCTCGCGGTACCCCGGCACCCAGGTACTGGATTATTATCGAGACATCCGCACCTATGGCCGCGGCCAGGAAGAGTATTATGAACGCGCCGCCGAAAAGAACGTGCTTTTCTTCCGCTACGAACCGGAAGATGCGCCGGTGGTGACGCCCAACAGCACGGGCGGATATCCCCTCAAGATATCGGTCAAGGATACTTTGACGTTCGGCGAGGAAATCGACGCGGAAGTGGACCTCGTTGTTCTGGCCGTCGGCATGATGCCCAGCCCCATTACCGACCTGGTTGAGATGATGAAACTCCCCGTGGGGAGCGACCGTTTCCTCCAGGAAGTTCATCCCAAGCTCCGCCCGGTGGAGATGGCCAACACGGGTATCCTTCTGGCAGGTACCTGCCAGGCCCCCATGGATATCAGCGAAGCCTGCAACGCGGCCCAGGCCGCCGCAGCCAAAGCCACGGCGCTGCTGGCCCGGGGATATGTGGAGCTGGATCCGTTTGTGGCCGGCATTGATATGGATCTCTGCACCGGCACCGGCGGCTGTGTAGAAGTCTGCCCTGTGGAAGCCGTAAAGTTGAAATCGGTTGAAGTCGATGGAAAACAGGTGGAACGGGCTGAAGTCAACCCGGCCATCTGTACCGGTTGCGGTGTCTGCGTGGCCGCATGTCCGGGTAATGCCATCGATGTCAAAGGGTGGACCCTCAAGCAGTACGAAGATATGGTCGATGCCATTGTGGCGGCTTAAATATCCGCCCACACCTCTCTCTATCTGTGCGTCTCCAGGGATTGGCGATGCATAAAAACGGGGGCCCAGGCTGGCCCCGTCCAAAGGAAGCAGTGTCAAGATGAGTGAAAACAAAAAACAGACCGGCAAGAATGAGATGAAAGCATTGCGCGAACAGCGCAAGGCAGCGGTAAATCGCGCCCGCAGCGCCATCAAGTCACAGAACAAAGACATTAAATCGATTCGGGAAGCCATGGCCGGCGGCGGGAAAACAATCCCTGAAATCGCGTCGGCAGCGGGCATGTCTCCTTCCCGGACGCTTGTCTATGTCGCGACATTGAAAAAATATGGCCTGATCGCCGAAGGGGCCAAAGATGGGGATTATTTCAAATACGAACTCATTGACGCGAAATAAAATAAATCCGCCCTGCCGGTAACATCCGGCTTGTATTTTCGTATCAACCAACATCAGGCCTTACGTGGAGAAAAAAATGGGTACAGCCATTCAACCCGAGTTATTATTGAGCCTTAAAAAGTTTGGCGTCGAGGATGCCAAAACATGCTTTAACTGCGGTAACTGCACGGCGGTTTGTTCGTTATCTACCGAAGCCACGCCGTTTCCCCGCAAAGCCATCCGCTATCTGCAGCTGGGCGCCAAGGATAAGTTGATGCAAAGCCCGGAACCGTGGCTCTGCTACTATTGCGGGGATTGTTCGGATACCTGCCCGCGCCAGGCAAACCCCGGTGAAGTGATGATGGGCCTGCGGCGCTATCTGACATCCCTGTACGACTGGACGGGTATCTCCCGGCTGTTTTATACGTCCAAGCTTTTCGAAGTCATGGCCATTCTTGTCGTGGCCGGACTGGTGGGTCTCGGCTTCTACGTCTACCACGGCCCCATGCTGACCGACCGGGTGGCCCTGAATGTTTTTGCCCCCAACCGGGTCATTGAAATACTCGACCTCATTATGCTCGCCGTGCTTTCCTTTTTCCTTTTGACCAATGCTTTTCGGATGTTCAAAGGCGTCATGGGAGACCCCGGGCAATACCCCGAGCTGGACCAAAGCGGCAAGCAGCAGTTTCAAAACCGGATTATCTGGGGAATTCCCCTGCCCCTGTATATCAGAGAGGCCAAAGAATTCATCGTCCATTTTTTAACCCAGAAACAGTTCAATGCCTGCGGGACCGCCTCTCAACGAAAACAATGGTTTATCCATTTGTTGATCATGACCGGTTATTCTTCGATTTTTATCCTTGTCGTTCTGGGGATCCGCTGGTTTCAACGGGATGAAATATATCCTTTATGGCATCCGGTCCGGCTGATCGGCTATTATGCCACGTTTGCGATTCTCTACGGCGTCACCATTGCCATTGTAGGACGATTGAAAAAAACCAAGCCGGTTTACGAACATTCCCACTCCTCGGACTGGGCGTTTCTCATCCTGTTGTGGCTGACGACGTTCACCGGCATCCTCATTCACCTGACCCGACTGCTGGCATGGCCCTTGACAACTTATTATATTTACGTCATTCATCTGATGATCGCTGTGCCCATGCTGGTGATTGAAGTGCCCTTCGCCAAATGGACACATCAGCTTTACCGCCCGCTGATCCAATATTTAATTCGCGTTCGTGAACGTGCATTGCAGAATTAATTATCATACTTAACTGATGAAAGGAGATTTTACCTGATGGCCGACAAAGAAGAATCAATCTTGTATATTGATACATATGCTGGAGATGACCCGGAAAAAGCATCCATGCCGTTTGTGCTTGCCGGCGGGGCTCTGGCAATGGATATTAAAGCGACGATCGTTCTCCAGGGAAACGGCGTCTATCTTGCCAAGAAAGGATATATCGAAACAATGCTGCGCGGCGGCGGATTTCCGCACATGAAAAAACTGATGGATGATTTTCTGGCGCTGGGAGGGACACTGCGGGTGTGCGCGCCCTGCATCAAGGAACGCAACATCGATGAATCGGACCTGATTGAGGGGTCCAAAACAACAGCCGGTGGAGAAGTCAACGTCATGGCGATTGCGGCCGATGCCGTTCTGGTCTTTTAGGATCGGATACACAGCGGCTGCGCTCAATGAAATTTGAAAACCCACGACCGTGCACTTTCGGGTGCGCGGTCGTTTGCGTACTGTCCGGATAAATACGACACGTTTCTTTCTTATTTATTAAAGATGATCTGAGCGATCTTCCCTGCTTTATCCTCCCCGCATAAAGGTCCGGAAACTATCTATTGAAAATTTTTGCATTATAATAATCATTTTATGAAATCGAAACACGCTTGACAGCCGGGCCATGTCTCTGCTTGTATCTGAAACGGGCAGTGTTCGTGTTGGTCATATTCTGCCATGCAGCCGAATCCAGATTCCATGGCAATGGTTTACATTTTTAAATCTACTACTGGAGAGTCACCCCATGCCGCTTAATGTCATTGTTATTGGCGCTGTCGCCCTCGGGCCTAAAGTCGCCTGCCGCCTGAAACGCCTGAACCCCGGGGCGTGCGTTACCATTATCGATAAAGACGATCTTATTTCTTACGGCGGCTGTGGTATCCCGTATTATGTGGGTGGAGATGTCTCTGACCTTGAAAACCTATATTCCACCAGCTCTCATGCAATCCGTGATGAAAAGTTTTTTGACGCGTGTAAAGGCGTAAAAATTATCTGCAACACGGAGGTCCTGGAGATAAACCGAAAGGACAAAAAAGTCTCAGTCCGTCATACCACGACAGGTGTTTCCGAAGTGTTGCCTTACGACAAACTGGTGCTTGCCACGGGGGCAACGCCGGTTGCCCCTCCCATACCCGGGGCCGATTTACCGGGGGTGACGGTTGTGTCCAACCTTCACCATGCCAAAAAAATAAAAGATCTTCTATCCGCCGGAAAAGTGAACAGGGCGGTTGTCATCGGCGGGGGCGCCATCGGCGTTGAAATGGCAGAGGCCCTGACCGATCTCTGGGGGGTTGAAACAACCCTGGTGGAAATGGTTGATCAGCTTTTACTACCCGCCTTTGGCGGGGACATGTCTACCCTGATAGAAAATCACATGATAGAAAACGGGGTGCGGGTATTGCTTTCTGAAAGCGTCACTGAAATTACGGGGGACCCTCAGACCGGGGTGACCGGGGTCAAGACAACCCGATCGCTTATTCCCTGCGACCTGGTTATTATGGCAATTGGCGTGCGGCCCAATTCTCTTCTGGCGAAGTCGTCGGGACTTGCCACGGGAAGTTTTGGAGGTATCCTGGTCGATCAGTGCATGCGGACGACCGATCCGGACATATTCGCAGGCGGAGACTGTGTCGAATTAACCCACCTTATCAGCGGTCAGCGGATTCCCATGCCGCTGGGATCACTGGCCAACCGCCAGGGGCGGATAATTGGTACGAATATTAATGGCGGCCGCGCTTTGTTTAAAGGCACCGTTGGGTCGTTTTGCCTCAAGGTGTTCGATGTGGGGATTGCCCGCGCGGGCCTGACCGTTAAACAGGCCGAAGCCGCCGGTTTTGATCCCGTTTATTCATTGGTCGTCCAGTCCGATCGGGCCCACTTTTATCCGACCCACGAACTCATGTACCTGAAACTGATCGCCGATCGGGCCAGTCGCAAAATACTGGGCATTGAAGCATTGGGTTCAAACGGCGATGCGGTAAAGGCACGGGTAGATGCCGTGGCCGTCCTTCTGCCTTACGGTGCGGATGTTGATGCGATATCCAACCTCGAAGTGTCTTACGCCCCGCCGCTGGCATCCGCCATGGATATCGTCAATAACGCTGCGAATGCGCTGGATAATATCATCCGGGGGTACAATGTCCCTGTTGATGTGGACAGATTTACCACTTTATTTGATGACAATAAAATAAACGTGCTGGATGTTCGCGGGAAGAAAGAATCGGCCCCCTTCAGGAAAAAATATGGCGATCGCTGGATCAATATCCCGCAAAATGAGCTGGTTTCGCGCATCGGCGAATTGTCAGCCGACGATTCTTTCTGCCTGCTCTGCGACACCGGCCCGCGCTCCTATGAAGCGCAGCTGGTGTTGCGTGAAAAGGGTATTACCAAAACAAAAAATCTCCAGGGGGGGTACGGGATGCTGAAAAACAGCAACAAAAAATATGCGCTCACCTGAGGAGAATACCCGCCGCCGGTTTTACGCCCGATAACGGCTGCCCCCCAAGGGGATACCCTCTGTTCCGTTCGGTCGCCAGCGATCGGCGGCCCCGGTTTTTTGCGCCTATTTTGCCGTTACCCGGTAATCATCAAAATAAACCACGCTGTCCGCCTTGGTCCAGAGGCCGACTTTGCCGGCCACCGGCGCGGGCAGGCGCTGGGAAAGGTATTGTTTGCCGTTTACATATCCCTTGATCAGCCGGCCGTCCACCGTCAGCCGAAGGGTATGCCACCTGCGCGTCGGCGTGTTGACATGCCGCACCCAGCTCACCGAACTGCGGCGGCCCCGCCTGTAACGCCAGAGGACCAGGTTGTTTTCCAGCGGATTGGCGCGCAGGGCGTAGTAGTCGCCATCGGGTTTCAGGTCAAATAAAATTCCCGCCCCCTGGTCGATCCGGCCGGCAATGGCCTTGAACCGGACCGTCACCTCACCATTGGTAAAATGATCCACGCTGCCGGCCACGGCAAAGGGGAAATAGGCATAGGCCGTGACATTATCGAGAAACTCCGCGTATCGCTCGCCGTACAGCGCCCGCGCCTTATCCGCCAGCCCCGCCGAAGCGACCCCCCGCTGCCACTTGCGGCCATCCACCACAAGGACGGTGTTCTCGCCATCCCGGCCAATGATCCAGTTGCCCACGGCGGCGGAAAAAGATTTCGGCGGCGCGCCGACGGTTTCACCGGAAAAATCAAAAATGACCGATCCGTTTTCCCGCCGGACACCTCTGTTTCCCTGAGCGGCTTCATCGGCCCGGGCCGCACCCACCAGCGTTATCGACGCCGCCCCGGCATCGGCCAGATATTCAAGCTGCGACGGTGCGGTGGCCGGGCGAAACTTGACCAGATAAACACTTCCACCGATCACAAACAGTAAAACAAGTATTCCCATGCCTGCTTTGCTTCTTTTTTTCATGGCGCATTCCTCCATCACATACAGGGGTTATCAGCAAAGCCAACACCACCCGGCCGATTTTGACGACGTAAAGCCTACCACTTTCCCCGGTAGCTGTATATACCGGCACCCGCAAACAGAAGCGGCAGCAGAAGGTAAAACCCCCACCCGCCGGCGGCCGCATCCGTTACCAGCGGATAGCCCGGATACACCGGTGCCGCTTCGGAAACAACCTGGATCCCGGCCAGATGGTAGATGATCGGTAGAATTTCCCCGGCGCTGTTCGAATAGCTCTGATCGGTTTTCCCATGACAGGTGATTTCGATCAGGCCATATTTATCATCTTCAGCAGCCTGGAACATACCGCCAGACGCCGGCGATACGATCTTTATTTTCAAATCCGACACGCTCCGCCGCAGCTTCCCCAGAAGGTCCCGGCTCAGGTCATGCAGCCGGCTGTCCCGGGGATCAAGATGCACGGTGATCGTCAATGGCTCCGATAATTGCCCCAGGGCCCTGGTATCAGTTACGCTGAATGAGTGCCGATGGTTTTCGGTAACGTCCAGGGAACCGGGGACCGCCCAGATGATCCAGGCGCCAATGGCCAGACCCGCCGTGACCGCCAGAGATTTTCCGATCTTAACAACCGGTCGCCGGCCGGGGTGCAGCCATATGACGGTCAGGCTAAAAAAGAGAAGGGCCGGCAGCAGAAAGGCGGCTCCCCCGGATAACGAAAGCAGCCCGGTTTCAAATTCGCGCAGCCGGCTGGTCAGAGAAAACCCGCCCAGCGCCCCCAGAAGCCCGCCATGACCGGCGGCGGCAAAATCAATCACCCATGACCCCAGCGTCACGGACAGGCAGCAGATCGCCGCCGTGGGCAGGGCATTGGTGATGGCGGCGGCAAACATGGCCAGGGTAATTACCGTCAGGGCATACAGGCCATGACCGAGAATCAGGCCGGCGATTTCCGGATAGTATACATGCCCCCCCTGCGCCTGCCACATGATCAGCGCCAGTCCAGCCGGTATCATGCTGATTCCCCAGACAATGCCCATGGCCAGTATTTTCAGGCCGCCGAGCAACACTGGTGACAGGGGAAGCTGCAGCAGCAGCTTGAGCACGCCGCTCTGCTTGTCCAGGCCGATCAGCCGGATAGCGACAAAAGGCAGAAGCAGCGTCTGGGCCAGATAATAGGCCCCGAAGGTCGGCACAAAAATTCCGTCCAGCGGATTCATCCCCGCGGCCAGTTCCGGATACGACCGGGCGGTCCGGCTGGCCCGTGCAAAAAGATCCACCGCCTGAATAAAACTGTACCCCACAAGCAGCGATACAACGACAAACAGGATCCAGGGCGCGGGTGAAGCCGCCAGCCCGCGTATTTCCTGGACCAGCATCTGGCGGGCCGGATGCCCCGGCCGGCAGGGTTCCGGGAATGAATCAGGTAAGGGCAAGAAACACCTCCTCCAGCCCCGCCCGTCCGCTCAGGCCGGTCTGCCGGCGCAGATCCGCCAGTGTGCCGATCCCCAGCAGTCGCCCCTGGCCAAGCAGGAGAAACCGGTCACAGATCTTTTCCGCCTCTGTCAACTGGTGAATCGAGAGGATCATTGTCTTCCCCGCCCGGCAATCGCGGAGCAGATCCATCACCCCCAGCGTCTGGCGCAGATCCAGACCGTCAAACGGCTCGTCGAGCAGAAGTACCGGCGGGCGTCCCATAAGCGCCAGGGCAAGCAGAACCCGGCGCCGGTATCCCTTGGACAGGGCGCTGAAGGATTTGTTTAAAACCGGCGTGAGGTCCAGCCGGTGGACCAGATAATCGTGGCGGTCGCGGCCGGCGCCGGTAATTTTATCAAAAAACACCAGTGTCGCGGCGACCCGCTGCCGGGAAAAAGGCAGGATGGCGTCGGGCAGGTACCAGAAAACGGCTTTGCGCGCGTCGATGGACAGCGGCCGCCCCTTCCGGGAAACCGTCCCGGCCGTCACCGGCAGCAGCCCGGTGATACATTCGAGCAGAGTTGTTTTCCCGGCGCCATTGGGGCCGATCAGGCCGAGGATCTCTCCGGAGACCACGGAAAAGGACACATCGCATAACGCCCGGTAGGCCCCGAATTTTTTATTGATACAGGTGACGTCAAACTCGCCTGGTGGTTGCCCCGTCCCGTCTCTGTCCATTCTGGCACCGATCTCGATAATATATTTGATTCCGCTGCGCGGCTTATAATTTTATCATATCATTTCACTGCTTTTCAAGAAAGCCTGCTGTTTCGAGCAGCGGCCTAGTAAAAACACCCCGTGGCATTTGAACAACAGCACCGGGCACTGGACAGTTCCGGAAAGGTCTGTTTTAAGCTCGAAGCCATGACCATCGCCTTTTCTGTCGGTGTTTGACCATATTGTTTCTCTGTTTCCATTGGGTCCTCATGGTCATGCCGGGGGGTGTCCGCCCACAAATGCTTTCAGTTTTTCCAGCGTATCCATCGGATCAGGTCGCACCGTATAATCCACGCCAATCTCGGCATCGACAACAATGCCATTCGGATCGATAATCAGCCTTGCCGGCAGGGGCAGGGTCCAGGAATCATCTCCGTTATGTGCCGGGATATCGATCCCAAACCGGGTGTACACGTTGATCAGATCTTTCGGCATCTGATATTTGATTCCGTAATTTTCAGCGATTTCATTTCCCGGATCACTGAAGATTTCAAAGGTCAGGTTCTTTTCCTCCTGCATGGCCCGGTTAAACGCGACAGCCTGGGGGGAAATAGCGACGAGCGATGCGCCATGAGAGATGAATCCGTCGGCGGCTCTTTCTAGAGCGTCCAGCTCTAAATTGCAGTATGGTCACCATTTGCCGCGATAAAACGACACCACCAGTGGTCCCTTTGATAGCAAGTCGCCCATGCTGATCACATCACCCGATGTGTTTTCAAGACGAAATGATGGAGCCGGGTCACCCGGCTTGACAACGCTTTTTAAAATACCGGACTGGCGGAGCGTTTCAGTGGCCTGATGCATAATATCAAGCGCTTCCCTGGGGGCCCGGGCCTGCATTTCCTTTTTATAGGCATCCATTTTTTCCTGTAATTTCACACCTCTTCTCCTTTATGGAAAATCAAGATAAAGTATTCAAACTCTCCATCGTAAAGGTGTCGATTTCATCGAAGCGATCATCGATTACCTTCGTGGCCCACTCTGGATCGGCCAAAAGTGCTCTGCCAACGGCGATTAAATCAAACTCGTTTCGCGCTAGCCGTTCCTGCAGGTATTGAATTGTTTTTTCCGAACCACCGGTCACACTTTTTTCCGGGGATAGCCGATTGCTGATAAAATCGGTATTGAGGCCGACACTTCCTACGGAAATAACCGGCTTACCGGTGATCTTTTTGGTCCAGCCGGCCAGGTTTAAATCAGAATCCGAAAACTCGGGGTCAAAAAACCGCCGTGTGCTGCAGTGGAAAATATCCACACCGGCATCTACCAGCGGCGCCAGAAACATCTCCAGCTTTTTCGGCGTCTGAGCCAGTTTGGTTTTATAATCGCCCAGTTTCCATTGGGAAAACCGCAGGCAGACAGGAAAATCGGCCCCGGTTTTTTCCCGAACCGCCCGGATCAAATCCACGGCAAACCGGGTTCTCCGGGCCAATTTCTTCCCCCCGTAAGCATCCGTTCTATGGTTGGTCCGGTCCCAGAAAAACTGATCGATCAGGTACCCATGGGCGCCATGAAGCTCGATACCATCAAATCCAATCTGTCTGGCTTCATATGCGGCCTGTGAAAACGCAGAGATGACCGCATCAATATCGTTTACCGACATCTCCCTGGGTCGGTCTCCCTCTTTAATAGATGGATGTAATATCGATGACGGTGCATATCCAGGCACCCGGGGATCCGGCGGCATCCCCATGGTGCGGACACTACCGGCATGCCACAACTGGGGGAAAATTTTACCGCCCGCGTCGTGCACCTGCTCGACCACCTTTTTCCACCCCTGTAATGCCTTTTTTCCGTAAAAATTCGGTACATCCGGGTAGGCATGGCCGGATGGATCGACAATGGTCCCCTCGGTAATAATCAGGGCCACGTTGTTTTCAGCCCGGCGACGGTAATACCGGGCCACATCCGGCCCGGGAATATTATGCGGCGATCGGCTTCGTGTCATGGGTGCCATGACAACACGGCCGGATAACGACAGTGATTTTAGGGTAAACGGTGTCATCAGTTGATTATTTTTCATTGGAGTGCTCCTGTGTTTTTGCAGTTACAAGACGACCGGTCGTCTTGCTAATTTTAAAAAATTATCTGCCGCTTATTTCAGCAGCACGCCTGCCAAAATATCCATAAACGCGGTCAGCGGGCGGGCATTTCGACTGGCCTTCATTCGTATCAACGCCCCCTCCCAGCTGTTGAATATAAATTCGGCCAGTTGATCGATATCACAGTCACTCCGAATATCTCCCCGGCTTTGGGCCTCACGTAAGCATCGGGATAAGGCGGCCGTAAAGTTTTTGAAGATATAATCGATCTTTCTGCCAATGGTTGCGTTGACATCAGCCATTTCCTGGCTGAGATTTCCAAGGAAACACCCCTGTTTGAATTTGTGCTCATGGGTGTTTTTTTCAACCATGCCCGTAAAAAAACCGATAATCCGTTCCAGCGGCCGTTTCGATTCATCGCTGAGACTGGATCTCATTTTTTTCATACTCTGCTGCTCCATGTAATCGAGCGCAGAGATGACAAATGCTTCCTTGCTTTTGAAATAATTGTAAAACGATCCCTTGGGGATACCGGCGGCATCCGTAATCTGCTTGATACCCGTTCCGTTATACCCGTTGCGGTAGATAAGCGTGGATCCGCTTTGCAAAATTTTTTCTCTGACGTTTTCTTTTCTCATGGATACATTAAATATATGACCGGTCGTCTTGATGTCAATCGTCTTATCGTGCCGAACCCTGACACTGCGTGGCGTTAAAAAAAGGATGCGGGCTTTCAATTATCGAAGGTTCAGACAGCGGCGCAGCAGTCCGGCACCGGCCATATAAGATTGACGTGTTACCGCTATTCTGTTCTTCCCTGTCCGAATCCGTACTTCACTGTTCTTTTCCGGGCGCTATTGCCGCCCCAGTTTTTCGGTGAGATCGGACAGGCAGCCGCTGTAAAAATGATCCGCCGATTCAATGACCGTCACCCGGCAGCCGGACTGCCATCTGCCGATCATTTTTTCGACCTGCGCGGGCGGTGCAATGTCGTCCCGGCCCCCGGTGATCACCCGGTTCAGGGGCGACAGCGCGCCAATATCTCCAAAATCCAGCATGGCCACCGGAGGCGATACCATCGTCATGCCGTCAACGGCCAGGCCGGAAGCCACCGCCCCGGCATTCACCCAGGCGCCGAAAGAGTACCCGGCCAGTGCGATGGTGGTAATGCCGTCCGCCCGCAACAGTGCCACCGCCGCCCGCACGTCTGCCTGTTCGCCGGTCCCGTCGTCGTATTGACCCTGACTGTTTCCCGTGCCCCGGAAATTAAACCGCAGCGTCGTATATCCTTTTTGACGATAGCTCTTCCGGATGGTGTCCACGACCGGATTGAACATATCTCCGCCGTACAGCGGGTGCGGATGCGTGATGACCGCCCCCCGGCGCAGCGACTGTCCGTCGTATAATCCCTCGAGGGTCCACTCTCCGGAAACAAACGAACGATTTTTTTCACGTGATGCCGTCATGGCGCCCTCTTCTGCTTTTTCCGGTCGACGGGTACCGGGAAGCGGAATGATCGGCCCGCCGGAAATCGGCCATCCACCGGTCAGGCGGGGTTTTTCCGGGGCAGATCGATCCGGCGTTTGTCCGGATCGGGATGCGGCCGGAAAAAAATGGCCGTATGGCCGATGGTTCCGGCAATCCGGGCACCGGTCCGGTCAGCGATCGCAGCAATAATCTGTTCTTTGGCGGCATGGTCTTTATGATCAACAAAACGGATTTTAATCAGTTCATGATCGGTCAGCGCCGTTTCGATACTGGCGAAGAGGGCCGGGCTCGCCCCTTTCTGCCCCACCATCACCACCGGTTTCAGACCGTGCGCCCGGCCGCGCAGATATTTTTTCTGGAATCCCGCCAGCGGGGTTTCTTCTGCCACTGCCATGTATTATCCTTTCCGTTGATTCTTATCCGGCGACAGGGCCGCAATCAACGCGTCTCCCAGCGCCTCCACCTGCCAGTTCCGAATTCCCTCGACCGCCGCCAGGGCGGTTTTATCCACCGGTCTGGCCACCGCCACCGCCGTCAGCAGGGTATTGTTAATCAGCTGTCCGGCCGGCATATTCAGGGAATCCGCCATGGCCTCGCGCTGGTTTTTAAGGGCCTTTATCCGGCCGGCCAGACTCGGGTCGGGGCGCGGTTTTTGATTGCGCGGATACACCGGCAGATCCCCCGGCGCCAGGTCCATGGCGGCCTGGATCGCTGTCACGATATCCGCCGCATACATGGCCATCTGTCTGTCACTGAGAATCCGGCCCTGTTTCAGCGCCGCCACCGTCATCGGTTTTTCCACGGCCAGGCGAAGCATCGCCCGGCTGCTCATAATCTTGAAAACAGGCCGGTCCTTTTGCATCGCTATCCGGTCCCGAAGCACCAGGACCGCTTCCAGCACAGCCAGGCTCCGCCGGTCCAGCCGCCCGGCGCCGGAAAACCGTAAAAAGAAGGGGTTGTGGTTGTTTTCGGCGGGCCGCACCCGGGTCAGGCGCCGGCATTCTTCGTCAACCCATCGATCCCGGCCGGCGGCTTTCAACTCGGCTTTCAACTGGCGGGCCAGTTCGTGGAGATAAATCACATCCCCGGCCGCATACGCGATCATATCCGACGGCAACGGCCGCACGGACCAGTCTTTTTTCTGATATTTTTTCTCCACCTGAATATTGAACCGCGTCGATAATACACTGGCCAGCCCTGTCTGGGCCACACCCAGAAACCGGCTGGCCAGCTCGGTATCAAACAGGTTGTTGATCTCGATGCCGAAGTCCCGGTAAAGGGACCGGATATCGTAATCGGCGCCGTGAAAAAACTTTTCCGTCGACTCATCGGCAAAAACCGCCGCCAGCGGAGTCATGTCGTCCACTTCCAGGGGATCAATGACCCAGGTGCGGCCATTCTGGGCCATCTGGATCAGACAGACCCGCTCATGATAGTGGTACATGGAATCGGCTTCCAGATCCACTGCCAGCGCATCCGTGCCGCTCAGGCTGGCCACCGCCTTTTTAAGGGCGTCATTATCAGATATATAGTTATAATCGATCATTTTTTCAGTTTCGGTCATGTGTATCGGACATTATGAAACAGTATGGGACTTTTCCCTTGACCAGCGGCAATATATACCTTAATTTCTGAACTTTACAACCCGGGAATCCATTTTTCCCGTAAATTCAACAACCCTTTTATCCGGATATGAAAAAAACATGATCTCTATCACCCTTCCCGATGGCAGTATCAAGCGGTTTGACGCCCCTCTTTCGGGGCTGGATATCGCGAAAAGCATTTCCGAGGGCCTGGCCCGTAACACGGTGGCCATGGCGCTCGACGGTGTTCTGGTCGACCTGGATCACACCATCGATCATGACGCGGCTGTCCGTCTGATTACAACGCGGGATCCCGAAGGCCTTGACATCATGCGCCACAGCGCGGCCCATGTCATGGCGCAGGCAATCATGCGCCTATACAAAGAGGCAAAACTTACCATCGGGCCGGTGGTGGAAGACGGCTTCTACTACGACATCGACATGCCGCCGGTGTCCAGAGACGATTTTAAAAAAATCGAGGCTGAGATGAAAAAAATCGTCAAAGCCAAAATTCCCATTGTCCGGCGGGAGGTGTCCAAAGCCGATGCTCTCGAATTTTACCGGGATGAACCATACAAGGTCGAGATGATCACAGACCTGACCGACGGGACCATCTCTTTTTACAAACAGGATGATTTTACCGATCTGTGCCGGGGACCGCATGTCCCGCACACCGGCTTTATCCGGGCGTTCAAATTAATGAAAGTCTCCGGCGCATACTGGCGCGCCGATCAGACCCGGGCCCAGCTCCAGCGGATTTACGGAACGGCTTTTTTCGACAAAAAAGACCTGAAGAAATACCTGACATTCCTCGAAGAGGCGCAAAAGCGCAACCATCGCAAAATCGGCGCCGCCCTCGACCTGTTCAGCTTCCACGACGCGGCGCCGGGAATGCCGTTTTTCCATGCCAAGGGCATGGCGGTCTGGAATGCACTGCTTGACTACTGGCGCGCGGCCCATCTGGCGGCCGGCTACGTGGAAACCAAAACACCGATTATCCTCAAGCGCGTATTGTGGGAGCAGAGCGGCCACTGGGAAAACTACCGGGAAAACATGTATTTCACCGAGATCGACGCGGACGACTATGCCATCAAACCGATGAACTGCCCCGGCGGGATGCTGATTTTCAACAACAGCCCCCATTCCTACCGCGATCTGCCGATCCGCGCCGCCGAGATCGGCCTGGTCCACCGCCACGAACTGAGCGGTGTGCTGTCCGGTCTCTTCCGGGTGCGGGCCTTCCATCAGGACGATGCCCATATCTTCATGACCCCGGATCAGATCAAGGATGAAATCCTCGGGGTCCTCAACCTGGTCAGCCGGATCTACAAAACCTTCGGCCTCGGCTTTCTGCTCGAACTGTCCACCCGGCCGGAAAAATCCATCGGCACCGACGCCCAGTGGGAAACAGCCACGGAAGGGCTCCGGTCGGCTCTGATCGCCTACGGACAGGATTTTCAGCTCAACGAGGGCGACGGTGCTTTTTACGGTCCCAAGATTGACGTTCATATCAAAGACGCCCTGGGCCGCACCTGGCAGTGCGCCACCATCCAGCTCGACATGTCGCTGCCCGAACGGTTCGACCTGTCGTATATCGGCGCCGACAATGAAAAACACCGCCCCATTATGATCCACCGGACGATTTTCGGCTCCATTGAACGCTTTCTCGGGATTCTGATCGAGCATTTCGCCGGCAAGTTCCCCCTCTGGCTGGCGCCGGTCCAGGCGATCTTCCTGCCGATCAACGACGACCTGGCGCCCTGGGCCCGGGATGTCATGGCATCTCTGGCCGATACCGGCCTGCGCATGGAAGTCGATGACCGCTCGGAAAGCCTCAATCGAAAAATACGGGAAGCGCAGCTGCAGTATATTCCCCTGATCGTCACCCTGGGGCCCAGGGAAAAAGAAGCGGGGACATTTTCCGTCCGGACCCTCGATGGAAAGGTCCGTCAGGGGATCGACCGGGAGACCTTTGTCCGGCAGGCCACGGCCCATATCCGGAGCCGGTCACTGGATATGGAGATTTTTTCCGATTAAACGCCTGCTGGCATACTGGGGCCCGGTGGCCGGCTTCTGCCTGTTGATCTTTTACGAATCATCACGGCCGATCCCCGATGTCATCCCGCCGCTTTTCGGGATCGACAAGCTGCTTCACTTCTGCGCCTGGATGGTGTTGGGCTTTCTTTTCTATCGGGCCTTTCACCATGCATCCCGTCTGCCGGCCGCTTCGCGGGCCCTCTGGTGGGTCAGCCTCCTGTCTGCCGCCGCATACGGATTAAGCGACGAAATCCACCAGAGCTTCGTTCCTTTCCGTACGGCGGATTTTTTTGATTTCGTCGCTGACTTCGCCGGCAGCCTCTGTGGAACCCTCTTTATCAGCTGGTGGTATACCTTCCTTTTTCATAAAAACTGCCGTTCCGTAACCCGGTAAAATCCCGCTTTATTCAATCCGATCCGTTGACAAATCAACCAAATTCATCTAAATGAATTCTTTGATCAACACAGCTTTCAGTATCCGCGGCGAACAGAATATTTCGCCGGATTTTCATACCCTTTCAACTCAAGGAGCGTACGCCCCATGGAATCTCAACGCTCGATTACCATTAACGGCAACCCCTTTGCGTTTACCCCCGGCGAAACCATTCTGGAGGTGGCCCGGCGCAACAGCATCGATATTCCGACCCTCTGTCACCTGAAACGGGCCATGCCCAGCGGTGTCTGCCGGGTCTGCGTCGTCGAAGTGACCGGTGCCCGAAACCTGCTGCCGTCCTGCAACACACCGGCGGCCGATGGTATGGATGTTCAGACCGAATCGGTCCGGGTTGTCGATGCCCGGCGTCTCATTATCCAGATGATGCTGTCCGCCGGCAACCACAATTGCGCCATCCGCGGATCGGCCGGCAGTGACTGGGCCCGGTTTCAGATGACGGTGCACGAAGCAGACGATGCCGCTGAACTCTGCCCGGTCTGGGGGGATTGCCGCCTTCAGGATCTGGCCTACCGGTATCAGGTTTCCGGAGAAGGGGTTGAACGGCTGCCCTGCCCGTATCCCATGGAAACGGTCAACCCGTTTATCGTCCGGGACTTTTCACGCTGCGTCCAGTGCGGGCGCTGCGTCCAGGCCTGTAACGAGGTCCAGGTAAACAATGCCATCGACTTCGGGTATCAGAGCGCCCGAACCAAAATCATCACTCCGGGGGACCGCCCCCTGAAGGATTCCGACTGCGTTTTCTGCGGCGAATGTGTTCAAGCCTGCCCGGTGGGGGCACTCGTTGAAAAAAACGCCCGCTACCACGTCCGGCCCTGGGATGTCAAAAAGGTCCAGACCACCTGCAGCTATTGCGGCGTGGGCTGTCAACTCAACCTGCATGTCCAGAACGACCGGGTCGTCAAGGTCACCGGTGCTGAAAAAAACCCCAACAACGGCAGCCTGTGCGTCAAGGGACGGTTTGGATTTGACTTTATCCATTCACCCGAACGGCTCACCCGGCCGCTCATCCGTAAAAACGGCGAGTTTACCGAGGCCGGATGGGACGAGGCCCTGGATCTGGTTGCCGGGCGCCTGGGACAGATCGGGGACCAGCATGGCCCGGACAGTATCGGTGTGCTCACTTCAGCGCGGATCACCAATGAAGAAAACTACCTTGCCCAGAAATTCGCCCGGGCGGTGTTGAAAACCAACAATGTCGATCATTGCGCCCGGCTCTGACATAGCTCCACCGTGGCCGGTCTGGCCGCAGCATTTGGAAGTGGCGCCATGACAAACACCATCGCCTGTATCGAAAAAGCCGATGTTATCCTCATTACCGGGTCCAACACCACGGAAAACCATCCCGTGCTTTCGAGCTTCGTCAAACGGGCCGTTCATTATAACAACGCCCGGCTGATCGTCATCGATCCCCGGCGAATCAAAATATCCGGGTTTGCCCACCAGTACCTGCGCCCCAACCTGGGTACCGATGTGGCCTGGATCAATGGAATGATCCATGTGATTATCCGGGATGATCTCTACAACCATGATTTTGTCGACACGCGCACCGTGGGGTTTGACGAGCTCAGGCAAACGGTCGAAAAATATACGCCGTCCCACGTGGAAAAAATCACCGGCATTCCAGCGGATCAGATTGAAGCCGCCGCCCGGATGTACGCCGGCGCCCGGGTCGGCAGCATTCTCTACTGCATGGGGATCACCCAGCATACCTCGGGCACGGACAACGTCAAATCCCTGGCCAACCTGGCCATGCTGTGCGGTTTCCTCGGTGTTGAAGGCGGCGGCGTAAATCCGCTGCGCGGACAAAACAATGTTCAGGGCGCCTGCGACATGGGCGGCCTGCCCGATGTGTATACCGGATACCAGAAAGTGATCGATCCCCAGCTGCGCGCCAAAATGGAATCGGCCTGGGCGGTCACCGGCCTGCCCGATAAACCGGGCATGAAGGTCACCCAGATGGTTCCCGCGGCCCACGATGGCACGCTCAAGGCGCTTTACGTTATTGGTGAAAACCCGCTGGTTTCCGATCCGGATCTGAACCATGCTGAAAAAAGCTTCGATAATCTCGATTTTCTCGTGGTCCAGGATATTTTCATGACCGAAACCGCCCGCAAAGCCGATGTCATACTGCCGTCATGCTGTTTTGCCGAAAAGAACGGCACGTTCTCAAACACCGAACGCCGGGTGC
This sequence comes from uncultured Desulfobacterales bacterium, assembly GCA_964577615.1. Lineage (GTDB taxonomy): Bacteria > Desulfobacterota > Desulfobacteria > Desulfobacterales > QNYZ01 > QNYZ01. The sequence continues at coordinate 18,820 of CAZNZW010000017.1, read as the reverse complement.
AGCGGGTGCGCAAAGCGGTCAACCCGCCAGGCGACGCCCGGGACGACTGGCGCATTATCGCCGATATTTCGGCCCGTATGGGATATAATATGGGGCTGGACAGCGCCGAAGCGATTTTTGAGGAGCTCCGCACCGTGACCCCGTCGTATGCCGGTATTACCTACGGCCGCATTGAACAGGAAGGTCTCCATTGGCCCTGCCCCATTGAAGACCACCCCGGGACCCCGATCCTTCATGTAGATAAATTTTCGTCCGGGAAGGGCGTCTTTCACGGCATCGACTGGGCGCCGCCCGCCGAACAGGCCGATGACGCCTACCCGCTCTACCTGACGACCGGCCGCGTACTCTACCACTACCACACCGGTACGATGACGATGAAATCAGATGGCTTAAACGAACGGGTTCCCGACTGTTTTGTGGAAATTACCGCTGCGGATGCCCGGCGTTTTGATGTTGCCGACGGCGACCAGGTCGACATCGCCTCGCGCCGGGGAAAAATCACCGCCCGGATTGCCATATCTGAAAAAGCGGTTTCGGGAACGGTCTTTATTCCGTTTCATTTTGCTCAGGCTGCAGCCAACAGGTTAACCAACGCCGAGCTGGACCCAATCTCCGGTATTCCGGAATATAAAGTCTGCGCCGTCACCCTCTCCCGGGCGGCCTGATGAAATATACGCCCCGGCGTCTTGCGGCCAATGTTAATGTGACGCCTGTATCTCCGCTGAAGGAACTGGCCGTCCTGGTGGGCGGCCTGCTGGTTATCGGTGTCGGGGTTTACATCCTGCTCGGGCTGGCCGTGGACATGATAACGCCCCGGATTTCACCCGCACTTGAGAAAAAGATAGCCAGCCCGTTTGTTCACTCATTTAAGGATTCGGAAGACACCCGGAACCAGCGGCTGTATGTCCAGGCGCTGGTTGATGATCTCCAGGCGCGCTGCACCCATCTGCCCTACGACATCAAGGTCCACATCATTCAATCCAGCCAGATTAATGCGGCCGCCTTTCCCGGCGGACATATCCTTGTTTTTACCGGCCTTTTGACATCGGTTTCTTCGGAAAACGAGCTGATTTTTATTCTGGGCCACGAGCTCGGGCATATCGCGCATCGGGATCACCTGCGGAAACTGGGACGGGGACTGGTTCTACTGAGTATATCGGCGATGCTTCTTGGATCGGATAACGCGGTGAGCGATCTGTTGTCAAAAGGGTTGAATCTGACCGAGATGGGGTTTTCCCGCCAGCAGGAAAGCCAGGCCGATGCATATGGCCTGGATTCCCTTTATTGTGACTTTGGACATGTCGCCGGGGCGACCCGTTTTTTTTCGAAAATGGAAAAAAGCCACGCCACCGCCGGATGGGGCCATTTTTTCTCGTCCCACCCGGAAAATGCCCGGCGGATCACCCAGTTAAAAAAACTGGCGGCCGCGCATGGTTACCCCCGGGGGAAACTCAAGCCACTTCCCTTCCCGAATAATAACAAGGCCGGGGCTGACTAAACGCGTCTAAACCGCCACCGTGGCCACCCGATAGCAGCGCAGGCACCGACGGGCTTCGGCAATGGCATCCCTGTTGGGAAACCCTTTTTCAACTTCCGCAAAAGAGTACTTCCGGGTATCCGGCGGCAGCATTTCCAACTCTTTCCGATCCTGCCCTCCGGGCATGGGCATCTCTTCATTCGGATCGTAAACCGGAACCTTTTTGAAAATCTGGTCAAAATGCTCGTTTTTGCCGGGTGACAACGGTTTGCCGTTGATCAGACAGTCAATGCTCTCCGCCGCCCGTTTTCCCCCGGCGCAGGCTGTAATCAGCGCCCCCGGACCCGTCTCACAGTCACCGGCGGAAAAAATCTTTTCATGGGTGCTCTGCTTCGTCACCTCGTCAACCACGAGCGTTCCCCAGGGGGTGGTGTCAATCCCGTCTACCCCGTCCAGCAAAGACATATCGGTTCGCTGCCCGATGGCCGGTACGACCGTATCACAGTCGAAAATAAACTCGGACCCCTTGACGGGTACCGGCCGGCGGCGGCCGCTTTTGTCCGGTTCGCCCAGTTCCATGCGGATGCATTCCAGCCCGGTGACCACCCCGTTTTCCTCGATGATCCTTACCGGTGTGGTTAAAAAGTGAAACTGGACATCTTCTTCTTCGGCATCGACTATCTCAACCTCGTCCGCCGGCATTTCATTCCGGGTGCGCCGATAGACCAGGTTGACATCTTCCTTGCCGATCCGAAACGAGCAGCGCACACAATCGATGGCCACATTCCCGCCGCCGATGACCACTACTCTTTTGCCATCCGGGTATGGATCGCGCCCTTCGTTGATATCCAGAAGATATTGAACACCGGGAATAAACCCCTTGTAACCGTCATCCTCGCCCTTGACGCGCATGGAACTGCTGCCCTGGGCGCCGACGCCGATGAAAACGGCATCGCACTGATCCACCAGATCCGCCAGCAGGACATCCTGTCCGATTTTGGTGTTGTATCTGATCTCAACGCCCATTTGTTGAACCTGCGCCACCTCCCGTCTCAAGATGGGGCGGGGCAGCCGATAATCCGGAATGCCCATGGCGGACATTCCGCCCGGCTCTCCGAGTCTTTCATAAACGGTCACCTGATGCCCCCGGCGCGCCAGGTGATAGGCGCAGGTGATGCCCGCCGGACCGGCGCCGACAATGGCTACCTTGCCGGTTTTTTGCGATGGCTCTATTTGATAATCCGGATTTTTCTTCAGGGCCAGTTCGTGATCGGATACAAACCGTTTGAGATATTTTATGGAGATCGGTTTGTCGAGATTCGCGCGGCGGCAGTGTTCTTCACAGGGCCGGACGCAGACCCTGCCTAAAATACCCGGCAGGGGCAGCCGTTCCCGAATAATATCGAGAGATTCCTGGAACTTCCCTTCCTTAATCCGCTCCACATAGGTGGGAATATCCAGGTGAATGGGACAGGCATCGATACACGGCGCGGTTTTCATGGATCGGTAACCATTACCGGTGTCGGGAGATGTTCCAGTGGAAACCGCCCGACTGAATTCCTCTTTGAAGTGCGCCAGCGCATCCAGCAGCGGCAGGGGACCGGATTGTCCGATATCGCATTTGGCGGTCTGACTGACCGTTTCGGCCAGGGTTTTCAGGGTGGCCAGGTCGGCTGTTTTTCCCTCGCCCCGGCAGATACGGGTCAGGGCCTGAGCCATAATGCCCGTTCCCCGGCGGCAGGGCACACACTTGCCGCAAGAATGCTGGTGAACCGCTTCCATGTAGGCACGGCATAAATCGACAATATTCACCGTCTGGTCCCGCAAAACAATCCCGTACCAGCCGATGAGCGCCCGGATTTTCAGGTCGGCTTTAAAATATTCGGGGAGATCGACATGTTGAACCGGATCAAAATCCGCCAGTTCTTTTCCCCGGTTATCCACCACCTTCCCTTCCCAGGAACTGAAAAAGATGTCTTTCATCATACGTTCACCCGTTTCTCTTTTTTAGACAAACGATTATGCTACGCGACCCTGACTGGGGCGGTCTGGTTAAAGGTCTCGATATCTTTTTTGTATTTTTCCCAAAGGTCCTCATATAGCACCGTTATTCTCTGATGAAAAGCCCCCAGAAGGGGCAACATGATCTGCCGGATCTGGGGATGCGAGGCCCGGCTGCAGCGCAGATTGAAAATATGACGCCATTCCCGGATGTTGGCCGTGACAATGATCTCGGTTTTAAGACTGTTGGGCAAAACGCTCCGGGCTTCCTGGGCCGAGATGCCTTTTTCCGTCATATCAAGATACGTTTTTTCGGCCGCCTGCATGGCTGTTTCCCACAACCGGTATGCTTCCGAATCCGGCGCCCAGAAAAACGGCCGGATGACGGTGATCTCCCGGCCGAACTTTTCCCTGGCATAGTTGGCGTAACGCGTACTTTCCTGGCTGAAGGAACAGAGCCGGTGCCGGACAATCTCGTGGGTGATTCCCCGGTCGCAGACAATCCGCACACTGATGCTGATATGTTCGAGGATGCTGTGGTGCCCGGACTTGATCAACCCCTTTAAAAGCGCGGCCGCGGACCCTTCCCTTATTTTATCCTCGGATTTGTAGCAGGTCCGGGCAGCCAGTTCGAGGTGTTCGACAATGGTGTTACCCGCGGGCATATACAATATATCAATATAGGGCTCGATGATTCTCATGGCCGGGTTTCCCTGTTTTTAATTATTATATATCAAGTGTGCTCACATCCAGCGCATTGGTTTGAATAAATTCCCGTCTCGGCTCCACCTCTTCGCCCATCAAAATGGTAAAAATTTCATCGCTGTCAACAGCGTCTTCAACGCGCACTTTAAGCAGCGTTCTCTTTCCCGGGTTCATGGTGGTGTTCCATAACTGATGCGGGTTCATTTCGCCCAGACCTTTATACCGCTGCACGGCCACGCCCTTTTTTCCTTCTTCGATGAGGTGCTCAAGCAGCTTTTCCTTGTTATCCAGAACGATCACATCTTCTTTTTTGTCTGGCGAAAAAACGCCAAACGGGGCCTTGTTGTTGCCGGCTATTCTTTTGGATATCATCAGACAGTTCTGATAATCCCTGGAATAGACAAATGATTTGCCGATTTTGACCGGCTGTTCCGGAACAATGGGTTCTTCATCCAGCAGCGCTTTCTCTCTAATTGCCTGAGACGGCGTGACTGTAATTTCGTAAACGCCCCGCTCGTCATTATACGCCGGCGGCTCAACCAGATAGTCATTATCCGTCAGCTTCCGTACCAGCCCGTCCATTTTTTCTTTATTTCCAAGAAATTTTTTGTTTTCCACGCCCGCATGGATCAGCTGCTCCACCAGATCTCTGGCGATTCCTCGATTTCTCATTTTATTGATACTGCTCATATAATCGGACAGGTCACCGATAAAAAGATAAAGCTGGTGATTGGATAAAACGGTGCCGTTGTTTCCAATCCGAATATTTTTCTTTTCGCAGATTCGCTTGAGAATATAGTCCTTGAATCCCAGGTCATTTTTTAAATAAATTTCATTTTTCCCTTTTCCTACTTTGTATAAGGGCGGCTGGGCAATATAGAGGTATCCTTTTTCGATAATTTCGGGCATCTGTCTGAAAAAAAAGGTCAGAAGCAGGGTCCGGATGTGGGATCCGTCCACATCCGCATCCGTCATGATAATGACTTTCTGGTACCTGATTTTTTCAATATCGTATTCCTCGGTACCCACGCCGGTGCCAAGCGCGGTGATAATATTTTTAATTTCCTCGCTTTTTAAAATCCGGTCAAAGCGCGCCTTTTCAACATTTAAAATTTTACCCCGCAGCGGCAGGATCGCCTGAAACTTACGGTCCCTTCCCTGCTTGGCGCTGCCGCCGGCGGAATCTCCCTCAACCAGGTATATTTCGCGCATGCTCGGATCGGATATCTGACATTCAGCCAGCTTTCCGGGCAGAGTGGCATCGATCAGCGCGCCTTTGCTCCGGGCCATGTCCCGGGCTCGTTTGGCCGCATCCCGCGCCCGCGCTGCATCCACCGACTTGGAAATAATTTTTTTGGCCACGGAAGGGTTTTCTTCCAGAAACATGCTGAGTTTTTCATTGACCAGCGATTCCACCAGCCCCTTGACTTCGCTGTTTCCCAGCTTTGTTTTTGTCTGACCTTCAAACTGGGGATTCATGATTCTGATACTGATGACCGCCGTCAACCCTTCCCGGACGTCATCTCCGGTAATTTTAACTTTCAGGTTTTTAGGCAGGTTCCCGTTACTCGCGTAATTATTCAGTGTCCGGGTCAGGGCCGCTTTAAACCCGATAAGATGAAAACCACCTTCTATCGTATTAATATTATTAGCGAATGAAAATATTTTTTCTTTAAACGTATCGTTATACTGCAGGGCCACTTCAATCTGAACGTCGTTTTTTTCACCTTCAATAAATATTTCTCTGTGGATGGGCGTGTGCCGGCGGTTTAAATATTTTACAAATGATACAATGCCGCCCTTGTACAGAAAGCTGTCTTTCTGATCGCTTCTGTCGTCGGCCAGATCAATACGGATGCCTTTGTTTAAAAAAGCCAGTTCCCGCAGACGGCGAACCAGAATTTCGTATTTATACTCGGTGGACGTAAATATTCCGGCATCGGGCAGAAAATGGACTTTTGTTCCTTTTTTCCGTGTTTTCCCGGTAATTGTTAATTCACTTGTTTTTATCCCTTTTTCATACGTCTGATAATAGGTGTTGCCCCCGCTGTACACTTCAACGGTGAGCTTAGAGGAAAGCGCGTTTACCACAGAGACGCCGACGCCATGCAGCCCGCCGGAAACCTTGTATGAGTCGTTGTCAAACTTTCCCCCGGCATGCAGCTTGGTCAGCACCACTTCAACGGCGGGAATATTTTCCGTTTTATGCATGCCGACAGGTATCCCGCGCCCGTTATCTTCAACGCTGACACTGTTATCGGCATGAACCCTGACTTTGATCTGATCACAATGCCCCGCCATGGCCTCGTCAATACTGTTATCAACGACCTCATATACCAGATGATGCAACCCCTCTACATCAACATTTCCGATATACATGGCCGGCCGAAGCCGAACCGGTTCCAACCCTTCCAATACGTCAATACTGCTGGCATCATATTTATCATTCATTTCGAATTTCTTTTCTTTTGAAATTGATTCTTTCTTGTTTGATCGCTTCATCTTCCGCCGGGGCAAGGCCGTCAGACCTGCATGGCCATGATCGCCCCCATATAACTCTTGTCTTCCTCTTCTTCGATCAGGCAGGGATACGATTCTCCGCGAATATTGATAACCACTTTGTCTCCCTCGATATCATTCAGCATATCAATCATATAGCGGGGATTGTATGTGACCTTTATCGGCGGGCGATCGTATTCCACGGGCATGTCTTCCTTGGAATCCCCCAGCTCCGTACTGGCCGAACTGATGTTTACATTCCCTTTATCAAAAACCAGAACCACGGCCGGATATTTGTCGGCTGCCAGAATGGACATCCGTTTCAGGGTCATTAAAAAGGTTTCCTTGTCCAGAATCATGTCAAACTGGGAATCTTTTTCAATGGCTTTTTCGTAGTTGGGAAAATCACCTTCCAGCAGCCGGATAAAAAATGATTCTTTTTCTTTTTTGACAAACAGATCATTCTGACTGACCCCGATCTGTACAATACCGGTCGGCGTTAAAAATTTTGATACTTCCATTAATCCCTTTTTGGGAATTAAAATGCCGTCCGGAATCGGCATGGATGTACTTTTCCCGTAGGAATAATCCATCTTGGCCAGACGGCCGATGTCGGTGGAGACCATTCTCAAACTATTCTGCTCATGCCCGCTGACCGAATGCAGATAAACGCCGATAATATGCGGCCGTTTATCGTCCGTCTCGCCGACAATTCCCACTGTTCGATCAATCATGTTTTTCAGATGACCGGAATCGATATTAAACAATTCAATATCTTCTATCACGGGGTTTTTGGGAAAGGTTTCCGGATCCAGCCCCGAAATATGATATTTTACATTGGTGTCGCCAATATCGACCCACCGGTTGGCGGTCTGTTCAAAATGAATCTGTTCGCTGGGAAAATCCCTGATTATTTCAAACAGCTTTCTTGAATTTAAAGCCAGGATTCCTTCCGACTGCACGTCGGCCGGATATGTTCCTTCAAAACCGGTTTCCAGATCGGTTGCGCTGATTTTGATCGTGCCGGCACTCACTTCCAGTAATACCGTGGAGGTAATCGCCATCGCGCTTTTGCGTCCCGTTAATCCCTGAACGTTTGCCATGACAGATAAAATATCATCTCTGTGAACTGTAAACTTCATTTCATTCCTCTTTATTTAATTTATTATAGATATAATAATATTAATAGAGACCCGCCGGTATGTTAATATGATTAAATCAATCTGATTTTATAATATAAATTATGCATCCAGACTGTCAGTTACGGTGTGTATTGACTGTGCATATCTGATCGATTATCAACAGGCTTTGAATAGCTGTTCATAAGTTCCTGTTTTTGTCATACCTGTCATCCGGGTATGATCAAATCCCGGTGATCCATTTTTTGATGCTGCCCGTGATTTTGCTGTCCCAGTGTTCACCCACCCG
>CAZNZW010000017.1:0-10610 GCA_964577615.1 uncultured Desulfobacterales bacterium | reverse complement strand
TGATCCATTTTTTGATGCTGCCCGTGATTTTGCTGTCCCAGTGTTCACCCACCCGTTGCTGGATAAAAAAACGAAATATTCTGTTCATTATTGTGATGGCGGTTTCATCCAGATATATTTTTTCCAGCACGGCCCCGTCGAAATCCTCCGACGTCTGGACGATGCCGGTTTCCGGCAGTTTCAGATTTCCGATACCCAGGCTTTCCCCTTTTAAACTCAGCGACCAGAGCTGCCGATCTTTTTCTATTTTAAGCGCGATTTCTGTGACCAGCGCTCCCTTTGAAAGGGCGAGTTTACCCTCTTTAAGGTCAGCCGTATCCCCTTTGATGGTAACGGTTTCAATATCTTTGGCGCGGCGGTTTTCCAGAACGATCCGGTTGCCGAGCGCCAGGGTAATCTGGTCTTTATTGTCAAAGATATCCCGGCAGATCCCGGTTTCGATGGCATACCACAGCCAGGTGAGGTATTGGTGACCCAGAAATTTAAAACGATTATAGGTAACGCTGACATCAAGCATTAATAGTTGTCTTTCATTATATATTTAAACAGTCGCAAAATGGCCGGGGGTCAGCCGGTTCAGCCGGTCTATCTCGTCGGCGGACAGGTCTGATCCGAAATACGCCTGGGTATACGGGAACAGACGGATCAGGGAGATGTTGAATGATTGCAAAAACAGGGTCTCCAGCTCCTCATTGGCCGATTTCAAGGTGGAAAAAAACCAGAGCCGGGATTTTTCGGGGAGCCAGACAATATCATAAATATTCGGTGTTGCCGGAATTTTCATATTTAACGTCAGGATGATTTTGTCTTTGATTTCCTTTTTTTCGTGACGGGAAAGGGTCTGGCGGTTGCCGGAAGCCAGGCGACGGGTCATCTCGGCCATGAACTGTTTTTGAATAATTTTTGAAGGGATCGATTTTTTGTCTATCCGCATGGAAAAAAGAATATACGGATCAAAACTGAAAGAGGACCCTGAAAAATCGGTAAGATACGGATTTTTAAAGGAAGTCCATCCGATGGTTTTCTCCTGGGGGTTGTTGTCAATTTCGGTGATCCGGTGCCGTTGAAGGCCCCGGGCAATCGATTCAAGGACCGGTTCTTCTATTTTTCCCTTCACCATGTAACGAACCACGGAAGTGGATGACGAGAGTAAACCCATAATAGTCACAAATACCAATATATTGTATTCATAATTAATAAATTTGTATATATATAGCGTATTTGGTATCAGAGAACAAGTGTTATTTAACGCTGTCAGGCCTTTTTTAAAGCCGATCCGCCGATCCGTTCGGCGGTCCGGTCTTTTAAAAAAAAGGACGAGAAACCGGCAAGCCGGGGAAGGCGGTCAATCGTATGAAATTAATTGCGGATCTGCATGTTCATTCCAGATTTTCCATTGCGACGGCCAGAAATTCGGATCTTGAAAACATGTATATCGCCGCCCGGAAAAAAGGAATCGCCGTGGTGGGCACGGGGGATGCGATCCATCCGGGGTGGCGGAGTGAATTAAAGGAAAAACTGGTTGCCGCCGAACCGGGGCTGTACCGGCTTAAAAGGGAGATTGAAAAAGCATGTGACCGGCAGGTGCCGCCCACCTGTCAACAGGGCGTCCGCTTTCTGCTGACAACGGAAATCAGTAATATCTATAAAAAAGACGGCAAAACCAGGAAAAATCACAACCTGATCCTGTTGCCGGACATGGCTGCGGCCGACCGGTTCAGTGATGCGCTGGACCGCATCGGAAACATAAGGTCCGATGGTCGCCCCATTCTCGGGCTGGATGCCCGGGATATGCTGGAAATGCTGCTTGAAACATCCGAAAAAGCGGTGTTTATTCCGGCCCATATCTGGACGCCCTGGTTTTCCATGCTCGGCTCCCGATCGGGTTTTGATTCGGTAGAGGCCTGCTTCGGGGATTTAAGTGATCACATTTTTGCCGTGGAGACCGGCCTGTCGTCGGATCCGCCGATGAACTGGCGGGTGTCCAACCTCGACCGGATGACGCTGGTTTCCAATTCGGATGCCCATTCCCCCATGAAACTGGGCCGGGAAGCCACCCTGTTTGATACGGAGCTGTCCTTTGATGCCATGCGCAAAGCCCTGAAGACCGGTGATCCCGATCTCTTTAAAGGCACACTGGAATTTTTTCCTGAAGAGGGCAAGTATCATCTCGACGGTCACCGGAAATGCCGCGTCCGGCTGACGCCGGCCGAGACGATGGCCGCGGAAGGGCAATGTCCGGCATGCGGCAAGCCGGTGACCGTGGGCGTTTCATACCGGGTCGAAAAACTGGCGGATCACCCGATGGGCCGCCGGCCGGCCGGGGCGCACCCGTATCACAGCGTCATTCCCCTGATGGATATTCTCTCGCAGATTCTCACCGTCGGCGTGAAATCAAAAAAAGTTCAAACCGCCTATCAACGCTGCATTTCAACCCTGGGAGACGAATTTTCGATCCTCCTCGACCTGCCCGCCGAGACCATTGAAAAAAAGACGGGTATTCCTCTTCTTGGAGAAGCCATTCACCGCATGCGCCGGAAAAAGATCAAACTGGCCGGCGGTTATGACGGCGAATTCGGTACGATCCGGTTTTTCGGGGAGGATGAAAAGGCGCGGCTGATCGGACAACGGGCGCTTTTCAGCGACGCCGAAATGGTCGCGAAACCCCGGCGGAAGCGGCGGTTACCCGCATCACCTTTCGTGGCAACTCCGGCCCGGCCCGGCCCGCCAAAGAATAAAAAAGCGGCGGTGTCTTTAAATCCGGCCCAGCAGGCGATCGTCCGACACGACGATCGGCCGCTGGTTATCGTTGCCGGGCCGGGGACCGGGAAAACCATGACGATTACACGTCGCATCGCGTATCTGATCCGGGAAAAAAAGGTCCCTCCCCGCCGGATTCTGGCGGTCACGTTCACCAACAAGGCGGCGGAAGAAATGCGCCGCCGGCTGAAAAAAAAGCTCCCCGCCCCGGAGGATCTGCCGGTGGTGGCCACTTTTCATGCCTTTTGCCTTGACCGGCTGCAGCGACAATTTCCCGACAGAGCGCTGACGGTCATCACAGAAGCGGATCGAGAGGCTCTGATTACAGATGCGATCGCGCTGATATCGGAAAAGATCGGGGGATCGGAAAATGGCCGCCCGTCAGACAAAAAAAATACCTCCGAAAAAAATGGCCGAAACCGCCGGACCCCGCGCGCGGCCGGGCACCGGATCTCGATGATCAAACAGCGGATCGAACCGGCCGGAAATACCGGATCGGAACCTGGATCGGAACCTGGAAAAGAGACCGATCCATGGACAGCGGCGGTTTTTGCGGCCTACCAGGGCATATTAAAAACCCTCGATGTATTGGATTTCGATGACCTTATCGTTAACGCCGTCCGGCTGATGGAAGCCGGACCCGCCCGGCGGCAGGAAGCCCTGCGCCATTTTGAATACCTGTTTGTCGACGAATATCAGGATATCAATGCGGCGCAGTACCGGCTGATGCGGGCGCTGGCGTCGGAAAACGGCCGGGGCCTGTGCGTGATCGGCGATCCGGATCAGTCCATCTATGGGTTCCGTGGATCGGACCGCGGGTTTTTTCAGCGGTTTTCAGAAGATTTTCCCCAGGCCGAACAGGTCCGCCTGACCCGCAATTACCGGTCGGTTGAAACCATATTAAAGGTCTCGGCCCAGGTGATCCGGGCCGGTAAAAAGGAAGAAAATCAATCGACTGAACGGATTTATTCCGGGCGGCGCGGGGCGCCGCAGGCCGGGGTGTCTGCCTGCGCCACCGAATCGGGCGAGGCCGCGACCATTGCCCGGAAAATCGTTCAGCTGATCGGCGGGCGCGGCTATCATGATGTGGACCTTAACCGCACCGGCAGCGAGGTTGGCGGATATGGATTTGAAGATATCGCGGTTCTTTTTCGCACCCGTCGCCAGGGAGAGATTCTGGCCGATGTGTTCCGGAAAACAGGCCTGCCCTGCCAGACGGTCCGCCGGCGCAGACACAGCCTGGCGGTGAATCAGGTGGCCGCGCTGCTGGCAGTTCTGGCGGGCCGGCCGCTGTTCCGGGATATCGAAGCCGTTCGGCCCCTGTTTGACGCCGCCCCGGGCCGAAAAACGCTGGATGATTTCAAAAAATGGGCCCTCGCCCGGCATCTGGCCCCCTGGCCGGCGTTTCGACAGGCCCGTATTCGTCCCGTTGAAACGATGACACGGGCGCGCCAGCGGCGGCTGGACCAGATGATTCGCCACCTGCAGACCCTGCAGGGCCGTCTGGAACCGATGGATGTTTCGGAAAAAATCGCCTTCCTGGTCGACCATTTTTCCCTGACCGACGACGATATGTCCGCCCCGGACGGAGATCTGGACCGGATGATCACCCGGTCCGGAATGTTTTCAGATGATACGGCGGCGTTTCTCGCGGACCTGGCCCTTGAAAGTGATACGGACGCCTATCAGGAAAAGGCCCGGGCCGTTACGCTGATCACCCTGCATGCGGCCAAGGGCCTCGAGTTTCCGGTTGTTTTTATTGCCGGGTGTGAAAACGGGTTGATTCCGTTTCATCGCAAACCGGACGAAAAAGCCGACCTGGACGAAGAGCGGCGCCTGTTTTATGTGGGCATCACCCGGGCCGGCGACAAGCTGTTCTTTACCTGGGCGAAAAAACGGAATCAGTACGGAAAGCAGACAAAACGGGAAATATCACCTTTTATACAGGCCATTACGGCGGATCTGCTGGATGAACGCCAGAATACCTCCAAAAAGAGACGCCACGTTCAACTGTCTCTTTTTTCAGACACATAGACGCGGACAGCGGGCTATCCGGGCCGGTTATAAACGGTACACCAGAGGCTTGCCATCGGCTTCGATGTCGATACCCACCGTATCTCCAGTGGTAAATCCCAGCGTCTTGAAACGGGCGAGAACTTCCTTTTCCCGCTCATTGTGCCAGTAAACCGACCACAGGGGATTGCGCACCGTATCGACCCCGTAAGCGTCGTGGCCGCAGAGGCTCAGGTGAATGCGGTCTTTGGTAATCAGTGTGTCGGCTTCGGCCAGAAAGGCATCCACGGCGTACAGGTTGCGGTTCAGGGCGTTGGACAGCGGGTGCTGGCGATCCGGCAGATCATCGAGATAGTGGTTCACCACCTGATATAGAAATTCGGGTGGTTTCAGGCACAGCCCGATCACCCCGAAGCGCTGGTGCATGAGGGCGAATTCAATCATCTTCTGTTCAAAAAGCCGGATTTCCTCGAGTATATCTTCGATGGTGACGCCGGGGGGCGTGCCGGCCGGGAGATCGGGCAGTATCATATCTTCACAAAGGCCGATAACGCGCATGTAGACAGCCTGCATATCCATGAGATAAACGGGCCGTTCGCGATAACTGCGGCACACCCGGACCCGGCGGATACCGTCCATTTTGATGGCCCGCCGGGTTTCTTTTTCTTCCAGCAGTTCAATCCCGGAAATATCCTTGGCCTGAACCACGTAAATCTGATTGTCTCTGGAAAGGATAAATTCGATTTCACAGCGGAACGCGAGTTCTTTCTCGATATTTTCCGAGATGTCGATCAGGTGCCGGTTGCCGGGGGTTGTGGTGATATAGGGCTCTTCCTGGACCCGGCTGGACCGGTTGCGGCAGAAACCGAATTCCCAGCGGCCCCGGATCTGTTTGGCCATCACCGACGTCCCCTCGATAAAGGGCATGACAATAACCCCCATCTGATCCGGATCGATATCCGGTGTGCCGGAAAACCGCTGCTGTCTCAAAATCGACAGTTGACACGATGTGTCCAGTGATTTGATCATCTTTTTACGGGCAAAAACAACCCCGTCGATATCGGCGTAGGTTTCCAGGGAAGTAAAGGTGCCGCCCTTGTAAAACTCCTCGGCCGGGTGCGCGCTGCGGGCGATGACCTTGAAGCTGCGGCGGTGTTTGTCAAGGAAGCGTTTCAGGGCGGTAAAGCGTTTGGCGCTGAAATCCTCCGGGGGCACGTAGATAAAATCCGGTACATTGAAACGGCTCTTTTTCAGACGCGCCAGCAGGCGGGCTTTTTCCGGCTTCTTCATTTGTATCAACTCGTTATTTGTTGACTTATCACCCCATTAAAAATAGAAATCAGCTATGTGTGACCGAAGCATACAGGAACACGTCGGATATAATCAACCCAATCCAATGAAAAACGGCAGGCAGCGGGGTCCTGGACGATGGCGGTAATCGCAATGTTCGGCGGCCGGTTCTGTCAAAAAGAAAAGGTCAGCCGCCAGATTGCGGCAGCCGCGCAGGTGCCGGTGATCGGCGATGCGGAGATTGTCCGGGCCGCCGCGCAACAGTCCGGGTGGGATGCGCGTCAGATCCGGCGGGCATTTTCAGCGGACGCCTCGGTGTTTGATCCTGTTACCCGGGAGAAAGAAGCGGCCACCGCCCATCTCAGACAGGCGCTGGCTGATCGGCTCAACGATGCGCCCCTGGTGATCCGGGGAAATACCGCCCTGCTGGTTCCACGGGCGGTGTCCCACTGTCTGCGCGTGTGCCTGGTAGCCGGCCGACACCACCGGGTTCGGGTGGCTGCCGATGCCGGGGTGCCGGAAAAAACGGCGATCGAAACCATCATCCGTACCGACGCGGACAAAGCGGCCTGGGTCCGGTCCCGGTTTAATGTCAGCGATCCCTGGGACCCGTCTTTGTTTGACAGGGTAATTGCCATGGATCGCCAGCCGCCGGCGGCCGCTGTCGCCGCCATTGTTCAGGCGGCGGCCCGGTCCGGGCGTCGCCCGACCCCTTCGTCAAAACAGGCGGTGGCGGATTTCAGGCTGGCGGCCCGGATCGAAAGCCTTCTGGTGGCTCACGGGCACCCCGTGGCGGTGGCGGTCAGAAAGGGCGACGTCACCCTGACCGTTGACCGCCACGCGATGGCGCGCCGGCGTCTGGCGGCGGATCTGCGGGAGATTGTGGCAGCCGTGGCGGGCGTCAACCGTGTTGCCGTCACATTCAGAACCAATGATAGCAGCGCCCCGGTGTATCGACAGATTCATTTCACATCACGGGCGCGGGTTTTGCTGGTTGACGATGAAAGTGAATTTGTCACCACCCTGGCGGAGCGGCTGATGCTCCGGGATATATGTGTCGCTGTCGTCCACAACGGGCACTCGGCGCTGGCCGTGATTGAAAAGGACAAACCGGAAATAATCATTGTCGACCTGAAAATGCCCGGCATCGGCGGAATGGAAGTATTGCGCCGGGTCCGGAAAACCCGGCCCGAAACCGCTGTGATCGTTCTGACCGGGCACGGGTCAGATAAAGACAGAGAGGTGTGCCTGAACATGGGCGCGTTTGCCTACCTGCAGAAACCGGTCGAGATAGAGGCGCTCACCCGGGTGATCCGGCAGGCCGGGGACGCCGTCCGGGCGCGGTAAAATCTGTGACCGGATTCGGTCTCTGCAGAATCCCGCAGGCGGATACCGCCCCTTTGGGGCCCCGATTCTTTTAACCCTATTTTTGCGAACACGGACAATGTCGTTTATCGATACACTCCGGCCGACGTTCTGGAACTACGAGGATGTGGCCACCGGTCCCCACCAGAGCCTGTTCAGTTTCCGGCGCAAATGGTGGCGCATGGTCATCCTGACGACCATTGTCGCCCTGGCTCCCCTGTTTATTCTGAGTGTGGTCAACTACCGGCTGACCCGCGCGGATATCCGCCGGGCGGCCGACCTCCAGACCCGCCAGGAACTGTCCGGGATCTGGCGGTCGGTGTCGTTTTTTGTCTCCGAGCGTCGATCCGTCATGGAGTTTGTTTTAAAGGATAATACCCTGTCCGACCTGAGCGGCCGCCGGCGTCTGGCCGCGATACTGAAAAATCTCAAATCCGGTATCGGCGGGTTTGAGGACCTGGCGGTGGTGGCCGAAGACGGCAGGCTGCTGGCTTATGCCGGGCCGGGCCGGCCGCCGGCGCCATATACCTATTGTAATGAGCCCTGTTTTAAAATGGTGATCACCCGGGGATATTATGTCGGCGACCTCCAGCCGGGCCAGCGCCCGGGCCGGTTTCTCGTCATGGCCGTTCGCAGCCGGGCGGCATCCGGGCGCTTTTTTGTTCTTCGGGCCACCGTGGCCATCAAGCCGTTTGAAAAACTGATGTCAACGCTGGATGTGGCCCCGGCGGGGGATGTCTTTCTCGTCAATCAATCCGGCGTGCTCCAGACACGATCCCGGTTTTTCGGACCCCCGCCCCGGCGCGTCCCCTTTGATATTCCCGCTGTGTCAACAGATTCCCGCGTTATGGAAACCACAGCCAAAAACGGGATGCCGTTGATCGTCGGCCTGGCCGGCGTGCCCGACACGGCCCTGATTGTGATGACGGTTTTTGATAAAAATAAACGGATGGCCGGGTGGCGGCAGCTGAAAATCAAATTCTGGATTTTTCTCGGCATCAGTGTTGCCGCGATCCTGCTGATGGTCCTGGGGATGGCCACATATCTGGTCAACCGGATTCACGCGTCGGACCAGAAGCGGATCAGGGAACTGCACAAGGTGGAATATGCCAATAAAATGGCCGCCCTGGGAAGGCTGTCGGCCGGCGTGGGGCACGAGATCAACAATCCGGTGGCCATTATCAATGAAAAGAGCGGGCTGATAAACGACCTGCTTCTTCAAAGCGACCCCGACCCCCTGCATGAAAAACTGGTCGGCCTGGTCGACGATATCCGCCATTCCGCCCGGCGGATCGGAAAAATAACCGGCCGGCTGATCGATTTCGGCCGCTATCGGGAAATCCGGCCGCAGCCCGTGGATATCCAGCGGGTATTGTACGATCTGGTGGCGTTCATGGAAGAAGAGGCGGAATCATCCGGAATCTATATCCGTATTCAGGTGCCGGAAAAGACACCGGTGGTGATCAGTGATAAAAACAGCCTCCAGCAGATTTTTCTGAACATCATCAACAATGCGTTCGGGGCCATGGCCAGCGGCGGCCGGCTGGATATCGTGGTAAAAAACAGCGCACCGGGTCAGGTGTCCATCACCTTTACAGATACCGGGCCGGGTATTGCGCCCGAAGAACAGAAACGGGTATTTGAGCCTTTTTTTTCTTCAACCCCCCATGCGTCGGGCACCGGCCTGGGGTTGTCGGTTACCTATGGCCTCGTCTCCCGGCTGCGGGGGCGGATCCGCATTGACAGCGAGCCGGGGAAAGGGGCCGCATTCATCGTCCTTTTGCCTGTCGACATCAACAAAGATCGCCGGAGGGACGACGTTTCGGATGATTCAGGAAAGGCACTGCCATGACAGATGACCCGGTGGCCTCCCGGAGCAATGACGGGGAAAAGGATGACCGGCCGGGCGTCCGGTTTCTCGGTGAAGTCACCGCCCTGCTTTCCCATGACATAAAAAATATTCTTGCGATTATCAATGAAAATGCCGGGTTACTGAAGGATTTATCGATGATGGCCGGTGGAAAATCCCCCGTGGATCCCGACCGGGCCGGGCGGATAGCGGATAAAATTCAGCGTCAGGTGAACCGGGCGGACGAAACGGTCAGGCGGTTGAATCAGGTGGGGCATTGCATGGATGAGGCGGTTGTTCCCCTGGATCTCACCGATACGGTTGCCACGGTCTGTGCTCTTGCCGCCCGCAAGGCGGGAAATAAACGGGTCGGCCTGGTTGTTTGTCCGGATGCCGGCCGGGTGACGATTACAAGCGACCCGTTTCTTCTCCGGCAGCTGATCTGGGAATGTGTGGACCGGGTGATACGCATGGCCGCCGGCGGTACGGTTGAGATAACGGTTCTGCCGGATGCCGCTGGCGCGGCCGTTGTGTTTGATCCGGCAGCCGATGCGCCGGGGCCATCCGCCCGAATCCGCCCCGGACAGATCCGGCCGGTCGGATATGACCGGCTGGGCGCTGAAGTGACGATCGATAATTCGGGGCGTCTGACGATTCAGCTGCCGCATAAAATGGATACATGAGGCCGGAAAACCGGGATGGCGCTGAAACTGTTAATACTGGATGATGATGATGACCTGCTCGAAATCATGGCCGCGCGGATGGAGATGCGGGGTCTGACGGTGGTACCGGTCCGAACGGCCGAGGACGCCCTGGGGAGGATGGCACGGGAATCGTTTGATGCGGTTGTTATCGACTATATGCTTCCCGGAATCGACGGGTTGGCTGCGGCCGGCATCATCCACGAGAAATATCCGGAAATACGGATTATCCTGCAGACCGCCTACGCCACGGCCGAAATAGAGAAAGCGGCGCTGGCAGCGGGCGTCCGGGGGGTGATCGAAAAACCGATGAATATAGACCGCCTGATTCAGATGTCTGGACAAAGATCCGGCCCGCCGGACCCGGCGGCCGGCGCCTGAGCCTACCTTGTTTTTTCCACGTTGATCCGGGGACACATCTCTGCCACCGGGCATCGGCTGCACCAGGGGGAGACGGGGCGGCAGATCACCTGGCCAAAGGCGACCAGCAGCTCGTTGTACTGCACCCAGTGTTTGCGGGGGAGTTTGTCGCGCAGGGCAAATTCGGTTTTTTCGGGCGACGGGGTGTCGACATAGCCGATCCGGTTGCTGATGCGGTGAACATGCGTGTCCACGCAAATCGCCTCCTGGCC
>CAZNZW010000016.1:25193-53867 GCA_964577615.1 uncultured Desulfobacterales bacterium | reverse complement strand
TTAAGGCCGGCGTCAATCCGGTCCATGCAATAGTCGCACTTGACCACTTTTCCGATTTCCGGGTTCCACTGGGGCGCGCCCCAGGGGCAGGCTGAGATACATGTTTTGCAGCCCACGCACAGATCGTGATCCACAAAGACGATCCCGTCTTTTTCCCGGCGCTGCATGGCACCGGTGGGGCAGGCGGCCACACACCAGGGATTTTCGCAGTGAAAACAGGGCATGAAGATATAAGATGCCCGCGGCTGACCGTCGACAAGTTTGGGGCCCACCTCAACAACCTGGCAGAGTTTGGGTTCCGGCGGCAACATTTTGTTGCTTTTGCATTGAATCTCGCACGAATGGCAGCCAATGCATTTCTGCTGATCCTGTAACATGAAATATTTACTCATTAGTAACCTCCATAAAATCGCTGGACGATTTTATATCGCGATCTCGTCGCTTGAAAAAAATTCAGATTGATCTGATTAAGCCGGCTTAACGGATACAAAGGTATCGTGAAGCGCCGGGCTGCCGCCGATATTATCACTCAAGTTTTCCATCAGCAGTGCATCGCTAACCCCTTTGGCATAAGAGCGCTTTGCCATCTTAGCCTCATGGCCGAACCCGTGAAGCATGAACACCGCTTCCGGATGGATCAGGTCGGTTACTTTGGCCTTGAGCTCACCAGCGCCTACCTTGGAAGAAATTTTGACCATGTCACCATCGCTGATGCCCAGGTCACCCGCCCGCTGATCGTTGATCCACAATTCATTCTCGCCACAGAGATCATTCAGATACGCATTGTTCTGGGTGGCAATGTGGGTGTGCAGGGCCGTTCTTCCCACCACCAGCCGGAATTTATTTTTCGGCGGGCTGGGCATGGGTTCATAGGCTGGAAAGGATTCAAACCCGGCATCTTCCAGCAGAGAGGACTTGAACTCGATCTTTCCTGATGGCGTCTTGAATTTGATCCCGTCTTTCCGGTCCCAGAAAATCTGTTTTTTTCCGTAGGCGACGAACCCTTTCTTGTCAAAGTCTTCCATCTTGAACCCGGTGCCCTTGAGCTGCCATTTAACCAGCTCGTCCATATTTTCATAGGGGAAGAATTTGCCGGTGCCGATCCGATCAGCGATCTGCTTGAGGATCATGGCGCCATCCCGGGTATCGTAGCGCGGTGGAACCGCCTGTTTACGCAGGAACATCTGCGGTTTAAGGCCATTGGCCTGCTGGATGCTGTCGGTCCGTTCCAGATAGGTTGATTCGGGCAGGATGACGTCTGCATACCAGGCGATATCGCTGTAGTTGATGTCGATGGCGACAATCAGGTCGAGTTTGTCCAGCGCTTTTTTGGTCAACGTGGTGTCTGGAATGGACATCAAGGGGTCAAAGCGGTAGGCGATAAGCGCCTTGATGGGGTAGGGATCATTATTCAGGATGGCGTAGGGAAGTACCTGGGGCACGCCGTGGTTCGGGTCGGGCAGGGGGAAGTCCTTGGTGCCCACCTTGTCGAAGCGGGGAACGTCGATTTTCGGCAACCCTTTCTGGCCGGTCAGCTTCCGTGCCGGCTTGCCGCCTTCTTCTCCCGGACCTTTCTTAAAAAAGTAGCCGCCCGGTGCTTCCATGGATCCCATCAGGGAGTTCAAAATCATGATGGACCGTCGGACATAGAGTTCGTTCTTATGATTGGCCCCGCGGTATCCGAAATGGAAAATGACATTGGGCTTGTCGCGGGAGACTTCCCGGGCGAGTTCTACAATCGCGCCGGCAGGGATACCCGTCTCTTTTTCCGCCCACTCAGGGCTGAAATCATTGACGAACTCCTGAAGTTCGTTGAGCCCCAGAACCCACCGGTTCACATACTCGGCGTCGTAGAGGCGTTCTTTCAGAATGACATGAATCAGCGCGTAGTTCAGCGCCAGGTCGGTGCCCGGACGGATCATCCAGTAGCGCTGTGCCTTGGTGGCGGTGACGTTGACCCGGGGGTCGATATAGGTCATTTTGGCACCATGCTCCAGGGCGTACATCAGATTATTGACTTCTTTAACCGCGATCGATTCAAACAGGTTCCGGCCGTACATGACGATGCTTTTTGTTTTTTTATAATGCATGCTCATCTGCGCGTCCGTGTAGCCGAAAAGGGACCGGCAGGCGGTATTGACCGAGCCTTTGCACAAAGCGTCATGGGTAAACTGGTTGGGGGATTTGATGGCTTTGAGAAAGGTTTTGCTGACATGCGTGGCCAGCTGGGTCCGTTCGCCAAGCAGAACACTGTGACCACCGTTTTTGGCGATTATTTTTTTCAGTTTATCGCCCACATAATCAAGCGCTTCATCCCAGGATGCTTTCCGCCAGTGGCCCGCACCCCGCTCGCCGACCCGGATCATGGGAGACTGAACCCGCTGATCGTCGTAAAGCGTTTTGATGCCGGCTGCGCCTCTGGGGCACAGGCTGCCCTCCATGCCGGCCACATGCGGATTTCCTTCGATCCAGTCTACCTGGCCGTCTTTGACCAGGACCCGGATCGGGCAGCGGACGGAACACATAAAACAAAGACTGTACACTTCTTTTTCCATGATTCTCCTCCAGTTTCAATTACCTTGCAATTGCAATTCTAATTAACAAATCTGCGTTTAAATTTATTACGGCTTGATAAACCCTAAAATATTGACGGCGATATCGACAATAAGAAGCTTGAACTAAGCAATAACCATACCATTTATGCGTTCCGGTGGCTGGTTTTTTTACAATTAATAAACACCGTATATTCAGCTTGTTAATCTGTTCGCAGCGACGTGAAATATGAAAGCGAGCGGAAAAAAAGAAAAAAAGTGCAATATTTGCCCTGCACTGAAATGTATTTATTGCAATTGTTTAAGTATCTTGAATTAAAATAAAATTTCAAGGGGGCATGCCTTCTCTGGCGCTTTCAATGTTGATTTTGTCTATACCTGCCAATGAAAAAAGTCAATACGAATATTTATTCCGGATGGTGAAAAAAATGTTCACAAATTTATAAAATAATAACATTACAATGTGTTGAGACGTGCGGTGGCGTCAGCCGACGGGGAATTTTTTTTTCTGGCATATTGCTTGCTTTATCGTTTTCAGGTCGTATCCACCACCGGAACCAGAGGGAGCGTATGCTGGATATCTATGTCAGCAGTGCCAGGATGATCGTTGATCATATCAAGCGGCTCCTGGCCCTGCCAGTGGGAATTTTTATTTATGCAGCGATAACGGGAATGGCGGGTATCGTTATTCTGCTTGTTTTTTTATCGATGCTGTTGTCCGGTTCTACGCTGGCCTGGATTCTTCCGGCCATCATTGCTTTTAATGCGGCAAACAGCGGCTATGGCCTGATTAACAGAGGCGGCGGAAATTTTCCCCGTCGCCGCACCTGCCTGATTGCCATCAGTATTCTGCTGGCGGTCACCGGCGGTATCTCTCTGATCGTTTTTTCGCCATGGGAATCCGGCGCAACCGGCTATCGCTATCTTGTTTTTGGTTTATCCGCCCTGGCTTTTACGTTTTTCGGGGCATGGGTGGCTGTTAAAGGTAAAAAACAAAATTAAAACCACAATTATAAAATTTTTTCAAAGGAGGTGTGACGGAGGGAAAATTTAAGCAAATTCGTATACGTACCGTAAAATCCAATCCATCTTTTCAAAGGAGAATCAGTATGAAATCATTGCGTATCCCCATCGTAACATTCTTAAGTCTTGCCTGTCTTTTCATGGTGAGCCAGAGCCTGTGTTATGGAGACGTCAAAATTTCGGCAGACAAATACAAAGCCGGTGACGTGGTCTCATTTGAGGGCACCATTGAACCCGGCCAGGACTTGTATATTACCCTGGCCCAGCATGATATGTTCAAGGGAAAACTGAGCGAATTCGCCGGTCAGAAATCGGTCGGCAACTATGAAAAAAAGAAATTGCCGAAAAAGGGTAAAAAAGCCGGCTTTACCATGGATACGGAAATTCCGCCCCTTTTCTACGTGCTGACAACCAATAGAGAAGCCTTTGGTAAGGATTCAAAGAAAAAATTCGGCGGCCCGTCTTTTCTGAAAGGTATGCTTGGCGGCGGACTATACAACACCACCATGTTTAAACTGAACAAGAGTTTTGACAAAGTGGCGGCCAAGGAAATGCTGGGCCCCATTAAAACCGCTGAACAATGGAATATGTTCCGTTTTG
The DNA here is from genome assembly GCA_964577615.1 of uncultured Desulfobacterales bacterium. Lineage (GTDB taxonomy): Bacteria > Desulfobacterota > Desulfobacteria > Desulfobacterales > QNYZ01 > QNYZ01. The sequence goes on along the minus strand of CAZNZW010000016.1, from coordinate 49,692 downwards.
CCCATGAAAATAAATACGGAATCAATACCATTGTTAAAGAAGGTAACAAAAAAGGCAAGGTAGTTATCTTTGCCCGCAGTGTCATTGGCGACGCATCTTCAGGCAACTACTGGGATAAAGGGACCGCCATCAAACTCGATAAAAAAACAGGCAAATTCACCGCTTCCTTTAAGTCGTTCAGGGACACGGCGCCGAATACGAAATTTGATGTTTACGTAAACGGTAAAATGAGCGGCTCCTACACCATTGAGAAAAATGGTTTCTGGCTGGCCAAGGGTTACCGCTATATGAATCCGCTCTGGATCATCATCGGCGCGATTGCGGTTGGTACCTATTTTTCCATGATCGGCGCAGCGGGCGGCATGCTCATGGGGGCCTTCCAGGCCCTGGTCGTGCAGACGGCTGGTCCGGTGGGTATCAACGCGGCCAACGTGCTGCGTCCGTCAAATATCGCTCTGACGCTTTTTTCCCCGCTGGGGTCTTTCTACCGCTTTGCCGTGGTTGAAAAACGGGTGGCCTGGCCGGTGGGACTGTCTTTTGGCGCCGGTATTTTTCTTGGATCCATCTGGCTGGGCAAATATGTCACCCAGTTTGTTTCCATGAAGGCATACAAGGAATGGCTGGGCATCCTGGTGGTTCTGATGGGTATCAAAACCCTGCTTGAAATGACCCCGGCTTCGATGAATAAACGTAAGAACATCAAGGCCATGACCAAAAAATTCAACGCGGCCGTCAAAAAAGCGAAAGAGACCGGCGGCGCCGTGGAAATGGGTTCCATTGAAGCGGTAAAAACCGGGCTGACCGATTACCGGTTTAAATTCTGGGGTGAAGAATTTCAGATTAATCCGCTCCTCTTTGCATTTCTCGGCATCATCGTCGGTATTGTTTCCCGGGCCTTTGGTATCGGCGGCGGGTTCCTGCTTGTGCCGATGATGACGACCATCGCAGCACTGCCGATGTACGTGGCGGTACCGATTTCCCTGATTGGTACCTGTTTTTCAAGTATCGGTTCGTTTATCGGGTATGTGATGAACGGGTATCTGCCGGATCTGATGCTGGCCATTGCCATCATTATCGGCGGATTTATCGGCGGCATGCTTGGCAGCCGGTTCCAGAAGATGTTCAGTGAAAAAGCATTGAAGATTATTCTGGCCTGTACCCTGTTCTTCCTGTTTTTCCGTTTCATGAAGATCGAATACTGGATCTAGATTGAATACCGGAATTTCGGCAGAAAAAGAGCCGTTGTCCGGAGCGTTTTATTAAGGCTCGTTCCGGGCTGAAAAAAGCCGCACCCCGCCATCCACCCTGGTGGCGGGGTGTTTAATTGTATAGCGACGATAATCCCCCGGTCATGCATACGATTGCGGACGGTGGGGCCTGTACTACGGAGAACCGGGATGGACGCGTTTATGGACACCTTGTGGAATAAAATAATGATTATCATTGCATCGGGTGTGTCGATGCTCGACCATCTGCTGGCCCCCCTGCATGTATTCGGGCCGGTTTTTGTTCTGACGGTACTCGCTTTTCTGACGGTATTGGTCACCAAAATACTGAATCGGGTTATTATTACAAAACGGTTTGTTGAACTGGAAAAAGAATTTAAGCATTGGGCGAAGATTCGCGAAGAAGCCATGAAGGGGGATGACCTTGAAAAGGCCAAGCGGCTGGCCCGAAATATTGATCAGGCCAAATTGAACCGTGTTTATTATGATTATTTTCTCGAAGGATTCCTGCTGGGACTCGTTCGCAATGTCCTGCCGATCCTGATGATGCTGGCGTACGTGAACCAGTCCTACCCGGCGGATAAATTGATCTCATTATCCGGCAGGGGGTACCTGTTCTCGCTGCCGTCGATCAGTGGCCAGCCCATCTTGGTGGGGTCCGTATTTTTCTTTGTCATGGCACTTCTGGCCATTTATCTGGTGTGGTATATGGTAAAAAAAAAATTTGAAAAAGGCCCGCGTCGCTCAAACCATCCCATCCGGTCGTCCGCAACGGATATTGTCTGATATCCGGTTCGACCCCTGTCTGTGGAAAAATCGTCGATCTGACCTGAATAATCGTGTATCCGGATGCATGAACCGGCCAGCCGGTTTGCGGGGCCGTTTATTGCCAAAAACAGCTCTGTATAGTAAAGGTGCCGGCATGGGAAAGAAAACCACCGCCATTCGGCCATTTTTGCTGCTCTTAATCGTTTATCTCATGCTGCCAGACACGGCCATGGCCACCCAGGCGCATGGGGACCCGGAAGGCCTGTTTGTGCATCAGCTGGCCCATGGCTATTTCGCCGTCAGTCTGGGGATTTTTATCTACTGGCTGCGGTTCCGGAATCTGGTTGCGGAGACCGGATGGCGGTATATCCAGTATGCGGCGGTTTTTCTGATTCTCTGGAATGTAGACGCGGCCATTGCCCACATGCTTGACGAGCAGATAAATATTATAGAGGTGGAGCGGATCGGACAATGGCATCTCAAAATCACTTCAACGGACAATACGGTTTTTACCATCATCCTGTATTATATGGTTAAACTGGATCATCTGTTTTGTGTTCCGGCCCTGGTATTTTTGTCTGCCGGGCTGAAACATTTTCTCCGGGATTCCCGGTCGGCAGTCCCCGCACCGGGAAACCGGAGCAGTCAACTGCCATGATTGTTTCGAATATTCCCATTCGGATCGTCGATTTCGGCGGCTCGATCCTCATGATCGTCTTCTCATTTTTATGCCTGAATACGATCCGTCGGCTCAAAAGCAAAGATCCCGATAACGTATTGTGGGAATATCTCCTGTGGATCTGCCTGGGGCTGGCGATTTTTGCGATTTCCCGTTCGGTGGGACACATTCTCAAACAGGGCGTGCTGCTTCTGGGCGCCGACTCACTGTGGGAAGCCATTCGCCCGTTCAGTGGTGGCATCAATACCATGATGTTTGTTGCCGTGGCGTCCGTGATCCTCTTTTTTGAACGGATATGGACGTTTTATCGTCGGATTTTAAAAGATAAACAGGCTCTTCAGTCGGCGCATACCGAGCTGGTCTATCTCAACCAGAACCTGGAGCAGCTGGTGGCGGCCCGGACGGATGAGCTGGTTCAGTCCGAGCACAAGTATCGTCGTATTTTTGAGATTTCCAAGGATATGATTCTCGTGTCGGATATGGAAGGACAGATCCTGGAGGTCAATCCGGCTGGGTATCAGATGCTCGGTATGACCGCCGGGCCGCCGGCTTTGACCGGTAAAAGCCTGAACGCCTTTTTTTCGAAGCCAAACGCCTGGCGCCGGATCATGGGAGACTTGAATAAAAATGGTTTTGTATCCAGCGTCGAAACGGATTTACTGCTGGCCGACGGTGAGACCCGCCGGGTGCTCGTCAGCGCCAGCCTGAACGAAGGCAGTATCCCCGGAGAGCATACTTTCCATTTTCTCGTCAAAGATATCGAACAGCAGCGCATTCACCAGGAACAGATGGCCCAGGCGGATAAACTGGCCTCCATCGGCCAGCTTTCTTCCGGGATTGCCCACGAAATCAACAATCCGCTGGGAATCATTCAGGGGTATACCCAATTGTTGATGCGCAACGCTGATCCCGCCACCGCCGGGCAGTATAATGACCTTAAAATTATTGAAAAACACGTGAAGCACTGCAAGGCTATTGTCGAAAATCTGCTCAATTTTTCCCGCCCCTCGGAAACAACCAAGACGCTTGTTGTTCTGGAAGAGATGATTACCGAACAGATGGAATTTGTTCGGCATCATGCCGATATGAAGAATATCCAGATGACCGCTGATTTTGATCCGGAGGTACCGCCCATTCTGATGGACGAAAAGAAAATTCGTCAGGTCCTGATGAACCTGATCATGAACGCGAAACATGCCGTCGGAGATCGAGGGCTTATTCATCTGACCACCGGGTATAACCCGCGCAATCACAAGGCCGTGATTCGTGTGACGGATACGGGGCACGGCATCGAGAAAAAGAATCTGTCCAGGATATTTGATCCGTTTTTCACCACCAAACCGCCGGGAGAGGGTACCGGGTTGGGACTTTCGGTCAGCTATGGTATCGTTAAAAGGCATGGCGGGGATATTCTGGTCCGGAGCACGCTTGGTAAGGGGGCACGCTTTACTGTCGTGCTTCCTGTTAAAACAACCCAAAAGGGCGAAATAAAATGACACGTTCGATTCTGGTTGTTGACGATGAAATGGATATGCGTCAACTGCTTAAACGCAGTCTGGAACCGGATCTTGACTGCGAAGTACATACGGCGGCGTCCGGAGAATCAGGCCTGCAGCTGCTCTCAAAAAAATTCTTCGATCTGGTCCTGGCCGATATCCGGATGCCGGCCATGGACGGCCTGGAACTGCTGGCACTGATCAAGCGGGCCCATCCGGATCAGACGGTTGTGATGATTACCGGCCATGGCGGCGTCGAAATGGCCGTCGAAGCCATGAAACGCGGAGCCTATGATTTTATCACCAAGCCCTTTGATCACGATGCGCTGGTCATGCGGCTGGACAAAGCTCTGGAGAGAAGCCGTCTGATCAATGAAAATATCCGTCTGCAGCAGGCGTGTGGAGATGACAATGACCTTTTTCATGGCATGGTTGGCAGATGTGACGGCATGCAGCGTATTTTCCAGACCATCGAAATGGTCGCCAAGACGGATCTGACTGTTTTGATTACGGGCGAATCGGGGACGGGAAAGGATTTAACCGCCCGGGCCATTCATGCGTTGAGTTCCCGCAAAGACGGGCCGTTTGTGGCGGTCAACTGCCCCACCGTACCGGAGCATATCCTTGAAAGTGAACTGTTCGGATACAGGAAAGGGGCGTTTACACATGCCGTCAGCAACAGGGACGGGCTGTTTCAGGAAGCCCACAACGGAACGATTTTTCTTGACGAAATCGGGGATATCGCGCCGACGATTCAGACCAAACTGCTGCGGGTCCTCCAGGAAAAAGAAATCAAACCGCTGGGCGATACCAAAACAATCCGGATCAATACCCGGATTGTTGCCTCGACCAATCAAAATTTAAGCGAAAAAATGAAAACCGGTGAGTTTCGGGAGGATTTTTTCTACCGGCTCAATGTTCTTCCCATTTCCCTGCCAGCGCTGCGCGAACGCAAAAAAGATATCCCGCTCATTGCCAACTACCTGCTGAAAAAGAATGTGGTCAAACTCCAGCAATCGAAGAAAAAGCTGTCACCTGAATTGCTGGCAATGTTTATCGCGCATGACTGGACCGGCAATATCCGTGAAATGGAAAATATCATTACTCAGGGCGTTCTGTTTTCCAAGGGTGAAGAAATAACGCCCGAGGATGTGGGCATGGAAAAGAACGGGTCCGACGACTGCCTGGTGGCGCGCGCCTGCCGGGAATTGTCGTATAAAAAAGCAAAAGAAGAGACACTTCACCAGTTTAACTGTAACTATATTGGTCACCAGTTGTCCGAAACAGGAGGCAACGTGACCCGGGCGGCGAAAAACTGCGGTCTGGAGCGCCAGGCCCTGCAGCAGATCATGCGGCGATACGGTATTAAATCAGACCAGTTCCGGTCAAAATGAATGTCCGTTCATTCTTGATTCTATGCAAATTATTGTGATTATTGTTTGTTACGGTACGTGACAGATTATATAACTATTTGTAATATATTGTGATATGAATTTATCCGGCGGGGCGTTGTTTTTTCTTGACATCCGGGCGCGACTTTTATTATAAAATGAATATCTATTCAATATGTCGGATAGAGGGAATCGTCGGCCCATATCGGGTGGGCCGTCTGTATAAAGACAGCATGCTTTCCGCCAAAGGATAACGAGATTCAGGCGTTATTACCGACTGATTCTAATGAAGGAGGCAATGATGAAGCGAACAATCAAAACCGCCGGCGTTATTGGCGCCGGTATCATGGGCGGCGGGATTGCGGCCCTCCTGGCCAGTGCCGGTATCGAGACCTGTCTGCTGGATATCGTTCCACCGGATCTGCCTGCGGGGTCGGAACAGGACCCCAAGGCGCGCAACCGGATTGTGCAGGCGGGACTGGATGCGGTCCTCAAGGCCCGGCCGGCGCTGCTGATGCAGCCCGGTGATGCGGCCCGGATCCGGATCGGCAATCTCGAAGACAATTTTGACTGGCTGGCCGGTTGTGACTGGATCGTTGAGGTCGTGGTTGAAAATCTGAAGGTGAAACAGGCACTGCTGGCCCGCATTGAAACGGTGCGCAAACCCGGCGCGATTGTTTCTTCCAATACCTCCGGGATCCCTCTGGCCAAAATGGCCGTCGATCGCGGTGAGGATTTTAAACAGCATTTTCTGGGCACGCATTTTTTCAATCCCGTGCGCTACATGCGGCTGCTGGAAATCATCCCGGGCGAGGGAACGTTGCCGGAAATCGTCGAATTTATGGCGGAATTCGGCGCCAAACGGCTGGGCAAGGGGATTGTCATGGCCAAGGATACCCCCAACTTTGTCGGCAACCGCATCGGCGTCCAGGGAATGGTCCGGGCCATGCAATTAATGGCGGCAGACGGACTGGGCATCGCCGAAGTAGACGCCCTTTTTGGCCCGGCGCTGGGGCGCCCCAAAACCGCTCTCTTTAAAACATCCGACATCGTCGGTCTGGATACGCTGGTTCATGTGGCGGACAATACTTATGAGCTGATTCCCGATGATGAACGCCGGGATACATTCAAGGTGCCGGATTTTGTCCGGAAGATGGTCGACAATAAATTACTGGGCAACAAGACCAAGGCCGGGTTTTATAAAACGGATCTGACTCCCGAGTGGAAAAAGATCCGCAAGGTGATTGATCCGGCCACGCTCGCATACGCAGAATACCAGCGGCCGACTTTCCCCTGCCTGGATGCGGCCAAAAAGGCGAAAACCCTGCCGGAAAAAATGCAGGCGGTTGTCTATGCCGATGACAGAGAGGGGCGGTATGTCTGGAAAGTGCTGGCCGAAAACCTGATCTATTCGGCCAACCGGATTCCGGAAATCGCCGATACGGTTGTTGAAATCGACAACGCCATGAAATGGGGTTTCAACTTTAAAATGGGGCCCTTTGAAACCTGGGATGCCATTGGCGTGGCCAAAAGCGTGGCCCGCATGGAAAAAGACGGCCTGACGGTTCCCGAACCGGTCAAAAGGATGCTGGCCGCCGGTCATGACGCGTTCTACAAGGATGAAAACGGGCAGACCTGCTTTTACGATTTTGCCACCGCCGCGTATCAGCCGATCGCGGTGAACGCCGCGGCTGTTTCGCTCCGGTCGCTGAAAGCGTCCGGTAAAACGGTCAAGTCCTGTCGATCCGCTTCGCTGGTGGATCTGGGGGACGACGTCTTCTGCATTGAATTTCATTCCAAGATGAATGCCATCAATGGTGAAATCATCGATTTCATGGCCGAGGGAATGGACTATATCGAAAAGAACGGCATCGGTATGGTCATCGGCAACCAGGATGACGGCACGCCCGGGGCGTTCTCTGCCGGCGGCGATTTGATGTTCATGGGGCAGCTGGCCCGGGCGGGAAAGTGGGCCGAGATGGAAACTTTTCTTGCCAAAGCCCAGCAGGGGCTGCAGCGGGCCCGGTATTCTTCTTTTCCCGTGGTGGCCGCGCCGTACGGCCTGACGCTGGGCGGCGGCTGTGAAATCTGTCTTGGCGCGGCCGACAGGATTGTCGCCCATGCCGAACTGTATATGGGGCTGGTGGAAATCGGCGTGGGGCTGCTGCCGGCCGGCGGTGGCTGCCTTAATCTCTGGCGGAAAATGACCGGGGATATCCCCGCGGCAGTGAAACTCACCGATGCATCGGCTTTTTTTCTGCCCACGTTTATGAATATCGCCATGGCCAAGGTCTCTGCCTCGGCGGCTGATGCACGTGCCAATGGATTTCTCGGCCCTGTTGACCGCATTGTTTTTAACCGGGACCATTTAATCGGCGAAGCCAAAAAAGAAGTATTGAAACTGGCCGGCGACGGATATGTCTCCCCCGTCAAACAGCCGATCCGGGTCATGGGGACTGTGGCCCAGGGAATGGTTAACGCTGAGCTGTATAACATGAAAGAAGCTGGATTTGTTTCCGATCATGATGTGCTGCTTGCCCGGCGCGTGGCCTTTGTAATCAGCGGAGGAGATGTAAATGCCAACGCCCGAATCGATGAAGAAGTGATTTTGAAACTGGAACGCGAGGCATTTATCGATTTCTGGAAAGAAGAAAAGACCGTGGCCCGGGTCGAGCATATGCTCAAAACCGGCAAGCCGCTTCGGAACTAAAAAGGAGGAAGACCCCATGAGAGATGCCTATATCGTGACATCCGTCAGGACTCCCGGGTGCAAACGAAAAAAAGGAGCGTTCAGCCAGACCCGGCCCGAGGATCTGATTGCGTTTATCCTTGATGCGGCGGTCAAAAAAACACCGACGCTGGAGAAGAAAGATGTGGAAGATATCATGGTCGGCTGTGCCTTTCCCGAAGCGGAACAGGGGATGAATATCGGCCGGGTCGCCGCCCTGATGGCCGGGTTCCCTGTTGAGGTGACCGGGGCCACCGTCAATCGATTCTGCTCATCGGGCCTTGAGGCCATTGCCCAGGCGTCGCTGCGTGTCATGGCGGGCTGGTCGGAGGTAACCATCGGCAGCGGCGTGGAGTCGATGAGCTTTGTGCCTCTGGGGGGTCACATGCCCCGGCCGCATCCCGAATGGACCAAGCAGCATGCCGATCTTTATACGTCCATGGGCATTACTGCGGAGAACGTCGCCAAACGCTACGGCGTTTCCCGGGAAGATCAGGATGAATTCGCCTGTCAATCGCAGTTGAAGGCGGCCCGGGCACGTAAGGAAGGCCTTTTTACCGAACTCGTTCCCACGCCGGCGACCCGGTATGTCCGGCAGGAAAACGGTACCTATCGGAAAGAGACAGTTCTTCAGGATTTTGACGACGGGATTCGTGAAGGGACGACGGTGGAGGGACTGGCCAAGCTCAATCCGGTATTTGCCGCCGGTGGCAGCGTTACCGCCGGCAATTCATCCCAGACCACCGATGGCGCGGCGGCCACTGTCATCATGAGCGAAGAAAAAATGAACGAACTGGGCCTGACGCCGGTGGCGAAACTGAAATACTATACCACGGTGGGATGCCAGCCGGACGAAATGGGCGTCGGCCCGAAATATGCCATTCCCAGAGTACTCAAAATGGCGGGTGTCGACATCAAGGACGTGGGCCTGTTTGAAATCAACGAGGCCTTTGCTTCCCAGGCCCTTCACTGCATCCGGGAACTGGGGATTGATAACGACATGGATAAAATCAATATCAACGGCGGCGCCATTGCGCTGGGGCATCCCCTGGGATGTACCGGCGCCAAGCTGGCTGCCACACTGCTGGCCAATATGCGGCGCAAAGGGGCGCAATACGGTGTGGAATCCATGTGTATCGGCGGCGGCATGGGGGCGGCGGCGCTTTTTGAGCTTTGTGGCTGATTATCCGTATCGGTCCATGCGTCCCGGCGGCCCTCCTTGATGGATGCGTTGCCGCTGACCGGTTAAAGAGAAAGATAACATACTGATGAAACGCAATCTTGTGATGGCCGTTTTGCTGGCTGCCTGGATCGGCAGCCTGCTTGCCTGTGCGCCCAGACCGATCGCCTCGTCGCCGGTGGCAACACCGATACCGGTCACTTTGCCGGCAAAACCTGAGCCGGCCACTGCCGAATCACTTCTCACCGCGGCACACGCCGCCCTGGAAAAACAGGACGACCGGAAAGCTTTCCGCCTGTTCGGAGATTATCTGACCCGGTTTCCCAGGGATGCCCGTGTTGCCGAGGCGCTGATGCAGCGGGGCATGCTGGCTGAAAGCTTCGGGGATGCGGCCGGTGCGATCGATGCCTATCAACGCATTATCAGCGAATCACCGCACAGTGTCTGGGCGGGGGACAGCTATATGAAGATGCTTACCCTGCTGGCCGCCGAACAGGATTTTGACCGGATCATCGACACGGCGCCCGATGCCTTAGACGCCATCAAGACGGTGCCGGAACGGGCGCAGATCTATCGTCTGCTGGGAAATGCCTACCTGGCCAGGGCGATGAACAGCGACGCGGCGGTGGCATACGCCGAAGCGTATAATCTATCCCCGGATGCGGAGCGGCCCGAGATGGAAGAAGCGCTGGAAACGGCGGTGGCCCCATTGTCGCTGGCTGATTTGGAAGGATTGACGGAGCGGCTGGATTCGGGGCCGGCCCGGGGGAGCCTGTTATTTCTGCTGGGTAACCGGCTGATGGTGGCCGAAGAATACGTTGATGCCCGGCGGATATTAAGTGAATTCAGCGATCGGTTCCCGGATGACCCACGGGCGATATCGGCGCGGGAAACAATTGCCGATATTGAAGAGATGACCCTGACGCGTAAAACGATCGGCTGCCTTTTTCCGCTGAGCGGGCCATATGCCCAATTCGGTCTCCAGGCCCTCAACGGCGTGGAGTATGCGCTGAATCAATTTACGGCCGGCGCCGGGAATCCATCTGTCCGGATTATCGTCAAGGACACCGGCGCTGATCCTGAAAAAGCCGTGGCGGCCTTCCAGGCGCTGGCCGATGCCGATGTTTCGGCGATCATCGGTCCCATGGTGACGGCAGCCATTGTGGCCGAAAAAGCCCAGGAACTGGGTATCCCCATGATTGCCATGACGCAGAAAGAGGGCATTCCACAGACCGGTGATTATGTTTTTCGCAATTTCATAACGCCCCGGATTCAAACAGCCGCGCTGGCCGGATATGCGATCAATACGCTGGGCATCCACCGGTTTGCCGTGCTTTACCCTGCGGAGAAGTATGGTATCACCTTTATGCACGAATTCTGGGACCAGGTCGCCGCATATGGCGGAAAATTAACCCAGATCGAAGCCTACACGCCCGACCAGACCGATTTTGCCGATGCCATTAAAAAACTGATCAAGCAATATAAAAAGGGAAAGAACAAGGACACCCGGGCGGTGGTCGATTTTGACGCGATTTTTATCCCGGACGGATCGGAAAGGGCCGGGCTGCTGATTCCGCAGCTGGCCTACCAGGATATCCGGGACATATACCTGCTGGGGACGAATCTGTGGTATTCGCCGGCGCTGATTGACATGGCACGGTCATTTGTCCAGGGAAGCATTTTACCGGTTGGCTTTTTTCCGGAATCGGCGATGCCCGCCGTGGCAGGATTTGCAGTGGGGTTTGAAAATGATTTCGGCAAAAAACCAGGGTTTATCGAGGCCGTGGCCTACGATACGGCGATGATTCTGTTTCAGGTGACGAATCGACCCGGCATGACTTATCGCAGTGACGTCCGGGACGCGCTCCTGGCTGTATCGGCATATCCGGGCCTCACCGGGACAACGACGTTTCTCCCCGACGGCGATGTGGATAAAAAAATCCAGTTGCTCGAAATCAAGGGGGATCAATTCCTTGAAGTCACCCCCTGAATTCTGATTATCCGTCAGCCGGTTTCCCGGCTTTCAATCCTTCCGACTTGCCCGCCGCCGCTGTCAGGGCGCCCTGCCCGGTGGCAGCCAGCACGCCGCACCACAACTCACTTCCGGGGTCGATCTGTTTGCGTTTGCCTGCGGACAATTGCATCGGTATGTGGACAAAATGGTTGTTCCAGTGGCCGACCAGTACCTTGGTTTTGCCGGCCATGGCGGCATGGACGGCATTGCGGCCTAGAAAGTTGCAGAAAACCCGGTCATTGGCGTTGGCCGGAAGGCTGCGGATCATATAGCTTGGATCAATATATTTAATCGTGATATCGATGCCTTCACTTTTGAAATAGTCGCCGATCCGCTTTTTCAAATAGCGGCCGATATCCTGCAGACGCAGGTTGCCCGACTTGTCCCACCGGTCTGCCGTGGTATTGAAAAATTTCTGTCCGGCGCCTTCGGCGGCCACGATAACAGCGTGGTGACGGCGGGCCAGCCGGTCTTTCAGCTTATCGAACAGGCCGCCGGGGCCCGTCAGATCAAAATCGACTTCGGGGATCAAAACGAAATTGGCATCCTGCTCGGCCAGGATGGCCGTGGCGGCAATGAACCCGGAGTAACGTCCCATCAATTTGATCAGCCCGATGCCGTTGGGATAACCAACCGCTTCATTGTGCGCGGCCCGGATGGCCTGGGTGGCGACCTCCACCGCGGTATCAAAGCCAAAAGAGCGCGAGACCATGGAGATGTCGTTGTCGATGGTTTTGGGAATGCCCACAACGCTGATTTTCAGTCCGCGGGCAATGATGGTGTCGGCGATTTTCGTGGCGGCCACCAGGGTGCCGTCGCCGCCAACCATGAACAATGCCCCGACCCCCATCCGCTGCAGACTGTCGACGATGGCGTCGGGATCCTGCTGCCCCCGGGAAGAGCCGAGAATGGTGCCGCCCTTTTTCATAATGTCACCGGCGACCGATGGCGACAGCTCCAGGACATCATGGTGGTATTCGGGGATAAATCCCTGCAGGCCGTAGCGGATGCCGTAAATGTGCCGCACGCCGTATCGATAGTACAATTCGAGTACGACGGAGCGGATAATGGCATTCAGACCCGGGCAGATACCACCGCAGGTGACAATGGCACAGCGGATTTTACTTGGGTCAAAATAGATCCGGCGTCTGGGGCCAGCGCATTCCAGCGCGGGCAGCGGGCGCCCTTTCCGGGCGGCGGAGGTGATTTTTTCGGCATCGACCTCGATTAAAACGCGGTCAGTATCCGTGATGAAACCGACCGGGGCGTTTTTCAGCGGGTCGGCCATGGGCGATGGAATGGTCGCCTGTCCCAGGGATTCAATAGTGGTGTTGATCGATGGCGCGTCAGGTGTTGTCATTGGAAGATATCCGGTTTTTTGGGGAGGAGGCGCTGCCCCTCCCGGTTTGGTTGTCCGTACGGTGTTCCGGCCGTTCCGGATCGAATCGGAACTTTCCCTTCCCCAGAATATCATGCAGGTGGACAACGCCGAGAATCGTCCGGGTGTCATCGACAATGGGCAGGACGGTGATCTGGTGGGTTTCCATCAGGTAGAGAACATCGTACACCGCGGCCGCCGGGCGGGCAGTCCGGGGCGCCGATGTCATGACGTCGGCCACCCGGGCCGCGGCGATATCCGTTTTGTTGACCAGCATGCGCCGGATGTCGCCATCCGTGATAATGCCGGTTAGCCGGCGGTCTTTGTCTGCCACCAGGGCAACGCCCAGGCCGCCCTTCTCCATGGTGTCAAGCGCATCGGTCATCAGTGCTTTCGGGGATACAACGGGCAGATTATAGCCGGTGATCATGATGTCACCGATGCAGCCGGCAAGGCGTTGCCCCAGATGGCCGCCAGGATGTATTTTTTTAAAATCACTGGCCTTAAACCGGTGTTTGTTAATCAGTACGACGGCCAGGGCATCTCCCATGGCCAGCATGGCGGTGGTACTTGTGGTCGGGGCCAGCCCCATGGGGCAGGCTTCCCGGGCGACGCTGACATCAATGACAATATCACTGGCGCGGGCCAGCGTGGAGTCGACCGGATGGCCGGTGAAGGCGATGATGGGGCAACCCATGCGGCGGATACTCGACAACAGCATGCTCAGTTCATCGGTTTCGCCGCTGTATGACAGCGCCAGAAACACATCCTCCGGCCCCACCTGACCCAGATCGCCGTGCATGGCTTCCACCGGATGCAGGAAGAGGCTGCGCGTGCCGGTGCTGTTCAGCGTGGCGACGATTTTTTGCCCAACGATGCCGGATTTACCGATGCCGCTGACGATCAGCCGCCCCCTGGCGCGAAATATGCAGTTGACCATTTTTTCGAAACGCCGGTCAACCCGGTCTACCAGGGCCGTCAGGCAGTCCGCCTCAAGGGTCAGAACGTTTCGGGCAGTTTCGATGATGATTGATGATTTGTCGTGAGCGTTCATGCGTCGTGGCAGTCGTTGACATTTAGTGGATGGATCTTTACATAAAGATTTTATCGATCGTTTATACAATATCCCTTCCGGAAATCAAAGGGCTAAATACAAGGCGACAATGATAGTCAATAATCTGTTTCCTGTCCTGGCGCTGGTGGTGCTGGGGCATTTTCTGAAGGCGGGTGGCTTCACCAGCGACCGCTTTTTAAAAATGTCGGACCGCCTGATCTATTTTATTTTTTTCCCCATACTGCTTTTCTGGAAAATCGGGGGGACGCCGATCCAGTCAGGGCTTGACTGGGGATATTGCCAGGCGGCTTTCTGTACCCTGGCCGTGGTATACGGGGCCAGTATCCTGGCGATCCGGCTCTTTCGGATCGGTGCATTCCAGGCGGGGACTTTTGCCCAGAGCTGCTTCCGTTTCAACACCTATATCGCGGTGGCCGTGATTATGAATGCTCTGGGGGAACCCGGTGTCCGCTATTTCGGCATCCTGATCGGTGTCATGATTCCGTTGATCAATGTACTGGCCGTGGCGACGCTGATCTGGTTTTCCGGTAAAAAAGTTGGTTTTAAGGAACGGGTTCGACTGACAGGACGGGCGCTGATCGTCAACCCCCTGATCCTCGCCTGCGTTGCCGGCATGCTCTATGCGCGGTTTTTTCGGGGATTTCCCGTTTTTGTGGAGAATACATTCCGGCTGGCTGCTGCGGTGACTTTGCCCCTGGCCCTGTTGTCCATTGGCGGCGCGTTGACCGTCAAGACCCTTAAAAATTATTTCCCGGCCGCCGTGCTGGCCGCCGGAATCAAACTGATTCTGCTGCCTGTTACAGGGACCTTTTTTCTATCGATTTTTGATGTAACCGGTATGACCCGTCAGGTGGCCATGCTCTTTTTCGCCATGCCGACGGCAACGGGTATCTTTGTATTGTCGGGCCAGCTGGACAGTGATACCGATCTGGCTTCGGCAACGATTCTGCTGTCGACGATTTTATCTTTTTTCTCATTAAGCGCGGTGCTTGTATGGGGGTTTTAAGGCTGGCCGGAAAATATAACGGAGCGGGAAAGGGCGGGGCGAATGACCACGGCGTTTAAGATGATTGTTGAATACGACGGCACCGGTTACAGCGGGTGGCAGATTCAGAACGATGTGCCGACCATCCAGGGCGCAATCGAAAATGCCCTGCACCGCATGACCGGGCAGCCTGTGCGGGTCAGCGGGTCGGGGCGCACGGACGCCGGCGTCCATGCCCTGGGTCAGGTGGCCGGTTTTACCTGCCATACCCGATTGTCCGCGCGCGTACTCCACAAAGGACTGAACAGCCTCCTGCCGCCGGATATTGTTATTCATTCACTGGAAACGGTTTCCGATGCCTTTCATCCCCGCTATGACGCCGTCAGCAAGATTTACCGCTATCGAATCTTAAATCGGCCCTGGGCCACGGCCGTTGGCCGTCAATATACCTGGCATCTGCGCCACCCCCTCGATATCGAAGCCATGCGGATGGCGGCCGGTCACCTGTCTGGTACCCATGATTTTAAATCTTTTGAAGGGGCGGGCAGTCCCCGGGCCAGTACCGTGCGCCGGGTGCTGACGGCTGACGTTATCCGGCAGAATACCGACCGTATCGTTTTTGAGATCCAGGCGGACGGGTTTTTACGGTTTATGGTGAGAAATATCGTGGGCACCCTGGTGGCGGTCGGGCAGGCCAGAATCACAGTGGATGATTTCCGGCGGATTATGGCCGCCCGGGATCGCGGTCAGGCCGGGCCCACGGCGCCGCCCCAGGGACTGTTTCTCGTGCGGGTGTTTTATCCGGAAGCGGGAAAGACGGGCCCGCCGACCGGAGAAAATCGGGTGAAGTGACCCGGCCGGTGATGGCGTCAGGCGCTTTCGAGTTCTTTGATTCCTTTCAGAATGGTATCAAATAAGAGGGTGACTTCGTCCTCTTCAAGGCAGGAGAAAGCCACGCGCAGATCGGTTGCTCCCAGTGAGATCAGGCCCACGCCGTATTTTTCGAGGAGGTGACGTCTCAGGGCTTCGGCGTCGACTGTTTTCAGGCGGATGCACATGAAATATCCGGAGTTAAAGGGATAGGCGCTGAAGCTGTCCCCGTATTTCGGGTCGGCCACCACGGTTTTGACGCGGGCGGCCCGCTTTTTCATGATATCGAACTTTTCTTTTTTCTCGTCAGCGTACCGCTTATCCTGCATGGACTGGTAAACGATCGTCTGGCCCACATGGGAGGCGTTGGAAATGGTGCCCCGGATGCACCCGGCGGTCTTTTTTTCCAGCGCTTCGTAGACCGGTGCCGTCGCGCCGGAGATGACACCGCCGTAGGTGATGAAACCGACCCGCAATCCCCACACGTAGTTTTCCTTGGTGGCCCCGTCGAGCTTGACGGCCATCAGGCGGGGATGGCCGTCGCACAGCCGGGCAAAGAGCGATTCCTTGAGGGTCTCTTCTTCGAAAAACAGACCAAAGTACGCATCATCACAGGCCGCCAGGATGCGGGTACCCCGGTCGGCCTCGGCGATCAGGATGTCGGCCATGGCGGCTCCCTCGCTTTTGGAGACCGTGTAGCCGGTGGGGTTATGGGGGAAATTCAGAATGACAATCAGTTTGTTGTTGACCTGGGCGCCTTTCTGAAGCGCTTTTTCGAAACCGGACAGGTTAAATCCGCCGTCGGCAGCGAAAAACGGGTAGTGGATAAAGGTCGCGCCGCGTTTGACGCCCAGAATCATGTTGTAATTTCCCCACATCATGTCCGGGGCGACAACGACGTCGCCGGGGTTGACCCAGACATCGCCGATGGTGCTGATGCCGTGGGTAATACCGTTGGTCACCACGGGCAGGCTGATTGTTTTTCCGGCCAGTGATGGGTTTTTTTCGATCAGGGCCGCCTGCCAGCATTGACGCAGGGCCGGCATGCCGTATGAAGATGCGTAGGTCAGCGCGTCCCGGGGCGGAATCCGGCCGATGAGATCGGTGACCGCTTCAAAAGCCATGGTCCGCCCGCGTTCTTTGGCAATGCCGATGGTGGCATTGATCCGGTGGGCTTTTTCCTTGGCTTCGGCTCCCTGGGTAATGAGACCCTTGGGGAAAAAGAGGGCCTTGCCCGTTTCGGACAGCATGGAAAATATGTGCGGGGCATGCGTTTCGATGGTTTCGTTTAATTGGCTGGCCAGTGGATTGATGGTCATTGTCTGATGCTCCTGTTGGGCGGTTGACAGTGCCGGGGAAAATAAAAAGGGTCCGCAATGGCAGTCGAACTGACGCGGGCCGTGTGGCAGAACCCGGCGGCCTATTGGCATTTGATAGTTTTTACAAAGGGATACCGGACAATGTCAAGGGGGAAATCTCTGCGCGGCAATACGATCGAAATTGATGGGCCGCGTGTGGCGTGGAAGATGAAAAGAAAGTGGCCGGTATTGCTTTTAAAAAGTAATATTGGGCGGGGAGAGACGAACGGAAAATATTTTGGGAAAGATTGGATTTCCCGCAGGGCGGTTGCCTCGTTTTTTCCAACAATAAGACAACCGCCGCAGCCTGGAAGTGCCGACTGACAGCCGACAGCAACGCGCGTTATCTGGCGGCTCTTTTGGATGCCTTGAGTGGATTGACCTTGTTGGCCTTTGCCTCGGCCTTTTTGGTGACATGGCTGGCGAAGTTGCAGTTGCCGTTTCGCCACTTCATGGCCGGCTCGGGAAATGTACCGCAATACGAGCGGGATTCAAATTGAACCGTGCGATTGCAGCCGTCGCACTGATCAACGATCTCATGGCAGATCCCTCCCTTGTATGCGCAGCCCCTGGCCGTCATGAATGGGCATGGTTTTCCGTTGCGTACCGTTGTGCAGTTCATTAGAATCACCCCCTTTTATCTGTTTTTTTATTAAAAAAGGCCGGGCGCTTGCAGTACCCGGCCAGCGTAAACCATTTTTTAAGAATTAATAAATATAATTGTATCGCTGTCGGTTGTCAATGAGAAATTATACCCCGGGTTTATTGAACAGGGAAGGATACAGCGGGGTCATGGGGCCATCATCCGGGATGTCAGCATCATAAACGCTTCTTCGACACCCTCTCCGGTTTTGGCACTGGTTCGAATGATCGGCCAGGACTTTTTGTTAATGATTTTTAACTCTTTGTCCGGTATGGCCCAGCCGGCCGACAGGTCAATTTTATTCAACATTAAAACAAAGGGTACCCGGCCAACTGTTTTTTCAGCCTGTGTCTTCAAGGCCTGCGCGGTGGTCAGGGTTTCCGGCCGCGTACTGTCCACAACCAGCAGATAACCGGACATTCCCCGCAGATATGAATCGCTTACCGTTGTAAAGCGGTCCTTGCCATGAATATCCCACAAAATGAGTTGAACATCGCGCCCGGCTGACCGGACCTTTTTTTTATCGACCTTGACGCCCAGGGTCGTATGGTACTTTTCGGAAAACAGATGGGCCACATATTGCTGTACAAGACTGGTCTTGCCCACGGCAAATCCACCCAACATGCATATTTTTTTATTAATCATGGTATCCTCAGCCCGTCTGATGCTGTTTTAATAGATCAATCTGAAATGTGACCCGGCGACCGGTCATCAGGATGGATGTCGCCTTTTTCATATAACTGGCTTCCTGGGTCTGCATGTCGGCGATCCGCAGCATGGCCGGGGTCACCCCCTTTTTAATCAGCTGGTCGCGAATAATATTTGCCCGGGCCCGCCTGAGCCGGCGGTTTTTTTCTTCTGAACCGGCGACATCGGTATGACCCAGTATCTCGACAATGGCAGTTGTTTTTAATCTCCCGGATGCTTCCTGAAGCCGGTAAATCAAACGGGCTGTCCGGTCCAGCGCAGTAGTCGCACCCGGCTCGGCCAGTTGGGTCCCCCGGGAAAAACGGATGGCAGCCTGTTCCAGATCCCGTCTTATTCTTTCCAGTTCCACGGCATCACTGTCTATCAGCTGCTGCTTGTCCACAGAGCCGATACCATCAAGAGTCATATCGTATTTTTCGAGATGGAGAACCCATTGGTGAGAGGCCCGGCCGGTTACAATCAGGTGACCGTTTTTTACATCGAGGGCAACGGTTTTCGGCGGTTGTAGTCGCAAACGGGCTTTTTCAAGCAGGAGCGCATCCAGGTCCGATATGGCCAGGCGGGAATCATCGTAACGCGAAATACCCGGCAGTGTGGATAATACCGGCCGATTCCGGGTAATCCACGCCATGGGAGCGCTGCCCGAAGCCGTGAGAATATTGTCCGCCAGGGTCAGCGTTGTTGATGCCGGCGGATGGCTCAATTGTCTGGCCCGCATGAGAATGAATTGGGGCTGCATGGCATAAAAGGGTTCCCAGTGGCCGGCAATCTGATCCGGATCCAGTCCGTCTGGGATCAGATCGGCGGGGTTGTCTGCCAGCGGATCCCGTAACCCGCTGACCTGGAATATGCCATGCCGTTTTTCGGCTTGAGTAACGACAAGGCCGGGGGTGTCGCGCAACCGGTTGAGATAGCGGGTCCAGTGCATCTGATTCCGAACCCAGCGGGCGCCCCAGAAAAGAGAGAGTCCGATAATGGCTGCGGTGATAATCCAGATGACCGGGGAGGTTTTCCGGGTACCCGATTTTTGCTGCATCCGGAGGCAGGTCTCAAGGTATGGGGTGGCAGTTTCAAGCGGCGCAGTGTCCCCGTCAAAATCGATGAGTTCCTGGCCGAATTCAAGGTGGATGGTTTCAAGCGCCTTACGGAAAACGACCCGTAACTGTTCGGGCGGGTTACCCCGAACAACGCCGGCCAGATATGCGTGAGGGCCTTCTTCCAGCACAACGGTGGTTTCTCCCAGGCGGATCGTGGTCAGCGCATCGTTTTTCCGGGGAGTAAATGAATCTCTGATAAAATCGTTTATGGCCGTCAGCATTCCCGACACCATGTCGCCGTCCTGGACGATGACGCCTTCGGCAACCGCATGGTTGAGCAGCAGCCCGGTCTCGCGATGAATCAGAAAAACCTGCTCAACGCGGTAAAGCAGCGTATTGAGCAAAACCACCTCGGCAAAGGGTTTGCCGGTGCGCAGGGCCTGAATGCGCCATTGGATCCCCTTAAGGGAGGTGCTGTGCTCCAGGGTGGTATTTAACGACTGCATCATCTGCCGGAATGCCTCGGCAACGGATTTTCGAATGGCCGGGCCGATAATCGGAAAAAGTGCATCCACCAGAGGTTTGGGGTCGCGTTTGACCGATGCGTGAATAATCTGCTCAACAGTCGGGCGCAGCGCCGGTACCATGCGGCTGTTCTGTTTAGTCTGCAGTACAACGGCTTCAGGTAAAACCTGACTGATGTCTTTCGTTCGTCGCCGGGGGTCTTCTATGCGTCTGAGGATACGCTCGATCTGGGTGTTTTCGGCGCCGAGAATCAGTTTTCGAAGCGTTTGATAGGCCTCCTCCGGGGATTGCGGGCGCGTGTCCGGCGGAGGTGGAACGGATTCCTGACTCGATCGGCTATTCATGATCCGATTTTGTTTCTTCCGCTGGCTGGGTGAGTTGCCCCGCCAGATGCGTCAACAGACCGGCAAGAGTTGACCGGTCCACTTTATCAATTTGCAGCCGATGACTCGATTGCTTCAGCGCAGCCGCTGTTTCGTCGCTAAGGGCTGCAATTTTTTCATTCAAGACCTTGACCTGATCGAGGAGCCGGCGCTGGTGCGAATCTGCGCTTTGTTTCAGCCTAGCGTCAAGCCGGGCAACCGACTGCGTCAACATCGCAGCCGTGGATTTTAATTCGCCGGACAGATCCATTCCCTGCTGCGTACGCTGGTCCTTTTCAAATTTAAGCTGGTCTTTCAGTGAATCGGCTTCTTTGCGAACCAGTGCTTCCATTTTTTCCAGGCGATTGCGCATATCCGCTTTTATTTGATCCGTCTGTTTGATCAGGCGGGCTTCGATATGGTTGAATCGTTTTTCATAGCGGGTCATTTCGCGTCCGAAAAGAATATCGCGGATCTGGCCGATACTCTGTGCGGCGGAACGGTCTATTTCCTCCCCGGCAGGCATGTCATCTGACTGGCTCTGGGTAACACCCGGCTGAACCCGCGAAAGAGAAACAGCTTTCTGGTTTTCGGCGGTTGTCAAGGTACCCCTCCTTTAAAAAAATATAGTCCCCGCCACTGCATGAGCAGGCACTGGGTTGAAATATAGTGATGCCGCAAAGTTTCGCTGACGTCAATTGACGCCAGTCGGGAAATATAGTATCTGCCAGTTATTTCGGCTATGATCGATACCTTTCCCCGACTTATAAGCCTACCCGATTCAAGATAATATGTCAAAATAAAAAAATATTTGCGTATCCGGTTTGTTACGGGTATAAAATTGTCATGGCAGACCAGCGGTGAGAGTAGAATAAGAATCAGCGCGAGATGGTTTTCAGTCTGAATGAAAAGGGTTTTGGATATGTCAATAAACAAAATGGCCGGGCGGATTCTGGCGAGTAAATCCATCGGATGGGTGCGTTTTGATCATGAATTTAAGATGGAATCTTCCGATCATCGCGCCAAAAACCTTTTAAAAATTATATCGGAAGGGAAGGTTGGATCGCATGAGATCGCCGGTATGGATATGCGGGATTTGTTCCCGGAATTCATCGGACAGGAACAGTTGATCGGGGCCGTTATCGCCAGAGCCAAAGACAAGATTGATATAAAAAATGTCAACCGGCTGGATGCAAATGGAAGGCGGTATTATCTGGATCTTTGCATTGTTGCAGGTGAAAAAGATGATCAGGGGCTGCTTCTGATTGAAGACGTCACCACGAATGCACGGATCCGGCAGGAATTGATTCAGCAGCGCAACGACTTCCTCTTATTGAAACAGCAACCGTTTTTGCGGGGAGTGACAACCACTGATATTCAGGGGCGTTCTCCGGCAATTGAGGGTATTCGAAAAATAATCGGGCAGTTGAGCCGGGTGCCTCATGCCACTGTTTTGCTGCTTGGCGAAAGCGGTACCGGGAAAAATCTGGCTGCCCGGAGCCTTCATTTCAGTGCGATGCCGGCCGATGCGCCCTTCGTAGAGATCAATTGTGCGGCATTGCCCGACAACTTGATAGAAGCGGAGCTTTTCGGATATGAAAAAGGGGCTTTTACCCATGCGATGGCTTCCCGGGACGGCCTTTTTAAGGCGGCGGAAAATGGTACAATTTTTTTAAATGAAATCGGCGAACTGTCTCTGTCGCTTCAGGCAAAGTTGTTAAGCGTATTGGAAGACAAATTTTACCGGCGTCTGGGGAGCAACAAGCTGGTTCATGTCAACACGAGAATTATGGCGGCGACCAACAGAGAACTGGATCGGGAAGTCGCCGAGAAGCGGTTCCGCGCCGACTTATATTATCGATTAAATGTGGTGTCCATACACATGCCGCCACTGAGAAAAATGGGAGACGATGTCCTTGTCATTGCAGAACACCTCATTAAGGTGCACAATGGTGAATTGAAAAAGCATGTTCAGGGATTGACGGCGGCGGCCAGGAAGAAACTGTGTGACTATTCATGGCCGGGAAACGTGCGCGAATTAAACAACTGCATTGAACGGGCGATGATTTTCTGCGAAAATAAACAGATTGGCGCCAAAGATCTGGTGATCATGCCGGCCGAAGTCCATACGTCTCCCTCCGAATGGGTGGTCCCTGCTGAAGGATTGAACTTAAGAGAAGTTGAACGTAAATTGATCGCATCCGCCATGGATCGCTGCGGCGATAATAAAGCCCGGGCGGCGCGCCTGCTGGGACTGACGCGGGATACACTTCGGTATCGGCTGGAAAAATATCAGATGGAGTAAATTTTAAATATGGCTGGAGCTGTACCATGACAGATTATCGTGTCAAGGGGTTTGCGCTGGCGGGCGGGGCGGCCGGCATCAAACCTGATCGGAAAAAAGACCTGGGGCTGATTATCAGCGACACGCCGGCCAGCGTTGCCGGTGTTTTTACCCGCAACCAGATTCAGGCCGCACCGGTGGTCCTGGACCGTCAGCGAGTGGCCGGGGGCGTTTGCCGGGCATTGATTGCCAACAGCGGTGTGGCCAATTGCTGTACGGGTGAAAAAGGGATGGCGGATGCCCTTGCCATGACGCGCGCGGTGGCGGATCAGCTCAAAATCATTCCCGACCAGGTTCTCGTTGCTTCCACCGGCGTTATCGGGCCAAACCTGCCCATGGCGAAAATTGAAGCGGCTGTTCCCGGCCTGGTGGCAGACGCCCTGCCGACGGGGTTTCCTGATTTTGCCGAAGCTATCATGACAACGGATACGGTGCCCAAGCTGGTTACACGCCGGATGACCCTGAACGGGTCGCCGTTTACCGTGACCGGTGTGGCCAAGGGGTCCGGCATGATTCATCCGGACATGGCTACCATGCTGGCGTTTATCTGTACCGATATGGGGGCCGCGCCCCGGACGCTTCAGGAAATCCTGAAAACCGGTGTGGATGCCACGTTAAACCGGATATCGATTGACGGGGATACCAGCACCAACGATACGTGTTTGCTTTTTGCCAACGGCCAGGCCGGGGTGTCACTTCAAACCGCCGCTGATGAAGCCTGTTTCGGTGAAGTCGTACATGACGTTCTGGGCGAATTGGCCCGGAAGCTGGTTGCGGACGGCGAAGGCGCCACCAAACAGGTGCGGATTGATGTCCGGGGGGCGCCGTCTGACACCGCCGCCCACGTTGTGGCCGATACCATCGCCCGCTCCGCCCTGGCTAAGACGGCGTTTTTCGGTGAGGATGCCAATTGGGGACGGGTGGTGGCCGCTGTCGGGCGGGCCGGCGTGCCCATTGATCCGGAAAAACTGACCGTGCGGTTTGGCGATGTGCTGGTGTTTACCAACGGCAGCGGGACGGCGGCCGCCGAGGCGGAGCCGGTGGCGCGGGTGCTCAAACAGCCGCGATTCACCATTACCATCGATCTGGGGCTGGGGACGGCTGCGGTGTCGGTTCATACCTGTGATTTGTCAGTAGAGTATGTGCGGATCAATGCTGATTATCGTTCGTGAAAAAATCCCCGGCGGATCGGCTGAAGATGCGGGCAATTTCCGGTACCATGAAATGAGGAGCCGATGCCCCTGATCCGTTTGCAGAAATACCTGGCAACCGCAGGCGTTTGCTCGCGAAGAAAGGGTGAAAAGCATATCCTTGCCGGTGACGTACGTGTGAACGGAAAAACGGTCTCCGTGCTGGGCACAAAGGTGGATTCTGAAACGGATCGGATCGAATTCCGTGGCCGGCCGATTGCACTGGCGTCGCGAACCATCTATATCGCGCTGAATAAACCGCCCGGAATTGTCACCAGTTGTCACCAGCCCCGGGAAAAGATCGTAACGTCGCTGGTCGATATCCCCGAGCGGGTTTTTCCGGTGGGTCGGCTGGATAAAGATTCGGAAGGGCTGCTGCTGTTAACCAATGACGGTGATCTGCACCACCGTTTATCGCACCCTTCCTTTGACCATGAAAAGGAATACCGGGTAACGGTGGTCCGCCGAATCAACGCTGGTGAATTAAAACAACTGGCCGTTGGAATGGATCTGGACGGGGTCAGGACGCGTCCGGCGGTGGT
>CAZNZW010000016.1:0-25093 GCA_964577615.1 uncultured Desulfobacterales bacterium | reverse complement strand
AAAACCGATTTTCGAAAAAAATAACGGTGCATTTTACCAGCAAGGAGACATAATGTTGACACTGGAAACATTGGCGGCCCGGAAAGAATCGATTGGCGTTGTGGGTCTCGGATATGTGGGGCTACCTCTGGCGGTTCATCTGTCTGAATATTTTCAAGTGGTTGGGTTTGACCTGAACGTCCAGCGAATTGAGGAATTAAAGGCCGGTATGGACCGCACGCTTGAAGTCTCCGCTGATAATCTGCGCCGCGCATCGGTTGCTTTCACCGCCGATCCGGGAAAGCTTTCAACCTGCCGGCTGATTATTGTGGCTGTTCCCACGCCGATAGATGCCCAGCGCAATCCCGATCTTTCGCCGCTGCGTGCGGCCAGCGAGCTGGTCGGTAAAGAGATGGGTCAGGGCACTTGCGTTGTGTTTGAGTCAACGGTGTTCCCCGGCGCCACTGAAGAGGTCTGCGTTCCGATTCTTGAGGCGGCTTCGGGATTATCCTTTGGCAGGGATTTTGCCGTGGGTTATTCCCCGGAACGGATTAACCCCGGCGACCGGGTGCATACGCTGGAGAAAATCACCAAAATTGTATCCGGCTCGGATCCGGACACGACAAAACTGCTGGCCGGGGTGTATGGCAAAGTCGTCAAGGCGGGGATTCATCAGGCCAGCAACATCAAGGTGGCCGAAGCGGCCAAGGTGATCGAAAACACCCAGCGGGATCTGAACATTGCGCTGATGAATGAACTGGCAATGATTTTTAATCGGATCGGGATCAATACCCACGAAGTCCTTGAAGCCGCCGGCACCAAATGGAATTTTTTAAAGTTTACGCCGGGACTGGTCGGCGGGCACTGTATTGGCGTGGATCCGTATTATCTGACGTTCAAGGCCGAATCCATCGGCTACCATCCCGAAATGATTCTTTCGGGCCGGAGAATCAACGATCAGATGGGGAAGTACATCGCCGAGTGTACGGTGAAGAAACTGATTGCCCAGGGAAAACAGGTGCGCGATGCGAGGGTCGCTGTTCTCGGTTTAACCTTCAAAGAAAATGTACCGGATTTGAGAAATACGCGAGTGGTGGACATCATCCATGAACTGGCGGATTATGGTATTCAGGTGATGGTGCACGACCCGCTGGCCGATGGCGATGAGGCCGAAAACCGGTATCGGCTGAAGCTGGTCGATTTTAAAAATGTTCACCATATGGACGCGATCATCCTGGCCGTGTCCCATGACATGTATCTCAAGATGGGCCTGAAAGAGATCGGTCGTCTCTGCCATAACGGCATGCCTCTGGTAATCGACGTCAAAGGGGTTTTCGATTGTCGGGAGGCCGAGTCCCTGGGGATCGATTACTGGCAGTTGTGATTTCCGCGTCAGTCTGTCCGGGAGTGAATGGCGATGATATCCCGGATATCCCGGATGGCATTTTTGCCGCTGGTTTTAACCCCGAACATGGCCTGATCGGCCAGCCCGATTAATGCGGTCGGGTTGTCGGCGTCATGGGGGAAGGTGGCGACACCGAAGCTGGCCTGCAATCTGACCGCCAGTCCCCGGCTGGTAAGATAGACGGTCTGTCGCATAAGCGAGCGGATATGTTCCGCCCGGTCCATGGCCCCGGCTTTGTCTACCCCCGGCAGAACCATGATAAACTCATCTCCGCCATAGGCCACGCCATAGGCAGGTGTTTTAATCGATGCCTGAATAGAGGCGCCGATTTCCCGGATGGCCTGGCTGGCGTTGAGGTGGCCGTGGGCGTCAACGACTTTCTTGAAATCATCGATGTCCATGAATATTAAAGAAAAAACGTTACCTTTCTGGCGGCTGATGCCGGTCAATCGGTCGAGATCCTGGTACAGATAGCGGGTGTTGTAAAGGTGGGTCAAATCGTCATGGGTGGCCTGGTGGCGCAGGCGTTCTTCGTTTTTACAGAGGATGGCCGCCATCTGTTTACGGGCTTCATCGGCCTCCAGCTCCTTGGAAACAATCGTCAGGTTTCCCAGCGAGAGTGAAATATCATCTTCGCGATATGTTTCGATGACGGCCTGATCTTTCAGCCAGACGATCTCTCCGGTATTCAGCAAACATTTATAAACGGCTTCGGTAATGCCCCTGCGTTTGATCTCGCGCCGGTAATCGGTTCTTGTGTCGGCCAGGTCTTCCGGGCCAAGAATGTTTTCTGTAATCTGCCGGTCGGGGGACTGGTGCGAATAAATTCGCTGCTCGCGGATACTGTTTCGGAACAAACGGGCACACTCGGCAGGAGAACAATCCATCATCCGGGGCAGACGGCGGCCGACAAATTCGTACCAGATTTTCTTTTGGTTTCCGCGCCAGGCGGCGATATAGGGGATCACCGGAGTTCCCATGCTGTCGAAGTGTCGGAAAACAGAAATACTTTTTGTCACCCGGTTTTGCAAGTTGCGGCTGTACATACCGCCCAATATCTGGCCGTAATAGTCGTGAGGATGGTCAACTTGGCCGGAGAGAGATCCGTTCATGAGGTAGTTTCCCTGATGATATCCGGTTAAATTATAATCATTTGAAATGATCCTGCCAACCAGTTCCCGTTCCAATATCAATAGAGATGCAAATACGCAAGAATTTAGATGTCCATCCAGGACATTTATGAATCCCGCTGGAAATCGAGCGTGTGAAAAAGCATCTCGGTAATAACGCGCACAGGTGTCGAACGCCATATATCTTCTACTTCTGACCAGTTGTGCCGAACAATTTTTAACCTACTGAGTTTATTCATCCTTGACACCGATCAAAGGATATTGAATACTATCCATTCAGATTGAATAATACCCGGCCGGATGGGCGTATGGAGTGACGTGGAAATACGTAATAACAAAACACCATCTATTCTGATTACAAATATTCGCTGATATCGTGCGATTCAAGAGCCAGCAGAGGCGTGGCTGTGAGCGCCTGTAAATAATGTAACTATACGGAAAAATACGGTAATAAATTATTTGCATTAATTGGTATATTATTTGCAATGTATTTTGTCTGTGAAAAATAAAATTAATGACTTTCAGGGATTGGGAAAACGGATGTCACAGAATATTGATACGGATTTAACGTCGGGGGAACTTCTCGATCGGGCGCTGTCAAATATCCGCCATCTGCTGGGTAACTCAGTCAGCACACTTAAAATTACCCTTGAAGTGTTAGTTGATAATTATGGTGATTTCAGTGAAGAAAAACGGATAGAATTTTTAACGCGTGCGGTGGGCCAGGTCGATATGCAGCAGCACCTGCTTGAATCGATGCGGAATTACAGCCGGTCGATTGTCAATCGTGTCCAGCCGATTCAGTTTAATGCCTTCTGGGAAGGCTGGGTTCAGGAAAAAAAAGAAGAGCTGGCGCAGAAGAATATTCGCCTGCGGGTCAAGGATCCGGAAGCCACCTGTCAGGTGCTGGGAGATTCAAAAGTCCTTCGCCTTGTATTTAATGCGGTGCTTGACAATGCCGTTGATGCCCTGGTCGACACGGATAACCCTCAAATTGATATCATCGCCCTGCTGGATGATAATATGCAGATTGTCATCCGGGACAATGGCTGCGGCATCGGGCCGGACGAGCTGAAGAAAGTATTTATCCCGTTTTATTCAAAAGACAAGGATGTCTCGGGAATGGGGCTTCCCATGGTTCGCAAACTTTTGATTTCCATGGGGGGAAGCATTACGATGGACAGCAGTGCGGGAATCGGGTCAAACGTTTTTATCCGATTGAAACAGGTGCCGGTGCAGGAACAGACAGAATAATTCTTTTTGATAATGGCAGCACTCCCCCAAACGGGGACGATAATGATGGATATATACCTGGTATGAAAAAAATATTCTGACAGCGATTTTTGACTCAAGGAAAAGGGGAGGAATTGAAGTGACCTACATTCTAGAACAGAAACAGATTGAGGAAATCGAGCAGATATTAACAAAAAGCTTGATCGATCTGGGGGTGCACAGTGTAATTCTCATTGATATGGCGGGAAATATCGTGGTTGATCAGAACAGTGGCAACAGTGACCATGATATTTATTCCCTTGCAGCGCTGGCGGCGGGAAACTATGGCGCCATGAATGCCATGGCCAATATCGTCGGTGAAGATGAATTTTCTCTCCTTTTTCACAAGGGGGAAACGGCAAATATCCATTTCAGCAAGATTCTATCAGATTACCTGCTGGTAACCATCTTCGGCAAGGAGGTTTCATTGGGGTTTTTGAGGCTAAAGGTGGCCGAGGTCGCCACTAAAATTGAGAAACTGTTACCTTCTGAGGCCATTTGATAAAACCTGTAGATCCCTTAGCTGTAAGCTATCCATTTGAGGAGTGAACTGTGGCATTTGTCAATCTAAAGAAAAAAGAAGTACAGGCCAAAATTGTTTATTATGGTCCGGGGCGGGGCGGCAAAACCACCAATCTGGAATTTATATACAACCGGATCCGGGACCAGATGCCCAATGAAATGGTGACCATTAAAACCCATGGCGACCGGACATTGTTCTTTGATTTTCTTCCCTTAAATATTGGCACGATCAAGGGGTATAATATTCGGACGCAGCTATATACCGTCCCCGGACAGGTGAAGTATAACGCCACCCGGCGACTCGTGCTGCGAGGCGTGGACGGTATTGTTTTTGTGGCGGATTCCATGGCGGTGAGAAAAGAAAAAAACATTTCTTCTTTAAAAAACCTGCAGGAGAACCTGGTGGCCTACCAGAAGGATCTGTTCAAGATTCCCATCGTTCTGCAATACAATAAAAGGGACCTGGGAAAAAAGGGCGTGCCTCTGCTGTCGATTGAGGAAATGGAGAACGACCTGAACTCAACCTTAAAAGCGCCGAGTTTTGGCGCCAGTGCAATGATTGGCCATAATGTTGTCATGACGCTGAAAAAAGCTATTCAAATGACGATGATTTCTCTTCAAAGAACACTTATGTAACGGGAGGACCGATTCAAATGAAAAATTCCGATAGGGATAATTCCACCGGGGCGGATAAACAGAATGAACAATCGGCGACAGCGCAACAGCGCACCGGTGGGATTCAGTTTTCGTCCCTGCAGGACCTGAAAGCTGTCTTCCTTGCCATGGATTGGGAAATAAATGATCAGACAACTACTAAGTTGATCGAAGAATCGGAAAAATTAATGCGCAGCACCGAAGGCGATATTGTCATGGTTGCGTATTTCAAGATGCTTTCCTCTCTGGCCAAATATATCAAGGCCCACAAGGCAACCGCTGATAAAGATGCGGTTGGATTGCTCGGGTCTGTCTACGAGAGCATGGAGAAGGTCATTGATGTAGAGGGGATGTCGGAAGAGAAAAGAGAAAAGCTGGTTCTCGATGAAATTCATAAGTTTCTCGAATTGAAAAAGAAGGTCACAGGATCAAAAGGCCCATCCAGTACGACTCGCCGGACGGGGAATAGAAGCGATGAAATAATGAAGATCAAAAAAGAAGTCGCATCTTTGAAGAAAGAAGTGGTAACGCTGCGTAAAGAACTGGCGAAAGTAGTGAACGCATTGAATCAATAGAATGGAGGACACTTGAATGCCAGGTAATCGATTGTCAGAAGAAGCGCTGCGGAAGTTTTCTGATTCTGTTTTCAGATTATCCGATCTGAGCAGTTTTAATGACCGGTCGCAGTTCAATCTCAACGGCCTGATGATACGGATATTGACGGCAATCGATGGCAAAAAGAATATGAGCCGGATATGCAACGATACCCGGATTCCCCTGGGCATGTTGTATGAGCCCGTGGCCAGGCTTGTCTCCCTGAAGCTTATCAAAGCAATAAAGAAAAAAACGCGTATCCTGGATGAATCGTTTTTTGATACCCTTACCGCGACGCTGGCCCGTTTTCTCGGCCCGATTGCAGCGGTTTTGATAGACGAGGCTGTGGCTGACTTAAAACTGACCCGGGGGCATTTTCCCGCCAACCGGGTTGCGGAATTAATTGTGGCGCTTTCCGGCGAGATTAAGCAGAAGGAAAAACGGCTCGTCTTTCAAAAAGACATGATGAAATTTTTAAATGCAAAAGGATATTTAAAAGGGGCAAAGACAGAATGATAATCATTCCAAAATGGGAAACCTTAACAAAAGGGCTCAATAGTGACTTTGTCAATATTGAGAAATTAGTGGGGTATTACCAGGGAATTGATGGCGCTCATGGTATTTATTTTAAATCCGCTTTACACGAGGGTATTTTATATTATGACCATTTTGATTTTTTAAGTGGGGGCCTGCAGTCGATAAAAGGGGGCGACTTGACCAGTACCGAGGTGGTTGATCGGCTGATTCAGGCGTCAACGGAAAGCAGTTTTGATATTACGGTTTTTCGGATCAATTCCGATGATATTTATTTCTGGTCCAGCCTTTTTGATACCCGTCCTCTTTACAAAGATCTCAAATCAGATTTTACCGACCTGGCCGGTCTGATAAAAAAAATGAAAGTAGAAGGACTGAGCGGGTATATTGAAACATTCTTTGACGAAACACTGGGAGGGGCGGTTTTTTTTCGCAATGGCCAGGTGATTCACAGTGCCTGTTTCATCGAAGAAAAATGGCCGGCGGGGCTGCCGGCCAGAAATCGGGAGCTGGCAGCGCTGCTGTATTTTGCGCAGAAGAAATCCGGTGTTTTCAATGTCAAGGAGATCTCCGCGCATCGAAAGACGGCTGAGCATGAGAAAAAATCATTAATGTTTAACGCGCATGCGACGACGCGGATGCTGGAAACGTTGTTAAAATCACTCCAGACCGTGTTGACGGAAAATCAGAAACAAAAGGGTAATTTTTCAATTCTTCTTAAAAAGAAATTTATTGAAAAATCGGAAAAATACCGGTTTCTTGATCCCTTTGCTGCAGAATTTCAATATACCGGAGGCAAGGTTGTCTATGACGGCGATGCGGATTGGAAACGGGTGGCCGGTGCCATTATAGAATCGGCCAGGGAACTGGCGACCGAAAACCATCAGATCGTCCGGTTTGATGACGAAATCGAAGTCTGGAAAGTACAATACGCGAAAGAGCTAACGGAGCTTGGGTACGATGTCTGAGAATAAAATCAACCAAACCGGCACAAAGCAGGTACTGATAGTCGATAATAATACCGATCTGCTCATGTCGATAAAAGAAGGACTGGGGCGGTTTAGATCTCAATTTTCAGTTCTATTGGCCGGCGACGGCAAAAAAGCGCTTGATATACTGAAAAAAGAGTCGATTTCCGTTGTTGTTTCGGATGTGAAAATGCCGAAAATGAATGGCCTGGAACTGCTTTTGAATATAACCAATGAATATCCGGACATTCCGGTGATCATTATGACGGCGTATGGAAGGGAAGAGCTGGAGTGGATGGCCCGTCGGAGTGGCGCGGTTGCGTTTATCGGTAAACCGTTCAGTATGCGTGATCTGTCTACTAAACTGCTGTCCTTGCTGAAACAGGAATCGGATGGAGGCGTGATCAACAGCATCGCTGTCGGCGTGTTTATGCAGTTGGCGGAAATGGAAGAAATGACCTGCACGATTCGGGTGCGTAGCGATATCAACAGCACCACTGGCGTGGTCTTTTTCAAAGAAGGACAATTAATGGATGCCCGGTATGGGTCCAAAGTCGGGGAGGATGCCATTTTTATGATCATGGCATTGGAGCAGGCTAAGATCGAAATCCAAAACAGCTGTTCAGCTACTGTTCAGGCAAGAATCGGGATGGGGCTGCAGGCTGTTTTACTGGAAGCCATGCGTTTAAAAGATGAACTTGCATCGGATGAATCTGAAAAAAACGATGAAGTGCGAGCAGTGAAAGAGAGTATTTCCCCGCCACAGCCACCGGCGGCCCGACCGGCGAAAAAGGTGCCGGTCCGTAAAAAAAAACCGACCGCCAAGCGGATTCTGCAGGCAATCCAAAAGAAAATTGGAAAAAAGATTGGTATCGGTCAGATTTATGCGGATCGTGACTGGGAGCATACCGTGACCCTGGCGTTGAAAGTCGGTGGATTTTTCAATGCCGGACCGCTTCAATGCGGGTATATCAGCCGAACAAACGAAGATCCTGTTTTTTTTATCCCGGGTTCCCCATCGGCGCTCATGAAAGTGGATCGAATGAGTCCGCGGGATCGAATGTTTAATATTGCCAGACAACTTAAATGATTATTCAGGAAGGCGACCTGGCCTCACGGGAGAAATCACAAATAGCCGGCGGGCGGAACCGAAGCGGGATGCAGTGAATTCGATGATTTTCCATAAAAGATAGAAGAGGCGTATTACGTGGAAACAATTCAAACCGTGACAAAAGATTTATTTGCAATTGATGGCGTTATGGGCATTTTGATATCGTCATCCGACGGGAAGATTATTTTCAAGGATTTGACCCGGATAGGGGACGAGGAATTCTCGGCGGATGGCTTGGAAATCTTATTGTCGCTGTTTCATGATATCCAGGAAGCCGATCTTCTTTTTGGCGCATATCGGGTTAATGTTAGAAGCTACTCCGCCGGCCTTTTCTGGGTGATCATGCGGCCCGACACATCAGCTGCCATGGTCCGCCTTCAGTGCGATGTCCTCGCGCCCAGGCTGGAGGCAAAGACCAAAAAAAAGGGTATTGGGCGTTTTTTCAGATAATAATCGTTGAGGAATAAAATGAAAAATAATTCATCCTCTCGCTGCCGGTATACCAGGGGTAGCGGTGAAACGGTTCTGGCTGTAGACGATGATGAAGCCTTGCTGCCGGCGCTTGTGGAATTGCTGACATTAATCGGTTATCGACTGATTACTGCTGACAATGGCCACAGTGCTATCGAAAAATATCGGCAGAATCATCCGGATGTCGTTCTGATGGATCGTACGATGCCCTGTATGGATGGCGTCGAGGCGGCCAAACGTATTCTGGACTTTGACCCGGAGGCCAAGGTGGTTCTTTTCTCCGGACAGGATGCATGGGGGCGCGACAGCATCGAGGAATCTTTAATGGATAAAATAAAAGCCTATTTAACCAAACCCGTCCAGATAAAAGAGCTGAGCCAGGTTTTGTCCTACGTGATTAACGGGTAACGAGAATGCCAATGAATGATGAAATAAAAGCAACCTTGTCGGAAGCCCAGGTATACGAGTCAATGGGATTGTTTGCAGAGGCTCTGGCTGTGTATGAAAATGCCTTGCCCCGGCTTGACCAGGGAGATGCAAAGGCTATTACTGATGTTTCAGAACGAATTTTAAAGCTGAAGAAAAAATTAGCCGATGATGCATCGAGAAAAAATGAAGCGAGTGAAATATCCAAGGAAGCCCTGGAGCACATCAAGGAACGCAAAGCCGATGAAAAAGATATTACGCCTATTATCGACCGGGCTGCCGTGTTTACGGAAAAGGGATTGCATGCTGAAGCGGCAAACGAATATGCCATGCTCTTTGGCCTTGGCTTTTCGCCTGAGACGGTCATCTCCCCGATCGTAGATACACTGGTGGCTATCTGTCCGCATGGGCAGATCGGAAAAGAAATCGGTCGCATTGTAGACCGTCTGGACTGCCCGGCCGCTGAGCGGGTCACCATTGTTCGCGGATTCAGTATGGGAGCAGCGGAACGGGGTAAATTTACCTCTGCTGCCGATATTTTTGAGAAGCTTAAGGACCTGAGGGTAGAAAAGAAAGAAATCGAAGCGGTCTGGCAGGCGATTGTTAAGCAGCTGATCTCTGCGCCGCGGTTTGCCGCATTGATACAGGATACTATCCTGACGGAGCAGCATCTGGAAACGGCATTGAAAATCGCCCATCAAGAGAAAAGAAGTATTCTGTCTGCACTTGTATCCCGAAACATGATTGAAAAAGGCAAACTGCTGGGCGCTCTCTCCGCATACCACGGGTGTGCTGCCGTTGTCTTTGACGACTATTCGGAGCCACCTGCAAAACTGGTGATGGAGTTAAGCCGGTCATTACTGCTTGCCCGGAGATGGGTCCCGTTGAAGTGGGATGATTCCGGTGCCGAGGTATTGATGGAAAATCCGGGGGATATCTACCAGAAAGGGCAGGTAAAGTCATTTTTGTCGACGGGCACAGTTGAATTTAAAATCGGTATCCAGGAAGATATTGAAAAATATATCGAGTACTTTTTTGAAACGGGTGAAAAATTAAGGAGAGAACGAATCCAGAAAGAGTCCAGTGAGGCGGGTAACAATATGGTGATGGATATTGTCGAAATGCTAGAACATAAGGATGGTCAACAACAGGAGCGGGATGTGTCCATCCGGCCCCAGCTTATCTCAGCGGAATTGATACTTTTAAATAAATCCGGCAAAGAAGATCGTCTTCTGGTGCGCTTGAAAGACTCCCCGGAATTTGGTTTTGGTTTTCTGGTATCGTCTGAAGAATATGCCCGCCTGGGAAAGAAAAAAAGTGGTGATACGATTGATGACATTATCTTTTATGCGGGGTGGGCCATGATTCGAACGCAGGCAACGGTCAAAAAAATGACCCGCATTAAGTCAGGCAAAAGCAAGGGACAGATTTTTATTGAAGTTCAGGCAAACGATATCGTTTAATTGACCTCGTATTTTCCGGCAACCGGAAATATTTAATAAAAGATTTCCTGAATATAGATAACTTTGATTGTAAAACCATAATCGGCCACCCTTAGAGGAGAGCGCTCATGAAAGATAAATCCCGTCAATTAACTATTGGATTTCTGTCTGTATTGATATTTTTTTCATCTGTTTCCATTGGCATGGCCGGGAAATCGTACCCATTTGCTGTTTTGCCCCGATTTTTTCCGATTGTGATTATGGAACGTTTTGGACCCCTGGTCGACTATCTGACTGAAGAAACCGGCGTCGACCTGGAATTCGTCATGCCGAATAATTTTTCGGCGCATATCGCGATGGTAAGAAAGGGGAAAGCACTTTTCAGTTATCAGAACCCCGTTGTTTTTGCCAAAGTTGCCGGTCAGGTCAAGCCGCTGGCAGTGGCCAGCAAGGGAAAAGATAAAACCCGGTTCCGGGGTATTATTATCGTACGGACAGATAGCGGTATCAAAAACGTGGCAGATTTGAAGGAAAAGAGTGTCTCTGTTGTCTCTCTGCAATCCGCCGGCGGGTATATTTCGCAAAAAGATTTTCTGGCCAAAAACGGTATCAGTGTTGAAATCGATATGATCGCCAGTGAAACCGAGGACAATAAACAGGAAAATGTTATTTTTGATGTGTATTCCAATAAAGCAGACGTGGGCTTTATTCGAGAATCAGCGCTGCACCGGGTGGATAAGATGATTGACCCGGCGAAGATAAAAGTACTGGCAGCTACCAGCTGGCTTCCCAACTGGGTTTTCTCCGTTCATAAAAGCGTTCCGGCGGATGTGGCCGCCCAGATCCAAAATGCTCTGCTGAACATTCCGGCCGGCAGTGCTGTATTGAAAGCGGCCAAGCTGGATGGATTTGTGGCGCCGGATCCCCAGGCGTTGAAAGCGGTGCGAAAAATGGTTCTAGGCAAATAAATTACAGCCGA
The DNA here is from genome assembly GCA_964577615.1 of uncultured Desulfobacterales bacterium. Taxonomy (GTDB): domain Bacteria; phylum Desulfobacterota; class Desulfobacteria; order Desulfobacterales; family QNYZ01; genus QNYZ01. The sequence goes on along the minus strand of CAZNZW010000016.1, from coordinate 13,606 downwards.
CGGTTTAAATATAAGGAGTAACAATATGATTGTCATCTGCGAGGAATGTGGAAAGAAATACCAGACAACGGGCACGCTGAAGAAAGAAAAAGTGCAATTTCGGTGTCGATCCTGTTCCCATGTCATCACCATTGCGCAGTCAGATGTTTCGCTGGATAAATCGGATAAGGCGGAAGTGTCCGATTTTCAATCAGTACTGTTGTCCGAGCCATCGGCCGATATAAGTGAAAGTGTGGCGGATCCGATCGAATCCGGTGATGATGCGAGTCAGGAAGAAGGCGGCACAGCGTCCGAGACGGATACATCGTCGTCGACGATGGCCGTGGGAATACCCAAAAAGCAGGGCATCGGATTGCGTGCGAAAATGATGTTTCTGTTTCTGGTAATCCCCATCCTTCTTTTTGCCATTGCCGGATTCTACTATCTGGTCCAGATGAATCAATTTTCGGATAACCTGACCCGTGAATCGGCCAAGGTGGTTCGGAAAATGGGCGAGGATAAAATTACGGCAATAGCCCGGGAGGTGGCCAGTCAATGTAAGCAATACCTGCTGAGCCACCCGGAATTGACCAGAAAGCAGTTTATCAATGATCCGGTGTTCGTGAAAATGGCTGTTCAGCATGTCGGCCTGACCGGGTATACGGCTCTAAGCTCATCAGGACCTTTTAGCGTCTGGGTCCACCCGAACCGGCGAATCATCGGCAAACCCCTGGCACAGCTGCTGCGCAAGAAGCTGGGCAAGAACTTCGGCCGGTTCTTTGATATTATCAAGGATATCGAAAAGGGAGAAAATGTTGAAAGCTCCGGCTACTATTTATGGCAGGATCCGGATGGCGCGATGAGAGAGAAGTTTATGGTGGTCACCCCCCTGGAAGGCACCCAGTTCAGTATCGCGGCCACTGTTTACCTGGACGAATTTATGCGGCCCATCAATAAAATTGCCCGGAAGGCGGAAAAGAGCACCCGGCGGATGAGGTACATCATCCTGGCCACATTTGCCGTGACACTGCTGCTGATGACCCTGATCGTATTTTCTTATGCGCATCGGATTACCGGACGAATTCGTCGTCTCACCGACCTGGCCGAACGGATCAGCGTGGGAGAAATGGATGCCGAGATTAAAATCGATTCCAGGGATGAGATCGGTACGCTCGGAGAGGCGATCAGTCGGATGCAGGACAGTATCCGGCTGTCCATCGAAAGGCTGCGCCGGCGATTCTGATGGGGCAGTCTGGTCCAACGAGAGGATGATAAATAATGAACACACGTCGTTATAGGTGGCGGCCGGGTTTTCTGTGGATTTTGGTGATGTGCGCGGGCTGGGTTGTAGACGCCGGATTGCCGGCGTCTTTGCCGGCCGAAACGCTGAAGTATTCGGGCTGCGGTATTGTAAAAAAGGCTTTCATGGAGGAACTGGCAGCCGCCTTTACAAAAAAATACGGTATCCCGGTAGATATCAAAGGGGGCGGGGCGACCCTGGGCATTCGAAATGCGGCGGCCGGTATTACCCAGGTGGGCGGCGCCTGTCGCCCCAACCTGGATTTCCAGGAAGAAAAGGCGGCCAAACGGTATCATGTCGGATGGGATGCCATCGTGGCCATTGTTCATCGGAACAATCCCGTCAACGGCATCTCCTTTGACCAGATTAAGGAACTGGTCACCGGAAAGATTACCGACTGGGGCGCCCTGGGCGGGCCTGAACAGGTGCCGATTGATTTTTATGCCCGTGACGGGAAAATTTCCGGCGTTGGCCACATGGCCCGGATGCTGATGTTTTTCGATGCGGACCAGGTATTTGTCGCTCGGAAAAGGTTTAAATCATCCGGTCCGCTGGAGTCAGCCATTGAAGATGATTCCGGCAAATGGGCCATTGCCCTGACCGGCGTTTCCAGCGCAAAACGAAGAAATGTTAAGATACTGACGCTGGACGGTGTTTACCCGTCCAAAGAAAATATCATGGCGGGCAGATACCCCGGGCTTTACCGTCCGCTGTACCTGTTTACGAAAGGTGAAGCCCAGGGGCTGGCAAAAAAATTTATTGATTTTGCCCTGAGCGAGGAAGGCCAGGCCGTGATCTCCAAGGCCGGAACCGTGAACCTCAAGGAAGGCGGCGAGGGACTCTGGGATCAATATCGAATGGAAATGGGATTTTAGGACTGCCGGCCGACGATCGTCGGCCGGGCCGGATTTACATATCCATCGTGGCGCCTTTGTCGGCGGAATTAACATGCCGGGCATAGCGTGCCAGCCAGCCCCGCTTGACTTTGGGCTCAAACGGTTTCAGGGCGGCGATCCGCTGCCGGTGTTCGTCTGCATCGATTATGACATCGATGGAACGTTTGCCGGCGTCGATGCGGATCCGGTCTCCTGGCTGAATAATGGCAATGGGTCCCCCGGCTGCGGCTTCGGGAGAGATATGCCCGACGCAGAGACCGCGGGTACCGCCGCTGAACCGGCCGTCGGTGATCAGGGCCGCCCGGATCCCGGCACCCTGAATGGCGGAAGTCGGCGAGAGCATCTCCTGCATTCCCGGCCCACCCCGGGGACCTTCAAAACGGATGACAACGACATCGCCGTCCTTGACCTGACCGGCAAGGATCCCCGCCAGAGCATCTTCCTGGGATTCGTAAATGATGGCCGGCCCTTCAAAGTGCATCATATCGTCAGCTACGCCGGCCACCTTGACCACGGCGCCGTCGGGCGCCAGGTTTCCGAAAAGAATCGCCAGCCCGCCATCTGCTGAAAATGGGTTGGGTGCCGTACGGATAATGTCTCCGTCCGGATCTGGGGCGTCGGCCACGGCGTCATTTAGAGTCCCGTAAACGGTTCGCGCGGAAAGCAACAGACCGGCTTTGGCATGATTGCCGATTTCCTTGAGAATGGCGGGAATGCCTCCATTGCGATGGATGTCCTCCAGGTGAACTTCGGGCCGGGACGGCGACACTTTGCAGATGCACGGCGTGCGGTCGGAAATGGCATTGAGGCGATCCAGATCGTAATCGATTCGGGCCTCGGCGGCCAGCGCCAGAGTATGCAGGACCGTGTTTGTACTCCCACCCATGGCCATGTCGAGAATAAAAGCGTTGTCGATGGCCGCCGGCGTAACGATATCCAGAGGGCGGACATTTTCCGTCACGCAGTGTTGCAGTGTTTTGGCCGCCTGCCGGCAGAGGGCAATCCGCTCAGGGTTGATTTTGGTTGCCGTTTTTTCCGCATCAGTCCAGACTTCGGCGGTGGTTGTGCCATTGCCGGGCAGAGCCAGACCGACGGCTTCCCCCAGACAGTTCATGGAGTTGGCAGTAAACATACCGGCACAGGAACCGCATCCCGGACAGCTGTGCTCAGCCAGGTTTTCCAGATTGGCAGTACTGATTTTATCGGCTGCCTGCTGGCCGACGCCTTCAAACACCGAGACCAGATCGCCGCCTGTTCGGCTGGCCAGCATCGGACCGCCGGATACGTAAACGGCCGGCAGGTTGAGCCGGACCATGGCATTGTACATGGCCGGGACGATTTTATCGCAATTACCGATGCCGATCCACCCATCACACGGATGCGCTGCAATGAGAGATTCGATCTGGTCGCAGATCAGCTCCCGGGAGGCCAGGGAATATTTCATGCCGAAGTGTCCCATGGCAATGCCGTCGCAGATCGCCGCACCGATATTGGCGTACCAGACATTGTATCCCAGTTTTTTCAGTTCATCACACACTGTCTGGCCGAGGACGTTGAGATGGGCGTGGCCGGGGATATGGGTGGTATAGGAATTGATGACAGTGACAAACGGCCTGGACAGATCGTCAAGGCTCTGGATAATTCCGGCTGCTTTGAGCAGCGATGCGGCCGGGAGCATGTGGTTCCCCTCGGCAATGATGCGGCTGCCGTTTTTGCGGACATTTTCAATGCCTTCGTTGATATAGTGTTTGTGACCTGAATCGTTGGATGTCATTGGCGGTCTCCTCGTTAATGCGGTTGGGAGGGCGTGCGGCCCATTCATGTATTCTTACCAAAAGGTGTCAGCCGGGTCAAACGTGAAATCTGATTGAAATTCGAATTGAAGTCTGGCAGGTTATGAGATGTAGACACCGAGAATACTGAAAAAATTTAATGGCAGCGGTGACGCCTTTGGTTCCATCTGTGATCATGCATCTTGATATGGACGCTTTTTATGCGTCGGTGGAGATATTGGATAATCCGGCACTGGCCGGAACATGCCTGGTGGTGGGCGGTCATTCCCGGCGCGGGGTGGTGGCGGCCGCCAGTTATGAAGCGCGGCGGTATGGTATTCATTCGGCCATGCCCATGTTTCAGGCCAGAAAGCGGTGTGCCGATATCGTGGTCGTCCCGCCCCGTCGCAAGCGATACCAGGTGGTTTCCCGTCAGGTCATGGCCCTGATCAAAGCAGTATCGCCTCTGGTCGAGCAGGTCTCCATCGATGAAGCATACGTCGACATCAGCGGCTGCCAGCGTTTACTTGGCCCGCCACGGATGCTGGCGCGGGATTTGAAAAATCGCATCAGGGAAGCCACGCACCTGACCTGTTCCATCGGTATTGCACCGGTTAAATTTCTTGCCAAGATTGCTTCGGACATGGAAAAACCGGATGGCCTGACCATCATACCCCCAGAAGCCGTGCCCGATTTCATCCATGACCTGGCCATCGGAAAAGTGCCCGGGGTGGGCAAACGGACACGCGAAATCCTCCGTAAAATGGGAGTGCGTACGCTGGGGGATATTATCCATTTTCCCGAAAGGACGCTTCACCGGCGGCTGGGAAAATTCGGTCGGCGGCTGATTCAACTGGCCCGGGGGGCCGATGCGGAACCCGTCATTCCGAAAATACCCGTCAAATCAATCAGCAGCGAGGAAACGCTGGCAACGGACACGCGGGATAAGCGCCAACTCGACGTCTGTCTGATGCGTGATGCCGAAGAAGTCGCTCGCCGACTGCGGCGGAAAAAGATGAAGGCCCGGACAATAACGCTGAAAATTAAACACGATGATTTTCGGCAGGTGACCCGCAGCAAAACGTTAAAACAGGCGACGGATGTATCTGAAATTATATACAGACAGGCGAAACATCTTCTGGAACGGTACCGCCTGACCCGGCCGGTTCGCCTCATTGGACTGGGCGTTTCAGCGCTTGCCGACGCCGATCCGCCGGTGCAGATGGCATTGTTCGATGAGGGGCCGCCCCCGGCGGACCCCTGGGGGCAGGTGGATAAGGTTATGGATGCGATTTCCGAAAAATTTGGCCGGGAAAGCATCGGCAGGGCCCGGCCACAGAAAGATGAGTCCTGATCACCGGGCCGGTACCGGCCCGGTGGGGCCGCAAGCCGGTGTGGCCGGGAAGTTATTCCCTGAACGCCGATGGAATCGTACAGACGGGAATCGGCGCCATTTTGTGCTGGTTGGCCCGGTGCATCCGCCGGTAAATGGCGAGGACCTCTTTTTGCCGGGGCGTCAGCGATTGATCATCCATTGGCTGCGCATCGGCGGCCATGGCCCATTCAAGCTCGGCGTAGCTGGCGCCGATCTGGGTTTCGTCGGTCCGGTTGTCATCCCACAAGCCATCGGTAGGCGGGGCCTGCATAATCGCCGGCGAGATGCCCAGGGCTTCTGCCAGGGCGTATACTTCGGATTTCATCAGATCGGCGATGGGAGACAGGTCGACGCCGCCATCTCCGTATTTGGTGAAAAAGCCCACCCCGAAATCCTCCACCTTGTTTCCCGTTCCTGCTACAAGCAGATGGTGGTGGTTGGCCACGGCGTACAGTGCCAGCATCCGTAACCGGGACTGGGTGTTGGCCATGGTCAGATCGTCCTGAATATCTGCCGGGAAAATGCCTTCAACAGCGGTAAGGGCCGGTGATAAATCCAGGGCCGTCCCGGAAACATTGTCGAATCCGGCCGTGAGCCAGGCAATATGTTGTTCGGCCAGGTCGAACTGGGTCGGGGACTGACGGATTGGCAGGTTCAGCGCTTTAACCGGAAGGCCGGTGCGGGCACAGAGCGTGGACGTCAGCGCGGAGTCAATACCGCCAGATATGCCGACAACGAATCCACGCAGGCCGGCGGCGTTACAATATTTTTTCAGCCAGGTGACGATGTGGTCGATCGATTTGGGCGCATTGATCATGAACGGTCCTCCCGTTTCCGATAAGGACGTGTATGGGCCAGGGCTCGGGCAGCATATTGCAACCGATCGCCCATGCACTTTGGTTGTGATTTGTCTGGCGTACGCCGGCGCGCCAGGAAGAATGGAGCAATTATAACAAACCAGAAATATTCTGGTCAATCGTACCCGCCGCCAGCATCAGGCGGATCATCGCCACCTTATAATCATGCAGGCGGTTAAAATGGTTGGTCTGGGCCTGCTGGAGAGCCACTTCCGCGCCCAGAAGACCGACGATGGTCATCATCCCGTTCTGGTACCTGTTTTTGACAATGCGCAGGGCCTCTTCGGCCTGGGAAATGGCGACGCGGGAGACCTCGATGTTCTCGAAGGCGCTTCGGGCCTGCTGGAAAGCGCTTTCGGTCTCAACGCGAATGCCGAGCGTGGTCTGGTATTCCCGGGCCCTGGCGGCCGCGAGCATGGCCCGGGCTTCTTTTTCTCCGGCCGTGTATCGGAACCCGGAAAAGAGGTTAACACGTACACCGGCACCGAACATGTAGCTGTCGGCCGTGTCGCTGAAATCCTCGGTATTGATTTCGTATTTGCCAAAGAGACCGATTGATGGAAGGTGGGCGCCGTGTGCTTTTTTGACTGCTTTTTCGGCAATTTGAACCTGGTTTCGGATCTGTGCCAGCTCCGGCCGGTGATGCAGTGCGGAGGTGATCCAGGTTGAGAGCGAATCATCCAGTTTTTGTGCGGTCTCAAGGGAACTCGTCAGGCGGTAGCGATCGTTGGCCAGGGTGCCCATGGTGGCCGCTAAATTGGCCCAGGCGGTTTCTACGTGACTGTGCGCCAGGGTTTGCAGTTGCGAGAGTTTGGCGATGCGGACCTGTGCCCGTAAGAGATCACTTTTGATGGCCAGTCCGCTGTTAAAGCGGGATTCCACCATTTTCAGGCTGGCGCGGGCGGTTTTAAGGGCGTGTTTGATGACGTTCAGGCTTTCCCTGGCCATGAGCAAGCCGGCATAAACAGAGGCAGTCTGGGCAATAATCTGCTGGCGTGCCCGGATGAGTCCTGTGGCAGCGATTTTTTCTCCCAGCACGGCCTGGTCCCGTCCGGTTCGGATCTGTCCGCCGTTATACAGCGCCCACCGGAGCGACACATCGGCGCCAAAGTTGTTGATCGGATCCGGATCATTGAGAAGATCCGGGGCGAAGTCCATCTGTGATATTTTTCCCTGGTTCAGCTTGGTGCCAAATGCCCACATGGGGTTGGTGGTGCGGTTCCAGGAACCGTTCAGGTCAACCTGGGGGAAAAATCCGGAGCGGGCCTGGACGGTACGGCTTCTGGCGGCCTTTATCTGGGCTTCGGCCATCTCAAGCATGGGATTGTTGGCCAGGGCATTTTCAATGGCCTGCTGGATGCTCAGGGCGGCCAGGGCATCATTTGTGCTGGCTCCCAATGCCGGAGATGTGTCAAAAAAAAATGCCCCCAGAAGGGACCCGAAAAGCAGAATGAAAACTGGATTTTTCATCGTCGCGTCGCTCCTAACGATTTTAATTGATAAAAGAAAATGATAAATAGACGCACTGGTTTAATTGCCATCATGATAAGCGTGGATGACGTCCGTGTCAAGGACTTCCGGGCGGTGGAAAATGGCCGATACGCTTGCATTATGCAGGAACAGGGTTATTTTCTGATTTTATGAAAGGAGATACCGTATCGATGCGATGGTCAGATGAAGCGGAAGCCGCTGTTAAAAAGGTGCCTCTGTTTGTTCGCAAACGGGTGCGCGCGCGCGTGGAAAAAGATGCGCTGGAACGTGGAAAGCGCCGGATAACGATCGCGGAAGTCAAGGCGACCCAGGCGCGGTTTTTGAAAAAACAGGGGCATGACGTCAAGGGCTACCAGATTGATCGATGTTTTGGCGCCTCGGGATGCCCCAACCGCGCCGTTGTTTCCAACGGGATGATTAAAAAAATAAAAAAATTATTTGAAGATGCGGATGTTTATGGATTCCTGAAACAAACCGTGGCTGGAGACTTAAAGTTTCACCATGAATTTCGGGTGTCGCTGGCCGATTGTCCCAATGCCTGTTCCCAGCCGCAGATCAAGGATGTCGGCATTATTGGTGCGGCATTGCCCCGTGTGACGGATATCGACTGTTCACACTGCGAAGCTTGCGTAGATGCCTGCCGGGAACAGGCGGTGTTGCTGGCGGAAAACGCAGACGGGCCTCAGATTGATACCGGGCGGTGCCTGGCATGTGGCCGGTGCATGGCGGTTTGCCCCACCGGTACGCTGGAAACAGGGGTAAGCGGATACCGGGTGCAGCTTGGCGGTAAACTGGGTCGGCACCCCCGCCTGGCCCGGGAATTACCCGGCATCTTCACTGAGGCGCAGGTGCTTGAAGTTATCCGCGCGTGTATTTCTCTTTACAAGGAAAAAAGCCGGAACGGCACCCGGTTTGCCGAGATTCTGTCCGGACCGGATTTTGACGCGCTGGCCCGGACCTTTGCTGGCCGATAAGGCTGTGCAGCGGTTTGCCGTCGATACTGCCGCCGGACCCGGTGTTGCCTGGCCGGTTCGATGGCGTGGCGGATCAGGAGATTCGCTGGTTTAATATTTCTCCTCGGGTGCTGATCACGATCTGTTTCAAAGGGATCGTTTGGCCTGCTTTCTCAATCCCTTTCTGGACCATCATCGGCAGCCCGGAGCAACAGGGAACCTCCATGACGAGAACGGTGATATCCCTGATTCCCGCCACGGCAAAAATCTGGGCGAATTTATCAATATACATATCCACATCATCGAATTTAGGACATCCCATCATCACGGCTTTCCCCGGCAGGAAATCCTGATGCAGCGAAGGGAAAGCCACGGCAACGCAGTCGGCCACCACCAGCAGGCTGGCGCCTTTCAGAAAGGGGGCATCCGGCGGGATCAGCCGGATCTGGACCGGCCAGTGGGATAGTGCTGATTTTTGATCCGCAGAAAATGTTGCCGGTACGTTGGCCTGCTGGCAGGAAGACATCGGCGTCAGCATCTCGACCCGGCTTGACGGGCATCCCGCAGGGGCCGCTGAATGGCCTTCCGGTGTTTTTTCCGTCAGCGTTGCCAGGTGCACTTCAACGGCTTTTTCGTCGAATTCGTCTGCTTCCCTTTCAATTATTTCCAAAGCGCCGGTCGGGCAGTCGCCGATACATGCGCCCAGGCCGTCGCAGAATTTCTCGGCCACAACGCGCGCCTTGCCGTCAATAATTTGAAGAGCGCCCTCGGCACAGCCAACGACACAGTTCCCGCATCCGTCGCACAGCTCGTCATCGATTTTGATTATTTTACGTTTGATTTTCATGCATGATTCCTTGGAAAAATGATTTTTAATGGGTAGCCGACAGGACTTTCCCGGCTTCAACCCGACCGGCTCCCGTCAGAAACGACTTCTCAATAATTGCGGTTAACCGGTCGGATGCCATGGGGGATTCTTTTTGTTTCTCGTCCAGGTTCTCAATGAGATCGGCATCAAAAAGGACTTTAAAGTTCAGGGTTTCTTCGTCTCTTGGGTGGTGATGGTGGCCGACGATATCGCAGACCTCGTCGATTAAGGGCGCCGGGGCTTTGAGTTTTTCCAGGATTGACCGGGCAATGGGCGGCCCCTCGATTTCCTGAAATTTTCCGGACGTGCTGCCATGTTTCTCTTCGGCCGCGTGGATGCCGATATCGTGCAGATAGGCGGCGGACATGACCACCGCCATATTGGCGCCTTCGGCCTTGCCGATCCGCTCGGCGTAACGGGCCACCCGGGTAGCGTGACCGATACGCTTGAAATCGGTTTTGAAGTAACGTTTCATTTCAATGGCCACGCGGTCCTTGAGCAGATCATCCTTTTGAGCCAGCAGCTCCGGCGGCAGGTTGCCGATGCACTGTTCGGCAAACTGACAATAGGCGGCACAGCCGAAATCGAGTTTCGGATTGATAAACCGATGACCACAGTGCCCGCATTTACGGGTGGTATCATCTTTGAAAAATTCAACCACATGACTGCACTCCGGACACTTGGCCTCAAAGATGGCGTTCTCGTCCCAGTATTGGGTATCCTGTCCCGGACATTTCATCGTGTTCTCCTTTAAAAGTGCTGCTCGAACCACTTGAAGCGTAAAAGATAACCTTTAACGGGCATGGCAGCAGGTGTGAAAAATTGCTTTTCCGTCCGCGCGCGGCGCTATGATCGGTATAATATTGAAATGAATTGGCGATCCGTCAAGGACAGCAGTACAAAAAAATCCTGCCCCGGGGAAGGTTGCCGGTCCGTTGCGGTCACGGATGGCCGCATTCCGCGGAAAAATATTGGAAAGGGCGGCGCATAATTTACTTTCCAGGGCTAAAAAAACAGGCTCGGGGCCGGGGCGGGTTACCGGCGGCTTATTTTTTAAGGCGGGTCAAACGGGCGCCCAGGAGCCGGATATGTTCCATCTCTTCTTTAATAATGGCCTCGATCTGTCCCTTTCCCTTATCCGTAGGCACGGCATCTTTCATCCCAAGAAAAAAAACAATAGCGTCTTTTTCGGCCTGGATGGCGGATTTCAGGATTTCCCGGGTGGAATGGACATCAATCTCCTTTTCGAAAAAAACGCGGGTGTCGACCAGGGCGCGTAAATAGAGGAAGGATTCGTCCGCCGGATCAAAAACGGTGGATGCCTTATCCGCCGCTGTCAGTTCGGCCCGCATGGCGGCAAACGTTTTTTCATGCGTGTCTTCCATTTCGGCCAGCATCTTCAGCAGTTTTCTGTTCTCCTCGTCGTCGACCTTTTCCATGGCTGTCCGGTAAAATTTTCCACCGTTTTGTTCAAGTTGTTCGGCCATTTCAAAAACGTCATCCGCGTTGAAATCATACATCGCCATGTCCTTTCCCTGAAAGTGTCTGGTATCCATTGAATTCATTTAACATAATTCCTGATCGATTGATTGTAAAGAGACGGCGCCGCGGTGATTCCCAAGGTGGGCTTTCTGATCTTGGGGGCAGCGGTCGAGTATACGACTGTCATCATTGTAACAACGGTGCCAGGTACGCCACTTCTTTGTAGGCCAGCAGGCCCAGTTGATATTTTAAGTATTCCAGAAAGAGAGCGGCGCGCATCTGGGGCGGTGACAAGCCGGCCATATAATCGCTGTTGCCGGCCGCTGATTGTACCCACGGATGGGGCGTTTTTTGCTGACCGGTGTGACGGGTTACCAGCTGGCGCAGATATAATGCCATTTTCTTTTTGAGGCCCGCATCAGACAGGGATTTTATTTTTCCCGATACCTTGGCCAGCGTTCTTGCATCCGGCAGGCGGGGCGATTCCATGATCCGCCGCACGTCCCGGGCATATCGCCGGAATCCGGCCTGAATGTGTTTTTCCCTGACCATATTAAGCCCCATCCACCCGGCTCTCAGCCACTTGAATATACTGCACCGGGTTTGGGGGGGCGTATGATCTGTTTCGTAATACACCAGGATTGAAAAAGTATCATATATATACGAATCGGCCCATCCGAGTCCGGTTTTGGTCAATCCTTTTTCGCCGGAATAAAAATAATCCCACTGGTGATCATCTCCCATGATCAGGCCCTTCTTCCCGACATCGGATGGTTTTTTCTGCTTACTCAGGGATATCAGAAGACGGTGTCCCCTATGAGAAAAAAGAATCAGGACGCGATCGAGCAATGAGCTGTAATAGGCGCCAGAGAATGTGTCGGGCGTCAATTCTTCCGCTTCAACGCCTTTGATGACGACCGGTTCCGATAAGGTGCGGGCCTTTTTCCAGAGTCTGGGCAGCAACGGGGCGCCATCGATGTGGACCCAATAGCAGAGCCGCATCGATGCCGGCGACAGGATCTGGGCCGGAATGTCGGGATGATAAGCCAGTTGCAGGATGTCTTCGAAGGCGCGCTTGATATCAAATTCGTAATAGGCTGGCGTGGCCTTGAATCGCCGGGGCAGATGGCAGGTGGCTGCAGCGGGTTTTGCGGCGGCGATAAAATCAACAAAGGCCGCCAGACGACCAGGGTCAAATCCGGTCGGCGCCTCGGGCCCGATCTGTTTAATCAGGTAATCGATTCCCGCAACGGCCGCCGGCGAGAGGTGGCTGCTGTTATTGATTTCGTCGGCGGATAGAGACAGTGCGGTGGTGAGAATAACCAATGGGAAAATTAAGTATTTCATCTGGCGTTTCTGATTGTTTGCATTAACGGGTGAAGCGGAAGGCGGCGAATTGGTGCAGCAGCGTCCGGCGTTTTATGAAGTTTCCAGGCCCACGGGCTGGCAGACATCCCCATGGACCCAGATCCGGGAAAAAGGGCTTCCCGGCGGCAGGGTCTGGCGCGGCAAAGCGGCGGTATTGATGGGGACTTCTTTTTCTGTATACATCGGATCCCAGGGCTCCAGAATAACGGTCTCACGCGGCAGGGGGATCATGCGTGGCATAATGGGGGCGCCCCATGACCGACGGGCCAGTTCCGCCCGCAATGCGGCAATGTCGGGAAATTGCGACAATTCCTGCATGGTGACGAGGGTCGGTGGACTTAACGGGATCTGGCCAGCCATATTGCCAGCCAGTGCCTGGACAGCCGAAACCCATATCCCGTGGGTTGTTTCATGGTTGTCCGGGCGGCAGGTCTGATTTGCCGGCATCTCGGCAACAAAAAAGCGCGTGTCATAACGCCGTTTCATCCGTTCCGGCGTAATCCAGTGTGACCAGCAGAAAAGCCGGGATACGGCCAGAACGCCTCTTCCGGCAACGGCCCGCTTTTTAAGCCAGTCCGGAGCAAGATTGGCCGTGGTTTGGTCCTGGTTGAGCGGCGCCAGAGCTGGGTCCCGGTCCGCAGGGTCCGCCATCAGCAGCACCCCCGCTTCTTCAAACATTTCCCGGATGGCCGCCACGCAATAGGGCAGAATCTCTGTGTCCGCGAGGGATTTTCCCAGGCGCAGGGCCACCTGCGCCCTGTCAAGATCCATATGACGAGACCAGTAATCCGCGTCGGTATCCGCCGGGTCTACCCGGCCACCGGGGAATACGTATTTACCTGCCATGAATCCGCTTTTCATACTTCGCTTGAGCAGATAAATCTGGAGCTGGCTGTTTTTCTGCCGGACGAGAATCACCGTGGCTGCCGGCGCGGGTGTGGCAATGGGTGGTGTGGAACGGTTCATAGATCCAGTTGATACCACACCGGCAGGGGTTGCTCAAGAGAGAGCTTGTCCACTAACCGGGCGCCGCCTGGAAACCGGCAGCCGCCGGCAACGTACCTTGTGCAACGGATCAATGCCTGTGTCAATTGCTACCGGTGGGTGCCCGGTCGCCCAAGAAGAGCGGGATCTGAAATAACACCAATGAATTGGTTGTATTGGTTAGTATTGGTAATTTATAGTAATAAATATATTTTATCTATACTAATATTAACAATAAATATTGACAATATGGATGGCTTGCCGAATAAATATCATGAACT
>CAZNZW010000015.1:33050-53899 GCA_964577615.1 uncultured Desulfobacterales bacterium | reverse complement strand
GAATCATGGCCGAGACCGATGCATTGACGATATTGAAAAGAGCGATCTTACTGGAGACCCGGGGCAAGGCGTTTTATAAACAAGCCGCCAGGACGTCGGAGAGTCCGGCGGTGAAGGAATTTTTTGAAATGATGGCGGCCGAGGAGGTCAGCCATATCAAGATATTGTCGGAACAATACAAATCGTATCAGGCGGACGGTAAATTTGTCCCGCGATCGGCGGATGACTATTCGGATGATTCGGCGGATCAGGTGATTACCGAAAAGCTGAAAGGCAATATCTCCGCGGCCGGGTTCGAGTCTGCGGCGATTTCGGCGGCCATGGGGATGGAAGAAAAGGCCATCAACCTCTATTCAGAACGGGCGAAGGCGGCAGACGATCCGGACGAAAAAGCCCTTTACCAGTGGCTGGCCGAGTGGGAGTCCCAGCATCTGGAAATGCTGGCCAAAATAGATCGGGAAGTTACCGAGACGATCTGGAACGACAACAGCTTCTGGCCGTTTTAACGCCGCATTGGCGTATCAAATTCGGCGAAACATTACATTTTGTCTCCAAGCAGCTGGGCGGCGATGATACCTGCATTTCCATCACTTTCCTACCTGGAGCGCTATCGCAACGAAGGCACGCGAACGTACAGCCCCCATGCGGCCTATACCGAAGCGCAGAAAAAGTACCGGCCCAATGGCGGGCGGCCCGCTTTCTCACTGCCCTGCTTCAAAATACCGCGGGATCATCTCCATATATTTACGGCCAGTCCAGTGGACAGCCTTTCCCGGATCTATCTTGGCGCTGACCGGGCGCTGTTTTGTATTCACCCCCAGGTGCTTGATGAACGGGCCGACGATCCCTACGTCGTGAAAACCTTTGAGGTGGGCGCGGCAGCCGAACCACTGCGCGTCTCTCCCGGCTCCTCCACCCGGACGCTTCATGTTCTCGACTGCCCGCCGGACCATGCGGTCAAGGTGCACTTCCCCTTTCGGGTGTCGCGCTACGGCCGCAGAATGCGTGCCGAAGTGATCGAACAGGCGATCACCGTCTCCCGTGAGCTGGAAGCGGGTGTCGGGCAGATGGATCGGCGCTTTGCGTTTTTGCGGGAAGTTATCGGAGTCGCCCATCGCAATCTGCACCCCGATCTCCCCCGGGGAGAGAACTGGGGCTATCTGGTCCGGGAGATGCAGCCCTTCCCCCGTACCAGTCATCAAAGATTTCTGGTCCCCGGGTTTGCCCTCTACGGCAACGATTTTTATGATCCTCAAAAACCCCTTCTCCTTTTTGATCTGATCGGATCGGCCGACCCGCTGGCTTTTGTACTGGACAACATCATGCTGCCGATTATCCGGCACTGGGTGGCCTGCTTTCTCCACTTTGGCTACCTGCTTGAACCGCACGGGCAGAACGTTCTTCTGGAGATTGATGCCGCCGGGACGGTCCACCGCATCGTCCACCGTGATCTGAGCGTGGGTATCGATATGCGCCGGCGCCGGGACCGGCATCTATCCGATGCCGATCTCAATGCGTATAACCAGATGGAAAGCGGTCACTTTCTCAGCATAACCTACGACAAATTCATGGGGAGTCATTTTTTTGACCGGCTGCTCGAGGCCTGTGTGACAAAATTTCCGCGCCTGTCCGCCGAAGACTTCCGCGCCCCCTGCCGGACCGAATTTTGGCGCGTTTTTCCCGATGCCGGGCGATATTTTCCGGAAACCGTACAATACTTCAGCGAAAAGCGGGACGCTTTCGGCAAGCCGCTTTTTCTGGATACCGGTAAAATGCCGAAGTGGCGGTAGGGACCGGGAAAAACCGGCCCGGCCGGCGGCGCCATAAGATCCAACCCACCGGCCGTTCAAATCTAGATCAACTCTAGATCAGCCCCCGATCTTTGGCCAGGTTCAGATAGGTGGCCACGGTGTTGCGCGGCGGAACATAGCGATCGTCCCGGGATGTTTCGTTCAGTGTCATGGCGTCGTATTCGCAGGTGGGCACGCACAACCCGCAGCCGATACACCTGTCCGGATCGACCCGGGCATAATCTTCCACGGTGATGGCATCCATCTGGCAGCGGTCGGCGCAGACACCGCAGGCCACGCAGAGATCTTCGTCAGCGGCGGCTACCCAGTTGGTGGAAACGGCTTCGGCCGGCTTTTCGAGTGTTTTCAGATTCTTCAATATCTGGCAGCAGCACCCGCAGCACAGACAGATGTTTGACGGTTTGCGGGAATTGCCCGGCTGGAGCACCAGCCCGTCGATCAGGCCCTGATTGATGATTTCCCGGGCTTCATCCCGGGTAATGGTGCGCCCCAGGTTGTTTTCCTCATAGTAGTAGGCGCTGGCGCCGAAGATCAGGCAGCTCTCCATCAGTTTGCCGCACCCTTCCCCCATCATTTCATGCTCCTTGCGGCAGATGCAGGGCGCCACGACAATTTTTGACTGGCTGCCGATAATCTCTTCGGCCTGTTCGTACGGCATCACCTTCATTTCAGCGGATACGCTTTTCGTCACCGGAACAACCCGCAGCTGCTTGGTGGGGTGTTTGACCCAGGATTTTCTGATCAGGTGGGGAATATATTCGTTCATATCCCGGACCAGTTCTTCGGAAAGATCGTTGACGTGGTATTCCCAGATACCGATCACGAACTGGGCCGCGCTGTATGTGACATGCCCCGCTTTGGCGGTGCGGAAAATAAGTCCTTTTTTGGCCATTGCTTCTAAAATCGGCGCCAGGTCATCTGCCGGCTGATCCAGCCGGGCGGCAATGGCCGCCGGCGTTTCCGCCCGCATCGTCAGTGCGGTGGCGATGGCGGCCTCTTTTTCCGAGAACAGCTGCCTGAGAATCCGGAGTTCCACGCCGCTTTCCGTGGCCGGAAACCCGGACGGCAGATGGTCGAGATGGCGGGCCAGACGGTGATAGATATCGGTCATTTTTACCCCCTGTCGAATGGATAGACGCAGCTCGGATGCAGCATCGAAATATATTTGACGCGCAACCGGCTACGCAAAAAAATTTAAATCACCAGACGGTCAGATGAGATCCCGGCGGGATCACATCACGGCCTCTACTGATTCGATATCCGGAATTTTTTCTTTTAAAATCCGCTCAATGCCGTTTTTGAGCGTCATCTGAGACATGGGGCATCCGGCGCAGGCGCCCTGCAGACGGACCTTAACGATCTTTCCCGTTATGTCCACCAGTTCGACGTTCCCCCCGTCGGCCTGAAGCATGGGGCGGATTTCATTTAATGCGGCTTCCACTTTTTCTTTCATGGGATCTCCTTGGGAAAAATTTGATACGCGGGCCGAAGGGCCTTAAAAAACCGGCTAATATTTTTCCGCTGCCTGGTGGAGCAGTTTCCGGACTTCGGGATGAAACCAGCAGCCCAGGAAATCGGCCTGGCTCGATGCGGCGTATTGCCGGTATTTTTTCTCAATGGCCGCGATCCGGCTTTTTTTGATCAATGCAAACGCGTCCGGCGGACTGGCGGCGATACCGGCAATTTTTTCCATGGCTTTCTGCTCCACGGTTTCCCCGGGGAAAACGCCGTCCACAAGGCCGGCGGCCGCCGCCGTGTCGGGAAGCAGGAATTGACCGGTGTAAGTCATTTGTGTGGCCGTGCGGTCTCCCACGATCTGCCTTAAAAGAAGGTCCACGAGAAATGGGACCGGCAGGCCGATCTGGATTTCGTTGACCCCCATCAGGCTCTTGCCTTCGGCAATCAGCCGGAAATCACACCCCAGCGCCAGGATGGTGCCGCCGGCCGTGGCGTGCCCTGAAATAGCGGCCACCGTGGGAACCGGCAGGGTGTACAACCCCAGAACCACTTCGTGAAATCCGTCCAAAAAACGGGCCATCGCGGATCGGTCCAGCGGCAGCAGCATCGGCAGGTCAAGTCCGATGCTGAAAAACTTGGGGCCGCCGGCCAGTACCAGGCCCCGGTACCGGCCGGCTATCTGTGCCAGAACGTCGGTCAGTTCGGTGACCATCTCCATATCGATGGCGTTGGTCACGCCGCGGGCCAGACGCAGCACGGCAATTTGGTCGTGGGATTCAAGCTGGATGGTTTTCATCATTTACACTCCAATGGCAGGCGGTTGGGATTCAAAAGGGCCGTTTCCATCAATCAAAATCATCCATACCGTTTTCCACGGGTAATAACAACCGTCAGCCGGTTGATCGCCCGGAAAAAAATTGCCGCTCAAACGCGTCGAATTGATCGGCTATAATCGCCTGCCGCATGGTCGCCATCAGGGTCAGGTAGTAGTGCAGATTGTGGATCGTGTTCAGTCGGTAGGACAGCAGTTCCCGGGTTTTGTACAGATGACGCAGGTAGGCGCGTGAATAGTGCTGGCAAGTGTAGCAGGCGCAGCCGGTATCCACCGGGGCCGTGTCTTTCTGAAAACACGCGTTGGCGATATTGATTGTCCCGGCGGAGGTAAAAAGCTGGCCGTTGCGGGCGTTACGGGTGGGCATGACGCAGTCGAACATGTCGGCGCCCATGGCCACCAGGTGAACCAGGTCCTCGGGCGTGCCGACACCCATGACGTAGCGGGGGCGATCCAGCGGCAGCAGGGGAATCGTTTCGGCCGCGATTTCAAGCATCAGGTCCTTGGGCTCGCCCACACTGAGACCGCCCACGGCATAACCCGGAAATCCGATTTCCATCAGTGCTTCCGCCGACCGGCGTCGCAAGTCGGAAAACATGCCGCCCTGGACAATTCCGAAAAGAGTATTCTCCGGCCGGTCGGCGGTGATCCAGGTCTGTCTGCACCGGTCGGCCCACCGGGTGGTCAGATCGAGGGCCTGGCAAATCTCCTTTCGGGTGGCCGGATAGGGCGCGCACTGATCGAGACACATCATGATATCGGCGTTGAGACAGAGTTGAATGTCGATGGCCTTTTCCGGCGTAAGCAGATGCCGGGACCCGTCAATGTGGGACTGAAACGCGTATCCTTCATCGGACAGCTTGGATAACCGGGCCAGGGAGAAAACCTGAAATCCGCCGCTGTCCGTGAGGATCGGACGGTCCCAGTGCATGAACCGGTGCACGCCGCCAAAAAGATCGATCACGTCGCATCCGGGCCGGAGGTAGAGATGGTAGGTGTTGCCGAGGATGATTTGCGATCCGGCCGCGGTCAGTTCTTCCGGGGTCAGGGATTTTACGCTGGCCCGGGTGCCCACCGGCATGAAGACCGGCGTCCGGATCGATCCATGGGCGGTCGACACGGTGCCGGCCCGGGCGCCGGTGGTGGAAGACGCCGCCTGAAGATTGAAACCAAAAAGAGAATGGGGCTGCAGAGTCATGGGGTTCCTATTCGATAAACATGGCATCGCCGTAGCTGAAAAACCGGTATCCCTGTTCGATGGCGGCCCGGTATGCGGCCAGAATCTTTTCGCGCCCGGCCAGAGCGGACACCAGCATCAGGAGCGTGGACTGCGGCAGATGAAAGTTGGTAATCAGGGCATCAACCACCTTGAACCGATAACCGGGGTAGATGAACAGATCGCACATGCCCCGGCCGGGCGCGACCCCGCCGGCGGGGCGGGCGGCATATTCCAGGGTACGGCAGCTGGTGGTGCCGACGGCAATGATCCGATGGCCGGCCGCGCGGGCCGCATTGATGGTTCGGGCGGCCGGCGTCGAAATCCGGTAGGCTTCGGTATGGATCTGGTGATCCCGGATATCGTCAACCCGCACCGGCGAGAAGGTGCCGTAGCCCACGTGGAGGGTGATGGTAACGATCTGTACGCCGGCGGATTTCAGCTGATTGAGCAGATCGGGCGTAAAATGCAGGCCGGCCGTTGGCGCGGCCACGGCACCCTTTTCCCGGGCAAAGACGGTCTGGTAGGCGCGCGCATCGTCGCAGGGCGGCGCATCTCCGTTGCGCTGGATGTACGGCGGCAGGGGAATGTGGCCAATCCGGTTGAGGATGGCATCCATATCACCGTCAAAGCTCAGGTCGATGTCAAAGACGCCCTTGTCAAATCCGGTCACGGTGGCCGTGGCGGCATCGCCGAGCCGGATCCGCGTGCCGACGCCCGGCCGCCTGGAGGCCCGGATCAGACATCGGCCGGTCATCCGGCCGGTCGCGTCATCGGGCCGGGCCTGCGGGTAGTTCAGCAGCAGCACTTCGACCCGGCCGCCGGTCTCTTTGCGGCCGAAAAGGCGTGCGGGAATCACTTCGGTATTGTTGACCACAAGGACATCGCCGGGGGCCAGCAGATGCACCAGATCGTCGAAGCGGTGATGATGGGTGCGCCCGGTTTTGCGGCACAGCCGCAGCAGGCGGGACCGGTCTCTGCGGTCCGCCGGTGTCTGGGCGATGTGCTTTATCGGTAAATGATAGTCGTAGTCGGATAGGGAATACATTCTTTCAAGCCGTTGGCGGTCCGCTTCACGTGCGGCCGGCATATACCAGCAGCAGGCCGATCGCGATCAGTATCAGGCCGATGATGCGCAGGGTCGCATCGGGCATTTTCACGACCTGTCGTACCCAGTCCTTCATTCGCTCGGGAAAGGCAAAGTAGGGCAGGCCTTCGATGATCATGACCATGCCGAGAACACATAAAAAATAGTCCATCAAAATTCCTTGCGGGACGATACCGGGGAGTTGCCGGGTGGGTAGATTAGGTCAATGCCGGGTCTGCAGGGCTGACAGTCATGCGCCCCCTACTCTCCGAATGGTTTGATAATCTGGAAAGTGATATTATCGGTGGCGCCGTTTTCCAGGGCATGGTGAAGCAGCAGCTCCGCGGCCTCTTTCTGCGGGTTGTCGAGCAGCGTCCGGGCGATAAAGGCTTCATTGAGCATGTTGTACAGGCCGTCGCTGGTGATCAGGTACATCCGTGCCGGATCAAACGATCCGATGGAGATATGGGGTTCGATATGCTCTCTCTCGCCGGTCAGGGCCAGCGTCAGCATGTGCCGGTTGGGATGATCGAGCGCCTCTTTTTCGGTGATCTGGCCGGATTGAATCAACTGGTTGACCAGGGTGTGATCCAGGCTTTCCTGGGTCATGGTATCGGTATTGAGGGAGTAGATCCGGGTGTCGCCCACGTTGGCGCATACCGCCTGGTTGCCTATGAAAAAAACGATCGCCAGGGTCGTGCCGAAACGGGAAATGTTGTTTTCTTCGCGGTAGGCCCGCAGATGATCTTCGGCCAGATTGAACAGCCCGATGACCCATTGCCGGATCGGTACATCAATGGTCGTGGTCGCCGCGAATTTTTCCAGGATGCCGCCAACGACAATTTTGCTGGCCACGTCTCCCAGCCCATAGCCGCCCATTCCATCCGCCACGCAGAACAGGCAGGCATCCAGCTGCTCGTTGCGGTGCTTGCCGAGAAAATCCTCGTTACGTTGTCTGACCTTACCGGTATCGGTCTTTTCAACCAGATGGAAACGCATGGGGCATACCTTCATTATTCTCTATTGCCTTTATCAAAAGGCGCGCATAAATGTTGCTTGTACATGGAATGATTAAAAAAGACAAGAATTTAAATTGCGGGCCCGAACATGCGGCGCACAAGGCCGCGGGGGGCACCTCTTCTGATACTCTCCCGCCGGTTTTCCCGTTACACGCGGGAGGGTGCCGGAGGGGCGTCAATACAATAATGCTTGACATCAGACGGTGTTCCAACTATAGATTTTTCTCTTGGGCAAACCATTATTTTACTTGCCCGAAATCCCTGAATCATCGATCACCCGATTGCCGTGAACATTGTTTTTACAGAATTCTGTTAAGGATGCCAGGCAAATGGATTTAAAGGCCCATCTTGAAAAACATCAGGATACGATCGTTAAGAAATGGTTCGATCGGGTTATCCAGACGTATCCGGCCGATACGGCCAGCTTTCTCAAAAACAAAAAAGATCCGTTTGCCAATCCGGTCAGGGGCAATACCCTTGCCGCGATGAAAGGCGTCGTCGCCGAGCTGTTCGGGCAGGGGGACCGGGATGCCATCTCGCGGCATCTGGACCCCGCCATCCGGATTCGGGCCGTGCAGCAGTTTACGCCGGCCGGGGCGATAGGTATTGTTTTTTTTCTCAAATCGATTATTCGCGACACCATAAAAGAAAAATATCCGCAATTGCAGTCAGATCCACAGTTTATTCCCGCCCTTTGGAAATTGGAGTCCGAAATAGACGATATCGCCATGATCGCCGTCGATATTTATGTCAGCTGCCGGGAAAAAATTTTCGACCTGAAGGCAACCGTGGAGCGGAATACCATTTATAAAGCGTTTCACCGGGCCGGCCTGGTTACCGTCAGCCCGGAAGATGGGCCGGATATCCGGCCGGTATGATTGATTACCGCCACCGCCTTTTTCGATCCGGCTGTGGCACAAATTCGAGGTTAGTGAGGTAACGGTCAATGAACAAACACTACCTGTACGCCCTCTTTGCCGTCATTGCCCTTTTTCTCGTCGCCTATGTCGGCGCGGCAGTACTCGGCCTGAGAATTATTTTCGGCGTGATTATCCCCTACCTGGCGGCCATCGCCTTTGTCGGCGGCGTTATTTACAAGATCATGGGATGGTCCCGGTCGGCCGTGCCGTTTGCGATCCCCACCACCTGCGGACAACAGAAGACGCTTCCCTGGATTAAGCCAAGCAGGATCGACTGCCCTTCGACAACCGGCGGGGTGATCCTGCGGATGTTTTTCGAAGTGACCTGTTTCCGGTCGCTGTTTCGGAATACGAAAATGCGGCTGGAAGAGGGCAACCGGCTGACCTACAAATGGGAGATCTGGCTGTGGGGCGTTGCCCTGGCGTTTCATTACGCTTTTCTCGTGGTCATTATTCGCCATCTGCGGCTGTTTATCACACCGGTACCGTTTTTTGTGGACATGCTTGAAAAAGTAGACGGCTTCTTTAAGGTGGAACTCGCCTACGATGCCATTCATTTTGGACTGCCGGGCGTCTATCTGTCCGGGTTCGTCCTGCTGGGCGCGGTCACCTTCCTGCTGGTTCGGCGTTTGTGGATTCCCCAGATCCGCTATATCTCGCTGGCGGCCGATTATTTTCCGCTTTTTTTGATTTTCGGGATTGCGTTCACCGGCATCCTGATGCGGTATTTTATCAAAATCGATGTGGTTGAAGCCAAGGCGCTGGCCATGGGCCTGGTCACTCTGCACCCCACGGCGCCGGCGGGTATCGGCGGCATATTTTATGTGCACCTGTTTTTTGTCAGCGTTCTTCTCGCCTACTTTCCCTTCAGCAAGCTGATGCATGCGGGCGGTGTTTTCCTGAGTCCGACCCGGAATATGGCCACCAATACCCGGGAAAAACGCCATGTCAACCCCTGGAACTATCCGGTCAAGGTACATACCTACGAAGAATATGAAGACGAATTCAGGGAAAAGATGGTTGAGGCCGGGCTGCCGGTCGATAAACCGCTCGAAACCCCGGCTGCCGAAACAGATGATCCGTCGGCAACGGCTGAACCATCGGCTTAAAAAGGAGTGATAGATGTCCGACCTTCCCAAACCTGAAGACATGTTAACCACCGATCGGCGGCCCCCCGCCACCGGATGGATGGATACGCCGGTTGAAATCAAAAAGGGAATCGCCTGCCACGCGGGTAACCCGAAAAGCCTGGAATACCTGGGATTTCCCAATCCCCGGACCTGGAGCTGTTTTGATGACGACTGGCAGCTGCCCGACAACTGGCAGGAAATCATATACGAAGGGTTTAAAGAGCGGCTGGATAAATTCCGATCGTTTAAGATTTTCATGGATATCTGCGTCCGCTGCGGCGCCTGTGCCGATAAATGTCATTTCTTTATCGGTACCGGCGATCCCAAAAACATGCCGGTACTGCGGGCGGAACTGATCCGTTCGGTCTATCGCAACGATTTTACCAAAGCCGGTAAAATCCTGGGGCGCCTGGGTGGCGGCCGGCCCATGACGCTGGATGTCCTTCGGGAGTGGTGGAGCTACTTCTTTCAATGCACCGAGTGCCGGCGATGTTCGGTATTCTGTCCCTACGGTATTGATACGGCCGAAATCACGATCATGGGCCGGGAGCTGCTCAACCTGCTGGGCCTCAATATTGACTGGATTGCCACACCGGTGGCCAACTGCTTCCGGACGGGGAACCATCTCGGCATCCAGCCCCATGCGTTCAAAGAGATGATCGAATTTTTCGTGGACGACATTGAAGAGGTGACCGGGCTCCAGCTGGAACCGCAGTTTAATAAAAAGGGGGCGGATATCCTTTTTATTACGCCATCCGGAGACGTATTCGCCGATCCGGGGACGTATACCTGCATGGGCTACCTCATGCTCTTTCACTTTTTGAAAGAAAAATACGATCTGAATGTCACCTGGAGTACGTATGCATCCGAAGGCGGAAATTTTGGTTTTTTTACTTCTCACGAAACCATGAAACGCCTCAACGCCAAGATGTATGCCGAGGCCAAGCGTCTGGGAGTAAAGTGGATTCTTGGCGGAGAATGCGGTCATATGTGGCGGGTGATTCATCAGTATATGGATACGATGAACGGGCCGGCGGATTTTCTCGAAGAGCCGGTCAACCCCATCACCGGGACCAAATTCGAAAACGCCAGTTCCACCAAGCTGGTCCATATTGTCGAATTTACGGCAGACCTGATCAAACACGGCAAGCTCGACCTGGATGTGTCCCGCAACGATCACCTCAAGGTCACCTACCATGATTCGTGCAACCCGTCCCGGGGAATGGGCTTTCTTGAAGAGCCCCGTTATGTGATCAATAATATCTGCAACCATTTCTATGAAATGCCGGCCAATACCATAAGGGAGCAGACTTTCTGCTGTGGCAGCGGCTCCGGGCTCAATGCCGGTGAGGATATGGAGCTGCGCATGGCCGGCGGCATGCCCCGGGCCAATGCCGTCAAATATGTCCATGAGAAATACGGCGCCAACATGCTGGCCTGTATCTGTGCCATCGACCGGGCGGCCCTGCCGCCCCTGATGGAGTACTGGGTTCCGGAAATGGATGTGACCGGAATCCACGAGATGGTCGGCAATGCCCTGATTCTCCCGGGAGAGCAGAAAAGAGAAACCGATTTGAGGCTGGAACCGCTGCCCAATGTGGCAGCCGATTCCGAGGACAAGGCCAAGGAGGAAGCGGCTGATGAATGATAAAAAGTGGATCATAGCCGGGATCGTTGCGTTTCTGGTCATATTCGCCTTTCCGCTGTGGTATAACATGGGCAGGGGGGCCCCGGCTCCCAAACCGGTACTCTCCGCCAAGGCCAAGGCGGCCGGGAAGTGTGTCATGCCGACCGAATATATGCATGCCAACCATATGCAGCTGCTCGATAAATGGCGGTATACGGTTGTCCGGAAGGCGGAACGGGAATTTGTCAATGCCGACGGCAAGACTTTTACCATGAGCCTGACCAATACCTGCCTCGACTGCCATTCCAACAAGGCGGACTTCTGTGACAAATGCCACACCTATGCGTCGGTGAAGCCGTATTGCTGGGATTGCCACCTCGACCGATCGAAGGAGAAGGAGTAATGGAGCGGACCAGAAGAAATATCTTAAAGCTTTTCGGGATCTCCGCGGTGGGCCTGAGCGCCAAACCGGTTTTCAATGCCTTCGCCGGCGAAGCGGGCCATTCGGCCGTCCCCCGGACCGAAAAAGGGAAGAATGCCCTAAAAGCCAAACAGTGGGCCATGGTCATTGATACGCGGCGGTTTCATTCAGCGGCTGATCTGGAACCGATTATCAGGGCCTGCCACCAGGCGCATAACGTACCGAATTTTGAAAACAAGCACCACGAGATCAAGTGGCTCTGGGAAGAAGAATACGCGCACGCTTTTCCCAGCAAAGAAGGGCAGTTCATCAGTGAATCCGTTGAGCAGCGGCCGTTTCTTGTCATGTGCAATCATTGCGAAAATCCGCCCTGCTGCCGGGTCTGCCCCACCAAGGCGACTTTCAAACGGCCCTCTGACGGCATTGTCCTGATGGACTACCACCGCTGCATCGGCTGTCGCTTCTGCATGGCTGCCTGTCCGTATGGATCGCGGAGTTTTAATTTCCGGGATCCGCGAAACGGCATCGCAAAACTGAACGATCAGTACCCCACGCGCCGCAAGGGCGTGGTGGAAAAGTGTAATTTCTGCGCCGAGCGGCTGGCCGTGGGGAAAATGCCCTATTGCGTTGAGGCTTCCGGGGGCGCGCTTGTCTTCGGGGATCTTTACGATCCGAACTCGGACGTCAGACAATTGTTGAAGGATAATTACACCATTCGACGCAAACAGGCTCTGGGTACCGACCCGGCCGTTTATTATATCGTATGAGGTGAACATGCTTGAACTTGCCCTTAAAGGATCCAAAAAATACTATGGGTGGATGGCGGGCCTGCTGGTTATCATCGGCATCGGATTTCTGGTCTATCTGAAACAGCTCGACTTCGGTCTCGGGATTACCGGGATGAGCCGGGACGTCACCTGGGGATTCTACATTGCCAATTTCACTTTCCTTGTCGGCGTGGCCGCCGGAGGCGTGATGGTTGTGCTGCCGTATTATCTGCACGACTATAAAGCTTTCGGCCGCATTACCATTCTGGGGGAGTTTCTGGCAATTGCTTCGGTCGTCATGTGCGTAACGTTTATTCTGGTCGACCTGGGGCAGCCCATGCGGATTTTCAATGTTTTTCTTTTTCTGTCTCCCCGGTCGGTCCTGTTCTGGGATACGGTGGTTCTGAATGGTTACCTCTTCCTGAACCTGATCATCGGCTGGAATGTTCTTGAAGCCGAGCGGCAGGGCGTTCATTACCGGGCATGGCTCAAGCCGTTTATCTATCTGTCGATTCCCTGGGCCGTCAGTATCCATACAGTTACCGCGTTTTTATATTGCGGTCTGCCGGACCGCGGCTTCTGGTTGACGGCAATCCTGGCCCCGCGTTTTCTGGCATCGGCATTTGCGGCGGGGCCGGCGTTTCTGATTCTGCTCTGCCTGCTTGTCCGCAAGACCACCCATTTTGACCCGGGAAAAGAACAGATTCAATCCCTGGCCAAGATTGTGGCCTATGCCATCTGCATCAACGTTTTCTTTTTCCTCTGTGAAGTTTTTGTTGCCTTCTACAGCCATATCCCGGAACATATGGCACATCTGAAATATCTCTATGTCGGACTGGCCGGGCACACCCTTCTCGCACCGTGGATGGTCGCTTCCCTGGTTTTCATGGCAATCGGCATTGTCCTGCTGGTCAATCCCGTCACCCGCAAAAACGAATCGGTCCTCATCGTGGCCTGCGTTGCCACTTTCATCGGGACCTATATCGACAAGGGGCTGGGCATGATCTCCGGCGGCTTTGTACCCAACCCCCTGGGCCATATCACCGAATACTGGCCGACGCTTCCCGAGGCCACGATTGCCCTGGCCATCTGGGCGCTGGGGCTGTTTATTTTGACGATCCTCTTTAAAATGGCCATCGGCGTGAAGGAAGAAATCGGGGCCTGATCCATCCGTTCAGACCGGCGGATACCTTTTTCGCGGGGAGCGCTTCGATTGCGGCGCTCCCCGTTGTTTTTGATGCCCTTCGGAACTGGCTGACGCGATCCCGGCCCGCTGGAATCGGCCACGTTGCCGGCTGGTTTTTCAGCGAATCGGCGTTATTGCATGGCCGACAGTGACCACGGATATCCGTTCATGAACTTTCGCTCGCCCCTGATCATTATCCGGTCCCAGTATTTTCTCTACTTTGCCGTCATGGGGGCCGTGCTCCCCTATTTTAATCTCTATTGCTTTCATATCGGTTTCAGTGGGTATGAAATCGGCGTTTTATCGGCCGTGCGGTCCATGGCCATTGTGCTGTTTCCCATTTTATGGGGCGGGCTGGTTGATCGCACCCGACTGCGTAAACCGATCTATCTGGCCTGCAATATCCTGGCAACCGTGGCCTGGACAGGATACCTTTTTACGACCGGTTTTCGTTCGATGCTGGTCATTACGCTGATTTACGGAATTTTTTACACGCCCATCATTTCGCTCCTGGAAGCTGCGACCATGGATGCCCTCGAAGAGGACAAAGCCAGCTACGGTCGGACACGGGCGTGGGGATCGGTCAGTTTTATTCTGGTGGTGCTCCTGTTGGGACGGGTGATCGATTCCCGGGGGGTTCAGATCATTCTGGCGCTGGTCCTCGCCGGATCGACGCTTCAGGCCGCACTGGCAACAGCCCTGCCGGCACGTCAAAAACAGCCGCCACCGGTGACCCGGGCCGGTATCCGGGCGCTTTTTACCGGGCGTTTCACCGCATTCCTTATCTGTGCGTTTTTGATGCTGGTCAGCCACGGGGCCTATTACGGTTTTTTTTCGATCCATCTGGAAAAGCTGGGGTTCAGCGGTACCCTCATCGGTGTCAGCTGGGCCGTGGCATCCGCCGCCGAAATCCTTGTCATGGTGATATCGGCGCGGTTGTTTCACCGGTTTTCCCCGGAAAAAGCCATGCTGTTTGCCTTCGGAACCGCCATTGTCCGCTGGCTGATTCTTTTCCAGGCCGTGTCGCCATTGGTGATCATCGGCTCCCAGGTACTGCACGCAGTCACGTATGGCGTTTTTCACATGGCCAGTATTTTGTATGTGGACCGGCTGTCTCCGGGGTCGGGAAAAAATCTGGCGCAGGCCGTCAACAATTCGGTCACCTATGGACTGGGGCTCATGGTCGGCGTGTATCTCAGTGGCTGGCTGACGGCGTATGTCAGTGTCTTTACACTTTTTTTGATCAGCGCGGGCATTGCGGCACTTGGCGGGGTTCTCGTATTTACAGCTGTTCAGCTTCCCAGAAACGATGCCTGAAGAGCCGGCCGGCAGGCGTCAGGTCGAAGAGGCTGTCGGCGGCCAGCAGCATGGCCGCGTCCGTCCAGGTCATGCGCTCTGCGGGCCATATCTCCAGATCGTCGGCGCTGTAGCCGCACCAGAACCCACCATCGGAAAACCGTCGCTCGTAAATCCAGTCAAACAAGACCCGGGCCTGCGCCCGGCTGCCCATTGCTTCCAGCGTTAAGATCAGCTCCGCGGTTTCGGCAATCGTTATCCAGGGCCTGTCTGATACGCAGCGCACGCCGTGGCCTTCGACAACGAATTTTTTCCAGAACCGGTCAATCCGCTGCCGCGCGGCCGGGCCGGTGATGACGCCGGATAAAACCGGGTAAAACCAATCCATGGAAAACCGGGATTTGGTCATGTTGAAATGGTGGGGCTTCTGCGCGACGGCATGTGCCAGCCGTTTCTGGGCCGTGGCCCAGCCGGGGGCCTTGTGATTGAGCCGCGCGGCAATGGCCCGGGCGCATTTCAGACTCATGTGGATGGCGCTCGATCCGGTCAAAAGGGCCATTTTGTCGACCTGGCCCGCCGGGCTGACCGCCCAGTAAATTTCACCACCGGGCGCCTGCCGGCCCAGTGTAAAGTCGATGGCCGACCGGAGGGTCGGCCACATCTCGGCGAGAAAATCCGAATCTCCGGTGCCCAGATAAAAATGATAGAGCCCCACGGCCAGGTAGGCGCAGAAATTGGTGTCGCGGGTGCGATCGGCGGCCTGGCCGTTGCGATAGGCGGCATACCAGCTGCCATCGGCCAGCTGCTGCCCGGCCAACCACCTGAAGGCGCGCCGGGCGGATTCAAAATATCCGCCCACAGTCAGGCCCATGGCCGCTTCCACGTGATCCCACGGATCGGTTTTACCGGCCGGGTGCCAGGGAATTTCGCCTGATATGCGCTGAACCTGTGCGATCCGGGCCGCCACCGGCGCGAGGTCCAGACCCGCCCGGGCGGGTCTGGCATTATTGATAACCATATCTGATGTCATGATGCTTCTTAACGGGAAACAGGCATCATTGCAAGTCGATTCTGATGCGGTTACCTTTTAAAATATCATCTTGTCCGTATCCGGCCGATATTTATACCGAACGGTGGGTCGTAAAAACAATTGACAAATCCAATAGAATATATACATTCAGACTTACTGGTCGGTAAAACGGGGCCAGAATCAAATAATAAAGGGCTCTACCATGTCGCCGGTGATTGTCGACAAAGAAGAAAAGTTCAATCGGATTGTAGATGCGGCCCTGATCGTTTTTTCAAGGCAGGGCTATGCAACGGCCAGCATGCAGCAGATTGGAGAGGCGGCCGGCGTGGGTAAAAGTACGCTCTACGAATACTTTGAGAGCAAGGCCGATGTTTTTATCGCTGCCATTAAAGCGTGGATCGATCAGATTATCCAGCGGATGACCAACCTGATGGCGCAAAAATCGGATCCGGTCGAAAAATTACGGGCGGCCGTGGAACTGGTCAACGATATCGGCACGGGGGGCGACGGATCGCTTAACCGGCTGTTCATCGAGGTGTACGAGCAGATGATCGTGGAGACCGGGGTGTTATATCACCAGGGCGACCAGGTCCATAACATGTCCGCCGGTATCCGCCGGATCCTGACCGATGTGATTCTGGACGGGATTTCCACGGGCGTTTTTAAACCTGAAATTGCCCGGGACGCCGAACAGATCGCCACGAACATGACCGCCTGTATCGATGGCCTGCTGCTGCACAATCTGCTGGGAGGTGAGCGGTTCGACCTGAAATGGCAGGTGGATTACTATTTGAATACCCTGACCTCGTCGATCCGGACCCGCCCGCAAGCGGATTCAGGCGGCAATTCGGGAACCGACTGGCGCGGTCATTCCGAAACCGGGGCCGCAAAAAGATAGGAGCATGTATGGATTTTCGACGAATCGTCCTGTTTCTGGTGATAGCGGTTTTTTCGGGGGGGCTCACTGCCACAGCTGCGGAAAATCCGGCGCCGGTCACCCTGGACATGCTTTTTCAGCACGCGCTGAGCCGTTCGGAAGACGTAAATCTGGCCGCAGAAGCGCTCTATGTGGCCGAGCAGGACAAGAAGCGGGCGCTGTCGGTGCTGATTCCCCGATTTTCGGCCTTTGGCGATTATACCCGCTACAGCGAAAAAAAAACCATCGCCGGCCGGCCGGTGCAGCCGGCATGGGCCTCGGATTACGGGCTCCGTTTCGACCAGTCGGTCACGCTGAACGGCAAGGAACTGATCGCCCTTGATATCAGCAGGACGGCAATCAAAAAAGAACATCTGACCCTGGCCGACCGGCAGGGAGAGCTCCTGATACAGGTGGCCGAAGTCTACTATCAAACATTACAGGCAGAGAAAAATCTGGAAATCGCGGCGGCCAATGTCCACCGTCTTCACACCTACAAAACAGCCGTGGAAACCCGCCTGAAAATGGGGGACGCCACTCAGACCGATCTCTACCGTGCCCGGGCCGAATTGTCCGGCGCCACGGCAGAGCACGTCCAGGCCGCCAACATCCTCAAGCTGGCCCGGTCCTCGCTGGACCGCCTGACCGGGGTGCCGGCAACGGCCCCGCTGATGGTTCCCGATCTTTCCCCGCAAAACTTTCCCGAATTCGATCCGGTGCAGCTTAAACAGGAAGCCATGGCACACCGAACCGACCTGAA
This sequence comes from uncultured Desulfobacterales bacterium, assembly GCA_964577615.1. Lineage (GTDB taxonomy): Bacteria > Desulfobacterota > Desulfobacteria > Desulfobacterales > QNYZ01 > QNYZ01. The sequence continues at coordinate 36,423 of CAZNZW010000015.1, read as the reverse complement.
GGCCCTTAAGCTGGTTCGGACCATGGCGGCGGATGAAGTGCGTTATACCAAAGGGGCCTGGTGGCCGCGCATCGGCATCGAAGGCGTCTGGGCCCGCCCGGATGCGGATCCGGATTCACTGTCACCGATCAAAGACCAGTTGTGGGCCAAGGTGAGCCTGCAGTTTGCACTTTTTGACGGTGGATTGCGCAAAGCCGAGCTGAACCAGAGCCTTTCCCGCCGGCGGCAGGCGGATCTCGGCGTATCGGCCCTGAAAAAAGGCATATCTGTCGAAGTTGATGCCGCCTATCTTGATTTTGTGACCCGTAAAAGCACGATTGCGGCGCTGGCTGACCGGCTGACCTTTGCCCGGGAAAATTACAAGGCGGTGACCCGCCAGTCCGAAATGGGTCTGGCCAACAGCGTTGATGTGATTGACGCCAACACGCTGCTGGTCACCACGCAGCGGGCATGGACCGAAGCGATTCTGGCCGGCCGCCTGGCCCTTTTAAAAATTGAGCGGGCCACCGGCCGGTTGTTGGACCATGTGCGTCACCGGCTGCCAGACCCGTCCGCTGGTCAGTAAAGGAGTCATTTTTCATGAACGACAAACAGGTTTCAGATAAAATAGACGTTCCCACACCGGCCGCCACGTGGTCCCGGCGCATCTGGGGGATCATCCCCTGGCTGTTTTTCCTGCTTCTGCTCGTGGCCATCGCCATGCTTTATATGCGGATAACGGCGGAAAAGGCGGCGCTGAAAGCGGAAAAAGCCCATGCGCTGAAAAAGGAACGGCCGGCGCTGAATGTGATCACCCTTGAGATGGCGCCGTCACCCATCCAGGACCGGATCCGGCTGCCGGGAGATGTGGATCCCTGGGTGAAGCTGGATATCACTGCCGAGGTCCGGGGACGGATCGTGAGCAAAAAAGTTACCGAGGGACAGCGGGTCCGAAAAGGGACGCTTCTGGCCCTGATCGATGCGCGCGATTACGACAACGCCCTGGCCCAGACCCGGGCCGATTATGAGTCGGCCCGCAAGACACTGAAACGGATCCAGAGTCTGCACAGGGAAAAACTGGCCACCCAGGCCCAGCTCGATAATATTGTTGCCCGGGCCAATGCGCTCAAGGCCGCCATGGATACCGCCCGTCTGAACGCGGATCGCTGCCGGATCCGGGCGCCGGCCGCCGGCGTGGTGAATCGGCTCGATGCCGAACCGGGCCGTTTTCTCAACCCGGGTCAGCAGGTGGCCGAGATTCTTCAGCTCGATCGGGTCAAGGTCCGGGTGGGAATTCCCGAATCGGATGTGGCGGCGGTACGCAGGATCGATCATTTCAATATTGAAGTCGCTGCTCTGGGAGGACGGATTTTCCAGGGGAAAAAATATTTTCTTTCCCGTGCCGCCGATATGCAGGCGCGGCTGTACGATCTCTTTATCGAGGTAAACAATCCGAAACAGGCGATTTTACCGGGTATGTTCGTTCGGGTTGAAATCATTAAAAAAGCCGTGCCCGATGCCCTGGTGGTCCCGCTGTATGCCACGCTGGCCAGAGCCGGCGGCCGGATCGTTTATGTGGTCAGGGACGGCCGGGCCCAGGCGCGTCCAGTGACCCTGGATATCCAGGAGGGCTGGCGGGTTCAGGTGGCCGGCGGCCTTTCCGCAGGCGATGCGGTCATTGTCGTGGGCCAGCGTGCCGTTCATGACGGGGACCGGGTCCATGTGGTTCGCCAGGTCCGTCGGATCGAGGAGATTGATCGATGATCGTTTCCGATGCCGCCGTCAAAAACCGGATCAGCGTGATGGTGCTGGCCGTGATGATCCTTATTTTCGGGACCTATTGCTACCTGTCCCTGCCCCGCGAAAGTTCGCCGGACATCACGATTCCCAACGTGTTTGTTTCCACCCGCTACAAGGGAGTGTCGTCTGCCGATATCGAAACATCGATTACCATCCCCATTGAGAAAAAACTGAAAGGGCTGGATCGGGTTAAAAAAATCCAGTCGGTCAGTGCCGAAGGCGTTTCCCAGATCAACATCGAGTTTGTTCCCGGCACCGATATCGACGAGGTGTTGACCAAAGTCAAAGACAAGGTGGACGACGCCAGGGGAGAGCTGCCGTCTGATCTGGAAAACGATCCGGCTGTTTTTGAAGTCAATGTTTCTGAACTGCCCATCGTGGTCTTTTCGATCAGCGGTACCTGCGGCAATGCCTGTTTGAAAAAAATCGCCGACAACCTGGCCGATGATATCGAGGCGATCTCCGGCGTACTGGAGGCCGAAGTCTCCGGGGGGCTGGAACGGGAAATCCGTATCGAGGTCGACCCGGACAAACTGGCCTACTACCGCATTCCCATTACCCGCTTCCAGCAGGTGGTGGCCAGTGAAAACCAGAATACGTCGGGCGGGGCCATCACCCTCGGCGACGGCCGGTATCAGCTGCGGGTGCCCGGCGAGTTCAGTACGCCCGAGGAGTTGTTCGGGCTGGTGGTGGGCACATTCAAGGGCCGCCCGATTTACCTCAGGGATCTGGCCACGGTGGTTGACGGTTTCAAGGAAGAAGACAGCCGCACCCGGCTGGACGGCCGCCAATCCGTGACGATCTCCGTGAAAAAGCGGGTCGGCGAAAATATTATCGCCATCAGCGATCAGATTGACCGGTTAATCGCCGCCCGGCAGCCGGCCTGGCCCCCGGGTACCGATATCACCAAGTTGATGAACAAGGCCAAGCAGATCCGGCGCATGGTCGCGGACCTGGAAAACAATATTATCTCCGGCCTGATCCTCGTTGCCGGGGTCCTGCTGTTTGCCCTGGGGCCGCTCAACGCCCTGCTGGTGGCCATGGCGATCCCGTTTTCCATGCTGTTGTCGTTTATCGTGCTTTACGTGCTGGGCATTACGCTGAATATGGTGGTGCTCTTTTCCCTGACCCTGGCCCTGGGCATGCTCGTTGATAACGCCATCGTCATTGTTGAGAATATCTACCGGTATATGCAGCAGGGGGTGCCCCGAATCCAGGCGGCCATGCGGGCCACGGGAGAAGTCGCCTGGCCGGTGATCGGATCGACCATCACCACGCTGGTGGCCTTTCTGCCCATGATTTTCTGGCCGGGAATCATGGGAGAATTCATGAAATATCTGCCGATCACCCTCATCGTGACCCTGACGTCGAGTCTTTTTGTGGCCATGGTGATTAATCCGGCTCTGGCGGCTTTTTTCATGAAGGCGCCGCGAACAGCCGGCGGGCATGCCGTCAGCGCCGACAGTCTTTCCCTGTCCGGCGAGCAGCCGGTTGATATCCGGGGGGTGATTTTAACCGCCTACAGCCGGTTTTTGCAGGCCGCCCTGGGACGGCGGGTGCTGACCATGCTGTTCTCTTTCGCCTTTCTCGTGGT
>CAZNZW010000015.1:29863-32950 GCA_964577615.1 uncultured Desulfobacterales bacterium | reverse complement strand
CCGCCCTGGGACGGCGGGTGCTGACCATGCTGTTCTCTTTCGCCTTTCTCGTGGTGCTGGTGCAGGTCTGGCTGCTTTTTGTGGGTCTGGAAAAACCGGTGGAATTTTTCCCGAGCATCGATCCGAAGAGCGCCTATGTCAATATCGATACGCCCGAAGGGGCTGATCTGGAATATCTTGACCGGATTGTGCGGCAGGTGGAAGTGGCCATTGTCGGTGCCGGAAAAGACAGTGCGTTGTACCCCACCGACAGCGAATATCAGGCGGCCTTCAGCGTTAGAACGCACAAAAAGGCCGATGGGAAAACATTTTCCGGCCCCGGCGACATGGACAATGTCGAGCATGTCTTCGCCCGTTCGGCGCGGGCGACCGGCGGCGCGTCAAACTTCCAGAGCAACCTGCCCAATCACGTCGGTATTCAGTTTCTCGATCTGAAAGACCGGGATCACCCGTCGGCCCGCGATCTGGAGGAGATCCGCCGGCGGGTCAGGCAGATTGCCGGGGTCAGGATTACCGTGGACGAATCCAAAGAGGGCCCGCCGACGGGCGCTCCGATCAATATCGAAATTTCCGGAGATGATTTCCGGATCCTGGGCCGACTGGCCGGTCAGGTTGAATCCGTTATTGCCAAGGTGCCCGTGGTTGAGGATATCCGCAATAATTACGTGGCCAGCCTGCCGTCCATCCGGGTGCGCATCGACCGGCAGCGCGCGGCCCTGTTCGGCCTTTCCACCAACATGGTGGGCTTTGCCCTGAAAACAGCGTACAACGGGCTCGATGTGTCAACCTATCGCGAGGGGGACGATGATTATGATATCGTTGTGCGGCTGGCCAAAGCCAACCGCAACGTGACCGATGTGCTGCGGCAGCTGATGATTCCCACGCCCACCGGCCAGCTTCTACCGCTGACGGCCATCGCCGCCGTCGATTACGTTGGAAATCTGGGCGATATAACGCGGGTCAATCATAAGCGCACGGTGACCGTCAAGGCCAATGTGGATACAAACCGGGCGCCGGCCGCCGTGGTGCGCGCCCGCTGCGAGAAAATGCTGGCCGGTCTGCCCCTGCCGCCCGGATACCAGCTCGAGTTCACCGGAGAGTCCGAATCCCAGCAGGAATCGCAGGATTTCCTGGTAAAGGCGTTTATGATCGCTGTTTTTCTGATCTTTCTGACCCTGGTGACGCTCTTTAACTCGGTGGCCCAGCCGCTCATTATCATGACCTCGGTCATCCTTTCCCTGGGCGGCGTCTTTCTTGGCCTGACCATGATCCGGTCTCCCTTCGGGATCATCATGTCCGGGGTGGGGGTGATCTCCCTGGCCGGGGTGGTGGTCAACAACGCCATTGTATTGATCGACTACACCAACAAGCTCCGCGAACGGGGATATTCCCTCACCAACGCCCTGGTGGCTGCCGGCGCCACCCGCCTGCGACCCGTGCTGCTGACGGCTGTCACCACCGTTCTGGGGCTGATCCCCATGGTTACCGGGGTTTCCTACGATTTTCATGTCATGGCGATCTCCTGGGTGAGCGAATCGACCCAGTGGTGGCGCACCATGGCCATTGTGGTCATCTATGGTCTGCTCATCGCCACCTTTCTGACGCTGGTCGTGGTCCCCGTGCTCTACAGCCTGATCGTTACCACCGGCGAATTTCTGGGCCGGGCGGGAAGAAAAATCCGTGAGTTTTACTGGCGGCCGTACGAACGCTGGGCGGCAGGGCGGGTGAAGTAGGCGTTTTCCGGCCACCTGACTTGACGCGCGGATGCTGGATCACCATATTTAGGGGTAAGGATATTCGGATATCCGGTAGATACCGATAATGGTCGTCCATTCAGAAAGGATTTTTATCTGATGAAAACTGCATTCGCCCTTTTGCTGGCCGTGCTGCTGACGACTTCCTGCTCGGTCATGTCCCGCCAGGTACGGCACGATGCCGTTGCCACGCCGCCGTTTCCCACACTGATCAGCCACGCAGACGCCTATCGGGGGAAAACCGTCATTGTCGGCGGGTATGTGCTCAAGGTGGAAAACGAACCCAACCGGACCCGCCTGACCCTTTTACAGGCCCCCCTTCACCTCGGCGGCCAGCCGGGGGGCCGGGACCGTTCCCGGGGGCGGCTGCTTGTCACCACGCCGCAATTTCTCGATCCTGAAATTTACACCAAAGATCGTCAGGTCACCGTGGCCGGAAAGGTCGTCGGCAGCTCGATTGACAAAGATGACCGGTCGCCGGTTCCCTATCTCGAACTGACGGCCCGGGAAATCCATCTATGGCCTCAGTATAAACCGATCGAGAACCGCTACCGATTCCCTTATGGAGATCCCTTCTGGGACGATGATCCATTCTGGTATTGGGATGATCCGTTCTATGGCTGGCGCCGGCCGTTTTATTTTCATGGATCGGCATACGGGCGGTATCTTCACCGCCGTCACCGGCGCTGGTAACATCGTCTGCCCGAGGAGAAATGATATGCCGAAAGCGTCGCAATTGTTACAGCGCCGGATGGCTGTAAGGAGTTTGGTGTTTATTCTTTCAATCGGGCTGCTGGCCGGATGTGCAACCGGTATTTCCCGCAAGGCCCGCAACACCGTTACGTATCACGGTACTTTTTCCGACTTGCACCAGCATCCGGCAGACGGTATCGGGAAGACCGTGCTGTTGGGCGGCAAAATCATTGCCGTAACGACCCGGGAAAACTTCACGGAGCTGGCGGTTCTGCAGCTGGCCCTGGACGCGTTCAACCGGGTTCAGGATAACGATCATTCCGAAGGCCGTTTTCTTATTGTTTCGCACACCTTCCTTGATCCGGCCATTTACAAAAAAGGAGACCGGATCATCGTGGTGGGCCGGGTGACGGGCACCGAAAATCGCCTCATCGGCCAACATCCATACCGCTATCTGACCATCGCTCCCACGGAAATCAGACACGAGCCGCCGGACCCGGTGATATCTCCCCGCATCCGGTTTGGATTTGGGTTCGGCGCCACGTTTTAACAGCGTCACATGCAGTCACAAACGGGTGTCATCACATAAGTAAAAACAAGCCCTGAGATTGACAGCATTGCGCAGTCCTTTATCTGAAGT
>CAZNZW010000015.1:0-29763 GCA_964577615.1 uncultured Desulfobacterales bacterium | reverse complement strand
ATAAGTAAAAACAAGCCCTGAGATTGACAGCATTGCGCAGTCCTTTATCTGAAGTTTAATGAACCGGATTGGTCTTTATGGTGGTTGTGCGATGATTTTTTTTATCAGGCCATTTCCCGTCGGGCAAGCAATCTTTTATCTTTATTCCACTGGTCGTCGTCGTACAGACGGATACAGGTCTTGACACCGTGTGGCCAACGGTCTAATGCTTCTCCACGAAATTCTGAAAAGCAAATTTCACCTGAAGATAAAGGCGCCTCGCAACCATGACAAAGTACCCGGCCCCGCCCGTCCGTATCTTTGCGGCATTTTTACGCCTGGGCCTGACAGCCTTCGGCGGCCCGGCCATGGTTGCCTATATCCGCCAGATGACCGTCAAGGATAAAGGCTGGGTCGAAGAAGATTCCTTTAAAAAGGGTGTCGCCCTCTGCCAGACCATTCCCGGGGCCACCGCCATGCAGGCGGCCGCTTATGCCGGCCTGCGCGCCGGCGGGCCCTGGGGGGCGGTGGCCGCCTATGTCGCTTTTGGCCTGCCCGCCTTTGTTCTGATGGTGACGCTGTCCGCTCTGTATATCCGGGCCCACGATCTGCCCGGGGTGATTTCTCTGTTTTCCGGCCTGCAGGTCATTGTCATCGCCCTGGTGGCCAATGCCACCCTCAATTTCGGTCGCCGCTATCTCAAGGGCCGGCAGGACATTCTTCTCTGTGCGATTGCTGCGGGTTTTCTGGCCGTCGGCGGCAGCCCGATTATCGCCATTGTGGCTTCCGCGGCCCTGGGCCTTGTCTTTTACCGGCCGCTGATCCGTGCCACGGGTCAACCGCCTGCCGCAACCGCCCCCGAAAAAACCCGGCACGCCATCCGGCCGGCGCTGATCCTGGCCCTTTGCGCCGCCGGTCTGGTGACGCTGCTTTTTTTTATCCGGCGTGATCTTTTTTCCCTTTCCATCCTGATGGTAAAAATCGATTTTTTCGCCTTTGGCGGCGGCTATGGCTCGATTCCGCTGCTCTTTCACGAAATTGTCGACGTCCGGCACTGGATGGATCATCAGACCCTGATGGATGGCATTGCCCTGGGCCAGGTGACCCCCGGCCCCATCGTTATCACGGCGACCTTTGCCGGATATCTGCTGGCCAAACTCCCCGGCGCCGTCATCGGCACGATTTTCATCTTCACCCCGTCACTGTTTCTGCTCCTGCTCGTGGTCCCCTATTTTGACCGTCTGGAACACAACGTCTACCTGCAGCGCGGCCTGCGGGGCGTTCTGGCCTCTTTCGTCGGTCTGCTTCTGGCCGTGACGATCCGTTTTGCCATTGCCATCCACTGGGCGCCGCTTTCCATTTTTATCACGCTGGCCGCGTTTGCGGCGCTCTATAAAAAGGTGAATATCCTCTGGGTGGTGCTGGTGGGCGCCGGGGCGTCCGTGCTGCTGCTTTGATTCAGGGGGCCAGCAAAAATCCCATAAAAATAGGGCCGTCTTTCGGGCGGCTTTTTTACGGCGATTGACAGAATCCGGTAAAATCCGTAAAACTGGATTTTTCCGGTAAAACGGATGCAGGCGCTGCCGGGGGAAACGGTTACGCCCGAAGCGGAACGAAACCATTTATCAATAAAAGGAGTTACCCATGGAAATCAAAGTACTCGGCCCCGGGTGCGCCAATTGCGAAAAAACGGAAAAGATCGTTCGGGAAGCGGTCGCGGAATGCGGCATATCGGCGACCATCGAAAAAGTGACCGACATGATGGCTATTGCCGGTTACGGGGTTTTCGGTACCCCGGCAGTGATTGTGGACGGTGAAGTCAAGGTGGTGGGCAAGGTGCCCAAAAAGAAAGACGTACTGGCGTGGATTAAATAGACCGGTTACGCGTTCTTTACATTATTGTTCCTTAATCCCGGGTGAGATTCCGGTACCGGATGCGATGGGGCTGGTCGGCATCGTGGCCCAGGCGCGCCTTTCGGTCCGCTTCGTAATCCGAATAGTTTCCATCAAACCAAGTGACCCGGCTGTCGCCTTCAAAGGCCAGAATATGCGTGGCAATCCGATCCAGAAACCACCGGTCATGGGTGATAATCACCGCGCAGCCCGCAAAATTTTCCAGTGCCTCTTCCAGAGCGCGCATCGTGTTTACATCCAGATCGTTGGTGGGTTCATCCAGCAACAGCACATTGCCGCCGGATTTAAGCATCATCGCCAGGTGCACCCGGTTCCGCTCGCCGCCGGACAAAATACCCACCTTTTTCTGCTGACTGGTTCCGGAAAAGTTAAAGCGTGAAATATAAGCCCGGGCATTGACCTCCCGCCGGCCCAGCCGAATCGTATCGTTTCCGCCCGACACAACTTCTACGATGGTTTTTTCCGGGTCCAGCGCCGACCGGCTCTGGTCCACATACGCCAGCTTCACGGTCTCACCCACGTGTATTGTTCCGGAATCCGGCTGTTCCTGGCCCGTAATCATGTTGAACAGGGTTGTCTTTCCGGCGCCGTTGGGTCCGATAACACCGACAATGCCGCCCGGCGGCAGAGAAAAGGACAGCGATGCCATGAGCAGTTTGTCGTCGTACGCTTTGGATATCTTCTCCGTTCGGATCACAACATCTCCCAGCCGGGGCCCCGGCGGAATAAAAATTTCCAGATCCTTTGCCTTTTCTTCCGCGCCTTTATTGAGCAAGTCCTCATAGGCGCTGATACGCGCTTTTGATTTGGCCCGGCGTCCCTTGGGTGACATGCGGATCCATTCAAGCTCCCGGGCCAGGGTTTTCTGGCGCTCGCTTTCGCGCTTTTCCTTATTTTTCAGACGCGCCTGTTTCTGCGCCAGCCAGGATGAATAGTTGCCTTCCCACGGAATACCCTGCCCATGATCCAGTTCCAGAATCCAGCCGGCCACGTTGTCGAGGAAATAGCGGTCATGGGTCACCGCAATAATCGTTCCCGGATAGTTTTTTAAATGGTGCTCCAGCCAGGCCACTGTTTCGGCGTCCAGATGATTCGTGGGCTCATCCAGCAGCAGGATGTCCGGTTTTTGCAGCAGCAGCCGACACAACGCCACCCGCCGTCTTTCTCCACCGGAAAGCACCTTTACCCGCGTGTCGCCCAGCGGGCAGCGCAGGGCATCCATGGCCAGCTCAAGCCGGGCGTCCAGTTCCCAGGCATCCCGGGCATCGATTCTGTTTTGTACCTCTCCCTGCCGCTCGATCAGTTTATCCATTTCGTCGTCGCTCATGGGCTGGCTGAAAGCTTCGTTGATCTGATCGTATTCTTTCAACAGCGCCACCTCCTCCTGAAGGCCCTGCTCCACAATTTCCCGAACCGTGAGGGCATCATCGAGGACGGGCTCCTGTTCTAGATAGCCCACGCGGTACCCTTTTGATAAACGGACTTCCCCGTTAAACGCCTTGTCTTCACCTGCCATGATTCGCAGCAGTGTTGATTTCCCCGAGCCATTCAGCCCCAGCACCCCAATTTTGGCCCCCAGAAAATAGGAAAGCGAGATGTCGGCAAGGATCGGTTTTTTATCATAAAATTTACTGACGCCCATCATGGTAAATATGATTTTCTTCGTATCGGTTGTCATCTGTTACGTATTCTTTCCTTTATTTTATCGGCATCTGCCCGCCGCTTGAAGACGGCGGCGTCGGCCGGGATTTAATTTACTTCCGGAAAATATCCGGTACTCTCTTTTAAGTCGGATCGCCCCCCGCGGCTTCCAGGAAAGCGGACAGATCCATCTGGTTGACCGGATTGCAGCAGGGCGGGCCCTGGGTATAACATATCCGCCCACTGGTCAAATCCATGACAATCGACAGACCGGTGGTCATGGGCAGTTCATCCGGCAGAATCTGCACGCAGTTATGGGCACAGATGGAAAACGGATAGTCAAAATGATCCTTGAGGATTTCCTGAACCACCGGCACATCGATGCTCCCCGCTGCGTCTTTCAGGCGTTTTTCAAGCCGGTGCAGGCGGATATAGGTCGACGCATTGACGTTTTCGGTTTCCTGGTCCTTGAGCCCCTGCCCTGAGAATATGTAGTGGTTGGTATGGGCCAGCGGGGTGCCGCCGGCAAACCGGATGCGGTTGTCGCCGGGGGCGGTTTCGATATCCACCGCCTCGCCCTCCTCATGCGCGATGAGAAAATTCATGCTGTGGGCCACCGGCGCGCCCAGGGCATATCCCATCGCCTGGGACAGGTGGGTCGCTTCGAGGATACGGCGGGCGACCAGTATCCAGGGGACGCCGGGCCGGGTCCGGTCCGGCCCGAGGTTGTTAACCGTCAGGCCGATCCCCGCTCCGTTCATGCCGAGTTTGGCCACCTGGCCGGCTTCGGTGAATGTCACCAGCGGCGGGCGGCCATCGCGGTGCCCGATTTTCAAAATTACCTGACAGGGCAGAACATCTTCGTGCCAGTCCCAGTTCTGGGCCAGCAGGGTCGCCCCTTCGCGGGTCGATCCGGGCAAAACGGCCAGGGCGGAACATTCAGCAGTACGGATGCCCAGATCGAGCAGGATTTCCGACCGGGCATTGATGGCGAAAATTTCCTCAAAGGCCAGGTCGGCGCCATGGGCAATCCCGCGGATCTCTTCCACCAGGTCCGGCGCAAAAGCGGTGGCCCGCTGAATATACGGACCGAGAAACGATACAATCGCCTTCCAGGTGCACCCGGCGGTTTCGCCGAACAGTTCCCTGTAAACGCCGAGAATCTGATGAATGGATGGCCGCGCCGCCTCACCATAGACCTGTCCCCGCGCCCGGGGGGACGACGCATCAATGTTAATGATCGGGATGGCGCCCATTTTATTCCTTTCCATTTCGAGACCGAATTATATCGCGGTCTGTCCTTGATTTTGTTGAGAATACGGCCCCGGTCCCCGGTTTGTCAAGGCGGATGCACGCCGGACCGGCCGGCATGGGACCGGCCGGGAACGCTGCTATTTTACCGGACTTCTGTCGGATCAACGTCCGGGTTGCCATCATCGGGCAAAAAGGTGTATGGTCACACATAGTGATATCTCCAGTAGCATTTTTTAACGGGAATAAACAATGACATACCGCCCATCGTTCGATGAAAAATATGTGACCTGCCTGGCCGACATCCGGGACCGGAGCTTTGCCGGAAAAACCGAAATCCTCGGCGCCGAGCTGACAGGGGATGGTTTGTGCCTTCCCTTTTTCAACCGGCAGCTCATCTTTTCATCTGCCGGGGTCCATGCCGCCGACGGGGAGACGCTCACCATTGCCGTCAAACTCGCCCTGTGCCGGTATCTTGCCATGTGCCCGGACCGGATCGTAAACAGCGCCCGCCGGCTGATCACTTTCCGGGAACTTTCCGACAGCGGGCCGCTTTTTTCCAGTTTTACCGCCAATACCAATAAAATTATCGAATCGGCCTTTTCAGGCAGGCTGGACCTTCTCCGTGCCCGATGTCAGATGGTGGGCGGCCACGACATCCAGATGCCGGCCTTTGATCTGAGCATGCAATTTATGGCGTTTCCCCGCATTCCGGTCACATTTACCTTCAACGACGCCGACGATATCATGCCGGCCACAGCCAATTTTTTGTACGATGAAACCGCCGACCGCTACCTGGACATCGAATGCCTGATGGTGACCTGTACATACCTGACCGGGCTTCTGATTCAGGGGACATGACAGAAACCGTGCCAAATAAAGTACCGAGCCACCGACCGGTAAACCCACGTCCAGACAGGGCCGGCCTGGACACGGCCGCCGGTCGTTTTTCTCAACAACGGCCGTATGGAGGAAATCGTTTCAATGAAGACAACCCCATCAACAAAGACACTTCCACCAACGGAAAAAACCATGCGCCGCTTTAAAACTGCTTTGCTCGGCATGGCCCTGACCATTCTCACCGGCTGTGCCTATGGCCATTACCTGGGTCTGCATGGCCCGTCGGTGAAAAATTTTCCGGATATTCACCAGGATGTGACCGAAGATGCCGCCTGCCGCGAATGTCACGCTCCCACCGGGGACTCCACCGGCCCGCCGACTTCTCATCCCAATTTTACCGGCTGTTTGAAATGCCATAATGGGCCCCCGAGTTAAAATCAATGGATATTATTCAGCCGGAGGGACCGGCCGGTTTTTTACCGGTTGACTTCAGGCGTGGAGGGGTTATAATAAAAAATATTAAACAAACGTTTGATTACAACCCCGGGGCGTGTGAATCCCATGCACAGGGCTCAAAACAAAAATATCCGGCATCCGCAATCAAAAGACCGGATCATCCAGTCTGCGGTATCCCTGTTTGCCAGAAAAGGGTACGCCGAAACCGGGCTGCGGGAACTTGCCGCTACGGCCGGGGTTAACCTGGCCATGATCAATTATTTCTTCGGGTCTAAAAAAGAACTCCTCAAGGAAATCCTCGATACCTTCTTCTCCGGGTATCTGGATATTGCCGGTGAAAAATTATCGGGGCCGGGTGACTGGCGCGACAGGATGGCGCAGTTTATCCGATGCGCCATTGATTATTTCGACCATCACAGGGATTACCTGCTGGTCACCATTACCGAACTTCCCCATGATGACCCGGAGATCATCGATCACAAGGCGAGCTGGGCCAGAAAGATGCTGGGGATTATCGATGAAAAAATATGCCGGCCGCTGGCCGGGGAGACCGGCCGGGAAATCCCGCCGACCGGTATCGGCCCCATGCTGGTTGCGCTTATGGCATCCCGATATATCTTTGCGCCGGTCATGGAAAAGGTATCCCCCCGGGCAGCGGCCGGGGTCGACCTGGCCGCTTATACGGAGATGATTATCCATACTTTTCTACATGGCATTTCCGACACCAACCGGAAAACAACCCTTTAACCCTTATTTTGGAAAGCGCAAAATGACCGCCAGAAAAAAACGGATTGACGCCCTGTTTATCACCCAGACCCGATGGATCATCCGGTTCCGCATTCCCGTTCTGCTGATTATCCTTGCTGTGAGTATTGTCCTGGCCGCACAGATCCGGTACCTCACCATTGATACGTCCAACGAGGGGCTGCTGCGGCCCGATGATACTATTTTAATGAATTACAATTCCTTTCGGGACCAGTTTGGGCGGGATGACCTGCTGGTACTGGCCATCGAGAGTGATACTGTTTTCAGCCGGCCGTTTCTGGAAAAATTGAAAAAATTTCATGCCGCGCTTGAAGACCGGGTCCCCCATATTTCGGATATTACCTCCCTGGTCAATGCCCGCGACACCCGGGGTGATGGTGATATCCTGCGGGTTGACGATCTGCTGGTTGATTTTCCCGAAAATGAAACAGAGCTGACGGCATTTAAAAGCCGGGTAATGTCCAACCCGAATTATACCAATATGCTCATCTCGGAGGACGGCACCTTTACCACCGTTCTTTTGAAAAGCGACACCTATTCCGCTGTCGGTGCAAAAGAGAGCGATGATCTGGCCGGGTTTGACGCGGCACCTTCCGAAGAGGGGGAAGTCGCTGCCGTACCGGCCGGGAACGACGCAGACAAGGCACCGGCCTATTTGACTGATGAAGAAAATGCGGAAATGGTTCGTGTGGCCGGAGAAGTGGTCAAGGAATTCAACCGCCCGGATTTCAGGATCCGGATGGCCGGCAGCCCGGCGGTGACCCATACGGTGAAACTGATGATGATGACAGACATGAAACGCTTTCTGCGACTGGCTGTTCTGACCATCGGTATCTGTCTGTTTTTCATGTTCCGGAGAATATCCGGTGTGGTGATACCGCTGTTCATCGTTGCCCTGACCCTGGCCAGCACCCTGGGGCTGATGGCCCGGCTGGGCATTTTTTTCAAAACACCCACCACGATTCTGCCCTCTTTTCTGCTGGCCGTGGGCGTCGGCGCCAGCGTCCATGTTCTCTCACTCGTTTACCAGTACCTGCGGACGGACAGCAGCAAAAACGACGCCATTGTCCATGCCCTGGGCCATTCCGGACTGGCGATTGTCATGACGTCTCTGACCACGGCGGCGGGGCTGGCATCCTTTGCCGCCGCCAAGGTGGCGCCCATTGCCGATCTGGGGCTGTTCTCCGCCATTGGGGTCATCCTGTCGCTTTTCTACACCCTCATCCTGCTGCCGGCGCTGCTGGCCATCTTCCCCTTGAAAGACAAGGCCCTCGATCCGGACCGCCCGGCGCCCCGGTTCGACCGCTTTCTCGACTGGGTGACCGATGTCACCATCCGTCGATCCAGGTTGATCTTGATCATCTCTCTGGCAGGAATCGTCATCGCGTTGTCAGGCCTTCCCAGACTGCATTTCTCCCACAATCTGTTGAGCTGGCTGCCGAAGGATCTTCCCGTGCGCACAGCCACCGAGAGCATTGATCATCACCTGCGGGGGAGCGTGGCGCTGGAAATGGTGCTGGATACCGGCAGAGAAAACGGTCTCTACGACCGGGACCTGCTGCTTGCCCTCGACGGGCTGGTGACAGATCTGGAACAGTTTAAAACAGACAGCCTCTTTGTCGGCAAAACGATTGCCGTCACCTCCATTTTAAAAGAGATTCACAAGGCGCTCAATGAAAACCGGCCGGACAAATACAGAATACCGGACAACGGGGCGTTGATTCCCCAGGAGTTCCTGCTCTTTGAAAACTCCGGTTCGGACGACCTGCAGGATGTGGTCGACAGCCGGTTTCAAAAGGCACGCATTACCATCAAGGTCCCCTGGCGCGACGCCCTGTCTTATGTCCCCTTTATCAAGGCCATCGAACAGCGGTTCGAGCAGGTGTTCGCCACACTCCCGCCGGAGAAGAGGCCGGTCAGCATCACCACCACGGGCGTTATGGCACTTTTTGCCCGGATTCTTTACGCCACCATGTATTCTGCGGCGCAAAGCTACGGCATTGCCCTGATCGTTATTACCATCATGATGATTCTGCTCATCGGTAATCTGCGCCTTGGTCTGATTGCCATGATTCCCAATCTGGGCCCGATCCTGATTGTCATGGGGTTGATGGGCTGGTTTAACATTCCGCTGGATATGTTCACCATGATGGTGGCGTCGGTTGCCATCGGCCTGGCCGTGGATGATACCGTTCATTTCATCTATAACTTTAAAAGATACTACCTTGAAAAAGGAGATGTCCGTGAAGCCATCGGCCGTACGCTGCACACGGCCGGCCGGGCCATGCTGACCACATCGATCGTGCTTTCCATCGGTTTCTTTATTTTCATGTTTGCCACCATGAACAATATATTCAATTTTGGCCTGCTGATCGGCGTGGCCATTATTCTGGCCCTGATCGGTGACTTTTTTCTGGGGCCGGCACTCATGGCACTGTCCGCTGAAAAAATGCTGAATCATTCAGGAAAAAAATAGAATCACGTATTTGATGATAAAATTTAATCGGGGAGAAAAACAATGCAGTCACCGCAGAAAATAACCGGCATATTGATCGCAGGCATGTTGCTTTTTGTCATGGCGGCCACGGCCGAGGCAATGACCGCCCGGGAAATCATGGAAAAAGTGGATGCCAGAAACGATGGGGACAGCCTGACGGCAAACGTTGAAATGGTCCTGATCGACAGAAAAGACAACCGCCGCATTCGTCAGATGAAGGTGTTTAACAAGGACAAGGGAAAGGACACCTGGAAACTGCAGTTCTTTATTTCGCCGGCCGATGTCAGGAATACCGGTTTTCTCACTTATGACTATTACGAGGGCGCCCGCGATGATGACCAGTGGCTATACCTGCCGGATCTGCACAAGACCAAACGCATTGCCACGTCAGACAAGTCATCGGCCTTTATGGGGTCTGATTTTTCCTATGCTGACATTACCCGGCGGGTACTGGATGAATGGCGGTATCGCCTGCTCAAAGAGGGGAAGGTCGACGGACACAAAGTCTGGCTTATCGAGGCGGTACCGGTGAACAAAAAGGTCGAAGCGCGATATGGATACACAAAATCCGTCCTTTTTATCCGCCAGGATATTTTCATGGGTATCCGGGCGGTTCACTGGCTGAAAGAGGGGAAAAAAATCAAATATCAGGAAATGCGCGGCATTAAACAGATTGACGGCATCTGGGTGTCTACCGAGTTTCGCATGAAAACCACGAAAAACAAGGTAACGCTGCACAAGACCGTTATGAAGTGGTCGGATATTCAGTTTAACCGGCCGATTGACGATGATCTGTTTACCGTTCGTCGCCTGGAAAAAGGATTATAAGCCGTGAAGTTACGATTTCTGGTCACCCGATACCTGACCGTTGTTCTGATGCTGCTTCTTTCTGCCACCCTGGTGCCGGCAGGCGGCCAGGCGCTGGATGAGGTTATTTCCGGATTTGACCAGCCAGCGGAAAAAACAGGTACACCACCGGCGGGCGAAAAGCAACGGCGGCTGCCGCCCTGGCTGACGCTGCGTGGCCGTATCGGGCTGTCGGCCGCCGTTAATGTGGCCCATCACGCCCCTGAAAAAAATGCGCCGGACGATCGCGGCCTTTCCATGCTGCGCACCACGATGGCTCTGGAAAGCGACGCGACCATCGGCCGCTGGAAAGCCAGGGTCAGCGGACACGCTTTTTACGATGCCGCCTATGCGTTAAAAGACCGGAGCGCATACAGCCAGGCGCTGCTTGATCTTTATGAAGATGAATTCGAATGGGACGAGACCTATCTCGCCGGCCGTCTGTCCGATCATCTGGATATTAAAACCGGCCGGCAGATCGTCGTGTGGGGAAAATCGGACAACCTGCGGGTGACCGATATCCTCAACCCCCTCGATAACCGGGTACCCGGCCTGGTGGACATCAAATACCGGCGGCTGCCCGTGGCCATGACCAAGCTTGATTACTACACCGGTGCCTGGAATCTGAGCGCCATCGTGCTTCACGAAGTCCGTTTTGATAAAAACCCGGTCTTCAACAGTGATTTTTTTCCGGGCCGGTACCCGCTGCCCCCCGAGGACATACCGAATCTGTCTCTGGACCATCAGCAGTACGCCCTGGCCGCCAACGGCATTTTCCGCGGGTGGGATCTTTCCCTGTATGCCGCCCGGATTTTTGATCCCCGCAGCCATCTGTCCCGAAACACCGACGGGCGTCTGATTCGGTCGCACAACCGGATCACCATGGCCGGCCTGACCGCCAACATGGCCTTTGGCAACTGGCTGCTCAAGGGCGAGTCCGCCGGGTTCGACGGCCTCGCGTTCGGGAACCGGCCGGACAGGGAATTTACGCGCCTCGATCTCATGGCCGGTGTCGAATATACCGGATTTTCCGAAACGCACCTGTCGCTGGAAGTGGTCAACCGCCACCTGTTCGATTTTGACGACCGCCTGCGGGCCATGCCCGATCTGGCCGAAGAAGATACCTTTCAAACCGTGGCCACACTGGTCCGGGATTTTGCCAACGACACCCTGTCGCTCAAGATATTGCTGACCGCTTTCGGCGGTCACGGCGAAGACGGCCGCATGGAACGGATCCAGCTCGACAACGATCTGACCGATGATATTACCTTTACCATCGGCCTCCTCCTGTATCAGTCCGCAGACGACGGCCTGCTGGCGGATATCGGCAGCAACGACCGTGTCTTTATGGAAATGACCTGGGATTTTTAACAGACCTGCCCGGCAGACACCACTGGTCCCAGGCTCATTCCCGGCGCTAAAAAATTTGACGATGGCGGATTCGGCTATATATTCAGGTCTAAGACCGGTATTGCCGCGGGGGAACCCGGCATTTCTCACATCCGCCTCACGGATTTTCAGGTCCGCCGGTCTTTAAATCGATCCACCAACACAGAAAGGAAAATCCATGCCCCTGACATCTTATACGGCCGCTGAACTGTTCGACGCACTGGTCCAGCGCGAAAATTTCATTCTGCTTGATGTCCGCAATACCAAGGATTTCAACCGCTTTAAAGTCGAAGGCCCCCATCCCGTCGAGATGCTCAATATTGTTTACTATGATTTTCAGGAGCTGGAAGACGAGTGCGTCCCCCTGGTGCCCACCGGCCGCAAGATCCGGATTGTCTGCGCCAAGGAAAGTTCGGCAAAATATGTGGCCGATGTCCTTGCCAGATGCGGCTACGACAATGTGTCCTATCTTGAAGGCGGTATTCCGTCCTGGGGAAACCTGCTGGCACCGGTCCAGGTGGGCAGCGGCCCCGGCTACACGCTGCATCAGTTCCGGCGGCCGGGCAAGGCGTCTTTGAGTTATGCGCTCGTCAGCGGCAGGGAAATGTACGTTTTTGATCCGGCTAAAAATATCGCCGCCTACAGCCGTTTTGCCGAAGAGTGCGGCTGCCGGATCACGCGTACCTTCGAAACCCATCGCCAGGCCGATTATATTTCAGGCAGCGATGCCCTGCGGCGCCAGCTGGGCACTGAGATTGTCGCCCCCCGGCCGGATTTCGATGTCGCGCGATTTCCCTATACGCCCGTGGCCGACGGGGATACTTTTTCTTTCACGGCCGGCGGGCCGGAAGTTTGCGCCATTCATACGCCGGGTCACACCCCGGGCAGCACCAGCTATCTCGTTGACAACCGTTACCTCATCGCGGGCGACGCCGTTTTCATCCGTTCCATTGGCCGCCCCGACCTGGGCGGTCAGGCCGAGGCCTGGTCCAGACTTCTGTTTAACACCATGACCGACAAGATTCTCACCTGGGACCGGTCTTTGATCGTTCTGCCCGGCCATTACATGGACTGGCGGGAAGCCGATGAAAACCTGGCCTTTGCGGCCTCTCTGGAAGAAGTGATCGAACACAACCGGGACATTTACAGTGTGCGTGACGAGGCGGCGTTTATCGCATTCATCAAGAAAAATATGCGTCCCCAGCCGGATGTTTACGCAAAAATCCGGGAAATCAACGCCGGTCTGCTGACCGTTGATGACGACGAAGCCAACGTTATGGATCTGGGTAAAAACGAATGCGCCGCATCGGCGGCCAATGCCGCCTGACGCAAATCCCGGGAAACAGGCCCGGCCGCCGCTTCCGGGCAGGCAGATACCGGCCGGACCCGGTGGTGTCCAGATAGATGGAAAGGGACATGCCGATCCGGTGCTGATCCGGTCGGCATGTGCTGTTCCAGACTGTGCGGTTTTTCGGTGCCGCCGGCACCGATCTCAGCGGCGTCACCCCCGGGTCGCGCAGCCGGCGCCGATCGCCACCGAACGTTTACGGCTGTCGGCGTCCATGTGGCAGCGTTTGTATTTTTTTCCACTGCCGCACCAGCACAGGTCGTTACGGCCGAGTTTCGGTATTTCCCGGGGGGCTTCACCCCCGAATAGTTTTTTTAGAAAGCCCATCTATATCTCCAGTCAATTGATATCATTTTTTTGATCGCCGACTATGTGTGTGGCGAAGCTTTACCACAGCCGATCGCCGCTGGTAAAGGGAATTGTCGCCATCGCGCCGGTGCCCGGTCGGCCAGAAATGCGATTAAACCAGACCGTTTTCGCTCAGCGGCGTTCCGGTCAGGATCCGGTCCGGGCTGAAAATCGTCAGATCGAGTACCGGTGACGTCCCGGTAATCAATTCGGCCAGATACCGTCCCACGGCCGGCGCCTGCTGCAGGCCGTGACCGGAGAACCCGTTGGCCAGATAGAACCCTTCGATTTCAGGCCAGGGCCCCAGAATGGCATTGCCATCCAGGGTATTGACCGCGTACAGCCCGGCCCATCCCCGCAGCAGCTTGAGTGTGTCAAAGGCGGGTACGCGCCCGGCCAGTTCCGGCCATAAATTTTCAACAAAGCCGCTGTCGTTCCAGGTGAAATCAAACCCGACCGGATCATCCGCCAGCGATTTCCCCAAAAGAATGTGTCCACCGGTTTCGGTCCGGAAATAAAGCCCGGACGGCAGTACGGTCAGGGGCAGGGGGCCGTCGGGTTTGACCGCCGGATCCAGGACAAACACCTGCCGCCGGACCGGATCCACCGGAAGGGTCACGCCGGCCATCCGGGCCACCCGGGCGGCCCAGGCGCCCGCGCAGTTTACCACGCAGCCGGCAGTCAGCCGCCGGCCGGACTGCAACGTTACCCCGTTGATACGGCCCCTGCCGGATGCCAGCGCCACCACCTCGTCGTGGAGAAAGGCGGCGCCCAGATGCCGGGCCCGGGCCTTGTATCCCATGAGTACGGCATAGGCATCAAAATGGCCGTCGTCCGCGCCAAAGGTTCCCCCGGCCAGTCCGGCCGGATCATATAGCGGACAGTGCGCCCGGACGTCATCCGGCGTCCACCATGTCACCCGGCAGCCGAGGGCCTGCTGCAGCGCCAGCGCCTTCCGGGCCCCGGGAACGCCAATTTTGTCCACCAGAAACAGATTGCCTTCCCGGCGATAGGCGATGTGCGGCCGATCATCATCGACGGCCATGGTCTGTTCAAAGTTTTCGAGAACATCGAGCGCATATTGTGATATCTGGATATTTTCCTTCAAACTGAACTGGATACGGGCATTGGCCATCGACAGGCTGGTGGACGCCCGGGCATAGGTCGGATCTTTTTCGATCACCGCTACCTTCAGGCGCCTGTCGGCGTGCATCAGATAAAAAGCCGTGGCCGATCCCATCACCCCGCCACCGATGATAATGACATCGTACTTTTTTGTTTTCATCAGAACCATCCTTTTTCAGCAAGACAATACATGGGGCCGCCTGATCTGAAAACCGCTCCATTCAAATGCACGATACAATCACAACAAACGGCGCGTCAATTGATATCAATGGCGGGGCGTGGGATCGCGCCACGGGCATCGGTCCGCCGGTTGCCTGTATAGGAAAGGCGCTTAAACTGCATTGCCTGCGGGCAGCCTTAACCTGTGGGTGATGCAGGCGGGAATTTCATCGGGCCGGTGGGAGACGAAGATGATCCGGGTGCCGGTGGTTTGACCGATGCGGTCGACCAGCGCCAGTACCCGGCGCCGGTTCGCTGGATCGAGCCCCTGACAGGGTTCGTCCAGAATCAGAACGGCGGGCGATTTGACCATGGCGCGGGCAATAAGGACGAGTTTTCGTTCCCCCACCGACAGCTGATCGTAGCGCCGGGACATCAGGGCGGTCAGGTTCAGCCGCATAATCCACTGATCCGCCCCGGCCCGCTGGGACGGGGTACAGGAGCGATAGAGCCCGATACTGTCAAAAAACCCCGAGCGAACCACATTCCGGGCCAGGATCCGAAGGCGGTAGCGGCGCTGCAGCTCGGTGGAGACGACGCCGAACCGCTTCTTGATATCCCAGATGCTTTCGCCGCTGCCCCGCCGCCGGCCGAAAAGATAGATTTCATTGGCATAGGCCTGGAGATGATCACCGGTGACAAGGCGCAGCAGCGTGGTCTTGCCCGCGCCGTTGGGGCCGGAAATCGCCCAGTGCTCATTGGCGCGAACCTGCCAGCACAGGTTCTCAAAAACGATCCGACTGCCATGCCGGACCGTGGCGTTGCGGACGTCGATGAGTGTTTCCGCCGCCGGTTGCCGGGCCGCGGGCAGCGGATCCACCGGCCCATGGATCACCGGACCGTAGATAGTGGCCAGGGACCGGGATGTCAGGATTTCCGTACGGCTGCCCAGGGCAGTGACCCGCCCGTTGTTGATCACCATTGCCCGATTGATCCGTTCGGGAAGTGTCTCGATGTGGTGGGTGACGAGAATCAGCTGCACATCCTGGAGCATCATTTTATCCAGCATATCTGCCACCCGGCGGGCATGACGGGCGTCCAGGCCTTCGAACGGTTCGTCCAGAACGAGCAGTCCCCGGCATCGAACCCGGGCGCGGCCGATGAAAACCCGCCGTAACTCGCCGGTGGACAGGTGACGCAGGTCGCGGTTGAGCAGCGCATCGAGGCCGAGCGGGGCCAGGCGGTCATCGCCAGGCCAGGCGCTGGCGGAATCACCGGGGCGTGTGCCGAAAACGATATCGCCCGCCCGGAGACGATCGCCGGATTTTCCGCTGAAATACCGGGCCTCATCCCGGGCCCGCTCCCGGTCGATGACCCGCTGTTCCATATCGAAAGAGACATATCCAATGGCCCCGGGCACGGCGCTGGGATGCGGTCTGGACAGCTTTCCGGACACCACGGGAACCCGGCCGATAACGGCGTGCAGGAGGGTGGTCTTGCCTGCGCCGTTGGGGCCGATGATGACCCAGTTTTCTCCGGTACGAATTGTCCAGCTGGTCTGGGGAAGTATCCGGCGCCGGCCGATCCGCAGGGTCACATTGCTCATGGAAAACACGATTTCGCCACCGGTCTTGTTTCTGGATAACGCTGGCAGTTTACTGGCAGAAGCAGGCAAGACACCCTCTCCGTCGGTGGTTATACCCATCGGTCCGGGTTCGGCCCTATTCCGGGCGAAACGGCTGGCCGAGCGCCGCCGGGGCACTGCCGGTAAACAGCCGCAGCAGCCGCTGGAGCCGGACCCGCCCCCCGCCGGCGGTTCGTCCGCCTGACGCTTTCTGGGCATAGGAGATGGCCAGCAGGGTGAAGATCATCAGGGGAAACGGCGCCACCTGGAAAACCTGGGTGGGCACAAAGGGCAGCCAGTCCTGGAGATAAATGCCGATGACCTGAAGAAAAGCGAACATATACGCACCAAACGCGGCCCGAATTGGATGCCACCCGCCGAAAATCACCAGGGCCAGGGCGATCCAGCCCGTGCCTTCGGCGCCCTGGGGGCGGCCCCAGCCGGGCTTGGTCGCCAGGGAAAAGGTTGCGCCGGCCAGCCCCACCAGCAGGCCGCCGCAGAATGCGTACCAGAGTTGAAGACGGCCCGGATGAATACCACGGGCATAGGCGGCGGCCGGGTTTTCGCCGACACTGCGCAGGGTCAGCCCCATGGGCGTGCGGAACAGGTACCACCAGCATAAAAAAATACCGGCCAGGCTGAGATAGACGGGCAGGGGATGGGAAAAAAAGACCGGGCCGAAAAAGGAAATCCCGCTCAGGCCGGGGATGGGCATCGGTACGGCCTGGGGGCCGGGGACCCGGGCATACGGGTTGCCGAGAAAATAGGCCAGATCCCGGGTCATCAGGGTGAGAACAAACCCCACGGCCACCTGGGACTGGTTGAGGTAGATGCTGAAAACGGCCACCACCAGAGCCACCAGTCCTCCAACCAGCGCGGCGGCGGCAAAGCCCAGCACCAGGCTGTGCGTGTTACAGGCCACGACAAAAGCGGTCATGGCACTTAAAAGAATCGTGCCGTCCAGGGACAGGTTGATAATTCCCGCCCGTTCGGTAATGGTTTCGCCCAGTGTGGCGAGAAGCACCGGTGCCGCCCCGGCCAGAATGCTGGCAAACAGAATCGTGATATGGATATCAAGCATCCGGACTTTCCTCCGGTGCCGGCAGATGGGCCGCCGCACGCGCCTGCGACTGGCCGCGCCATTCCCGGAATCCGTGAACGGCCAGTACGGTGAGGACCAGCGCGCCCTGAATGACGCCGGCCAGGGAAGAGTCGAGCTGCAGCACGATGGGCAGCTGAATACTGCCCACGTTGAGACCGGCAAAAAAGAGGGCCACCCACGGCACCAGCCAGATATTGTAATTGGCCAGCATGACCACGAGCAAAGCCATGTAACCGTAATTGCTTGAAATCGCGGGGATCAGGCGGTGATACACGCCGGTAACCTGAACAAACCCGGCCAGGCCCGCGAAACCACCGGCAAACGCCATGGCCAGCAGCATGTACCGGCCGGGCTTGAGACCAAAAAGGACAGAAGCCCGGGCATTGGCGCCGATGGCTTTTAAATACAGGCCGATCCGCGTATAACGCAGCATCAGGGCGGTAATGCCCAAAGCACCCAGGGCCATGGCCAGTCCCACGGGGGACAGACGGATTGCCGGAACAATCGACAGCCTGAGCCCGTCGGGAAACAGCTCGGTACCGCTCATGGAAGCAACGCCCGGCCGTTTCCAGGGACCGAAGATCAGCCACAGAATAATACCCTGGGCCACGAAATTCATCCCCAGCCCGGCGAAAATTTCATGGACATCGCCGTGGGTTTTGAGCCATCCGGCGATAACCGCCCACAGCGCGCCTCCGGCAATGGCGGCGGGAAACGAAAAAACGAAAGCGATCAGCGGGGCCTGGCTGTGCATGCCGATCCGAAGCACCGCCGTGGCAAACACCGCCCCCATCATTACCTGGCCTTCCACGCCGATATTCCAGAGTCCGATGCGGAATGTATACAGCAGGCCGCACGCACACAGCATCAGCGGAATCCAGGCCGTGATGACATGGGAAAATTTGATCCAGCTTCCCAGCGCACCCTTGACAATATAATAATAGGCCGGCAGAGGCGGCGCACCAGCCAGATAAAGTACCAGCGTGGTGAAAATGAACACGGAAATGAGGGAAACGGTGATCTGACGCAGCCGGTGCCATGGGCTCTGGCGGGAAGTATCGATCATCATGACAGACCGCCGCCGGCCACGGCCCGCCCCAGCATGTCGGCATCGGCCTGGTGGGCCGGTACATCCATCACCATGCGGCCATTGTAAAAGACAATGGTCCGGTCGGCGACCATCAAAATTTCATCCAGCTCGGCCGAAGAAAAAACAATGGCCGTGCCCCGGGCGGCCTGCGCCTGGAGATGCCGCCAGACCCAGTGCCCGGAGTCGAGGTCCAGGCCACGGGTGGGATTTTCGAGCAGCAGGATTCTGGGATCTTCCGGCAGCAGGGACAGCAGGAGACGCTGCTGGTTGCCGCCCGACAGGGCCGACGCATCCATTTCCGGCCGTCCCTTGATATTAAACTGGGCTATTGCTTTTCCGGCCCGGGCCAGGGCGGTTTTTCCCGCCATGAAAAACCCGGCTTTTCTTTCGTTGAGACTGAAATGCTCGCCCAGGGTCAGGCCGGGGATCAGGCCTTCCTCCATGCGCGACGCAGGCACAAAGGCGCCGCCGCGATTTCTGAAATCGTAGTATCCGCCGCCGTTTAAAATACTATCGCCCAACCGCACCTCGCCCCGGGCGGGGGAAACCAGGCCGGCGGCCACGCGCAGAAAAACGCCCTGGCCGCTTCCCTCCAGGCCGGCCAGACCTACGATTTCGCCGGCATGGACGCGGACACTGCATTTTGTCAACCCCGCCCGTCCGCCCGGTGCCGTCACCTGGTCCAGCGTCAGCACCGGCTGGCCCGGTTGGCCCGGCTGATAAACCGGCGGAGACGGCAGCGCGCCAAACATCATCTGGAGCAGGGCATCCACGTCGAACGGCGTGGCCATCCGCCCGGAGACCTTTCCCTGACGCATGACCGTGATCTCGTCGCACAGGGCCATGACATCTTCGAGTTTGTGGGAGACGAGAAGGACGCTTTTGCCGTCGGCCGCCAGGGTTTTCAGCGCGGTAAACAGGGTTTCTTTCTGGGGCCGGGAAATACCGGTGGTGGGCTCGTCCAGAATCAGGACCCGGATGTCCAGCGCCAGCAGCCGCAGGATTTCCAGCTGCTGCCGTTCCCCCACGGTGAGCCGGTCCAGCGGCGCCTCCGGATCCAGATTGAACCCGAGCCGGGCCGCGATGTCGGTCAGCCGCTTTCGGTGTCCGGTCAGGTGCGGCCGCAGACCGGAAGTGCGACCGATCATAAAATTGTCCAGCGCGGTCAGGGCGGGAAAATCCAGCGGCTCCTGGTGAAGCATGCCGATGCGAAACCGCGCGGCCGCCGCCGGCGTATCGATGTCTGCCGACCGGTCATCGATCTGGATGGTCCCGCTGGTTTTGCGGGCAAAACCGGTCAGGATTTTCATCAGCGTGCTTTTACCCGCGCCGTTTTCACCGAGAATGCCGTGGATACTGCCGGGCCGGATGGTCAGGGATACGCCGTCGTTGGCCCGGACCGGACCGTAATGTTTATGGATATTTTTCAGTTCTATCTGCATAAGACGGTTGGGCCGGCAGCCGGAAGCATCACTGGCGGCCGGCCACAAAATTATATCCGATGATTGTGGTATCAGCGGGAATATCCACCGGGGAAAAATCAGACGTGCGGGGAAAACAAACATTTCCCCGCACGCTGGCGGATATCGGTGCGGATATCGGTATGGCGGCCGTTTTACTTGGCGCTGCTCTGGCCGTCCATTCCCTGCAACAACTGCTTGAGGTACCAGATCTGCTGGTCGGTGGCGGTTTCGCCCTTTTTGAGGAACACCGATCCGTCCTGGTAGTTCAGCGGACCCTGGAAAAGATTGACCTTGCCGCTGCCCAGGTCGGCGATAAACTGGTCGAGGGCCTTTCCGGCACCGGCGGACAGCGCCGGTCCGGCAGAAAATCCCACCGCGCTGGTGTCATGGTTGTTGATATCTTTCCAGTCCGGTCCGTCCCATTCCCATGTGGAGGCCCACTGGCCGGACATGGCGGCTTTGATCATTTTGGTATAGCCCGGCCCCCAGTTAAAATAGGGAACGCCCAGACAGGTATCGGCATTGCCCTCACAGGCGCCGACGTAGTCGTAGGGAAGGGCCCATACCTTTTTACCGGCCTGATGTTTCTGCTGGGCCACCACGATGGCTTCGGTGGTGTCGATGCCCGAGGCCACCACATCGTATCCGCTGTCGAAAAAGCTCTGGGCCACCTGGGTGGGATCGGCCGTCACGCCGGGAATATTAAACCAGAAACCGATCCAGGTGACTTTGAACTTGAGATCTGCCGGTTTTTTGTGCAGGACGTTTACCCAGGCATACCGGGCCCCGAGGTAGCAGGCCGAGGAGAGGCGACGGGTTTCGTCGTTGATCAGCGGTCCCAGGTAACCGATTTTTCCCGTCCGGGTGGTCATGGCCGCCACAAACCCGGCCATCATTTTGCCGTACTCCATGCGGCCCATGAGGTTGGCCATGTTCTTGGGCGCTTTGCCGGCCAGGACGTCATCGCCGGAAATGTGGATAAAATAGACATCCGGATGCATCTGGGCCGCTTCCCGGGTACCATCTTTCATGTCATCGGAATTGGCGATAATCAGTCTGGCGCCTTTTTCGACCATATCGTCCACCAGCTGGGGAATCGTTACCCCCGGGCGGTCGGCGGGATTGACCTTGTCAATGTAGATCATTTTCGTGCCGGCCAGTGTTTTTTCCACATATTTAGCGGCGTCGAAATGAGCCTGGCTCCAGCCATGATCGTTGTGGGGACCGACCAGCAGCAGGCCGAAAGTAAACGGCTGGCCTGCCGACGCCGGTGCCGGTTGAAACAGAAACAGGGTTAAAACGGCCGCAAGGGCCAGCCACAGGCCACCGGACAGATTGTTACGCATGAAAAACCTCCTGAGAATGAATAAGTTACCGCCTTGGGCGCCTGCTGCTGTGCAGGCATGGCCGCAAGGTGAATCGAACCGAAAAATGAATATAATTGTAAAGACCAAATGCCGTCAAGCATTAAGCGCCCGGCAATGCCTAAAGGCGTGATTTATGCTTCTTATTCTTTTGTTGACAAGCCATGATTTCCGTGGTCTATCAAAGGATTCGTGGGGAACGGGCCACATGTCATCTGACAGGAAAACTGCATGATACCGAAATGGTACACAGGCCCGTGCCATTAAAAGATATTTATCTGGAGGTACCCTTTGTACGGTTTGGAAGCCATATCAAAGTACAATGGATGGGCCATGGCCATGGCCGGCGCTCTGATCGTTTTTTCCGGGCTGGTGGTCCTGGCCACCGTGATTTCGCAATTGCACAAAGTGCTCGATTTTTTTGACGCTTTGTTCAGCCGAAAAAAGCCGGCACCACCGGCCCCGTCGGTCGAGGCAGCGTCGGAGCCGGCGACCGCATCTTTTCCGGATAACCTGGACCGGGTGGCCGATCAATACAGATCGATTTCCGCGCCACTGGGCGATACGTTCCCCCTGGGCGATCTTTACCGGCTGGCCCGCGAGGGAGACACGCCCCATCCCCATCTGACGATTTCGTATCTGAGACAACACCAATTTTTAATTCCACAGGGCGACGGTATATTTTCCTGGCACCCCTGATGTCGGAATAATTTGCAAAACAAGGACATTTTTTAATGGATCTGCTGTTTCAGTTTTTAACCAATACCGGCTATTACCTGGCGGACTACCGAAATATCGTGATGCTCTTCGTCGGCGCCCTTTTTGTTTATCTGGGCACGGCCAAAGGGTATGAGCCGCTGTTGCTGATTCCCATCGGGTTCGGCGTCATCGTTGGAAACGTGCCGTTTTTCAAGGGATTCGGGCTGGGGATTTATGAAAAAGGGAGCGTGCTGCATTACCTTTATTTCGGTGTCCGTTCGGGACTGTACCCGTCGATTGTTTTTCTCGGCCTGGGCGCCATGACCGATTTTTCATCACTGCTGGCCAAGCCCAGGCTGATGCTGCTCGGCGCCGCCGCCCAGATGGGAATCTATTTTACCCTGCTCAGCGCCCTGGCCCTGGGGTTTCTGCCCAAGGAAGCCGCCTCCATCGCCATCATCGGCGGAGCCGACGGTCCGACGTCGATTTTTTTGACCGCCCGGCTGGCGCCCCATCTGATCGGGCCGGTGGCAATTGCGGCTTATTCCTACATGGCCCTCATTCCCGTTATTCAGCCACCGATCATGCGGGCGCTCACCACCGAGGAAGAACGAAGAATCCGGATGACGGACCCCGCCCGGGAAGTGACCCGCAAGGAGCGTCTGATTTTTCCCATTGCCGCTGTTATTCTGTGCTGTTTTCTGGCCCCGGCCTCCATTCCGCTGCTGGGCCCCCTTTTCTTCGGAAATTTTCTTAAAGAATGCGGTCAGACCGAGCGGCTGGCCCAGACAGCCCGTACGTCCATTATCGATATCGCCACGATTTTTCTCGGCTTTGAAGTCGGCGCCAGCACCCAGGGAGATGTGTTTCTTACCGCCAAATCCGTCGGTATCTTTGCTCTGGGCGCCGTGGCCTTTTCCATTGCCACGGCATCCGGGGTGATTTTTGCCAAGCTGATGAACGTTTTTTTCAAGGAAAAAATCAATCCACTCCTCGGTGCCGCCGGTGTTTCCGCCGTACCGGGGTCGGCCCGTGAAGTGCATCTGATGGGTCTGGAAGCCGATCCGAGCAATTACCTGCTCATGCACGGGATGGCCTGCAACTCCTCCGGGGTGATCGGGTCGGCCATCTGCGCCGGTATTTTGTGGAGCTTCATGATGTAAAAGTTAAACATAAAAATCACACACCCGGTCGGCGCAAATCGCGCCGACCTTTTTTTTGTCCCGTCGCGGCAGTGGATTCTACGGCCCGGATATTGACATGATAACGACTAATATACTATCTAATTCAATGATCTGACACCGGCATTCAACGCACGTCTTGCCCGGAGAAACCATGCCGCAGATATCATATGCGCATTTCCGATCCCTTCGGATCGCCTTAAAGCATGAATGGGGCAGGTGTTCCGGTTCAAACCCTTTTCACTTTGTAAAACCAGAGCGTTGATGGAAAAATTGATGCCTGCCTGAAGCACCTGCCTGGCAGAGACGATCCAATTGATTTTTATCCTTTGAATATTTAAACTGAAAAGCACTGTGCCTTTTGGTCTGGCACACGGCACCAGGAGGTTATTGAATGACCCTGTTGAACATAGCCCCGGAAAAATGCCGGCGGGATGGCATCTGTATTGCAGCCTGCCCGGCAGGTATCATCGAATTCAAGAAAAAGGGGGCTTTCCCCACGCTGATTGATGGCGGCGAATCATTTTGTATCCGTTGCGGGCACTGTGTGGCCGTATGCCCGCATAGTGCGATGTCGCACCGGAGCATGTCATCGGCGGACTGCCCGCCGGTTCAAAAAGAACGGCTGATTACAACGGAACAGATGGAACAGTTTTTACGGAACCGCCGGTCGATCCGGGTGTATAAGGACAAACCCGTTGAGAAACCGCTTTTAACCCGGCTCATCAATATTGCCCGGTATGCGCCGTCGGGGCATAACCTTCAACCGGTTCAGTGGCATGTCATTTATGAAAAATCGGATGTCCGGCAGTTTGCCGGTCACGTGGTCGGCTGGATGCGCTACCTGGTTGACAAAAAACACCCATTGGCGTCGGATCTGCATCTTGACAGGGTAGTGGCCGCCTGGGAGGAGGGCAAGGATCGCATCTGCCGCGGCGCGCCGCACGTAATCGTGGCCCATGCCCATAAAGAAGACCGTACGGCTCCGGCGGCGTGCACCATCGCCCTGGCATATCTTGAACTGGCTGCCGCGCCGTTGGGCCTTGGGGCCTGCTGGGCGGGGTATTTCCATGCGGCCGCCAGCTTCTGGCCGCCGATGCAGGCGGCCCTTAACCTCCCGGAAGATCATGTGTCTTTTGGCGCCATGATGGTCGGCTTTCCCCGATTCAGGTATCACCGGCTGCCACTGAGAAACGAACCGGAGATTACCTGGAAATAACTGGGGCGGGGAAACACCGGATTCTGGAGGCTGATTTTTCCGTGGGAAGCCGCTTAAATACCGGCATTTGTCGATCCGAAATCATAGCCTGTTACCGGCCGCCCGGCTCTTGACCTGTCATCCAGAAAGAGCCAGGTGTCCTGTCGGACCTGAATGTAAACAGCAGGAGCTATAGATGAAATTTATTGTCAAAAATTCATCCCTTCGGGGAACCGCCCGAATACCCGGCAATAAATCCGCATCGGCCCGCGCCATTGTGCTGGGGTCCCTTGCCGACGGAATATCCAGGGTGAAAAACCCGCTTCCCGGAGCGGACAGTTACTCGATTGTCGATATGATGCGCGCCCTGGGCGCCCGCATCGATACTTCGAAAGCGGAAGAATGGATCTTCGAAGGGGTGGCCAACCAGCCGCGCATACCGGGCAGAGTTATCGATGCCGGCAATTCCGGCACCGGGTATTATCTCCTCTGCGCCATCTGCGCGCTGATCGATGGCTGCTCTGTTATCTCCGGCGATTACCAGATTTGCCGCCGGCCGGCCCAGCCCCTGATTGATGCCTTGAACGATCTGGGTGCAAAGGTATTTTCAACACGGGGATCGGGCACCGCCCCGCTTGTTATCCGGGGCCCCCTGAAAGGCGGCGTCACCAAACTTCCGGGCGTCAATTCCCAGTGGCTCAGCCCGCTGTTGATCATCGGCGCCTTGAGTCCGGAAGGCGTCACCATTATTGAAGACAATCTGATGGAGCGCCCTTACGTTGATATGACCATGGGCTGGATGCGGCGGGCCGGGGCAGAGGTAACGCATCGGCATTACGATGAATTTACCATTGCCGGCGGCCAGATATACACGGCTTTTGCGGCCGGCATCCCGGCCGACTGGGGAAGTGCCGGGTATCCCATGGTGGCCGCCGCAATCACAGACTCGCAGGTGACTTTTCCGGGCATGGACCCTGACGATTATGCCGGGGAGCGGATGTACCCTCACATCATCAAGGAAATGGGCGGCCACGTGGTTTTCAGTGACGATGGGAGAACAGTCACCGTGTCGGGGGGCAATGAACTGAAAGGCATCGAAATTGACTGTTCGGGTACGCCGGACGCCGTTCCCGCGCTGGCCGTACTGGGCTGTAGGGCCACCGGTAAGACCGTGCTGAGGAATATAGAAGCCAGCCGCCTGAAGGAAACAGACCGCACCCGATCCATCATGGAAGAGCTGACCCGAATGGGGGGCGTTTTTGAAGAAGCACCCGATCGATTGACCATCCACCATTCAAAATTAACGGGGGCCCATATTGACGGCCGGCATGATCACCGCATCGTGATGGCCACGGCCGTGGCGGCGATGATGGCCGAGGGCGAGACCCTGATCGACGATGCGGAATGTGTGAACGTTTCCTTCCCCGGTTTCCATGAGGTCATGACGTCTCTGGGAGCGGATATCCAGCGGCTGGAAACAGTCTGACTCTTTTACGATAAAATAGAAAAGGGGGGCTTTAAAACGCGTCCCGGCGGTGAAATGATTTTTTTAATCCGGCACCGGTTGTAAAACGTAAAAATGGAGGTGGCATCATGAAAAAATTCTTGATCCTTTTGATGGCGATCGCGCTCCCGGCCGCAGTGGCCGGCAACACAATCGCCGGGGACCGGCGAATCAGCATTGGCACGGCGGGAACCGCCGGCGCCCTGTACCCGATGGGGGTGGCCATGGCAGAAACCATCAACCGCCACGTCCCCGGCATCAAGGCATCGGCGGAAGCCAGCGGCGCCTCTCTGGAAAACATCCGCAACCTGTCCCAGGGGAATGTGGACTGGGCCATCAGCCAGAACGAGGTGGCCCTGCTGGCGTATACCGGCCAGGGCAAATATAAGGGCAAGGCGGTTGAATCCCTGCGATCTCTTTTCGGCACCCTTTTGTCCTGGGCCCAGATCTTCGCAAAGGCCGACAGCCCCATCAACAGCGTCAGGGATTTCAAGGGTAAACGGATCGGCGTCGGTGCACCGGGCAGTGGCGGCGAACGGGTGGCCCAGAAGGTTCTTTCATACTACGGCCTGACCTACAAGGATATCACGGCGGAGTTCATGTCCAATCCGGAGATGGTATCTGCCCTGAAAGATGGCACCCTGGATGCCTTTATCATCACGCATCCGTTAAAATCAGCGGCCCTTCTGGATCTGACAACAAGTTTCAAGGTTAAAATGATTCCGGTGGCAGACAACGGCTTCTATCAAAAATACCCCTTCTTTACAAAAAGGGTCGTGCCGGCCGGCGTATACCGCAACATAGACACGCCGGTTCCCACGCCGACCAGCCGCATCGTGATGTACACCAGCACCCGGGCGAATCTGTCATCAGACCAGATTTACGCCCTGCTAAAGGGTATCTGGGAAAATGCGGACGAATGGGTGAACACGCACCCGGCCGTAAAAAAATATACGAAACTCGAAGATGCCCTGAAAGGGCTGAATGTTCCCCTGCATCCGGGTGCGGTTAAGTATTACAAAGACCAGGGCATGAATGTGCCGGCACGTTTAATCAAATAAGCCCGGCAGGAGTGAATCGATAATGGCGGCCTCCCGGAAAAGAACTGTCTTTGTTGTTTTTCTGTTCATTTTCTGCTGTTTCACCGTATTTGCGGAAACAGCGGCTTCCGGGCGTGTGCTGGTAATCGAAAATTCCCGGACCGGCCGTCATGTTGAACTGCCCATCGACGACCTGAACCGGCTCACCATTAAATTTTTTCACTCCTACGATCGTCAATGGGTCTGGGAAACTTTTAACATCCAGGACGGCCGGTTTGTTCCCACCGAAGTGACCTATATTGACGACTCCTATGATTATCGTTTTCAGCGCTATCGCAGCCACCTGGTACTGGCACCCGGCCGGTCGCGCCTGACAGACATCGATCCGCGCCCGGCTGACAGGCTTCGCGTGATTATTACCCGCATTGCGTATACCCGTTCGCAGCAGCTGATTCTCGACAGCCGCCGGAGCCGGGAGTCGCATGCTTTTTATGAATGGGGGCAACCCGGCCAGCGCCTGGTTTTTTCCGTAAAAAAGTGAGAAAGCGATGCCCGACAAGGCCCCAAAAAAATCTCCCAGGCGCCGGCCCACCGGTTTTTTCCGCTGGTTTGTCTTTGCCATCACTTTGTCGCTTGCCGGCTTCCATCTGTATACCGCCGCTCTGGGTGTGCTCTCGCCATTATACCAGCGTTCCATTCACCTCCTCTGCCTGCTGCTGGTCTGCCTGCTGATCTATCGCATCTACCCGGGCGCCGGCCGGAACAACCCGGGTATCCTGGACGTTCTGCTATGCCTGGTCACATTGATGATGGGAATTTTTTTCCTGCAGGCTTTTTTGCCGGAAGCCATCCTTGACCGCGGCATTGCCGGCCCCAGCCGGCTGGAAATATGGATCGGAGCGGCATTGATCCTGATGATACTGGAGGCCACCCGGCGGGCAGTCGGCATGCCGATTGTGCTCGTTGCCGCGGCATTTCTGGCATATGGCATGCTGGGACCCTATATGCCGGATTTTCTGGCCCACAAGGGGTACAGCGTCACACGCCTGGTCAGCTACCTGGTCTGGACCACGGAGGGCGTTTTCGGAATTCCCGTTGCCGTTTCATCCACCTTTGTCATCGTCTTTATCCTGTTCGGCGCTTTTCTGGACAAACTGGGCGCCGGTGATTTTTTCATCCAGCTGGCCCTGGCCCTGACCGGTCGCCGCAGGGGCGGCCCCGCCCTGACTTCCGTCCTGGCCAGCGGCCTGATGGGAAGTATCAGCGGCTCTTCGGTGTCAAATGTGGTCACCACCGGCACGTTTACGATTCCACTGATGAAGCGTACGGGTTATACGCCCCTTTTTGCCGGTGCCGTTGAGGCTGTGGCGTCAACCGGTGGTCAGATCATGCCCCCCGTGATGGGCGCCGGCGCCTTTGTCATGGCCGAGCTGCTGGGGGTGTCATATTCGCACATCGCCCTGGCGGCCGCCATACCGGCCATCCTCTACTTTACCTCGGTGGGCCTGATGGTGTACTTCGAGGCCCGGCGCCGGAAACTGGGCGTATTGAGCGAAGATGATATCCCCAATGCCGGTCACACATTGCGCAAGGGGTACCACCTTCTCCTGCCGCTGGCCGTGCTGATCTACCTCCTGGTTGTCCGGCAACTCTCGCCCATGATGTCCGGATTTTACGCGATTTGCGCGCTGGTCGTCACCGCTGCCGTCTTTATCATGAAACGCGAAAAACGGTTTCCCTGGCGCGAGGTTCTGGCTGCGCTCGAGCATGGCATCATTACCGCCGTACCGGTGGCGCTGGCCTGTGCCTCGGCCGGTATCGTCATCGGTATCGTCTCCCTGACCGGCCTGGGCGTGCGGTTTACCCAAATGGTGATTCACCTGTCAGGGGGCGTTCTCTGGCTGGGAGGCATCCTGACCATGGTTGCCTGTATCATCCTGGGCATGGGCCTTCCGACCACGGCGGCCTATATCATCACTGCCGTTCTGGGCGTGCCCGCGCTGACCGATATGGGCGTTCCACTTATCTCCGCCCACATGTTCATCTTCTACTTTGCAATTATTTCCTTCATCACGCCGCCCGTCGCGATCAGCGCGTATGCGGCCAGCGGCATTGCTGAAACCAATGCGATGAAAACCGGTTTTCAGTCTTTCAAGCTGGGGCTGGCCGGTTTCATTGTGCCATTTGTGTTTCTGTACAGTCCATCCCTGCTGCTGGAGGGTCCCGTCCGGGACATCCTCGTCACATCCGGCATGGCGATTCTCGGAATAACCGCCCTGGCCGCCGCCTTGATCGGATGGTTTTTGATCGATCTTCCCATGTGGCTGCGGCCGATGTTCTTTGCCGCAGCCATCGCCCTGATCGCCCCCATCCCCTGGGCCGGGCTGATGGGGATCATACCACTGGCCGCCGTATTCCTGGCGGCATTGAAAAAGAAACGAAAATAAAATTTTTTATCAGGGAAAGAGGCGGCGATGCCAACGTAAGGGGCGCTGAAAAAGATCTACTTCATGATGCCCCGGCCGGTTGTAAATGGGAAAGAATGCTGATTATGGCATGGGAAGATTTATAACTTGTGGCGCAAAGCCGCAGATAAACGGTCATCCTGTTTAAACGGCCAGACCGCCATTAAAGATCCAAAATAATATCAGAACGGGACGTCCCCTGCCGCAGGGCCGCCTCAACCTGATTCTTCATGATGTCGGCTATATCCATCCGCCGCATCCCCATGATAGGCATAAAGAACCCAAGATGGCGGACAGGCCGATTTAACCCGTGACGGTCGCATGTGATCTGATACGTCGTTGATCAACCGTTTCTGCCCGGCCCGGCCGGCGGGCTATGCCAGTATTTTAACCGTAAAAAAGACAACAATGAATCCGGCACCGATGATGGCTCCCCATATCACCCAGGCTGCCAGGTGGCGGCCTTCATTCTGGT
>CAZNZW010000014.1:0-54935 GCA_964577615.1 uncultured Desulfobacterales bacterium | reverse complement strand
TTCATTTTCTTTTACGAAAAAGAAAACGAACCAAAAGAAATCGCCCGGCGTGACGTGGCCCTGACGGGCTGCCCTGCGCTTCTCGGATCGGGCGGTCGCTGTGGAACGCAGCTTCCGCTCAGACAGCCACAGCTCCTTATCGCCCGATCCTGCGATGCTCGGCACGTCACGAAGGGGGAAGCCCGTACAATAGTCGCCTCCTTTAAGGAGGCGACCTGAGGCCACCCGCTATGCGGGTGGAGAATCATTCTTTGGATTTTAAAATGCGCGCACTCGAAAAAATAAGCCGGGCTTTAAACCGTCTCCTTGTCTTCATCGGTGGATTTTTCCTGGTGGGTATGATCGTCCTGGCCTGTGCCAATATTTTTTCCCGTCTCGTCTGGGTTCCCATTCGCGGAACCTTTGAGTTGATGGGGTATTTTGGTGCGGTGGTGACGGCGTTTGCCCTGGGGTACACCCAGATTCACAAGGGCCATATCGCCGTGGACGTGCTGGTCAATACGTTTTCCAAACAAACCCGCCGCATCATCCATATCATCAATCATCTGATTGCCGCCGGTTTTTTCGGGCTTGCCGCCTGGCAGATCAGCATCAAGGCCACGACGCTTTTAAGAACCGGCGAGGTCACCGAAACCCTGCGGATGATCTACTATCCGTTCACCTATGCCGTGGCGCTGGGCTGCATTGTGCTGGCCCTGGTCCTTGTTACCGATCTGCTCAAATTACTCATCCCCGAAAAGGAGATATCCAATTGAGTCTGACGGTGATCGGGATTATCGGGATTATCCTTCTGCTGGCGATTCTGTTCATTCTGGGGATTCCCGTGGGATTTGCCATGGGAATCGTCGGGTTCGGCGGGTTCTGCTATGTGGTTTCCGTTCCCGCCGGACTCAACATGGTCAGCTCGGTATTGTGGGAGACCTTTTCCAAATACGGTCTGACCGTCATCCCGCTTTTTATTTTCATGGGGCAGGTGGCCTTTTACTCCGGGGTCAACGAAAAGCTCTACAATGCGGCCTATAAATGGGTGGGGCATATTCGCGGCGGGATTGCCATGGCGACCATCATGGCCTGTTCGGCGTTTGCCGCCATCTGCGGGTCCAATGCCGCCACGGCCGCCACCATGACCACCGTGGCGCTCCCCCAGATGAATAAATTCAAATACAATCCCAAACTCAGCACCGGCGCCATTGCCTGCGGATCGACCCTGGGCGTGGTGATTCCACCGAGCGTGGTCCTGATCATCATCGGCCTGTCCACCGGGCAGTCGATTGCCCGCCTGTTTTACGGCGGCGTTGGCGTCGGGATTTTACTGGCGGCCCTGTTGATGGTCAGCGCGTATGTCGTCTGCTGCATCCATCCGGACTGGGGACCGGTGGGACCTAAAGCCGGCATGATGGAGAAGCTAAAAGCGGTTTCCGGCGCCATCGAGATGATTATTCTCTTTTTACTGGTGATGCTCGGGCTCTATTTCGGGATTTTTACCCCCACCGAAGCCGGGGCCGCCGGGTCTTTTTTTGCTGTGGTCATCAGCGTGGTCCAGCGTCGTCTATCCTGGAAGGGATTTATCGGATCGATCACCGATACCCTGCGGATCTCCTGCATGGTCATCACCATCGTGGCCGGCGCCATGATCTTCGGGCGTTTTCTGGCCGTCACGCGGATTCCCTTTGATATTGCCGCCTGGGTCGTTCATCTGCCCGTATCCGGCACGGTCATCATGGCCATTATCTTTTTTATCTATGTCATCGGCGGCGCGGTCATGGATGCCCTGGCGCTGCTGTTGATCACCATCCCGATCTTTTTTCCGGTTGCCAGCCAGCTTGGCTATGATCCCATCTGGTTCGGGGTTACCATCACGGTGGTGACCACCCTGGGCGCCGTTACCCCGCCGGTGGGCGCCACCACTTACGTGGTGGGCGGCATGGCCAGGGATGTTCCTCTTGAGGATGTCTTCCGGGGAGTGATCTACTTTCTGCCGGCCTATATAGTCTGTGTGATTCTTCTGATGTTGTTTCCCGGTATTGCCCTGTTTTTGCCGGGGTTGCTGCACTGATGATCTGGTTTACCGGTTGAAACGAAACGAAAATTCCTGAAAAACGGCCGGGCCAGACGTTACACCCGCCGGATATGATCGCCGCTGATCAATGCCTGGATAATGGTTTCCTGCCCGGCGTCAAGCGCGGGAAATTGCAGGCCGATCCCTTTTTCATCTCGACGGACGACCTGCCCCTTGATGGTGCACCCTGGTTCGATACCTGGACACGACAGGGTAAGGGCCACCGTCTGGCCGACTTTGATGGGCTTCCCGGTTTCGATATAGGCTCCGCCAACACTGATATCGCGGAGAAAGCATTGATATGTCCAGTCGCTCATGTCGTAGTCCACGGCCACAAGGCATTCAAATCGATCATTTTTACGCAGATTGGGCCGGCTGCTGTCTCTTTCGTCGACGATTCGTCCGCTTTCAAGGAGGAGGGCCATCAGCGGCTGGGTAATATCCCGGTCTACCGGCTGAAGCGAATAATCAATTTCGATGGACACGTTTTTCCAGGAAAGGATCTGCAATGCGGCGGCATTGCCCTTCAGCAGTCCGGTTTCAGCGGCAACAAGTTCTCCGTCGACAATATGTAACCGACCGGTTTTGCCCTTGGTATGAATATACAGCTCACAATCGTGTCCCTCCAGTGTCAGCATCTGCAGGAATGATGAAATACTGAGGCCGCGTACCTGCCCGCCGTAATTGATGTGCAGCTCGGTGAAAACACGATCGGTCAAGAGGTCCACGTCCGTGGACGGGTCAAAGTGGACGGCCGTGGGGATCTGTTTGATCTGGGCGCGAAACATGGGAGACGCGTTGTCGGCCATCACAATAATGCGAATATCGGGGCATTGCCGTGATAAGAGAAGGACCAGATCAAATCCTTCCATCTCAGACATATGCAGCCCGGTGATAACAATGTGGATCTGATTTTGGGCAATCACTTTAAAAGCAGCCTTCCCGTCCTGCGCCGACAGGATATTCAGGAAGCTGCCCCGGCTTTTCAGCAAAGCAGTAACTGTCTGAAGGACAACCGGATCCTGTTCCACAACCAATACATTTTTCATTAGAGACAGCCTGTTGGAATTGTCAAACGCCGTACCGGCGGGTCCGGATGGCGACGGAATTATTTTTCATATTACAAATTCAACCACTTGGCAAGTTGCCTGTCTTATGTTGCGTCCGCTAAAAATAGAGCCGTTGAAAAGAGTGCCGCCGTTTGAATCCAGGCTATCCGTTCTTTGTATGAAATCAGCAAAATGGGGATTTCCATGGCCGGAACGGCGGTGTTTTCTGGTTGCCTGGATGATTAGTCCAGTTCGTAACAGGCCATGATTTCACCAAAATAGAGCGTGTGGTAATCTTTCTGCGGGTAAATTTTATCGTATTGATCAATGAGATATTCAGGATTCATCGGTGTTTTGAGCACGATTTTACATTCAAAGTGCAGGCCCGGCGTATCAATAACGGGTGACGTGACCTCGCGACTTTCCGAAAGGGTCAAATGGCACGCATCAAATTTATCAACGTCCCGCCCCGACCGGGTGCCGCAGAACTTGACGGCTTCACCAAGGTCTGTCGAGGGGATGGATACCGTAAAATCGGCGGCTTTTTCGATGATGCCGAATGTATGGCGGGAATCCCGCACGGCGACCATGAAAATCGGTTTGTGCCAGCAGATGCCGATGGTGGCCCATCCAATGGTCATTGTATTGAGTTGATCCCCCGCTTTTACGGTTAGGAATACACCTTTTTTGATCTGCTTCATTGCCTCTTCGGCCACTGCCATGTAATTGACGTCTTTCACTGGATATCCCTCCTGGTGGGGTTATGGGTAAATGATTATCTCTGATCCGGGTATTCTATATCCCCCGGGGCAGGTATGCAACCGTCTGGCGGATGGCGTGAGCCGTTTTGTCGAACTGGAAAGGACACGAATTCTGTCTGTTCTTTCAAATGCAGGCAGAGCCAATAATGCAACGCTGACGCTACAGGCCGCTACCGCGGTCATATTGGGGGAATGTTGATACGACGAATGGTTGCCTTGTGAACGAGCGCCGGATTGATTGAAAGTCCAAAACCTGGAGATGCGTTTAGACCGTCCATCCGGAACAGTCCTTGACTGCCAAACTGGGGCGGGTCATTAACAACGTCATGAATCAATAAATATTTGCCATACGACCCCTCGTAGGCAATCAGCGCATCTGCCAGACCGGCAAAAACATGGCCGGCGGTTGTCAGGATTGCTGTTTCACCGACATGGCAGCCCAACTGACAGTCAAAACCGTGGGCGCATGCCAGGTGGTATATTTTCAAGGTGTCGATCAGACCGCCATGTTTGGATATCTTCAGATTGAATCCGGTCGCCGCTTGATTATCGATGAACCACCGGGCGTCGTCCAGCGTACAGATACTTTCGTCCAGGATAATTTTGATATCCGGGGCGACCTGTTCCATCAGTTTTGGATAGTCCGCCCGTCGTTCCGCCGCAAGCGGTTGCTCGATGATGTGAACGTTGAAGTCATGATCGTAGCGGTTGATTTTTGTTACCGCCTCGGGCAGGCGCCAGACGGCGTTGGCGTCTATGCGGATCTGGGCCGTGTCGCCCAGCACGGATCGGGCAAGATCCAGTTTGCGGGCATCGGCATCGATATCGTTGCCGACTTTTATTTTTACCTGGTTAAAACCGAACGCCTTGATCAGGGTGAGGATTTCTTTGGTGGCGTCAAGCGATTCATCGGAAACAATACCGCTGAAACAGATTGACGATGTTTTGAGAGGTCCCAGCAATCTGGCGGCGGATTTTTTAGAAGCTTTGCCGAGGGTGTCAATTAATGCCAGCTCCAGCGCGCATTTTGCGCTGGGCGCGTATGTTTCTTTGTCAAACAGGGCGGACGTTAATCCTTCTATCTGCTTGACAGCATCATGTGTCGGGTTGATTTGCCAGCCGATTAATTTTTCAGCCGCCGCTTCCAGCGCTTTGACAGTTGAGCCCACAGACTCCCCGGTGACATATTCCCGGGGCGTGCCTTCACCATATCCGTGGATGCCCGTGTCGGTCGTGATTTCAAATATCACGGCGCTGGTCTGTGTGCGGGCCGCCAGGGCGTGCTTGAAATCCATGGCAAATGGAATGCCGATTTCTCGGATGCAAAAATCAATTAATTTCATTTATTTTCTCTGTCAGGTGTGTATCAAAAGCAAATCGGATCAGAGCAGTATCAGCGCCAGGGCATTTCCGTCAGGCGATTAAAACGAATCCAGCAATCGTTTTTCGCCCGCAAGTTTTTGAATCCAGGCGATTTCCTGGGTGACTTCGAGAACGCCCAGGTAGGTATCGCTGTCATCGTAAACCGGGAAATAGCGGATCAGGACCTTTTCATCTCTGAAATTGATCCAGAAATCAGCTTTGTCCAGAGTTTTGTCTTTAAAGCCGGCGACAATTTTCAGTACGGTGTCCACTGATTTTTCCGGATGGCATTTGGCGACCTTCCGGCCGATGACTGACCGGGTACGGGCAAATATTTTTTCCTTGTCGAGCCGGTTGAAATAGGCCACCGTGTCATCTGCATCAACAAAGGTCACTTCCATGGGCAGGGTTTCCATGATGGCATGCAGCTGGCTGGTATTGAGATTTTCGATCAGCCGCAGCTTTTTGCCGCCCGTTTCCATCTCGTTCAGCATGGCGTCAAATTGGGTCGCGGCGGTCTCGCCGTAGTGCTGTGTGTCGGATTTTCTGAAGGCCGTCAGAAGATAGCCGAAATCGTCTTCGGTGAGGACCTGGCGGGCAATGTTGTAAAGCACGTCGTTTTCTTTCCAGATATGCTCGGCGCGGATGGCCAGATAGTCCATGCCTTCCTGCACGAAGTCTGTTTTATCACTGTCCGGAGCGGCAGCCAGGGCGGGAAGAGCGGTCTGCATTTTACTGAGCAGTTTTCGTTCCGCTTCGTGTTCCATCAGCATCACCGCAATAGGCCCCCCTTCAGAGGGGACGCCCCGTTTTTCCATCAGGGGAAAGAGAAAACGTTCTTCTTTGACATTGTGAATCCTGTCGCCGAATGTCAGCAGGAAATCAATGGCCCGCGCTGTCTGAACCGGGTCGTGTCCGCCGGCTGAAATCTTTTCCAGATTTTTTTTCAATACAGCCATGGCCCGTTCGATCATTTCGTGTTCGGCGACCAGCCAGTCGTCCCACCGTGAATATGTCACCATTGATTTGCCCCTTTCAGATTATCATTATCAGTTATACGGCCGACTGCCCCTGTTCGGGACCATGGAGCGGCAGACACCAGAAATATCGGAGCTGCCGTATTTCCACTCAATATCGGCTGCCCTCCGGTTTGTCAAGCCGGCATGTTTTGCCGGCATCTGCAACATATGTTAATCATAAGGAAAAAGACAATCGGTACCAAATTGTCGAACAAGATTGAGATAAAAAGCGGTGAAAATTCGTTGACAAAAAATAATTATCGGAATAAATAGAATATATAGAAATTTAATTTCGTTTATTTGCGTTAATACGAAAAATATAATTTATATTTGCGGAAAATGGAGGAAGGATTATCGACAATCTGGATGTCCATATCGTCAGGGAAATGCAGGCCAATGCCCGGGTCAAACAGGTTGATCTGGCCCGTCGTCTCGGAGTGGCCCAGTCCACAGTGCTTGAACGGGTTCGTCGTCTGGAAGAGCAGGGCGTGATCAAGGGATACAAGGCGATTATCGATCCTGGAAAGCTGCGGCTTGCCGTCCAGGCATTTGTCTCGGTGACGCTTAAACGGCACGGAGCAGATGTGATCCGCCAATTCGAAAACGGTATCCGGGCGCTGCCGTTTGTCCGGACCTGTTATCATCTGACGGGCCGGTTTGACTACCTGCTCCATGTCGCGGTCCGGGATCTGGAAGAGCTGGGGACACTGGTCAAGACAGAGATCGCATCCCTGCCGGGGTTTGGCAAGTCGGAGACATTTGTTATTTTTTCCGAGATCAAGGCCGACGATGGGTGGCCGGTCAGTTTACCGGAGCCGGTGAAATCCGGGAACGCCAAAAAACCGTCCAGACGGAAAAGCCTTGCCGGGAAACTGAATGACAAGCAGGATGAAAACCATTAGGAGACAGGGAGATTCCCATGAAAAAGAAAAAACTGATGCTTCACGATTTTTATCAGATGAAACGGGCCGGCGAAAAAATAACCTGGATTACGGCGTATGACTATCCCACAGCCCAGTTTGCCGAATCCGCGGGAATGGAAATGATCCTCGTGGGTGATTCACTGGGCATGTGCGTTTACGGCTATGACGGTACCGTTCCGGTGACGATGGACCAGTGCATTGTTCATTGTGAGGCGGTGCGCCGTGCCGCGCCGAATACGTTTGTGGTGGGGGACATGCCGTTCGGCAGTTATCAGGTATCCGATGAAGCGGCGGTGGTGAATGCGGCCCGGTTTTTGAAAGAAGCCGGTGTCGATGCCGTCAAACTTGAAGGCGGTGTGCGGGTGATTTCCCGGATCAAAGCCATCCTCGATGCCGGGATTGTGGTGATTGGCCATATTGGGCTGACACCGCAAAGCTCGGGTCAGATCGGGGGACACAAGGCCCAGGGCAGAACTGTGGCGTCGGCCAGACTGGTGATCGAAGATGCCCTGGCCATTGAAAAGGCAGGTGCACAGATGC
Source organism: uncultured Desulfobacterales bacterium (assembly GCA_964577615.1). GTDB lineage: Bacteria > Desulfobacterota > Desulfobacteria > Desulfobacterales > QNYZ01 > QNYZ01. Next base: position 47,222 of record CAZNZW010000014.1, on the reverse strand, counting down.
TTCTCGTTGAAGCCGTTCCGCCGGAAGTGGCCGGATTTATCACGAAAAGGCTCGATATTCCCGTGTTTTCGATCGGTGCCGGTGCTGAGTGTGATGGCCAGCTTCTGATTGTATCCGATCTGATCGGGCAGTTTACTGCCTTTACCCCCAAGTTTGTCAAAAAATACGCCAACGTGGCCGAAGTGATTACCAGCGCCATGCGGGAATATGTGGATGATGTTAAAAAAACAGCTTTCCCCGGCGATGAGCATTGTTATCACATGATCAAGGGGGAAGAAGACGGATTTAACCAGCTGATCAAAGAATATGACTGACAGATACCCGTCAATCGATTGAGCGACACCTTATCTATGCCAGATCCAAATCTATGCCAGACCCAACCCAGGGAGAAGATACCATGCCTGATCTAAGAGAACGACTGAAAATCTCCACCCATAGAGTGGATGAAATTAATAATTTTTTGCTGGACCCGGACAATACACTTATTTCCGACCTGATAGAAATCGTGGAAAAGTTTGGCGGGCCCGAGGCGATCAACCGGAAAGCGAAAGAAGCCCGCAAGCTTGAAAATCTGATGGAGCGTCTGAAACAGATGGATTCGCCCTATGTAAAAGATCTGGAGTGGCTGGCTGCGCAGCGGGATAACAATGCCTTCATTCGAATCGCCGATTATCGTAAAAAGATTCTGGGCGATAGCGCCCAGTCAACATCTTTTAAACAAGAAACCGCGGTCACGCTGGAAATTTCCGCCCTGCAGTTTTTCCCCTGGTTGATTGCCGAGGCAAAACAGGCCATTGAACAGGGGCAGCTCATGCCGGGGCGATATATCCGTGTACGGAATATGAAAGAACAATCCGAAGACCAGGGGGATATCATGGCTGTTGCCGCGGCCATGCAGATCGTCGGGGCCAGTTATGTTGAGACCCTGGATACCAAGGGAACCGATGGATCGAACGTTCACCTGGGCGGCCCGGAGACGATCACCGGCTATTTTGGCGGGATCGGACAGCCCAACGACTATCCGTTGAAGTGGGTGGAGGAATACCTTCACTACTATACGACCTACGGTATTCAGCAGGTATTGAACATCAATGCCGGGACCATCTTCCTGGGATATATGCTGCACAAACTGGGGATCGATAACGAATTTAAGATTTCCGTTTTTATGGGTAACGATAATCCCTTTGCCGTCCTGTGGACATTGATGGGCGCCCGTCTTCTGTCACGCGATGACGGCACGACCAGCCTGATCGGTTTCAATTTTTCCAACTCGGTCAACAACGACACGATTCTGGCCAGTGATCGTATTCGGCAGGCCATGGGCCTCACCGACGGTGTCCGGTTCGAGCATCATATCACCGAGACTTACAGATCGATTGTCAACCAGCCCTATGACCGGCGCGACGAACTGGTGGAGATTGCCGGTATTGTTCCCAACATTTCGGCCAAACACGAAGGTGGAGATATAGAAACTGAAAAACAACGGGAACATCCTTCGGATATCCTCGAATACTTCCTGCCCAAAGAAGAGATCCTGAAACAGGGTCTGATGGAGACGCTTGAGCAAAATTATCTGGACAAGCATGACGCGTTGAACAGGACGGCCGACGCCCTGACCCGGGCCGGTATCGGTCTTGTCTATGCGGGCAGTCTTCATGGATAGATCAATGAATCAAGAAAAACCCTGAAACCGATATGGCCCTGTTGAACCGGCTCTGCGCCAAGCCCGCCGCGGGTGCCGTTTTGCTTCAAAGCCTTTGAATCAGATAGAGATAATTGTCGAAAGGGTTCCGCGCTTTAATTTTATAGAATCGGCGGACAATATCCTGATGGGCCATCCGGCCGCCGGTCATCAGCGGGGAGAAGTAGAGGGTGCCTTTTCCCGCAAGGGGCCGGCTGGGCTGCCGGGTGAGCTTGAAAAAGGCTGGCAGGTGGCCCGAGGGCAGGGTGTCGCCGTAGACGAAGTTGGCCGTGATTTCAATGCGGCTGTACTGATGATTGACGCCGAGCATCTTGTCGAATGCGGCGGTGACTTTTTCTGCGCTGATCGGTTTTTGCAGCCTGTTGAGCGTGTCCGGATCGGCTGATTCCATCCCGATATTAATATAAGTCAGATAGGGCAGGGCCTGAAGGGCGTCGAACAGGGCGCCCCGGGCATTGATGAGTGCATCCACGCTGCCAAAGAGAAAGAGGCGGGCATCGTCCGCCATGAGGGAACTTGCCAGACCGAGACGGGTATAGGCGTTTTCGGCGGCGAACAGGAGCAGATCAGGGTCGGCGTTGAGCGCGTCATGCAGGCCCAGAAAGACGGCGTTATAGTTTTTCAGATCCGGGCCGAGGAATTTTTTCAGCTGTGCCAGCTGTGTAATGATATTTTTCCGGGTGCGGTGCACGAACCCGTCGCGCGATTTCACCCGGCAGAACCCGCATTTATACAGACACCCGTCGGCGACTATCACAGGAATCACGTCATAATCCACATGCCGGGCATCCGGCGGCAGGACGGAAATCCGGCCGCCGATAATACGATGAAAATGCCGGGCCCGCCGGTCAAGCGCGGCGGGCCCGATGGCGGCCACACTCTCAAGAAAGCATTTCAACGCCTGATCATTGATGCCGGGGACCAAGCCGGCGGCCGTCTCCCGGATCTGCTGCCAGGCCCTGAAAGCGGCGGCCGTGGATGGATCGTTAAACGGGTTGCGGGTGATGAAGGCGTTCGTCGGGTAGGCGGGAAAGGGAAAGTAGTATTCACCGAACGCATCTTTGACGCCGCTGTAATCTCCGGCCAGATAATAAACCCAGTCATTGCCCACGCTCCGTTTCAGCCATTCCGATGGCGATGGCCACGCGGTGCCGCGGCCCTGAATGTGTTTGATTTCCCGATTCAGGTTGAACTGAAAAGTAAATGCGGGGGTCTGGATCTCCCCGTAACGGCCATAACGGATCGGGTAACTCACCTTGGTAAACCGCCGGGCGCCGGTCTTGTCCGGCGTGATGGCCAGATTGTCGATGGGGCGGGATCTCATACCGGCATATCCGTGGACAGCCGGTGGACAGATGGATGCTGATGAAATATTTTTTGCACGCATCGATACTAATACAGCCCCGCTGGCCCGTCAATATTGGCGAAATATGCATTGGAAAAAAGCGTTGACAACGCACGTCGAATATAATTACATTATAGCTATAATATGATTATTGCCAGCAATTCCCCGGATCGGCGTGATCAATCAAAAGAACATGCCGGATCGGGGGAAATCTTATCACGTTCGTGCGGAGTTAACAGACAAAAGGAGGAAAATTGATGGCAAATGTACCGGATAAAATAATGACATGGCAGATGGTACAGCCGACCACCCGGAACAGAGAAACTGGAGAGGTCACGCCGGGCAGGCTGGAAAAAAAAGAACTGCCGGTACCGGAATTGAAATCGGACGAAGTCCTCGTTGAAGTAGCCGGTTGCGGGGTGTGTCACACGGATCTGGGCTATTTCTACGATGGGGTTCCCACGGTATGCAAGCCGCCCTTGACGCTCGGGCATGAAATATCCGGTACGGTCGTGGCCGGCGATGCCGCCTGGATCGGCAAAGAGGTGCTGATTCCGGCCGTGATGCCCTGCCGAAAATGCGATTTGTGTAAAACCGGACGGGGAAACCGCTGCCTGTCCCAGAAAATGCCGGGCAACAGTATCGGTATTTACGGGGGGTTTTCGAGCCATATCCCCGTCCCGTCGATAGACCTTTGCGAGATAAAAAATCGCGGTGATTTCCCGCTTTCTCACCTGGCCGTGGTGGCCGATGCCGCCACCACGCCGTATCAGGCGGCCCGTCGGGCCGACCTGCGTCTCGGTGACCATGTCATCGTCATCGGGGTGGGGGGCGTTGGACAGTATATGGTCCAGGAAGCCAAGGCCCTGGGCGCGGCCATGGTCATTGCCATCGATATTGACCCGGAGCGGCTGGGTCTGATGAAAAAATACGGGGCGGATGAGGTCATCAACGTGACCGGTAAAAAACCCCGCGATGTGGCCGGCGAAGTCAAGGCCATACGCAAGAAGAACGGTTTGCCCGCGTATGGCTGGAAAATTTTTGAGGCCACCGGGTCGAAACCGGGGCAGGAACTGGCCCTGACATTGCTTAGTTTTACCGGAAAACTGATCATTATCGGGTTTGGAATGCAGAAGGTCGAATATTCCATCAGCCGGCTGATGGCGTTTGACGCGGAAATTATCGGCACCTGGGGCTGTCTGCCGGAATACTATTCCCATGTTCTGTCGATGGTGCTTTCCGGAAAAATCGCCTTGTCGCCCTTTGTGCAGACCCGGCCCATGAGTACCATTGCCGATGTGTTTGACGAGGCCCATACCCAGTCGCCGGATCGGCGCATCATTCTGGAACCGGATTTTTAATTTGACCATCTGCCGACTGGCAGTGCTAACTGAAAAAGAGACAACGAAACCATAAGGAGACACACAGATGGCTTTAGACTGGATGCCGAGAGATAACGAACCCAAAGATCACGCCCTGCACCGGGAGCCACACTGGACAACGGAAGCGCCGGGGGTGGTATATGAAAAAAAACCGCTGGTCGACCCCAGGGGAAATGTGGTGGATGGGCTGTATACGGCCTGGATCCGGCTGAATAACCCCAAACAGTATAATTCATACACGACCGATATGGTCAAAGGCGTCATCGCCGGATTTGAAAATGCGTCACTGGACCGGAGCGTGGTGGCCGTTGTCTTTACCGGAACCGGCCCCTATGCGTTCTGCACCGGTGGCAATACCAAGGAATATTCTGAATACTACTCGAGAAGACCCGAAGAGTACGGCCAGTACATGGAGCTGTTCAACCATATGGTCGATTCGATTCTCGCCTGTCATAAACCGACCATCTGCCGGGTAAACGGCATGCGGGTGGCCGGCGGTCAGGAAATCGGTCTGGCATGTGACATCGCCGTATCTTCCGATCTGGCCATTTTCGGTCAGGCCGGTCCCCGGCACGGATCCTCCCCGGCGGGCGGATCGTCTGATTTTCTGCCATGGTTTTTGACCATGGAGGATGCCATGTGGAACTGTGTTTCCTGTGAAATGTGGTCTGCTTACAAAATGAAAATGAAAAGCATGATCACCAAAGTGGTTCCCGTTCTGAAAATAGACGGCGAATGGGTGCGAAACCCGATTATTGAAACAGATAAATATATCGATAACGGCGAAATTGTTTATGGCGAATACAAGACCGGTCAGGCTTTTAAAGATGGCAAGGCGCTGCTCAAACAGCACCAGCCCAATGCCGATTTTGAACTGCTGGATAAAGAAGTCAATAAAATAATCTGGAAATTCGCCAATCTCTTTCCCGGGTGCCTGGTCAAATCCATCGAAGATGTCCGTCAGAAAAAGAAATTTTTCTGGGATACCATGAAGAATGACCACCGGCACTGGCTGGCTGCCAACATGTCCAGCGAGGCGTTCCTCGGGTTCGGCGCGTTTAATACCAAAAAAATCACCGGTCAGGATACCATTGACTTTATCAAGTTTCGCCAGAACGTCGCAGATGCCAGGGACTGGGACATGGATATGTTTGCCGAAGTGATGGGAAAACCGAAAGATTGATGACAGGCGGTTGAGACGGACGATCCGGGCGCCGGTTGTTCGCCGATAATTGTGAAGCCGATACAGGAATCATTCGATGCGATACCCCAAGGAATGTGTGCTCAAGGAATGTCAGGAGGTGATTATTCGTCCCCTGGAACTGGATGACGAACCCCTGTTGCGTCGGTTTTTCGACGAGATTCCCGAAGCAGACCGCTGGTACATGCGGTATGATGTGACCAATGCCGGGGTCATTAAAAAATGGTTCGAGCATATCGACTCGGATACAGTGGATTCGATCATCGCCCTGTGCGGTGATCGAATCGTCGGCCATGGCAGTCTGCATGTCAGAGGTTTTGGTTCCACCAGCCATGTGGGGCGGTTTCGGATTATCATTCATCCGGACTTTCGGCTGCAGCGGCTGGGCACCTGGCTGACGCTTGATCTGATTCAGCTGGCCATGGACAAGGGGCTGGAAATGCTGCGGACGGATCTGGTGGTGGGGCTCGAAGATGTGGCCATCGATGCCGTTCGAAAGCTCGACTTTGTCAAACGCGCCGAGATCAAGGATTATGCCAGGGATCCCGGGGGCGATCACCACAATCTGGCGGTCATGATCAAGCGCTTGCACCGGGGATGGGGGGATTTTTAATTCAGCGAAATGTTACCTGATAGTATGTGGCTGTATCGGCAGGATCGGCGGCCTCGCCCTGTCTTCTGATTTTACCCTACCTGTACAAGCGGCTCCGGGGCATCTGTATGTGCCCGGCATTACGCTAAGGCAAGAACGGTCCTTTTACTGAATGCGAAATAATCTTACCCCACACCACGGTGAAATTATATGGCCGGTTGCCAATGGTCAGCTCCGGATTCGTTGCGGATGCACACCGGCGGAGATTCGGGGCTATATCTTTGATAAACAATTTGGTTCCTATGCCCATTTCCGGTCGCTGTATACCAAAAGAGAGACTTTGGAAGAAATTGCCGCCCATGAAGACGCCGATGTGACCGTGGCCCTGACCGAGGCGGACAGCATCGTGGGCTTTGGGGTGCTTGATTACCCGGCTTCCCATGAACGCTGGGCGCAGCTGGGCGAAAAGCGGATGATGGAGGTCAAGGCCATTGAGGTCTGCCGGGACTGGCGCGCGGCCCGTGTGGCCGACGGAATTCTCGGCATGCTGTTGCAGCACCCCCGGCTGGAAGAAATGGTCGTTTACATGGTGGGGTATTCCTGGACATGGGATCTGGACGGGACAGGTCTCAGTGCGCAGAAATACCGGAATATTCTGCTGCATCTGTTTGCCCGCCACGGTTTTGTCGAAATGCAGACCAATGAGCCCAATATCTGTTTAAAACCGGAAAATATATTCATGGCCCGTATCGGGCGATCTGTTTCTGAAAAAATGTTAAAAAAATTTAAATGGTTGAGGTTTGGCCTGGATCCCTGACAGGATCTGGCCGTTTTTTCCTTGACAATGTAGTTATGATATAGCTAAATTGTGATCACATTTTTTAAGCCAAAATTGCTGTTCGTTGTTTGGTACCTGTCAGGCCGGATACCGGCGGCTTGGGATCTGTTCAACGGGCAAAGTTTTTTTTAAAAATAACAACTCAAGGATTCAGGCGCGATAAAAGGGGTAAAAATGAGGTACGCAGAGACAGGGTTTAATTTGGAAATAGATCTGACTCGGGGGAACATTGAAAAAGTGGCCACGGACCCCAAAGATACCGAGCTGTACCTGGGCGGTCTGGGAACGAATACCAAAATTTTGTGGGACAGGGTCCCTCCGGATACGGATGCTTTTTCGCCAGAGAATCTTTTGATCTTTGGTACCGGCCTGCTGTGCGGCACGGCGGCAACCGGGTGCAACCGGACCATTGTGTCCACCATTTCTCCGCAGACGAAATTAATGGCCTTTTCCATGATGGGGGGGTATTGGGCGCCCGAATTGAAGTATGCCGGTTATGACAAGGTGGTCCTGCGCGGCAAATCCCCGGAGCTGGTCTATATCTGGATCAACAATGATACAGTTGAAATTCGGGATGCATCTCATCTTAAGGGAAAGGGCGCCATCGAATCCGCCGCTCTTCTCCAGAAAGAATTAAACGAACCAAAGGCCCAGGTGGCGGCCATAGGCCTGGCCGGAGAAAACAGGGTCTTTTATGCCTCCATCGAGCAGGGGCGATCCAGCGCCAGCCGGGGCGGTATTGGCGCGGTGATGGGGGACAAAAACGTCAAGGCGATCGTTGTGCGCGGCACGCAGGATGTGAATATCGCCGACCCTGAAAAGTTCATGGCGCTGTGCTATGAAGTCATGGATTATATTAAATGGCGGCAGGACAATCCGATTAAGGGTGTGATTCCCATTCTGGCCATTTTGGGTTCGCCGCAGGAAATGGCCATCCATGATGAGCAGTGGCATACCGAAAATTTTTCATGGGGCAACGCCCGTACCCGTCGGAAGGGGTTCTGGACCGATGAGGTGTCCGAAGAGTGGCTGGAAACCATGAATAAAGCCCGGACGCGCCTGATCAGTTGTTATAACTGCCCCATTGCCTGTGGAGCGACCATTTCATTGCCGGGCCTGCCGACTTATATGATGAAGTGTTTTACAAAACTGACTTACACCATGGCGGCCATGTCCAACCTCGAGTTTGGATTAACCATTGCCCAGCGCGCCACGGAATATGGGCTGGACGGCTATTCCGCCCCCCAGGTAATGGCTTTTGCTCTGGAACTGTATGAAAACGGTATTCTGACGGATAAAGATTTTCCGGATATGCCGGCGGACAATGAGGGGCGGCACTTTTATCTGCTCGACAAAATTGTTCGCCGGGAAGGGATCGGGGATGTCCTGGCCAATGGCACCCACTGGGCGGCGAAAGAGATCGGTAACGGGGCCGAGGTGTACGCCCATAATAATATTAAAAAACAGGAGCAGCTGCCGCTCAAGCTGTCCATGCTCAATCCGATTTACTTTTTAATGTATTGTACCGGGGAAAAAATAAATATTACCCAGATTGAGGGACAGTTCCCCCAGGCGGCCTTTCCCAAGAGAGAACATCGGGAAAAATTCGTCAAAGACTGGTTCCAGGTCCCGGATGATAAATTTAAACAATATTTTCTGGACTGGGAACCCCGCGGGGAAAATTCGAACCCGTATTACCCGACAGTGGATATGACCTGTGATATTGTTGACTGGCAGGAGATGATGCACTACATCGATGATGCCCTGGGCATGTGCGCCGGACTGTCGTCCTTTCACATGAAACCGCCCTATCATATTCACAATTTCCCGAAGTTTATGACGGCCGGCGCCGGTATTGAGATGGATGAGGAAAAGCTGAAACAGGCGGCCAAGCGGTATCGGACCCTGCTCAGGGCGTTCAATATCAACCGGGGGATGCGAAGAAAAGATGAAAAACCACCCGAAGACCACTGGAAAAAGCGGTTTCCCGAACTGGAAAAAGAGCTGCTGGACACCTACTACGTCTATAAGGGGTGGAACGAAGAGGGTATTCCAACCAAAGAATCGCTGCATGAACTGGGTCTCGATTATGTGGCTGAAGATTTTATCGCCAGGGGAATTCTGACGGATGAGGGTGAACCTTCCGGAAAGAAGGCTGCCTCAGATAAAGTGAATGCATAGAGCACAAAGGAGCAAACCGTGGCTGGTGAGAAAAAAAAGAAAATAATCAAGACAATCAGAATCGATGTGGATAAGTGCAATGGCTGCCGGGCATGTGAGATGATCTGTTCCGCGTTCCATGCCAAGCCCAAATACAGCAGCAGCAATCCGGCGCGCGCACGGATACGTGTTATTCGGGATCCACTGGCGGATATTTATGTACCTGTTTATGCGGGCGAATATACTGTGGCCGAATGCGCCGGCCGGGATAAGTACACCATTGATGGCAAAGAGTACAGTGAATGTGCGTTCTGCCGGGCTTCCTGCCCGTCACGGGCCGATTTTAAAGAACCGGATTCCGGCCTGCCGCTGAAATGCGACATGTGTGAGGGTGAAGAAGAACCGCTGTGCGTTAAATGGTGCACCGTTGACGCTCTGGTTGTGGAAGAAAGAGAAGAGGAAGTCGTGGAAGAAATCGCACAGGAAGACCTGGAAGTTGGCCTGGAAGATCTGGCCAGTAAATATGGCCTGAATACGATCATGGACACCCTTTCCCGAATGTCTAAGAAGGATTGATAAATACCGTGGAAACGATAGCCCCTTTTATAGAGGTAGTTGAAGAAATTAAGGAAGCCGGTGGAGAGATTTTCAGGCTCTGTTTTCAATGCGGCTTGTGTGATGTCGTCTGCCCATGGAACCGGGTACGGCGCTTCAGTATGCGTAAGTTGATTCGGGAGGCGGCCTTTGGTTTGACAGAAATCGATGGCGAAGATATCTGGCGGTGCACCACTTGCGGAACCTGCCCCACACAGTGCCCCCGGGGCGTCAAGCAAATTGACATAGCTGTTGCCCTGCGCCGCGTTGCAACGGAGTATGAAGTATTCCCCGCATCTGTCAAATCTGCCAGGACAGCCCGCGCCAGCTTGATATCAGAGGGGAACCCGCTCCAGGGTGAGCGAAAGAACCGCGCCCAATGGGCGAAAGACCTGTCGGTAAAACCGTTTACCGAAGACATGGAGGCGTTGTATTTTGTCGGGTGTTATTTGAGCTATGATCCCAGGATGAGAAAGGTGGCGGTTGCGACTGCCTCTATTTTGGAAAAGGCTGGCGTGGCATTCGGAATACTGGGCGACCGTGAAAGCTGTTGCGGCGAAAGCATCCGGAAAACAGGTAGTGAGGCGGTCTTTAAAACGCTGGCCAGGGAAAATATCAAGACGTTTGTCGAGATGGGCGTTAAAAAAATTATCGTTTCCTCTCCCCATTGCTACCACACCTTTAAAAACGAATATCCGGAATTCATGGTTCACTTTGAGGTCGTTCATATCAACCAATACTTGGTGGAATTGATTGATGAGGGACGGCTGACGCTGACGGGCGAATTTTCAGAAAAAGTAACCTACCACGATCCCTGTTATCTGGGGCGGCACAACGGCATCTACGACGAACCCCGGAGTGTTTTAAGCCGGGTTGCGGGCCTCGAACTGGTTGAGATGGAAAATTATAAGAAAAACAGCCTCTGCTGCGGCGGAGGGGGGGGGCGGATCTGGATGGATACCCCCAAGGAAGAACGATTTTCTGATCTCCGGCTCAAACAGGCACGGGCCACCGGTGCCGCTGTTCTGGCAACGTCTTGTCCCTATTGTATTACAAATTTTGAGGAAAGCCGCCTGAATCTGGAATATGAAGATATTATCGAGATTAAGGACATTACCGAGATTGTCTGCGATATGCTGGAAGCAACCAAATAAGCACTGCCCGGATTCACTTTAAGGAAAGTGCATACTATCATCAGGAGATAGAAAGTGGAAAACGAAGTATTGCCAGTTGAGAAAATGCAACATTTTTCCGAAATTATCGGGGACGATAACTTTGGAGATGTCATGGTTGTGGGAGGCGGTGTCAGTGGTATTCAAGCCTCTCTGGATCTGGCCGCATCGGGGTTTAAGGTATACCTGGTGGAAAAGGGGCCGAGTATCGGTGGGCATATGGCCCAGCTGGACAAGACCTTTCCCACCAATGACTGTTCGATGTGAATTCTCTCTCCGAAACTGGTCGAGGTCGGCCGGCATCCGAACATAGAAGTCCTCACCTTAACGGAAGTTAATGGTGTAGAGGGGCAAAAAGGCGATTTTGATGTGTCGCTGGTCAAAAAGCCGCGTTACATTATCGAGGATAAATGTACCGGCTGTACAACCTGCGTTGAATACTGTCCGGTATCCTACCCGGACCCGTTCAATCAGGAAATATCGGATAACAAAGCGGTTCATGTATATTTTTCGCAGGCGATCCCGCTGGTTACCTATATCGATGAAAGCTGTCTTTTTCTGAAGGAGAAAAAATGTGATATCTGCCGGCGCGTCTGTCAGGCAGATGCCATCGATTTTACTCAGACCGCAGAAAAAACGGCAATAAATGTCGGCGCGATTGTGCTTTCTTCCGGGATCGAACCGTTTGATCCCGTGGTCCGGGATGAGTATGGCTATGGAAAGATGCAGAATGTTCTGACCAGTATGGACTATGAGCGTCTTTTATCTTCCACCGGGCCCTACGAGGGAAAAGTGCTGCGAACGTCAGACCATACCCCCCCCAAAAAAATAGCCTGGCTCCAGTGCATCGGGTCCCGCCGGGTCACCGAAGGCGACAACAGCTACTGCTCCGGTGTCTGCTGTACCTATACACAGAAACAGGTGATCCTGACAAAAGATCACGAATCCGACGTGTCCTGTACAATTTTCCATAATGATATCCGGTCGTTCGGGAAAGATTTTGAGCGCTACTTCCAGAGAGCGGAAGCACTGCCCGGGGTCGAATTTATCCGGAGTTATGCATCGGTTGTCAGGGAAGTTTCCGACACAAAAAATGTGGTGGTTCGATATGCCACCGATGGGGATGGCGTCAAAGAAGAAGAGTTTGACATGGTCGTCCTGTCCGTGGGGTTGAGTCCGCCGAAAGACAAACAGCGGATCGCGGATACATTTGGGATTTCACTGAATTCCCACGGGTTCTGTGCGGCGGAGCGATCAAACCCGATTGGCACATCCCGACCCGGTGTTTTTGTCAGCGGCGCTTTTCAGGGGCCGACGGATATTCCTGAATCCGTCTTTACCGCCAGTGGGGCGGGGGCGCAATGCGGTGAACTGCTTGATTACCGGCGGGGGAACCTGGCCAGAGAAAGAACCTATCCCGAGGAAAAGGATGTCTCGCGGGATGAACCCCGTATCGGCGTGTTTGTCTGCCATTGCGGGGCCAATATTTCCAGTGTGGTTGACGTGCCGGCCACAGTCGAATATGCCCTGACACTGCCCAATGTCGTTTTCGCAAAGGAGCAGCTCTTTTCATGTGCCACCAATTCGGCCCAGGAAATTACTGACCTGGCGAAGGAAAAAGGACTTAACCGGGTAGTGATGGGCGCTTGCTCACCGCGTACTCTGGAGCCGCTGTTCCGGGATACTCTTCGGGAAGCCGGGCTGAATCAGTATTATTGTGATATGGCCAATATCCGTGAGCACTGCTCGTGGGTGCACAGCAAACAGAAGGAAGATGCCACCGAAAAAGCCCAGGACATTATTCGCATGTCGGTGGCCCGGGCATCTCATCTGGAACCGCTGCAGGAATTTGACCTTCCGGTGAATAAAACAGCCCTGGTCGTGGGCGGCGGTATTGCCGGGATGACCTGCGCGCTTTCCATTGCCAAACAGGGACATGACGTTCAGCTGCTGGAAAAAAGCAAGGATCTGGGGGGGATGGCGCGTAGAATTCCCACAACCATCGAAGGAATGGATGTGCAGGAACTTTTAAACAGGACGATCGCGTCAATCTACAAACACCCCCGTATCCATGTGTCTCATGAAGCAAATATCAAGGAAGTCACCGGTTATGTCGGAAACTTCGTAACGACTGTGGAAACGGAAGGCCGGATCAAAGAGATAAAACATGGCGCGGCCGTCATTGCCATCGGAGCCGAAGAGTATCAACCGTCAGAATACCTGTACGGTGAAAACGAGAATGTTGTGACGCATCTGGAACTTGGCGAACGGATTGCCGCCGGAGATGAGAAAATCACCAAAGCTGACAATCTGGTCATGATTCAGTGTGTGGGATGCCGCAATGAAGATCGAAACTATTGCAGCCGGGTCTGCTGCAGCCACGCCGTTAAGAATGCGCTGAGCCTCAAGAAGGCCAATCCGGCGATGCGGATCTACATCCTGTTCCGGGACATGCGGACATACGGTTTGATGGAAGATTTCTACCGTGCCGCTTCGGAACAGGGCGTTCGGTTTATCCGTTATACACCGGCGGATCCGCCTCAGGTGACCGCTGTCGACGATAGCGGAACATCCCGCCTTCAGGTAACGGTCGCCGATCCGATCCTGGGGCAGCGGCTTGAACTGGAGGCGGATATTCTGTCACTGGCGGCGGCGGTGATACCGTCATCGTCTACAGATGACATCGCCGGACTGTTCAAGGTGACCTTGAGCCCGGATGACTTTTTTAAAGAAGCTCACGTCAAACTTAAACCGGTGGAATTCGCCACGGACGGCGTTTTCCTTTGCGGAACAGCCCATTATCCCAAACATATTCCGGAGACGATCAACCAGGCCTATGGGGCTGCCGGGCGGGTATTGACGTTGCTGTCAAAAGATACGGTGGTCGCGTCCGGATCGGTTTGTGAAGTCAATGAATACGACTGTGTATCCTGCGGGGCATGTATATCGGCCTGTACATATGAAGCCATCGATTTTGTTGATACGCCGAAAGGCAAGAAAGCCCGGGTGAATCCTGTTCTCTGTAAAGGAGATGGCGTCTGCAATGCCAAATGTCCGACAAATGCGATTGTGTTAAAACATTTCACCAATGAAGCGCTTTTCGGCCAGATCGATGCGGCCTTGACCGCCGAAGATATCCTCGAGCAGATGGAAACCGTAATGGCGGAAGAAGTATAACCGTTAACAGAACTGATTTAAACGGAGTTGTGTAACTGGAAGGTGAGAATATATGAGTCCAAATCCTGAATTTAAACCAAAGCTGCTGGGTTTTGTCTGCCACTGGTGAGTGTACGGCGCTGCTGACCTGGCTGGAGTTTCCAGACTGCAATATACGACAGATATCCGGTTTATTCGCGTCATGTGTTCCGGACGCGTGGACCTGGAGTTTATATTACGTGCATTTTTAAACGGGCAGGATGGCGTCTTTATCGGGGGCTGCCGCCTGGATGAGTGTAACTATGTGACCCATGGAAATTATGATGCCCTGAGCAATACCTATATATGTAAAAAACTGCTCGAGAATATCGGCATTAATCCGGATCGGCTGAGAATCGAATTCATGTCCGGTGCCGATGGCAATATTCTGGCGGATGTAACATCTGATTTTGCCAGGCAGGTGAAGGAAATGGGGCCGCTTGGCCAGCGCGAAGGGATGGATAAAGAGTCGCTGAGGCAAAACCTCAATGCAGTGATGCGCCTGGTGCCATATATAAAACTGGTGGAAAGGGAGCGGATGCGGGTTCCCCGAAAAACCAGAAAGGCGTATGATGATTTCTTTACCAGCGACGAATTCAACAGACTGTTTGATGAGCTGATTGTCGACAAGCTGTCGGTCAGCCGGATTATGCTGCTTCTCAAGGAAAAGCCCAGGTCCACCGGAGAAATTGTTGAGGCCCTGAATCTGGACTCGTCGAATGTGTCCAGGCATATGAACCGTTCATCGCAGAACGGACTGGTTCGATACGATGAAGATCTGAAGTGCTATGCGCTGGGGTAGTATGTCCCGGGTTGCCGGGATTTAGGAAACGGAATTCAGGAAGCAAGGAAAATTTAGGAAAGCGGATATGGATATAGACAGGATCGATCAGATTATTGACAGACACCGGTGCGAAGCCAGTTCTCTTATTCAGATTTTGCTGGATATTCAAAAAGAGAATCATTGGCTTTCCAAGGAAGCCCTTACACGGGTGGGCGAGAAGCTGTCGGTACCGCTGACCCGGATACAGCACATCGCGACCTTTTACAAGGCATTCAGCCTGGTTCCCAAGGGCCGCCACGAAGTACATATCTGCGTGGGGACGGCGTGCCATGTCCGGGGCGCCACACGGATTCTCGACACGGTCAAAGATGTGACGGGGATTATGCCGGGTGAGACGGATCTGGATTTGAAGTTCAGCCTGGAGACAGTGAACTGCCTGGGGTGTTGCGCCCTGGGCCCGGTCGTGGAAGTTGACGGGAAAGTTCACGGCAAGATGTCTCCCGGTGAAACAGCAGACGTTTTAAAAAACTATGAATAGGGCAATGAAGGTTAGATTATGTCGCAGATAAAATCACCCGCTGAATTAATTGCATTCAGAAAGGGTATCCTGGCAAAAAGAGACCCTGAAACGCCATGTATTTCAATTTGTGCGGGCGCCGGATGTATTGCGTCCGGTGCCGACAAGGTGATCGAAGCCTTTGAGGCCCAGATCGAAGCAGAAGGGCTGAAAACGAATGTCGTCACCAAAGGGACCGGATGCCCCGGTTTTTGTGAAAGGGGGCCGATTGTGGTGATTTATCCCGAGGAGATCTGCTATCTCGGCGTCACCGCAGACGATGTTCCTGACATTATAACGAAAACCATCAAAGAAAAGAAGGTTGTTGAGCGCCTGCTCTTTGAAGATCCGGCGACCGGCGAAAAGGCGGTCCACGAGTCGGATATTCCCTTTTACCGGAACCAGGCACGCAACGTTATCTGCAATAATATCAAGATCGATTCCAAAAGCATCGATGATTATCTGGCGCTGGATGGCTATACGGCCCTGGCCCGGGCGCTCACTGGAATGAGTGACGAAGAAGTACTGGAAGAAGTCAAGAAATCCAATCTGAGAGGGCGGGGCGGGGCGGGTTTTCCCGCGGGAATTAAGTGGGAAGGCTCCCGCAATGCCGCTGAAAAGACAAAATATGTGATTGTCAACGCCGATGAAGGGGACCCCGGGGCCTTTATGGATCGGGCGCTGCTGGAAGGCAACCCGCATTCTATCCTTGAAGGGCTGATTATCGGCGGTTATGCCGTTGGCGCGCATGAAGGCTATATCTATGTTCGGCAGGAATACCCCCTGGCGGTGGAGAATATCACTCTCGCCATTCAGCAGGCCGAGGCCTATGGTCTGATCGGGAAAAATATCCTTGGGTCAGGGTTTGATTTCAAGGTGATCGTGCACCAGGGCGCCGGCGCCTTTGTCTGCGGTGAATCCACCGCCCTGATGACGGCCCTGGAAGGCCGGGTGGGCGAACCCCGGCCCAAATACGTCCGCTCCAATATCAAGGGGCTGTGGAACTGCCCCAGCGTGCTGAATAATGTGGAAACCTGGGCCAATGTCCCGTTGATTATCAACAAGGGGGCGGACTGGTTTACACAGATCGGGACCGAGGGCAGTAAAGGCACGAAGATTTTTTCTCTGGTGGGTAAGATCAACAACACCGGCCTGGTGGAAGTCCCCATGGGGATCACCCTCAAGGATATTATCTACAAGATCGGCGGCGGAATTCCCAATGGCAAGGCCTTTAAGGCGGTGCAGACCGGCGGCCCGTCGGGCGGGTGTATCCCGGCCGATCAACTGGATCTTCAAGTCGGTTTTGACGAACTGACCCAGGCCGGTTCCATGATGGGGTCGGGGGGGATGATCGTCATGGATGAAGATACCTGCATGGTGGATGTGGCCCGGTATTTCATTGATTTTCTCACCGATGAATCATGCGGGAAATGTGTTCCCTGCCGGGAGGGATTGCGGCAGATGCATAAAATTCTGACGAATATTACCGAAGGCAGGGGGACGGAAAACGATCTGGAGCGATTGGAGCAGCTGGCGGAAGCGGCCCAGGAAGCCTCCCTGTGCGCGCTGGGAAAGAGTGCGCCCAATCCGTTTTTGAGCACCCTGCGCTACTTCAGAGATGAGTACGAAGCGCACATCAATGAAAAAAGGTGCCCGGCCCTGTCCTGCAAGGCACTGATTTCCTACTACATCGATCCGGATAAATGCCAGGCCTGTATGACCTGCGCCCGGAAGTGTCCAGCCGATGCAATCGTGGGGGGCAAGAAGAAAATCCATGTGATTGACCAGGAGAAATGTACCAGTTGCGGTACCTGTTTTGAAGTCTGCCCCACGCGGTTTGGTGCGGTAACAAAAATATCCGGCGAGCCGGTACCGGCGCCGATTCCCGAAGAAGAACGAACGATCATCAGAAAGAGCAAAAAAAATGAGTGATATCACTTTAGAGATCGATGGAAATGAAGTGAGTGCCACAGAAGGGATGACGGTCCTTGCGGCCGCTCAGCAGGCGGGAATATATATCCCCACCCTCTGTCACCACGAAAAGCTGGAACCGTTCGGCGGCTGCAGGGTCTGTATTGTGGAAGTAGAAAGTCGTGGCCGCACAAAGCTGGTCGTCTCCTGCGTGTACCCGGTCGAAGCGGGACTGATCGTCCGGACCCGGACAGAAAAGGTCGATCGCATTCGTAAAACGATTCTGGAGCTGTTGATGGCCCATGCGCCGGATTCCCCGCAATTGGTGGCTTTGGCAAAAGAATATGGCGCCAATAAAGACCAGTTTGAAAAAGAGGCATCATTTTGCATACATTGCGGTCTGTGCGTCCGCTATTGCGCCGAAGTAAAAAAGGCCAACGCGATCGGATTTATTGACCGGGGCGTCCGCAAGGAGATCAGCTTTATTCCGGAAATTGCCGCGAAAGAGTGTAATGACTGTAAGGAATGCTTCCCGCTTTGCCCCACGTCGTATCTCCAGGCGGCGTTCGTTCTAACCGAATCCCTCGCATTTCCATCGCTGCCGTAAATGGCCGCATCACTTTGTAATCCAGGGAATAAATCGATTGAGTGCAGGGAAAAATACTGAATCCTGTCAGGTGCGAAGTTGCAGAGCGGGCGTTTGTCGAACCCATACACTTGATCTGATTGGAGAAGAACCGCTTTTAATCCGGATCGATGACAAACCCTATTCCGTGGTGATGCGAACCCCTGGAGAAGAACTGTTCCACGCGGCCGGGTTCTGCCTGGGCGAGGGGATTGCGGACGATCCCGATGATTTTGCGGCCATCGGGTATTGCAGGGATCTCGATCCGAATGTCATCGATATCCGGCTGACGCCCAGGCGGCGGAAACAGATACCCGACCTTCTTGCGCGACGGGGATTTATCAGCCAGACCAGTTGCGGCATCTGCGGTAAGGAGATGGTTAAGGATTTATATCAGATCCTGACGCCGGCAGCCGATGGCTATCAGGTGAAGATTGATAGAATATTTGACTGCATCGAGAAACTGTCTGATAACCAGAGCTACTATCAGACCACCCGGGGATCCCACGCCGCCATAATATTTGATGATCAACTGGAAATGATTTCTTTTGCCGAGGATGTCGGTCGGCATAACGCGCTCGACAAAACCATCGGCAAGGCCTTTATGGCGCAAAAGTTGTCTAAAGCCAGCATTCTGGTGATCACCTCAAGGCTCAGCTATGAGCTGGTTCAGCGAGCGGCCCGGGCCCGCCTGCCGATGATGATCAGCAATTCACGACCCACCGCGCTGGCCGCTGAAATGGGGCGGACACTGAACATGACGCTGGCTTTTCCGGCAAAAAATGCTGAATTGGTCATCGTTTGCGGCCAGAAACGCATCATGGTAGAATAAAAAGAAAAAAAGCAATCATACAGGAGGACGCTGTGAAGATTCTCACAACCGTTAAAAAAGTCGTTGATGTTGAACTGAACATGCACGTCAAAGATGGCGCGCTGGTTGAAGACGGGATGCAATACGTCACCAATGCCTGGGATGAAAATGCAGTGGAAACTTCGTCTCAACTGAAGGAAAAAAACGGTGCGGAAACGACGCTGGTGAGCATCGGCGGCGGGGACAATTCCGATATCATCCGCAGATGCTATGCCATGGGTATCGAAAACGGTATTCATATTGATGATCCGGCATTGGAAAAGGCCGATTCGTCGATCTATGCGAAAGTCCTGCAAAAGGTGTATGAAGCGGGCGATTATGATCTTGTCATTACCGGCAAGCAGGCCCAGGATACGGATAGCGGGCAAACCGGGATCATTCTGGCGGAATATCTGGGTCTGCCGTGTGTCAGCAATGTTATTGCCCTGGAGGTGATTGATGATCAGCATATCAAAGTGTCCCGATCCGGGGATACGGGAACTGAAATTGTTGAGCTGACACTGCCGGCCGTGATTTCGGTAGATGTCAGCATCAATGAGCCACGCCTGCCCCAGATGCGCGGCATCATGATGGCCAAGAAAAAGAAGATCAATGTAATGGACCTGGCGGGCCTGGGGACATCGGCGGATGAAGTCGGCGCGGGTGCGCCCAAATCGGAAGTCATCGAATTCATGGCCTCTCAGACACGTCAGGCCGGACAGAAATTCGAAGGCGATCCCGCCGAAATTACGGCCAAAGTGGTCGACCTTCTGGCCAACGAAGCCAAGGTGATATAGATTTGGAAAGTTATTTGAGATCACCATTTGACACGAAAACGATTTAGATAAGGAAAATATATCATGGCCAAAGTACTTGTCGTTGCAGAGATCAAACAGGGGGCGCTGAAGAGCAGTACCACCGAACTATTGTCAAAAGCCAAAGCCATTGGCGCGGAAACCGCCGTGGTGGCCATTGGCAGCAATATTGAATCACTTGTCCCTGACCTGGCCGGCGCCGGGTCCGACACCCAGTATATTGCCGATGATCCCGGCCTGGAACTGTTTTCAGCCGGTCCATATGCATCCTGCGTGGTGGATGCCGCCAGACAATCTGGGGCCAGCCTGATCTGGTTCGGTTTTTCCGAAAGCAGCAAAGCCGTTGCCCCGCGGGTGGCGGCCCAGCTGGATGCCGCGTGTGCCACTGAAATCAACGAGGTGACGCTGGACGGAGATCAGATTGAAATCGTCCGGCCCGCCATTACCAATAAGGTGATGCAGCGCGTTAAAGTCAATACCGGTCAACTGGTGGCGGTCGTCCGTGCCGGTGCTTTTGAGGCCACGGAAGGGATCACCGGAACGGAGAATGTGGTCAAGCTCTCCCCGCCGGAGACGGATCTAAAAGCGGTAATCAAGGAGATTCTATCCGATGCCAGTGGAGAAATTGACCTGGCCGATGCCGATATCGTTATTTCCGTTGGAAGAGGGGCCAAGGATCAAACCGGCATTGACCTGGTAAAAGGTCTGGCCGACGATTTGCAGGCCGGCTTCGGCTCTTCCCGTGCCATGGTCGACGGCGGCTTTATGGCGCACAATAAGCAGGTGGGCCAGACCGGGAAAATCGTCGCCCCGACGTTGTATATGGCCATCGGTATCTCCGGCGCCATTCAGCATCTGGCCGGTATGAGTGGATCCAAGGTGATCCTGGCGGTAAATAAAGACCCCGAAGCCCCGATCTTCAATGTGGCCGATTATGGTATTGTGGGTGATTTGTTCGAAGTGGTGCCGATCCTGCGGGAAGAAATTCGTAAAATCAGAAGTTAAGCGATGAGAATTAAAAAGTATTGGTACGGTTGCGGGCTGTCAACAAATCCTTGACAGCCCGTTCTCCTTACTGTAGTGGGGAGCGGCAATCAAAGCCGACGGGTAACGTGTCCGCATGCGGTGGGCACATGAACGTATTATGAGCTAAAAAAGGTGAGGTCGCTGTGAATCCTCTTCTGATGTCCATTCTTCTCATTGTCGCCCTGGTGGTGTTCGGGCGGACCATGTATACCAAGATCCGGTTGCTGATGGCGCTGGCTCCGGCCGATCGGTTCGATCAGATCTCACGGCGGCTTAAGAGCGTGGTTGTTTTTGCCCTGGGGCAGAAGCGCCTGGTGGGAAGGAAAAAAGAACGCCTGCCCGGCGTGATGCATGCGTTTATTTTCTGGGGCTTTTGCGTGCTGCTCATCCGCAGCCTGAATATCTATGGGGAAGCCTTTGTCACAGGCTTCCATCTGCCACTGCTCGGAGATAATTCTCTGCTGGGCTACCTGTATATTGCCCTGAAAGACATTGTCGAAGGCATTGTTTTATTGATGGTGATCTTGGCCATCTACCGCCGGGCGGTCATCAAGCCAGAAAGACTGCACAATTCATGGGAAGCGTACCTGGTCCTCGGTATGATCGGAATATTGATGATTTCCGATCTGTTGGTTGACGGCGCCCGGTGTAATCTCATCTCGTTTTACAACAACCCCGGACATCTGGACTTTTTCAACAATCCCCGGTTTGGGACCGAATTTATCTGGACCCCGATTTCCGCATTGGCAGGAAAACTGATATTGCCGCTGGGGGCCGGTGCCAACCGGGTGATCATGACGATGATGTTCTGGCTGCATATCATCACTCAGCTGACTTTTCTCAATATTCTCCCCCTGGGCAAACATTTTCATGTTATTACCGCGCTGCCCAATGTGTTCTTTAAAAGTCTCGACTATCCTCATGAAAAGACAAAACTTCTCGATCTGGAAGATGAATCGGTCTGGGAAGATGAATCGCTGGGTATTAATCACATTCACCAGCTGGACTGGAAACAGGGGCTGGATCTGTATACCTGCACCGAATGTGGCCGCTGTAAGGAAGTCTGTCCCACCTACACCACGGATAAACCGCTGAACCTGTTTGACTTCAATATGCAGCTTAGAGACGAGCTGCTGGCAAATACGGACAACCTGATTAAAAGAGCCGCGCTGGCCAAAACCCTTTCATCGGCCGGCGATGATGAACAGGCGGAAAAAATAAAAGCAGAGATGGCTGAACTCAACAGCCAGAAACAGCTGGTGGGGGAAGTCGTCACGGAAGATACCCTCTGGGCGTGCACGACCTGCCGGGCCTGTGAAGAGGTGTGTCCGGTCACGATCGAGCATGTGCCCCGTATTATCGCCATGCGGCAGGGCCAGTCGTTAATGGCGGGCGTTTATCCCGATGAGTTGAACGTGGCTTTAAAGGGTCTGGAACGGAACGGCAATCCCTGGGGAATCGGATATGACAAGCGGGCCGACTGGGCGGATGGCCTGGATGTAAAAATGATGGCTGATGATGCCGATGTTGACTACCTGCTCTGGGTGGGATGTGCGGGATCGTTCGATGATCGTGCCAGGAAAGTATCGGTCGCCCTGGTTAAGATTCTGCAGAAAGCCGGTATCAATTTTGCCATCCTGGGGGTGGAGGAAAAGTGTACCGGTGATTTTGCCCGGCGGGTTGGCAATGAAATGATGTATCAGATGATGGCGCAGGAAAACATAGAGACGCTGAACAATTATCATGTCAAAAAAATTATTGCGGCGTGTCCGCACTGCCTCAATACGCTTAAGCATGAATATCCACAAATGGGTGGAGACTATGAAGTTATCCATCATACTGAATTCATCAGCCAGCTTGTCAAAACAGGCAAACTGACCTTAACGCAGTCCCTGTCTGAAACGTTGACGTATCACGATCCCTGTTACCTGGGACGGTATAATTCCGTTTTTGATCAGCCGCGGGAACTGTTGCGGTCCATATCCAGAACCGGGGTGACTGAGCTGGACCGAAACGGCCGGGAAAGCTTCTGCTGCGGGGCCGGTGGCGGCCGGATGTGGATGGAAGAAACCATTGGCCGGCGAATCAATGAAGAACGCGCCCGGGAGATTGTTGACCGGAACGTTTCCAATGTGGCGGTCGGCTGTCCGTTCTGCCTGACGATGATCGAAGACGGGATGAAAGAACTGGGCAAGGAAGAGGAAATTAAAACCCGGGATATTGCCGAACTGGTTGCTGAGAACATGGCGTAAGCCTGGCCCGGATTGCAGGCCTGTCAGGATTACACAGGGCAGGGTTCGGCAATGAGGATCTCCATGGTCCCGGCTTGGACTGCTGAGGGTTGTTCCGCGCACGGCCGGGATGCCTGCCTGCTGATTTAATAGGAAAATGACAGCGTCAGAGCGCCAAAAACGTGCCCCTGGTCACGCTGGTAAAATTGGCGGGTCCGGTAGACGTAAGCGTAAGTGGCTTTAAGCCGGCCGAGCGTCACGCCGATACCGCCCATAAAGTCGGCGACAAATGTTTTTTTATCCACACTGTGACTGTCTCTAAAGGTGTTGCCGTCAAGGAAGATATCCCGCAGCATCATCCTGCCATCAACAGAGAAAAAGAGATGAATCCCCTTACGCCGCCAGGGGCGGGCGGGATTGTCGGGGGACAGGCTGCAGGCGCTGTTTACTTCGCAGCCGGCCCGAATCGGACAGGTGCCGAAATTACGGCCCAGATGCCATCCCACCCGGAATTCGGCCCCGCCATTGGCGAAGATCTGAACGTTTCCCAGGTGTGCCCCGAGATGCGGAATGATGTCGTATCCGAATTTTTGACCATATTTTGACGCCAGCCAGCGCCACTGACTTTCATAGACGGCTTGAAACGCAGGCTCATCCTTGAGCTGATTATCCCACCCGTTGGCCTGGTTGACGCCGATCAGCCGGTGGACATTGTTCTGCGCCTGCTCAGCGTATGCATGCGGACCGACGATCCCGAATTCAAATTCCCAGCTGTCTTTCCGTTTGAGTGTCCGGCTGTGAAATCCCAGGCCAAAGTAGAGATAACCGGCATAAGGGCGGTCATCTTCGATAAGAGACTGCTGCCCGATGTTTTCCGGCGTATAAATATTTTGCCCCAGCGAAAAGGAGACCGCACGGGGGTTGGAAGTATTGTTTATAAATGGCAGCCGGTTGATGATCGGGTAGCTCCACCGGGGGAGGTGAACCTTGCGGGGGTCGAATTGAAAGGATGTGCTCCAGGTGATTTTTACGCCGTTGGTATAATCACGATCCGTATTTGAAAAAGAATCGTTTTCCACATAAATTGTAAACGTGTTGAAATCTTCAGGCGGCTGCATGCCGGCGGCCGCGGATAAAGGAAAACAGACCAGGGCCGCGATGATAAGTATTCGTTTTATTATCATAATAGATACGATCCGGATACGGTCCGTTTGAAATAACGGATTGTTTCTAACCATAAATATAATAAACCAAAATAAGAAAAATAACAAGTTTTGCGTGGTAGTAAGTTATCGGTTGGCAGGTTCTTTTCGTCGGCGGGAAATGATCTTCTGGTCGATCAAAAGAGAAAGGAAAAAAGTAACGCCGGCAACCATGATAATCGAAGCGCCCGAGGTCAGGTTGAATGCGTAAGACAGCCATAAACCGATAAAGGTAAACACCGCTCCCAAAAGGCTGGCGCCGACCATCATCTGGCCCAGCGATCTGGCGTATTTTTCAACGATGAACGGCGGGATGGTCAGCAGGGCAATGACCAGAATCAGGCCGACCACCTGAATGACCAGGACGATGGTGATGGACAGAAGGGCAACGAGAGAGCAGTAAAGCGTCCTTACCGGGATACCGCGAATGCGCGCGAATTCCTCGTCGTACGATAGCGCCAGAAGATCCCGGTAATAAAAAATGACCAGCCCGGCCACCACAAGGCCAATGGCGGCCATCATCCACAGGTCGGTTTTGGGGACGGTCAGAATACTGCCGAACAGATAGCTCATCAGATCAACATGATAGCCGGGGGTTAAATCCATCAGGATAATACCGAAAGCCATGCCCAGCGCCCACACGACACCAATGATTGTATCTGCGCGGTCCTTGGCAGAAAAGGTGATTGCCGCCATGATCAGGGCGGCCACAAGCGCAAAACCGAGCGTGCTTGCCAGAAACGGCCAGCCAAAATAAAAGGCCATTCCGATCCCGCCATAGGCCGCATGGGCAATGCCGCCGGAAAGAAAAACAATGCGGTTGACGACCACGAGGGT
This sequence comes from uncultured Desulfobacterales bacterium, assembly GCA_964577615.1. Classification (GTDB taxonomy): domain Bacteria; phylum Desulfobacterota; class Desulfobacteria; order Desulfobacterales; family QNYZ01; genus QNYZ01. The sequence continues at coordinate 22,204 of CAZNZW010000014.1, read as the reverse complement.
CCCCATGATACCGCACAGGATGCTGGCCAGCAGGCCGGCCATCAGGGCGTTGCGCATAAATTCAAACTGAAGGGCATCGATCATATTATTTTCTCTGGTGCGCCTGTAAAACCCTGTGCGGCAGCCCATGGGCCACCAGTTCCACCGGACATGTTTCTTCCAGGGGACCGCCGGGGTACATGGCGTCGAGCATCTCGCCGGTGATTTCCGCCTGGTTATGATAGTGCAGGCGTTTATTCACGCATGCCACTGATTTGGCAAAGCGGGAAACGGTCAACAAATCATGGCTGACAACCATCACCGCGGTTTCTGAGTTGAGCGTTTTAAGCAGTCTGTAAAAATGGGTCTGCCCGGGCGGATCGATATTGGCCGTTGGTTCATCCAGAAGCATCAACCGGGGCTGGGTGACCAGGGCGCGGGCAATAAACACGCGCTGGCGCTGCCCGCCGGAAAGTGCCCCCATCTTGCTGCCCGCCTGATCTGCCACTTCAATGCGATCGAGCGCGGCCATGGCTTCTTCGGATGCGGTTTCTGTCTGGCAATGCCATCGTCTGCGCGGAGAGCGGAGCCCCATTTTAACGACGTCCAGCGCGGTGATGGGAAAACTGCGATTAAAATGCACATCCTGAGGCACATAGCCGATGTGAGGGGCGGCGGCAAGAGGAGATTGCTCCAGGACCCGGATGGTTCCCGTATCCGGCTTGAGCAGTCCGAGAATCAGCTTCAGCAGGGTGGTCTTTCCCCCCCCATTGGGGCCGATCATGGCAATAAAATCGTCGGTGAAGATGTCCAGATTAACATTCTCGAGCACGGTATGTCCGTTATAGGAGAATGTCACATCTTCCAGGGTGACGATCGGTGCATGTTTTGTCACGGATTTACCTCAGGGCGGCCGTAAACCGGCCGGCAATTTTTTGTAGATTGGTCATCCAGCCGGCGGCCAGTGGATCGGCCACAACCACCTGGCCGCCGATTTCGCCGGCTATGAGTCGGGCGCTCCGGGCGGAAAACTGGGGCTGGATAAAAATGACCTTGATGTTCTCATGCCGGGCGAACTTGACCAGTTTTTTTAACTGGGCCGGTTTCGGTGATTTTCCGGCCAGTTCGATGGGCACCTGGACCAGTCCGTATGTGCGGGCAAAATATCCCCAGGCCGGGTGAAATACCATGAATCTCAACCCCTGTTTCCCGGCGAACGTTCGTGATAAATCGGCATGCAATGCATCGATGCGGGCAATGAAATTTCTGTAATTGGCCGCATATGTCCCCTCGTGGACCGGATCAATCCCCGCAAGGGCTTCAAAAATCGAATGCGCCTGGCGTTTGACCAGTGGCGGTGCCAGCCAGATATGGGGATCCAGGCCAGCAGTGGTGTCGGTACTGGATTGCCGGGCCTGCAAATGCGCTGCGGGATCAAAATGAGTCGTCATGGGGATTTTGTCAATCCCCCTTTCGGTATGGACGATATCCATCTGCGGGTTGGCCGCGGCAAATTTTGGCAGCCATATTTTTTCAAAAAAGACACCGATGGCGAAATATATTCTGGTTTTTGCCAGGCTCGCCATCTGAAGCGGCTTGGGCTCATACGTTGCGGGATTGGCCCCCGGCGACACCATCACCTGAACAGCCACTCTTTCCCGGCCGATTTGCTGCACGAAATATTTTTGCGGGAGGATGCTGACAGTAATCGGTATCCGATTTCCGGCATATACGGGCCGGGTCGATACCATCAGCAGCAGGAGAGACCCTAATATCTTTATCGTTTTGAGTGTCATACGCGTCACATGTAAAACCTGGTTTCAAAACAGATGTAAACAAGAAAGGGGAGTGCCCCATAAAGGCACTCCCCCGATTTACGGCTATCTGGCGATGGTCATCGCAAATGCAGCGAAACCCTACGGCGTTTCATTTGCCGGACGGTCGCGATTGAACATTTCAAATGAGGTGTCCGCAACATGCATGGGGCGGATATCCTCAGATGCCGGTTTCTTGAAGAACCAGTTACCGATTTCAATGCCGGCCACGACCTGAATATCGTCGTCGTTTTCAATCAGGCTGTTATTATAGCTTCCCTGGACAAAAAGCAGCAGCTTGTCACTGATAAATGCCAGCGGATAACCAAGTTTAACCCGTCCGAAGATGTCTTCGGTCGAATCACGGAGAACGCCCACTTCGGCCTCTACGGCGATCATATTGTCCAGATAATAATCTGCAGTCAGACCGATTTTGTCCTTGGCTTCGATCACTGTATCGGTAATGACGGTTTGATTGGCATGGGCGAAAGTGGTTTGTATCGAGTCTTCCCGGTCCAGACCTTTGGTGAAGAAGAAACCGACGCTGCCCTTATCGAGCAGGTAGGCGCAGGTCATGCTGAACTGGCTGACCGAGGCCGTATCATCATATCCCTTGGGCCGGATAAAATTGGCCGAAGCAAAGGCACCGGCCTGGAACCGGTCATGGTTGGCCACGATACCAAAGTCCATCTGGTAATCTTTCACCAGATAGTTGAGGCCGGCGGATACGCCTCCCTGGAGGGCCAGACGATCGTTGAACGGCACGAAAAATTTTCCTTCGGCGATGCCGGCATCGTCGTCATTGTAAACGCCCCATCCAGCCAGTACGCTGACTCTGGCCTGGTCGAACATCTGCTGCTTCTCGATTTTTTCCAGCTGGTCTTTCAGTTTGTCGAGGTCTTCGGCCTTGGCCAGACCCTGCGTGCGATCCTCAATGCCCTTCAGGCGATCTTTAATCTCCGCGACATCCTTGGCCGTGGCGCCGACTGGCTGCAGCTTCAGGGGTTTTTCGCCGTCGATGGGCCGGATCATCTCGTTTTCTTTATAATAGAAATACTTGCTTCCGTTTTTCATCTCGTAGATACTGAACGTTGCCCGGCGATTGATGAAGCGCCCGACTACATTTTTTTTACTGGATTTCGGGCGGGTTTCACCAAAGGCTTCCACATGGACCCGTGCCGGTGAGACACCCTGATCAACAAAAATGGCCTTGACACTTTCCGCCCGCGCCAGGGACAGTTTCTGGTTGTATTTATTTGAGCCGATATAGTCGGCATACGCATTGATATCGAGCAGCAATTCCGAATGCCGGTTCAGTATATCAACGACCTGGGGAATCTGCTTCAAATCGTCGACAGCCGCGGCGGAATCGTAGGGAAAGTTAATATCCTCCAGCAGGAGATCACCGGCCAGAGTGGTGCCAGAAATGAGCATAGACGCAAGTAATAATAAGATCATCCGTTTTATTGTCATGATATTCCTCCTTTTTTTCTGATTCTGAAACAGGCGATTCTCTTCATAAGGCGGATGTAATATAGGGGCTTCGTTTTCGGAAAGCAAGCAAAATATTTGAAATATTTCCGGGGGTGGAATGCGGATTGATTTAATCAGTTCGGTTTGTTAGGAAGTAATCAGAAAGGGCGCGCCGAACCGGAACAGGCCTTGATGGACAGGGTGAGAATATTTATGTGTCTTTAATCGATGGGATAACTTTGAGGCGATAAGGGGAAAACAATGCTGTATATCGGGAATTTTTTAGTGCTGACCGATCAGGAAAAAGTAGCGGAAAATGATCGTCGTCATGGTGAATTCAGTCTGATCATCGAAGCGGTAGATACCCCCGCCGCATTGCGGGCATTCAAGGGCTGTATCCTTGAAAACCGTCAGGAAAAGGATTTTTTCCCGGGGGATTGCCAGATATTTTTGATTCAGCTCCTTGAATTTGACCGGCTGCCGGTGAACCGGGCCATGATGTTGACCTACAAATCAACTGTCGGTGACCCCGTTTTACCGTATATCGGCTGCCTGGTTCCCGGGGAGGATACGGACAGCTGCCGTATTTTTGACTGGCAGGATAAGCATCTGGAGATCGATGGCCGTGATGAGCAGCTTTTCATGGCGTTTAAGGCGGACGAAAAGATCGCGTACTGACGGCCAGTACTCAATAGCCGCGGGGAAAAATGAAAAGGGATGATTTGCGGTGTCTGGCGGCGAAATTATTTATAGGGTGACTGCCCGGCGGGAAGGAATGAGATATGGCTGATTCAACCGATACGATTACCGTTCGCGTCAACGTGGAGATTGCCACCGCGGCACTGAAAACAATTGTTGAGACCGCCAAACAGATGACCGGGCCTGATGAGAAGGGGCATTACCAGGTGGATACCGCTGATAAAGTGAGCGACATAGTATCCCGGTTTTTAATGGAAAAAAATTTTGAAGAATATGTTCGCCATCCGGCGCATTATTCCGATTGAGTGTTTGCCGGCTGACCGGCCGCGGCCCGGGCGGATTTTTTATATTTCGGCAATGCTTGTTTTTTTCTACTGGGCACTGGCGGAGATTGTGACGCCGGTTGCCCATGCACAGGCGGTGACCCTCTGGCCGGTTGCCCCCAATCCGGACAGGCCGCCAGTGTTCACCTGCCGCATTGTTCATGTGTATCCCCATGATTCCAGTGCATTTACTCAGGGGCTGGTGTTCGCTGATGGCGGTTTCTTTGAAGGCACCGGCCTGAACGGGCGCTCCTCCCTGCGGAGAGTCACGCTGGAGACCGGCCGCGTTGACCGGATCATCCCGCTGCCCCGGCGGTATTTTGGCGAGGGCGTGGCCCTGTCTGGCCACCGGGTGATTCAGCTGACCTGGAAATCCCATGTGGGATTTGTGTACGATAAAGAAACGTTTGCGCAGATGGCCACCTTTGTCTGGCCCCGCGAGGGGTGGGGACTGACCGAAGACGGCCGGCAACTCATTGTCAGTGATGGAACGGATCGATTGTTCTTTCTCGATCCGTCAACCTTTGAGACGCAGCGGGTCATTTCGGTTCGGGACGGGAAACGGGCGGTCTGGAAGCTGAACGAGCTGGAATTTGTCGAAGGATATATTCTTGCCAATGTCTGGCAGACCGATCGTATCGCCGTCATTGGCCCGGTGACCGGCCGCGTGGCGGCATGGATCCGCCTGGGGCGGCTGGCTGAAAAACAGACGCGCGGCGTGCCCAATGGAATCGCCTATGACCGGTTTCGGGGGCGGCTGTTTATCACCGGCAAACAATGGCCTCAGCTGTTTGAAGTGGCGCTGGTTCCAGCGCCCTGACCGCTGGCCGGCTCTCCGGCCGCGGACAGGAATTGTACCAGGCCGTCGGCGGTGTCAAAGACATGCCGGGCGCCGTTTTCCCGTAACTTTTCCGCCAGCCCGGCTTTATCCGCAACCGATGCCGTCAGTCCGATACCGGTAAATCCGGCCCGGGACCGGACGGCGGCGCACATGTCATCCGGCATATCCCCCACATAGTATCGCAGGGCCGGCAGGTCGGGTATTTGACCGGCAATGGCATCGAGCATAAAAGGGTCGGGCTTGCTCAGGGATGGCTTTTTTCCGTCTGTTTTCTGGCAGCGGGCTTCCGCTTCGAGGCAGTCGTCCAGGGTCAGTACCAGCGTGAAACAGGGGTTTAGTCCGAACAACGACAGGGCATAACCGGCCTCGGCCGCGGGGCGCCCGGTGGCAATGGCGAGGATGTGTTTTCGGGCCAGTTGCGCCAGCTGGATCGAGGGGATCATCAGACTTTCCTGCCGGTTCAGGCCGTTGCCGGTATACAGGGCCGGGGCAAATCCATAGGTTTGTGTAAACAGTTCCGGCCCCAGGTAGATTTCCTGAAAGATCTGTTTGATGATATTGCCGCTGCCCACGTCGCCCCGGTAAAACGCGGGGATCTGGTCATCACCGGTATCGCAGCCGTTATCTTCGGCGGCCAGCCGTGTCAGGGGATACTGCGTTTCGGCCAGCCAGCGGGCCAGCGGGGCGACGTCCCAGCGGGCCATTGCGCGGCGATAAGACTGCCAGGGTGTTTTTTCCGAAGCGTTAGATGGCCGCCTGATCACCCGCCGGCAGAGCAGGCGGATGATCTGATAGGTAACGTCCCAGTCGTTATTCAGCCCGCCGGCCTGCTTGATGGCGGTCAGTTGTTGCCGGGAAAAGAGAGGGTCCGGGAGTTGGGGCTCCCCCTTGGCGCCATTAAAAAAAGAACGGACCGCCAGACGGGTCGTTTCCCGGTATGACCGGGAGACGTCGACGAGGACGCCATCCATATCGAAGACGATGAGTGCCCGGGAAGGTATCATCGAAATATTTTCTGCACACAGGCCCGTGCCAATGATAAAATCATGCGCTTACCTGTCCATCAATAATTGGAAAAACAGCGATTGAAAAATGCCGGGTCACCGGGCCCGCCAGAGCCGTTCCGCATGCGGCCGGGGAAACCCCCGCGCGATGATTTTCTGAGTGGTGACAACAATATCGTACGGAACGTACCGAAGCGTCAGGGTCTGCTTGACGATGTCCCAGATAACATATTTGGCGGCCGTGTCACCGTCACGGGGCTGGCCGACGCTGCCGACATTGACAATGTACTTACAAGACGATGTCATTTGAAATACTTCCCGCCTCAGGGGCTTGCGCAGGATTCGGTTTTCTGTAAATACGATGATTTCCGGGCGATGGGTGTGGCCGGTGAAACACAGCGGTTCCCTGCTCGCGGTAAAAGTCTGTTTAAGCGTGGGGCGGTCCACCTGGAACAGATAGGTGGTGGGCGAATCCGGAGGAAATCCATGAACAAAACGACAATGATGCGCCGCCAGCGAAAATTTTAAATTTATCAGGTAGTTCAATGATGTTTCTGAAAGCATTTCCTTGGTTTTGGCAATCGATTTTTTTGCATTGGGGTTAAACCAGTCTTTCAGAGATGGTTGCGAAAGTGCCAGCTCATGGTTTCCCTGGATAGACGGGATTCGTCGATCGGTGATGCATTGAACGACTTTTTCAGGATCGGGGCCATACCCGATGTTGTCACCCAGATCAACAATCTGATCGATCCGGTTGGCATCGATATCGGCCAGCACCTGTGTCAGCGCTTCAAAATTACCATGAATATCAGATATGATTGCAATTCTCATATTAATAGGATGGTTTTACCTGTATGGATTTTAAGTTCATTCGGCCGACTCACCCGCCCAGCGTGGAAAGATACCAGGCGATTATCTGCGGGCCGAAAAAAATATAACTGACCGCGCCAATGGATAAAAACGGGCCGAAGGGGAGGGCGGATTTCATCCCCTGATCTGATTTCAGCATGGCGATAATGCCGGTGATGGACCCGATTAATGATCCGACAAAGATCGTGAAAATCACCCCTTTCCAGCCGCACAGGGCGCCGATCATAGCCAGCAGCTTGATGTCGCCGCCGCCCATGCCTTCCTTGCCGGTCAGGAAACTGTAGCCAACGGCAACGAGAAGCAGGCTGCCGCCGCCGACGATCATACCGATCAGCGATGTCTGCCAGGTGATATCGGGCAGGAACCACGCCGCAATAAAGGCGAGAGGAATGCCCGGCAGGGTGATCCGGTCCGGGATGATGCGGTGATCAATGTCGATAAAGGTGATAACGAGCAGCGTGGCAATAAAAACAAAGTACACGGCCGTTTCCATCGCCAGATTGAATTTCAGGCAGACGCACACAGCCAGCAGACCCGTGAGAAGTTCGACAAGGGGGTAGCGCGGAGAAATAGCGGTCTGGCAATCCCGGCAGCGGCCTTTCAGGAACAGCCATCCAAATACCGGGATGTTGTCGTAAAACCGAATGGCCGCCCCGCACTGCGGGCAATGAGAAGGTGGAAAGGCGATGGACTGGCCGATCGGCAGCCGATAGATACAGACATTCAGGAAACTACCGATGCACAGGCCGATAATAAAAGCCGGAATAATGATAATGGTATGGGGCGGCAACATTGGCTGGGTACCGTAATCAGCTTAAGGTGAAAAATCAAGTCATCTGTTGTCAATTACGAATGAGGTCTTATAATATTATGCCGAACATTGAAACGAATTTATTTTCACGCCTGCGACAGTGCGTATCATGCCCTTGGATGGACACGCTGTGATGTTTTCGGTAATTGTCGGCGTCATGCGTCCACATGGATGAAACGTGTATGAAATGCAGCATACAATATAATATTAGGAGCTTTCATGGCCGAAACAGATAAAGATGATCTGATCGGAATTATCGAGGAAGAGATCGAAGCAATTAAACTGCCCACGCTGCTGCCGATGATGCCGGTTCGAGATGTCGTTATTTTCACGGATATGCTGCTGCCGCTCTTTGTGGGCCGAAACCGGTCAGTTAAAGCCCTGGAAGCGGCGGTCAGCGAAGGCGGCTATATCCTGCTGTGCGCCCAGAAGGACCCGCTGATGGAAGATCCATCCGCCGATGATATTTATCGGACAGGAACGGTCAGCCGGGTGCTGCGGGTGATCAAAATGCCGGATGGTCAGATGAAAGCCCTCGTCCAGGGGTTAACCCGGGCCAAAATCCAGCGGTATACGCGTAAGCGATCTTATTTCAAGGTGCGGATCGACAAGATCGCGGAGCCGGAAATCGGAGAAATCACCGTTGAGGTGGAAGCCATGATGCGCACCGCACGGGAACACTCGGAAAAAATCCTGGCCCTTAAAGGCGAAATGACGAGTGAGATCGGCGGGATACTGGACAGCATCCAAGATCCTGGCCGGCTGGCCGACCTGATTTCTTCCAATCTGCGGATGAAGGTGGACGAAGCCCAGCAGTTGCTGGAAATCACCGATCCGGTTGAACGGTTGACCAAAGTCAACGAATTGCTGCTCCGGGAAGTGGAGCTGTCCTCCATCCAGGCCAAGATCCAGTCCAATGTTAAAAATGAAATCACAAAAAACCAACGGGACTATTTTTTAAGGGAACAGATGCGGGCCATCCATCAGGAACTGGGTGAGCTCGATGACAAAACGCGGGAAATAGACGAATACAAAAAGAAAATCAAGCGCGCGAAAATGCCGGCCAAGGCGAAGGAAGAGGCCCACCGGCAGTTGAAGCGGCTGGACCAGATGCATCCGGAATCGGCCGAATCAACGGTGGTGCGCGCCTATCTGGACTGGCTGGTTGAAGTGCCCTGGCACCGGTCCTCCAAGGGGAAGATCGATATTGCCCGGGCCAAAAAAGTGCTCGACGCGCATCACTACGGCCTGGAGAAAGTGAAAGACCGGATTCTTGAATATCTGGCCGTTCGCCGCCTGAATCCGCAGCTGAAGGGGGCGATTTTGTGTTTTGTGGGGCCGCCCGGCGTGGGAAAAACGTCCCTGGGACGTGCCATTGCCAAGGCCATGAAACGCAAATTTGTACGAATATCACTGGGAGGAATCCGCGACGAGGCCGAAATCCGGGGCCATCGGCGGACCTATATCGGTGCCATGCCCGGCCGGATTCTCCAGGGGCTTAAACAGTGCGGTACCAACAACCCGGTGTTTATGATGGACGAGATTGATAAGCTGGGGGCCGATTTCAGAGGCGACCCGTCATCGGCGCTGCTGGAGGCGCTGGATCCGGAACAAAATTTCGCATTTAGCGACCATTATCTTAACCTGCCATTTAACTTGTCCAACGTCATGTTTATTCTGACGGCCAATATGACCGATACGATCCCGTCGGCCCTGCTGGATCGCATGGAAGTCATCGAACTGCCCGGATATACCGAAGAAGAAAAACGGGTCATCGCCTCCCGGTTCCTGCTGCCCCGGCAGATCAAGGAAAATGGTCTGAAAAAACGGCAATTGTCCATCACGGACCGGGCCCTGGCGGAAGTGATCCGGGCCTACACATCCGAGGCGGGCCTGCGGAATCTTGAACGGGAACTGGGTACCATTTGCCGGAAAGTGGCCCGGAAAATTTCTGAAAACCAGAAGGGGCCGTTTAAGATAACCCCACGGAACTTAAACAAATATCTTGGAATTCCCCGCTATCTGCCGGAAATGAATGAAAGCGAAAGTCAGGTGGGATTATCGGCCGGTCTGGCCTGGACCCCGGCGGGCGGAGAAGTGTTATACATTGAAGCCACGCTGATTGGCGGCAAGGGCGAGCTGATTGTGACCGGCCAGCTGGGGGAAGTGATGCAGGAATCGGCCCGGGCCGCATTGAGCTATGTCCGGGCCAATCATCGGCGTTTCGGGATTACCAAAAATGCACTGGATAACGCTGACATTCATATTCATGTCCCGGCCGGCGCCATTCCCAAAGACGGTCCCTCCGCCGGCATTGCCATTGCCACTGCGCTGATTTCGGCTTTGTCGGACCAGCCGGTGGATCATCGCGTGGCCATGACCGGAGAAGTCACGCTGCGCGGGCGGGTCCTTCCCATCGGCGGGATCCGGGAAAAAGCCATGGGGGCGCTGCGGGCCGGGATTCGGACGATCCTGCTGCCCGAATTGAACAAGCGGGAACTTTCTGAAATACCGGCGAATATCCGGCGCAAACTGAAATTCATTCCTGTCGGGAACATGGATGATGTGGTGCCCCTGACCATCCCCGGACTTCATCGTAAAAAATAACCGCCTGTTTTTCAGGCGCATCGGTCTGCCGGCTGAAAAAATAAGGTTGACATGTTCCTTCTTGCCCTCGATACCACGACAAAGAGCTGCAGTGTGGCCATCGTAACATCTGCCGGATTACTGGCCGAAGTCACCACGGCCAGAAACGAGACCCACGCCCGCCATCTGATGACGATGGTGGACCAGGCGCTGACCCTGGCAGGGATTTCCATTGATGCGGTCGATGGTTTTGCCGTCACCCGGGGGCCGGGCTCGTTTACAGGCCTGCGGATTGGCCTGAGTGCGGTCAAGGGCCTGGCCATGGCTGGTGACAAACCGGTTGTTCCGGTATCGAGCCTGGAGGCGCTGGCTGTTCAGGCGGTTTCAGCTTCCGGTGGTTCCGGTACCATTGTTGCCATGATTGATGCCTATCGCGGAGAAGTTTTTCTGGCGGGATACCGGCCGGACGGTGACCGGATGACCCCGGTAATTCCGGAAACGGTTGTCGCCCCGGAAACCGCCGCCAGGCAGGTGACGGACCTGGCCGGCTCCGTAACCCTGGTGGGCAGTGGTTTTGTGACCTATCTGTCGCATTTTACCCAAATCACAGGGGCGCGTATCGGCAGTGCCCCGGAAATGGCCCACATGCTCCGGGCGGCCACGGTGGGCCGGATGGGCCTTGGCCGACTGGATACGGATGGGCGGAAGGCCGTGGATATCATGCCGGTTTATTTGCGAAAGAGTGATGCGCAGATCCACCAGGCCCGGAGGACGGGATAATTCCGCCGGTTGCCGTGTTGCCGATGGCGGGCGTCAATGGGGTGGCAACGAAAAGACCGCCGGGCATTGACAAACGGATATTTCTTGTCTATTTCTAATATGATTATAAAATCATTGTGTTACGGTCAGGTGCGGATCCAGCGCACCTTTTTGATATCAAACTGACGGGATAATGGCGCTAAATGGAAAAATTTTCCTGGTCTGACCCACCCAATCCAACGGCATTTCCCATCGCCCGGCCCGGCTATCCGTTGATTTTTGCCGGGGCCTTTATTACGGTGATATTTGCCTTGCTGGGGATGAAAATCGCGGCCCTTGTTGCTATAGCGGCCACGGCCGGTGTGTGTGGTTTTTTCAGAGACCCGGATCGCGTTACGCCCATGGCTCCCGGGGCGGTTATTGCGCCGGCGGATGGCAAGGTCATCGTTGTTCAGAAGTATAAGGAGAATCCTTATATACCGGGACCGTGTCTGAAGATAAGCATTTTCATGACGGTATTTAACGTGCATGTGAACCGGATTCCGTTCGAGGGGAAAGTCACGGCGATCAAGTATCATCCCGGTAAATTTTATTCGGCCGACAAGGACAAGGCGACCGGATCGAACGAACAGAACGCGGTGATTGTGAAAACCGAAAACGGGCGGATGTATGCTGTTGTTCAAGTAGCCGGGTTTGTGGCGCGTCGTATTATCTGTACGCTGCAGCCGGAACAAAAGATGCGTCGGGGACAGCGGTTCGGCATGATCTGTTTTGGATCACGTCTGGACCTTTATCTTCCCGCCAATACCGAGCCTGCGGTCATGAAGGGCGAAAAGACACGGGCGGGCGCGACCATACTGGGGTACATACATGAGACGGAAAAATAAAAAAAACAGCGCCCGGCGGCGCCGCGGGATTTATATCCTGCCCAATATCTTTACCTCGACGAATCTTTTATTCGGATTTTATGCGCTTGTCAGCGCCATAGACGGAAAGTTTATCCATGCGGCCGTCGCGATTATCCTTGCCGGCCTTTTCGACGAGCTGGACGGGAAAATTGCCCGGGCCACCAATACGACCAGCAGTTTCGGTGTCGAATACGACTCTCTGGCCGATCTGATTTCATTCGGCCTGGCGCCGGGCATCATGGTCTACCTGTGGGCCTTAAGGCCTTTGGGGCGTGTTGGCTGGCTGGCTGCTTTTTTGTTTACTGTCTGCGGGGCGCTGCGTCTGGCCCGGTTTAACACCCAGACCGGCGTGTCGAGCAGCAGCGCCTATTTTACCGGACTGCCCATTCCCGCTGCGGCCGGTATTCAGGCAACAACGCTTCTGTTTTTTAACCGGTGCCAATGGAACCATCCCAATGCGTTTGTGATTCTGGTGCTGACATACCTGCTTTCATTTCTGATGGTGAGCAATGTCAAGTACTACAGCTTCAAAAAACTGGAACTGTTTAGAAGGATGAAATTCAATGTTCTGGTGATGGTGATTTTAGTATTGGTTTTCATTGTCGCCCAGCCATCCATTGCCCTTTTTATCACCGGGGTCGTGTATTTGATACACGGTCCCATCCTGACGCTTCGGCAATTAAAAACAGGGAAAAAACAGGAACAGGTTCTGGCGGACCGGACCGACAGCTGATCGGTACGCCAGGCACTTTAAATTTTTGCCGGCTGAGAATATCAACTGCGGCGGGTAATGATATTGTTGTATTTGGCAAGGTGTTGCAATTATAACTGAACACAGGATCTGCCGGGATGGGATCCGAAACAGTAGAAATGATGGAGTGAAAAATGGCTGTTAAGGAATTAAATGTGGCTGTTGCCGGTGCTACCGGTGCTGTTGGCCGGCAGATGCTTGCCTGCCTGGCGGAACGCAATTTTCCGATCAAATCTCTTAAAGTGCTGGCCTCTTCCCGTTCTGCCGGCAGCCGGATGACATTTAAGGGCCAGGAATTTGTTGTGGAAGAGTTAACAGAGAAATCTTTTGCCGGTGTGGATATTGCTCTTTTCTCGGCCGGGGGCGGAACCAGTAAAAAGTATGCTCCCCATGCGGCGGAACACGGTTGTGTGGTTGTGGACAATTCCAGTGCCTGGCGCATGGACCCGGCGGTGCCGCTGGTGGTGCCCGAAGTCAATCCCGGGGCTGTGGCGGAGTATAAAACCAGACATATTATCGCCAATCCGAACTGCTCAACCATTCAGATGGTAGTGGCGCTGAATCCGATCCATCAGGCCTATCACATTAAACGGGTGGTTGTATCGACCTATCAGGCTGTTTCCGGTACGGGCATGAAGGCCATACGGGAGTTGACCGCTCAAACCCGGGCCCGGCTGGATGAGCAGCCGGTTGAAAAAAATGTGTATCCCCATCCGATCGCATTTAACTGTCTGCCCCACATCGATGTTTTCGAGGCAAACGGATATACCAAAGAAGAGATGAAAATGGTCAATGAGACCCGCAAGATTCTGGCCGATGATTCGATCCGGCTGACGGCCACAACGGTGCGGGTGCCGGTTTATTACGGCCATTCGGAGGCGGTTAATATCGAAACCGAAAAACCGATCACCGCTGCCGGCGTCCGTGATCTGCTGGCCGGAGCGCCGGGCGTTAAAGTTGTTGATGACCCCCGGAACAATATTTATCCGCTGCCCATAGATGCCGCGGGAACCGACTGGACCTGTGTGGGGCGGATTCGGGAAGATGCCTCTATTGAGAATGGGGTTAACATGTGGGTGGTGGCCGACAATATCCGCAAGGGGGCGGCGACCAATACCGTGCAGATTGCCGAAATTCTGGCAGCTGAATATTTATAAATTACAATAATTTATGGGAAATACATGGAACAGATACCGATAACCAGAAAAGGATATGAAAATCTTAAAAAAGAGCTGGAACGCTTAAAACGGGTCGAACGACCTGAAAACATCAAGGCCATTGAGGAAGCCCGAGCCCATGGCGACCTGTCCGAGAATGCGGAATTTCATGCGGCCAAGGAACGACAGAGTTTTATCGAGGGCCGGATTCAGGAGCTGGGATATAAACTCGGACATGCCGATGTGATTGATACGGATCAATTGCCCAAGGATCGGATCGTTTTCGGCAGCCGGGTTCTGCTGGAGAATGTCGATACCGGCGAGAGCATCGAATATCAACTGGTGGGGCCTGATGAATCCGACGTTAAAAAGGGGCGCATCTCGGTAACGTCTCCCATTGGTAAGGCGCTGATCGGTAAAAAAGCGTTTGACGAGATGAGTGTGCATGTGCCCAGCGGAAAAAGGAACTACGAAATCGTGGAAATCCGGTAGGATATCACCACCGGCATCGATACGGACAGACATTTTAATAATCACGAAACGCGTGGAATATAAGGAGGTGCTGTTTTGGCACGAATAACAGTTGAAGATTGTTTGAAACGGGTACCGAACCGATTTGCCATTGTCAATCTGGCTGCCCAGCGGGTGCGGGAAATCCGGGAAGGCTCCGAATATCTGGTCAGTTCTCCCAAAAACGAGGATATCGTCGTGGCGCTGCGGGAGATCGCCGCCGGTAAGGTGGTGCCGAAGAAACGGGGTGAACTCATTACAGGGGCGGCCGCCGCCGCGGCGCTGGAAAAAAAATCAGAAGAGACCGCAGCGGCTGCAGCACCCGCTGAAGACGATCCGGCCACTGAGGAAACAGTGACAGAGGCCGCCGCGGCAGCGCCACCGGCAGATGCGGCGACGGAAGAATCGGAATAACCGGCCGGTGTGGTTGCAGATAGATTGAGCGGCCCCCACAAACGATTGCGGCAGGCCATGGGACAGGCCATCAGCCGGTACCGGATGATCGAGGACGGTGATCGCATCGTTGTCGGGATATCGGGTGGCAAAGACAGCCTGACAATGCTGTGGCTGCTTCACGAACGTCTGGCACGGATTCCCATTGATTATACCCTTTATCCGGTTTACATCGACCTCGGGTTTACCCCGGGGTTTGGTGATGCCCTGCGGCGGTACCTGAAAACGGTCGGCTATGATCTGATCATCAACCATACCGATTTCGGTCCGGTGGCCCATTCGACGGTTAACCGTGAAAACCCCTGTTTTTTATGTGCCCGGTGTCGTCGCCGGCGGATTTTCGAAATCGCTGACAAGTTGAAATGCCCTAAAATCGCATTGGGGCATACCCAGGATGATATGATCGAAACCCTGTTCCTGAACATGTGCTATGCGGGCGAGCTGTCAACCATGGTGCCCCGGCAGCCTTTTTTTAATGGGGCGCTGACGATTCTTCGGCCCCTGGCCCATGCTGCGGAAGACGATATCCACCGTTTTGCCGCCCAGATAAAACTGCCCGTCTTCGTTAATCCCTGTCCCAGCGCCGGTAAATCCAAAAGAAAAGAGATTAAGGATTTACTGCAGAATCTCTACCGAAAAAACCGCAAGATCAAAGGTAATATTTTCAGAGCCATGCACCATGTGAATGCCGCCTATCTGCCTCAATCTGATTTTCCCGGGAAAAAACAATAAACACGATAAGGGCCGACCATGAAAGATATCCAGAACGAGCGTGACCATCGCCGTATCCCCATTGACAAGGTGGGGATCAAAGATCTGCGGTACCCCATTACGGTGCTGGACAAACGGAAAGGGGCCCAGCATACGGTTGCGGCCATCAATATGTACGTGGGACTGCCCCATTGTAATAAAGGCACGCACATGAGCCGGTTTGTGGAGATTCTTCATCTGTTTCGCCCGGAAATATCGCTCAAGCGGATCAGCGAAGTGCTCGACCGGATGAAGCAGCACCTCAATGCCGATTCGGCCCATATTGAAGTGACGTTCCCTTATTTTATTGAAAAAAAAGCGCCGGTCAGTGCACTGGCCGGGCTTATGGATTATACCTGCCGCTTGACGGGCGCCAGTCGTCCCGGTGAGCAGGTGGATCTGATTTCAGAAGTCATCGTTCCGATCTCGTCGGTTTGCCCCTGTTCCAAGGAGATCAGCGATAATGGCGCCCACAACCAGCGGGGAGAGGTTCGCCTGGCCACCCGGTTTAAACGGTTTATCTGGATTGAGGACATGATCGAACTGGTTGAATCCTGCGCTTCATGCGAAGTGTATTCTGTCCTGAAACGGGTGGATGAAAAATACGTCACAGAAACCGGCTACGACAATCCCAAGTTTGTGGAGGACGTGGTGCGGGACATTGCCATGAAACTTCAGGCGGATGATAATATTACCTGGTTTTCACTCAGTGCGGAAAATTTCGAATCCATTCACAACCACAGCGCCTATGCGCATATCACCCGGGATAAACGCTGACGGACAAATGGCCGCTGCGGCCTGAACCGGATGCCTACGGTAGTTTTTTTAACAGCTGCCGGGTCACTTTTTCTGCTGATTTTCCCTTTGTATTCATCATCACGACAAACCGGTATCGTCCCCCCCGGCGGCTGTCGATATATCCTGCCCGGGTACGAACACCGGTTAACGTTCCGGTCTTGTAATACTCCCGCCCGCGGCGGCGCATCAGATGCCGATATGGTTCAAAAGCGGCCAGAATCCGGATCATCCCCTGTGCCGATATCCGGTTGCGGTGCGAGATGCCGGACCCTTCAACCAGATCAAAATCGGTGAGTTCCAGCGCGGAGGCGGCGTACTGTCGTGCCACCCGGATCCCTTTTTCCAGAGTTGCCGGTGGGCCGTAGACATGGGCGCCCACGGCAAGAAGGAGCTGGTTGGCCATGAAATTGTTGGAAAATTTCAGCAACTGCCGGACAAGTGTTTCCAGATCGGCCGATGCCGTCACGCGCCTGAGCAGTGAATCGGAAGATGATACGCGGCCGGTTTTCACCGTGCCCCGGCACTGGATTCCGTATCGGGCCAGGAAATAACGAAACAGATGCCCGGCGTAGAGAACATTATCGCTGCCCTGATGGGAAAAAACGATTCGACCGGCGGCCATTCCCGAGGCGCGAAGTTTTTTTCGGGCAAAGGCGACCAGCGGTGTCTGCGTCTCGGCGCTGACGTACCGGCCCGTCCGGTCTTTTTTGAATTTGATGGTGTTGAAATTGGCGCAGAGGGCGCCGTTTGGCGCGTCAAAAGGTTGCCGGCTGGCTGCCCGGCCCGGAATGATGACAGACTGGGAGAAATAGTGATCATCGACAATAATATCATTGACCTGCGCCAACTCACCGGCCAGCATTCGGCATATGCGATCAATTGTTTCAGACAGAAGAAGTGGATCACCATACCCCTTGATTTTCAAATTATGATCCGTGTCAATGAAAAAGTCCGTGGGAAAATGGTAACCCGGTCCCAGGTTATGCAGGGCCACCAGGGATGTCAGCAATTTCAAGGTGGATGCGGGACTCAGTTTTTTGTCTGCGTGGCGGGAAAAAACAACGGTGCCATCCGGTGCGGTGACCAGCAGGGCATCATCGGAGCCGATGGTTTCGAGGAGCTTCCCGGCCGCGGCGGTTCCTGGACAGGGGGCGGAGAATCCAGCCAATATCATCAGTGTCATGGCCGCTGCCGCGCAAAAAAAGGCCCAGTACCGGCGCGGGTGGCCGGAGATTTGTGGTTTTGCAGTCATGGGACCGGGGATTCCATCACCAGGGTCACCGGACCGTCGTTGACCAGGGAGACGGCCATCATCGCCCTGAATTGACCGGTGGCCGTAATAACGCCCGTTTCCCGAACCCGGTCGATGAAATGGAGATACAGCTCCTCGGCCAGCTCCGGCGGGGCCGCCCGGCCAAAGGAAGGACGGCGGCCCTTCCGGCAATCACCCAGCAGGGTGAACTGGGAAACGATGAGCATCTGGCCGTTGGTATCGATCAGGGATCGGTTCATCTTGCCGTGGTCATCCTCAAAGATCCGCAGATGAACAATTTTGTCGGCCAGGTAATCGGCGTCCGATGGTTGGTCCCCGGTGGCCACGCCGAGCAATACCAGCAGACCCGCGTCAATTCTGCCGATGGTTTTTTCCCCGACCGTGACGGTACTCCGGCTGACCCGTTGGATGACGGCACGCATGCTTTTCTCCCTTTCCTTTATGTGTCTACAAGAATGATCCGCAGGTCCATAACGTTGGTCCGGGTTGGACCGGTGACGATCAGGTCATCGAGCGGCTTGAAAAAATGGTAGGCATCGTTTTCCGAAAGGAAGCGCCGCGCATCCAGGCCGAGCTGGCGGGCACGGCTCAGCGTCAGCCCATCGGCCACGGCGCCGGCGGCATCGGTGGGACCATCCGTGCCGTCGGTACCGGCACTGAACACCAGGATCTGACAATACCCGTCGATATCAATGGCCGCCGCCAGGACGAATTCCTGGTTGCGGCCGCCTTTGCCGGCACCGGTGACCGTAACCGTGGTCTCCCCGCCCGACAGGATACATGCCGGCCGGCCTACAGGGTGGCCGCTGGCGATAATTTCACGGGCAATGGCCGTGTGCAGGCGGGCGGCTTCAGTGGTATCGCCTGTGATCATCGACGAAAGGATCAGCGGCGAAAACCCCTGGCGGGCCGCTTCATGCCCGGCGGCCTGAACGGCATCAATGTTGGCCGCGATAATCCGGGTGACGGTCTGTTTGAATATCGGGTCGGCGGGTTTGGGTGTTTCCGGTATCCGACCGTCAATCCCGGCCTCAATGTGATCCAATACGGTCTTTGGCAGTGTATTATATAGGTCATGGCGCGTGATAATATCCAGGCAGTCGGCAAACGTGCGGGGATCGGGAACCGTAGGGCCGGAAGCGATGACGTCCAGGTCGTCTCCCACAACGTCGGAAAGGATAAGTGTGACGATCCGGGCCGGGCAAGCCGCCTGGGCGAGTCGACCGCCCTTGATGCGGGAAAGATGTTTGCGCAGGGTATTTATTTCGTGAATGGTCGCGCCGCAGGCCAGCAGGGCCTGCGTGGCCTGCTGCTTATCGCCCAGCGGGATACCGGCTGCCGGCAGGGGGAGCAGGGCCGACCCGCCGCCCGAAAGCAGGCAGATGATCAGATCATCGGGTCCGGCGGCGGATGCCAGCGCCAGAATTTTTTCCGCGCCGGTCACACCGTTGTCATCTGGCAGGGGATGGCCGGCTTCCATCAGGTCGATATATGTCAGACCGGCGCCGTGGCCGTATTTAACGGTGACCGCACCCGCGGTAATCCGGTTTCCCATAATTTCTTCCATGGCTGTTGCCATGGACGCCGCCGCTTTTCCGGCCCCGATAACATAAATATTGCGGACATGCGAAAGGACGATGCGGATGTCTCCGATCATCAGCGTCTGGTCAAGACGCCGGCAATGATTTTTCACTGCCGCCACAGGATCGACCGCCCCCAGCCCAGCCCGAAAAATAGCGTTTGCCGCCTGGCGCATGGCAGACATTCGGGTCGATATATTATCAATGGGGTCATTTTTCATGTCCGGTAAAATTATTTGATCCAGGAAAAAAGATCAACCCTGATCAAAGTCAGGAACATTGTTGCCCCGTTTTTTCGGTCAGGCTTGGAAATTTTTAAAATATTTTAAAAATTATTACCATGCGGAAACCCTTGCAGGGAAAGGGGCTGCGTAAGAATTACGTAGAAAAAATACCAATAACATAGGTGATAAATCAGCTTGAAAAAAATCAATGATGGATATATAAATACACTTAACCACCAAGAAACAATTGATGTGCCGATAAATCATCGATTATCGCAAAGGCTGTCTATACTTCCGGAGAATACTATAACCTGTAGAAAATAAATTCAAAAATAGAATCAGGTTTTAATCTGTTATTGTTGCGGATTGATTTGAAGCGAAACAACATGCCCCATGCTGAACTGCAGATGCTGAGATCGGAATATCGATATGAATAAATTACTGGATCATCACAGTTGTAAAGATACGGTTTGCTGGTACGGTGGAAAGTTTCACGTGGTGACGCAAAAATCGACCTCCGAAAATTTTCAACGGTTGACGCTCGAAAAAAAACGGCTTGAAGAGGCCTTTGCCGATATCGGTTTCCAGGGGGTTGAGAACGTTGCCATCTGCTTTGGCCAGTATGGGGTCAATTACGAAGCCCGGATACTGATTTTGTGCGACGATGTTTTCCCCGGCCCTGAAAAAATATGGGTTCCCTGCCATCCGGTGTCGTCACTGGCTCGGGAAAAAGCGCCCCTGTGGATCCGCAGGTTCTGTAAAAAAATATGTGAATTTTTTGAAAGCAAATCACAAGTCGGCCGATACGTCACGGGCAAGGGAATGCTCTACGAGTGTGTGATCGATAAAGAATGCAACGCGCTCCGTGATTTCCTGAAACAACACCAGTACGAACTGAAAACATAACAGAAAAAGTAAAATCTTCCCGAATCGCCTCCGGATCGCCGGGTCGTTTCTGATAATCATTGTGCGCATCTATCCGGCGACTGACTTAAATATCACAAATAATGGATTTCGGGAAAATCTGCGGTGTCAATAACTTTCCTGAACTACATAATCATTAAAAATTACTATACAGGCGTGAATCATTTATATTGATCCCGGCTGATATCCATGTGTTTTCAGCATAATCTGTAACGCCTGGTTCGAATTGTAACGGGGCTGCCATCCCAGCTCATTTTTGGCCCGAGTCGTATCCAGCACCCATGGATGGGTGGTATAATCAATACAGCCGGCAGGTGCTTCCACGGTTTTTACATGCAGGTGCCACAGTATCCGGACGAGCAGGGCGTATAGCTTTTTGGGGATTTTCAGGGTTTTTTTCCCGATCATCGCAGCGATTTCCGATGTTTTGATAACACCGTCTCCGGCTACATTAAACGCGCCGGGGATTTTTTTTTCGATCAAAAGCGAAAAAAGAGCGGCCACATCCGCCTCATGAACAAACTGAAGATCGGGATCAAGGCCATCGGCCAGAAATATCACCGGCATGTTCTTCAGATAGCGGGAGAGGTAGTTGTCGGTACGCGGCCCGTAAACGACACAGGGCCGCACAATATTAAAGATCGTTTCCGGATGGGCTTTAATGTATGTTGCAAAATCCTGTTCCACCAGCCCCTTGTGGTGCGCATAATTAAAGCTCGGTGGAAAGGTTCGAATGGGATCGTCTTCTTTTAAAGCCGGTGGATTGTCTGGCCAGGCGCCGTAGGCGGTTCCGCTTGAGGCAACGATGACATGCGGGATATTAAATTTATCGCAGACCTGTAATACATTGCGGGTGCCGTTCACATTGACATCGTACATTTTCTTTTCATCATGAATGGGGTCAACGATGAATGCCAGGTGGACCAGGACATCGATTTTATCGCCCGGCCATAAATCAAAGAGCCCCGGATCCCGAATATCGTTCGGATAAAATACAAGTTTATCGGATTTGATTTTTGGCGTGACAATATCGGTGCCGATAATACTCCGGCACCACTTCTTATTGTTTAGAAATGAGATCAATTGCCCGGCAATATACCCGCCGGCACCGGTTATCGCTACATTCGTCATGAAATGCTCCTTTTTTCCGTACCCGGATACTCGATACTGTGGATTGCTTTTCGATCAACGCCCCGGTGGCCTTCAAGCGGTCTGACCTTTTTTTCAATAACTTTGCCGGGCGGTAAAATCGCAGATCGTTCCGGGTAATAGACACTCATAAACGGCCGGGACGATATTTTCAGGCGGCGAATGGATTCCGCCATGGGGTGGTCGCCCAATTTCAGGTATGATCCGGCGGTTTTAAGGGATACCCGTTTGGTCGCTGTCTGAGAGATGGTCGTTTTGATCAGGTCCCCATTTTTTACGGAGAAAGTGGTAAACGATTTTTCATTCCGCAAATATATCCCTCTTTTTTTTACCCGTATATCGAGTATATGGCGGTCGTCTTCATGCATCCGGCATTCAAAGTACTCAGGCGTGATGGTAAACCGCATGTCTGCAATGAATTTTGTATATCCCCACTCCCTGCGCCCGGCATCCCTGGCATCTTGCGTGGTAACCGGCAGGTGCATCACCACAACACCGAATCCGGGGTAGGCGCTTTCCATCAGTGCGGGAAACCATCCATTGAATGCGGTTATCTTTTTGTCGAATA
>CAZNZW010000013.1:32118-55280 GCA_964577615.1 uncultured Desulfobacterales bacterium | reverse complement strand
TTGATACTCCTATATTTTCACATATTTCTATTATTCTTTCAGTTCTATCTTTTAAAATGGCAGGGACGACGAGACTCGAACTCGCGACCTTCCCGTCAGGTCTGACGGGAAGGTCTGACCAGTTTCTCGATATATTTTAGGCTTTTCCGCTTCTTTATTTCGGTTTCGCGTTGGACGGCCTTGGCTCTGGTTGGATATTTTTCTGAACAGGCGAGATCCCATGGACGTTTGGGTCTGGTATATTTGACCGGCCCTGGTTATGGCGCTCGATGCGGCTTTGTAAAGCCTGGGTGGAGCCTACATAATAGCTCCCGTCAACCCGGCTTTTAATAATGCATACGTAATATGGCATAATAACAAAAAAGGCCTGTTGCTATAACAGCAACAGGCCTTTTAAAATGGCGGGGACGACGAGACTCGAACTCGCGACCTCCGGCGTGACAGGCCGGCGTTCTAACCGAAACTGAACTACGTCCCCGTTGTAATTTTATTTCCAATCTATCCGCCCGGGTTTTAATCGGCCCGGGCTGGTAGGCGGAACAGGGCTTGAACCTGTGACCCTCGGCTTGTAAGGCCGATGCTCTCCCAACTGAGCTACCCGCCCCCGGTCCCTGACCGCCTCAGCGGCGTTTATTGAAAACGTGTCTTGATTACCAACTGCGCCGGGGGTTGTCAAGCTGAAAGTGACAATATAATCCCCTGTTTTTCGACAGCCGCGCTTTTAAATTTTCCCGGCTAAGACACCTGACCGGCGGCCATCGACAATGACGCATCGCTGGTTTTAAACGTGGTTTTGTCATTATCCAGAACCAGCGTGTGGGACAACACCTCGTCCATGTGCGACACGGTGATAATCTCCATCTGTTTCTGAATATTGGCGGGGATGTCCACCAGATCCTTTTTATTTTCCTCGGGGATCAGCACCTTTTTAATCCCCCCCCGGTGCGCGGCCAGGAGTTTTTCCTTGAGGCCACCAATGGGCAGCACGCGGCCGCGCAGGGTGATTTCGCCGGTCATGGCCAGAAAACGGCTGACCGGCCGTTTGGTCAGTGCCGACACAATGGACGTGCACATGGCGATCCCGGCGGACGGACCGTCTTTGGGCGTGGCGCCGTCCGGAATGTGGATATGAATATCCAGCTTGCGGTAAAATTTGGGCTCGATACCCAGCTCGTTGGCCCGGGACCGGACATAGCTGATGGCGGCCTGGGCCGATTCTTTCATCACATCGCCCAGTTTACCGGTGACCGTATGCGCCCCCTTGCCCGGCATGACAACGGTTTCGGCACAGAGGAGCTCGCCGCCCACCTGAGTCCAGGCCAGACCGGTGGCGATCCCCACCTGATCTTCCTCTTCCACCTGACCATACCGAAACGGCGGCGCGCCAAGGTGTTTTCGGATCGACGTGGCGGTGATGCGGATGGGCCTGACCGGTTTTTTCTTCACCACGACCCGGGCCACCTTGCGGCAGATGGAGGCGATTTCCCGTTCAAGGTTACGAACCCCCGCTTCCCGCGTATATCTTTGAATCAACAGCATGATCGCATTTCGGGAAAAGGTGATATCCACCTCTTTAAGCCCGTTCAGTTCGATCTGCTTGGGGGCGAGAAACCCTTCGGCAATATGGCATTTTTCTTCTTCCGTGTAGCCCGACAGGCGGATGATTTCCATCCGGTCCTGGAGTGGGAGCGGGATTTCCGGCAGGGTGTTGGCCGTGGTGATAAATAAAATATTGGACAGATCGTAATCCACGTCCAGATAATGATCGTTAAAAGCAAAATTCTGTTCCGGATCAAGAACTTCCAGCAGGGCGGCCGAGGGGTCGCCCCGGAAGTCCATGCTCATTTTGTCCACTTCGTCCAGACAAAACACAGGGTTGTTGACGCCGGCTTTTTTCAGGGACTGGATTATTTTGCCGGGCATGGCGCCGATATACGTCCGGCGGTGGCCCCGGATCTCCGCTTCATCCCGCACCCCGCCCAGAGACAGGCGGATATACTTGCGGCCCGTGGCCCGGGCCACGGAGCGGGCCAGCGACGTCTTGCCCACGCCGGGCGGCCCCACAAAACAGAGAATCGGCCCCCGGACCTTTTTAACCAGGGATTCGACGGCCAGATATTCAACGATGCGCTCCTTGGGTTTTTTGAGACCGTAGTGATCCTCGTCGAGGATGGTTTCAGCTTTGTCGAGATCTCCGTATACTTCGGATTCTTCAAACCAGGGCAGGCTGATGAGCCAGTCGATGTATCCCCGCACAACGGTCGCTTCGGCGGACATGGGCGCCATCATGGACAGCTTTTTGAATTCCTGTTTCGCTTTTTCCGCCGCCTCCTCGGACATCTTTTTGTCTTCGATCTGTTTCTCGAGCTCTTTCAGATCGTCCTGGGCGTCGTCCGGGCCCATTTCTTTTTTAATGGCCCGCATCTGCTCGTTGAGATAGTAACTCTTCTGGGTCTTTTCCATCTGTTTCTTGACCCGGCTCTTGATCCGCTGATCCATCTTGAAGATATCGATCTCCAGCCGGATCAGCTCCAGCAGCAGGGTCAGGCGGTCGCCCAGGGCGGCCGTGTCCAGCAGCTTCTGCTTGTCGGCGATTTTAAACGAAAAATGCGCGGCAATGGCATCGGTCAGCTGGGAGGGATCGTCGATGGCTACCACGCTTTTAACGAGATCCCGGGCGATACTCTTGTTCAGGCCGGCATAATCTTCAAAATTTTTCTTGATGGCCCGGACCAGGGCTTCTTTCTCTGCCGACACCACGGGTACCTCCCGGACGGGACTCAGCAGCACCCGGAAATACGCCTCGTTCGGCAAAAATTGATCAATCCGCGCCCGCTTCACGCCTTCGACCAGGGCCTTGACCGTCCCATCGGGCAGTTTGAGCAGCTGCAGGACCTTGCCCACCGTGCCCACGCGGCTGATATCATCTTCTTTGGGATTGTCGATGTCGACATCGGTCTGCGTGGCGAGAAAAATCAGCTTGTCCCGGCCCATGGCAATGGACAGGGCCTGAACGGATTTATCCCGGCCCACAAACAGCGGCGCCACCATATGCGGAAAAACAACGATGTCCCTCAAGGGAAGCAGGGGAAGTTCGAATTTTTCAGTTTCTTCACCCGCAGGGACTGGGGTTTTCGAAAAAGTCATTTGGTTCATATCCTTTACAGCCGACCCCGGGAATGGCCTTTCGGAAAAAGCGTCACCGCAGCGTTACCCGGCGCCTGTTCCGGTAAAAAACAGGGAAACCCGGCGGGCCGCCGGGCGATATCGCTGCCTTTGCCGGAAAACCCGCATCCGAAAGCCCGATGTCAGGCCTGTTTTTTTCTGGGTTCGTCTTTCTTTTTGCTCTTCTCGTACAAAAGGATCGGATCTTCACCTTTCAACACCACTTCTTCATTCACCACGCATTCCCGGACATCTGCAATGGAGGGAATTTCATACATGATGTTGATGAGGCATTTTTCCATGATGGAACGCAGGCCGCGGGCGCCGGATTTGCGTTTCAGGGCTTCTTCGGAAATCGCCGACAGGGCGCTGTCGGTAAACCGCAGATTGACGTCTTCCATCTCGAACAATCTCTGGTATTGTTTGACCAGGGCATTTTTCGGTTCGGTCAGAATACGGATCAGGGCACCGGCACCCAGCTCATCCAGCGTGGCAATGACCGGCAGGCGGCCGAGAAACTCGGGAATCAGTCCGAACTTGATCAGATCTTCCGGTCGCACCCGGGCCAGGGCTTCGCCGATATTTATTTTTTTCTTCTCGACGACATCGGCCCCGAACCCCATCATCCGGGCGCCCCGGCGCCGCTCAATAATCCGTTCCAGCCCGTTAAACGTGCCGCCGCAGATAAAGAGGATATTGGACGTATCCACTTTGAGAAAGTCCTGCTGGGGATGTTTCCGCCCCCCCTTGGGAGGGACACTGGCCATGGTTCCTTCGAGGATTTTCAGCAATGCCTGCTGCACGCCTTCCCCGGACACATCACGGGTAATCGACGGGTTGTCGGATTTGCCGGCAATTTTGTCGATTTCGTCGATATAGACGATCCCGCGCTTGGCTTTTTCCACGTCGTAGTCGGCGTTCTGGACCAGAGTGAGAATGATATTTTCCACATCCTCCCCCACGTAGCCCGCCTCGGTCAGGCTGGTGGCATCGGCAATGGTGAACGGAACATCGAGAAACCGGGCCAGCGTCTGGGCCAGCAGCGTCTTGCCGGAACCCGTGGGGCCGATGAGCAGGATGTTGCTCTTTTGCAGTTCGACATCGTCTCCGGTGCTGAGCGGGGAATCGAGGCGTTTATAATGGTTGTAGACGGCCACGGACAGGGTTTTTTTGGCCATATCCTGCTCGATCACGTATTCATCCAGCATGGCGTTGATCTCTTTGGGCAGAAACGTCTTTTTCGTATCTCCGCGATCCTGCTCAATCTCTTCTTCGATGATCTCGCCGCACAACTGGATGCACTCGTCGCAGATATAGACGGCCGGACCGGCGATGAGTTTAGTGACTTCTTTCTGGCTTTTGCCGCAAAACGAACAGAATAGATTTTCGTTGGATTCGTCTTTATCGGACATGCTCAGGACTCCGTCTTTTTATCTTTGTCATCGATGAGGTCCAGATCGTCACGATTCTGAATCACATGATCGATAATGCCATATTTTCTCGACTCTTCGCCGGACATAAAGAAGTCCCGGTCCGTGTCTTTGCGAATCTGCCTCAGGGACTGCTGCGTGTGTTTGGCCAGGATATTGTTGAGGGTGTCTTTCAGGCGCAGAATTTCCTTGGCCTGCAGGGCAATATCCGACGCCTGGCCCTGAGCGCCCCCCATGGGCTGGTGAATCATGATCCTGGCATTGGGCAGCGAGTATCTTTTTCCATTGGCGCCGGCCGCCAGCAGCAGGGCGCCCATGCTGGCCGCCTGGCCGATACAGACCGTGGCAATGGGCGGTTTGACGTACTGCATGGTGTCGTATACGGCCAGACCCGCTGTCACGCTGCCGCCCGGAGAATTGATATAAAAGTTAATCTCCCGCCCCGGATCTTCGGATTCGAGGAAAAGCAGCTGGGCAATCAGCAGGTTGGCAACTTCATCATTGATGGGCGTTCCAAGAAAGATAATCCGGTCTTTCAACAGCCGCGAATAAATATCGTAGGCCCGTTCGCCCCGGCTGCTCTGTTCGATGACCATGGGAATAAGTGGCACGGCTTTTCTCCTTATGCGTCGCTTACAGCGTCATCCGCCTGTTCGGATGCGGCGGTGGTTTCGTTTTCGGGGGTTTCTTCTTTTTTGGGCGCTATTTCCTTGATATCACCCTGCTCCATTATAAGCTTGATCGCCTTTTTTTCAAGTAACGCGTGTTTGAAGAATTCAAACCGGTCGGCATCGGTCTGAAAATACCCCTTGATGCTCTCCACCGGCTGCTGATACGCCTGGGCCATCTCCTTGAGACCGGCGTCCGTTTCCTCGTCGGTGAGGGTCAATGCCTCCTGTTTGATAATCTGATTGAGAATCAGCTGCCGCCGCACCTGCTTGACGGCCACATCCTGGTACTTTTCTTTCATTTTTTCCGGGGTCAGCCCCGCATCGGCCAGCTTCATATTGTTGTTGGAAAATGATTGCTCCGCCTCATGGATGATGCTCTTTAATTCCTGCTCGACCAGGCTGTCCGGTACTTCAAATTCGGTTTTGGCCAGCAGGGCGGAAAAAACCTGTTCGTTCATTTCCTGTTCGGCCCGTTTGTCATACCCGTCCTGGATCGATTCCCTGATTTTATCCTTGAGGGCATCGATATTTTCATACGGCCCCAGCGTTTTGGCAAATTCATCGTCCATATCGGGAAGGGATTCCTTGCGGATTTCGTTGAGAACCACCTTGAACGTCACCTGCCGGCCGGCCAGTTTCGTATTAAAATAATCATCGGCAAACGCCACGCTGATTTCTTTTTCATCATCGACATTCATGCCGATCAATTGTGCGTCAAAATCCTTGTGGATGCGGCCATCACCGATTTTCATGGAAAAATTGGTGGTCTGCTGCGTATCTTTCAACGGCTTGCCATCTTCAAACCCTTCATAATCGATCAGGACGATATCCGCTTCCTGCACCGGCCGTTCTTCTTCCAGCGGTTCGTTGCGGGCCATGTTTTTCTGAAGCATGTTCAACTGCATTTCCAGTTCTTCATCGCTGGCCCTGTAAAGCGTCTTCTCAAGGGGAAGCCCCTTGAATTCGATGGGCGCCAGCTCCGGCGTGACCTCAATGGTCGCATCAAAGACAAGCGGGCAGTCCTTTTCCAGCGCCGGCGGATCGATTTCGGGCCGGCCCACCAGCTTCAAATCGTTCTCTTTCACCGCTTCGACAAAAGCGTCCTGAATCAATCGCGCGGCCACATCCGCGTTAACATCCTTTTTATACATCCGTTCCAGCACACTGCGCGGGGCCTTTCCCGGCCGAAATCCCTTGATCCTGGCCGTCCGTTTTAATTCTCCATAGGCCGTATTCAGGGCCTCGACCACATCTTCCGCGGGAATTTCAAAATGCAGCGCCTTTTTAACCGTGCTGACGTCTTCAACAGAAACTTTCATATGGATCCTTTCCTCGTCTGACAAAACAGTGTTTAATAAAATAAATGCCTGAAATGCGAACATTTACAGGCAGTAAATGAATATACCCATTTATGGTGCGAGAGGGGAGATTTGAACTCCCACTCCATCACTGGAACTGGATCCTAAATCCAGCGCGTCTGCCAATTCCGCCACTCTCGCCGATTTTTAAACCGCTGATTGACATCACCGGCAAATCCATTACTATATGTGAATCCAATCTAATATCACCGGTTGGAGGTGTCAAGAAAATTCAAAGGTTACGGGCCATCCGCAGTGCTGTCGGCCGTATCGGAATACCGGACGGAGCCGCTGAGGTTTCCGGGAATAATTATCGGGAATGGCCCTTGATTGCCGTGGCGGAAACATGATAGGGAGGGGATCTGTGGCGGGTGGGTGATCGGCCGATAACCCACCCGCCGGTATTTCATCGGGCCCTTTCGTTGGCCTGTCTTTTACCGGAATTTCACTCCGGTATACCATCGGGGCGTGGCGCAGTCTGGTAGCGCACCTGCTTTGGGAGCAGGGAGTCGGAGGTTCAAATCCTCTCGCCCCGACCAGTTCCATCCCGCACTTATTTTACCCCACCGGACCGATTGCCGCCGGCTGAACCCGCTGCATCCGGCAGGCGTTATGACGCCGCGTTTCCCGGCCCCAGCCGGTCCGGCGCAACATCCAGGGTCGCCAGATAATCGGCCAGTGTTTCCGCCCGCCGGATCCGCTCCACCGATCCGTCGGTCCGCAGCAGCAGTTCCTGCGGCCGCAGACGTCCGTTGTAATTAAACCCCATGGCATGCCCGTGGGCGCCGGTATCATGGATACACAGCAGATCGCCGTCGGCAATCGGGGGCAGCGGCCGCTGGATGGCGAATTTGTCGTTATTTTCGCACAGACTGCCGACCACATCCACGGTTTCCGTTTCGCCGCCGGCGGCTTTTCCGGGCACCGTGATATGGTGATAGGCGCCGTAAATCCCCGGCCGCATCAGGGCCGACATGCAGGCATCCACCCCCACATAGGTCCGGTAGATCTCTTTCCGGTTGATGGCCCGGGTCACGAGAACGCCGTGCGGCCCGGCCATGTAACGCCCGCTTTCCATGTACAGCCGGGGCAGGTAGCCGTTTTCCTTTTCGAACGCAAGAAACAGGCCGGTCACTTCCCGCCCCAGGGCAGCCAGGTCCAGGGGGGCGTCGCCCGGCTGATAGGGAATGCCCAGCCCGCCGCCGATATTTAAAAATTCTATCCGGATGCCCGGATCGCGACCGACCTTTTCGGCCATTTCCAGAAGCATCCGGGCCGTTTCGACCATATATTGATAATTACACTCGTTGGATGCCACCATGGTATGCAGCCCGAAGCGCCGCGCGCCCCGGCGCCGGGCCCGGTCAAAGGCCGGGGACACCTGTTCGCCGGTCAGACCGTATTTGGATTCCACCGGGTTGCCGATAATGGCATTGCCCGTTCGCTGTGCGCCCGGATTGTATCGAAAGCAGATCAGTTCGGGCATCCGGGGCACCTTGTCCAGCAGGGAGATATCGTCGAGGTTGAGGATACAGCCGCCATCTTCATCGGCCGCGGCAAATTCCTCGCCGCCGGTGTTGTTGGACGTAAACATGATCTCTTCCCCCCGGGCGCCGACCTGTCGGCTCAAAACCAGCTCGGGGACGGAGCTGCAGTCAAATCCAAACCCCATTTCCCGCATGATGGCGAGGATTCGGGGATTGGGCAGGGCCTTGACGGCGAAAAACTCTTTAAAGCCCGCCAGGCCGGAGAACGCGGCCAGTACTTCTCTGCCGGTGGCCTTGAGTCCGGCCTCGTCGTAAATATGAAACGGCGTGCCGAAATGGGCGGCGATATCATCCAGCGCCGGATACAGACGCGCTTCAAAATCGGGGGACATGGGCATGGGGGACCTGCCTTTCTATTTCATCGTATTTTAAGCCAGGGCCTCGCGTACCCGGGCCATGGCGGTTTGAACATTGTCAAAATCGTTAAAGGCGCTGAACCGGACATATCCTTCGCCGCACCGGCCGAAACCCGCGCCGGGCGTACAGACCACGCCCGCTTGATCGAGCAGAAAATCAAAAAATTTCCAGGAATCGTCTTTGCTTTTCACCCAGATATACGGGGAATTCTGTCCGCCTACACAGAAGAACCCCAGGGCGGTCATCTCTTTGCGAATTAAAGCGGCGTTCTGCAGATAACCATCGACCAGTGCCCGCGTCTGGGCCTGACCGGCATCGCTGTAGACCGCTTCGGCCGCCCGCTGAACCGGGTAGGAAACCCCGTTGAACTTGGTCGCATGGCGCCGGTTCCAGAGGGAATAGAGGGAATGCGGCGTCCCGTCCGCCGTCCAGGCCCGACAGTCCCGGGGTACAACCGTGTAGGCGCACCGGGTACCGGTGAAACCGGCGGTTTTGGAAAAACTGCGGAATTCGATGGCCACTTCCCGGGCCCCGGGAATTTCGTAAATCGAATGCGGCAGGGTATCGTCGCGGATAAATGCCTCGTAGGCCGCGTCAAAAAGAATCAGGGCCTGGTGATCGCGGGCGTATTCGACCCAGGCGGCCAGCTGTTCTCTGCCAATGGTCGCGCCCGTGGGATTATTGGGAAAACAGAGGTAAATCAGATCCACCGGAGCATCCGGCAGGGCGGGGATAAAACCGTTTTCCCGGGTGGTGTCCAGGTAGACGAGTTTCTCGTACCGGCCGTCGGCCATGCGCCCGGTGCGGCCGGCCATGACGTTGGTGTCGAGATAGACCGGATACACCGGATCCGGAATGGCCACGGTGATGGCCGTGCTGAATATTTCCTGGATATTTCCCGTGTCGCACTTGGCGCCGTCGCTGACAAAAATTTCATCCGCCGCGATATCGGCCCCCCGGGCCTGAAAATCGTGCGCGGCAATGGCTTCCCGCAAAAACGCATACCCCTGCTCCGGGCCATAGCCCCGAAACCGCGCTGCATCGGCCATCTCGTCCACGGCCTGGTGAAAAGCCGATATGCAGGCCGGCGACAGGGGCCGGGTAACGTCTCCGATGCCCAGCTTGATGATTTCCCGATCGGGATGTTCCGTTTGAAACAGCGTTACCCGTCTGGCAATTTCCGAAAAAAGATACGATGCTTCCAGTTTCAGATAGTTTTCATTGATTCGAATCATGGGCCTTCTCATCCTTTTCATTTAGATCATGGCAGTGATCGGCCGGGCAGCGGTTTGATGCCTGCGGCCGGCACTATTGGTCGAAAAACACCTCGTACATTGTGGCGGTTTCCTCCTTCTCGAGCAGGAACTGATCATCTTCGGGATAATATTTGGCCTTGTCCGGCGACGGCCCGGCAAACGCGACAATGGATTTCATCGAATCCCAGAGGGTCACCAGCAGAAAATGGGTCACCGCACCGTCGGTGCGACGCAGGAAATACCGCTTTTTCAATCCCGGCACAGCGCCATAATCAGGGGCCGCCCGCTCGATCATGAACCGGGCGTATGCATCGGCTTTTTCTGTGTCTGTCCGTCCATGCCAGAGCCTGACAATCATGCTATTCTCTCCTTTTCTTTTCGCCAATGGGAATCCGGGCCGTTTCCTTGACCGTCTCCAGGGCAATGGCCGTGCGGGTCGACTGCACCCCGCGGATACCGGCAATCTCCTGCCGGACCACCTGCCCCAGCGCCAGGGGATCGGCCGCCCGCAATTTAACCAGATAGGCATCCTCGCCCGCCACCAGGTGCACTTCCTGAACAGAATCAATGGCCGCAAGGGCCCGGCCGACTTCGCCATCCGCATGGCCCGGCCGGGTCCATACCGTTACAAAGGCCACCAGGCTTTTGGTAAAGTATTTTGGATTCAGCCGGACCTCGTACCCTTCGATGATGCCCTGTTTTTCAAGCTTGCGGATCCGCTCCAGCACTGCCGACGGCGCCAGCCCCACCTGCCGGGCCACCTCCACATTGGGGATACGGGCCTTTGCCTGCAAAATTTTTAATATCTTGAACGATATTTCATCCATTATTCTCTTACCTCACTGTTTTGGAGAACATTATTCATAGATAATCTATTTGTCAAGAATATTATTCTAAATAACGCCGACTGGGTTAATAATTCTCCCCCGAAGGCGGGCAAAAAAAACCGGCACCCGGTGATGCGACCGGATGCCGGGTGCGTCTGGCATGGGGGGAGGATTCGTGGCGCTGAATTATCTGCCCGGCACAATAATCCGGGAATCGTCTTTCTGGGTCGCCTCCTGTTTCTGGAGTTCCCTCAGATTTTTAACAACCTCGGCCAGCGCCCCTTCCATGGCCCTGGGGAACTCAGCGATCGCCTCGCCGATGGTATTGGCCGCCAGCCGGGCCTGGAGCGGCACCGGCCCTTCCGGCGACATCAGCTGGGTCTGGCCCAGGAAGATCGGCTGCCGGCTGCTGTCATCGGCACCGTCCGGGGTAATCGGAATCAGGCGACGGATGGACGCGACCTTCAGATCGGTAAAGGGTTCCTCGCGATACAGATTATCCTGGTCAACGGTAAAGTCGATATGATTCGGTTGCGCCTGGTCGTTCATAAATGGTCTCCTTGTGGGGGTCTATGGGTTGTCTACCGGCTCAGCTAATCCCATGTGAAAAGAATTGTCAATTCTCTTTTGCAGGGCGGCGGTGAAGAAAATCCCGGGATTATTTGAAATAGCCGATGGTTTTACAAAAATCAGGAGAAATGGTAGTATCCGGATCTATCTTAAAATGATACGGCTTAAAACAATCCGGCGTCATGGGATGACGGCTGATGACCCATCGCCGGCGGCAGAGGTAAAAAAATGGACTACGTTAAAATTAGGTTCGACCGTGATTTTGACGGGCTGACATCGGGTGGAGATCGCTCTTTTGACGGGATGTATCAGACCCTGACCCCCCAGTTCACACTGACGGATCAATCCTGGAATCCCGCGGTGGATGTCTACCAGACACCGAAACGGACCATCATCCGCATGGAAATCGCCGGCGTGGCCAAAGAGGATTTAAGCGTGGAGGTCAACCGGCGGGCCGTGCGTATCTGCGGAAAACGGCGGGAACTGCCCCGCCGGAAAAACGCCGCCTACCGGCTGGCCGAGATCCGCTACGGGCGGTTCGAACGGATCGTCTATCTGCCCGAAGCGATCGACACGGATGAGGTTTCTTCCACCTATACCAACGGTTTTCTCGAAATCCGTCTGGCCCGGCTGAAGTCCGCCAAAGTCCGCAAGATTCCCATTCGTCAAGGTTAGCCGCACCGATGCTGTTTTCTCTTCAGGGTACGCCCCAAAAAAAATCCGGAGGCATGCATGACCGAACCCCACTCCCCGGCTGACATAACGCCAGAGCATCTGCCCGAAATTCTACCGATTCTGCCACTATCCGATACCGCTCTGTTTCCAAAAATGGTTCTCCCCCTGGCGGTAATGAAGAAAGAATCCGTACAGCTGGTTGACGAGGCCATGCAGGCCGACCGGATCATCGGCCTGCAGCTGGTCCGGAAGCCGTCCGTCGGTGACGACCCTGAAGGAAAAGATCTCTTCCCCATCGGTACCAGCGCCCAGATCCTGAAAATGGCCAAAAGCGGCGAAGACAGGGCCCAGCTCCTCGTTCAGGGAATCAGCCGTTTCAAGTCCCTCGAGTTTGTTCCCGGCAAACCCTATCTGCGGGCCCGGATCAAACCCCTTGCCGACATTGAAACCAAAGACGACGAAACCGAGGCTCTGGTTAAAAACCTTTTGCGCCTGTTTCACCAGATCGTTGAATTGTCGCCGGGCCTGCCCCCGGAAGTCGACGCCATGGCCAACGCCATCCAGGAGCCCGGCACGCTCGCCGACATGATTGCGTCTTCCATCGACACGTCTTTTGCCGACAAGCAGAAGATCCTTGAAAAACGACAGGTCAAAAAACGGCTGAAAGAAGTGACCCGCCAGGCCAACCACCAGCTGCACATCCTCGAGCTGGGCAGTAAAATCCAGTCCCAGGCCAGGGGGGATATGGAGAAGGGCCAGCGCGAGTACTACCTGCGGCAGCAGCTGAAAGCGATCCGGGAAGAACTGGGCGAAACCGACGAAACCAAAGTGGAAATCGATGAACTCCGGGAAAAAATTACGGCGAAAAATCTCCCCGATGAAGCACGCAGGGAAGCCGAAAGAGAGCTGGACCGGCTCTCCCGCATGCACCCGTCGTCCGCTGAATACACGGTGGCTTCAACGTATCTGGACTGGTTGACCGCCCTGCCCTGGCATGACAGCACCAGCGACAATCTCAACATCAAAAAAGCGCGCGGCGTCCTCGACCGGGATCACTACGGTCTGGAAAAGGCCAAGCAGCGGATCATCGAGTATCTGGCCGTCCGCAAATTAAAACCCGACTCCAAGGGGCCGATCCTCTGCTTTGTCGGCCCGCCTGGAACAGGCAAGACCTCCCTGGGCGCTTCCATCGCCCGGGCCATGGGCCGAAATTTTCATCGAATTTCCCTGGGGGGCGTTCGCGATGAGGCCGAAATACGCGGCCATCGCCGCACATACGTGGGCGCCCTGCCCGGCCGGATCATCCAGGGACTGCGGCGGGCCGGATCCAACAATCCGGTCTTCATGCTCGACGAAATCGACAAACTCGGCAGCGACTTCAGGGGCGATCCATCCTCGGCCCTTCTCGAAGTCCTTGATCCGGAGCAGAACTTTGCCTTTACCGATCACTATCTGGACGTCCCCTTCGACCTGACGCGCGTGATGTTCATCACCACGGCCAACGTGCTCGACACGGTGCCGCCGGCACTGCGCGACCGCATGGAAGTCCTGCAGCTTCTGGGATACACCGAGGAAGAGAAGGTAAAAATCGCCAACCGGTATCTCGTGCCAAGGCAGCGCCGGGCCCACGGTCTGACCGCCGATCAGATCCGGTTGACCAAGGGCGCCATCCGGAAAATGATCCGCGGCTACACCCGGGAAGCCGGACTGCGGCATCTCGAACAGGAAATCGCCACGGTCTGCCGCGGCGTCGCCGCTAGAATTGTCGGGGGCCGCAAGAAGCAGGTGACCGTCCGGGTGGCCGAACTGGCGGACTTCCTGGGGCCGGTCCGATTCACGGCAGAGGCCCGCGCCCGCATTCTGATTCCGGGCGTGGCGCTGGGCCTGGCCTGGACGCCGACCGGCGGTGAAATCCTCTTTATCGAGGCCACGGCCATGAAAGGGAACAAGGGGCTGACGCTGACCGGTCAGCTCGGCGATGTCATGAAAGAATCGGCCACGGCGGCCTTAAGCTTCATCCGCGCCAATGCCGCGGATTTTCAGATTGACGATGATTTTTTTGACAAGACCGATATCCATATCCACGTTCCCGCCGGCGCCATTCCCAAGGATGGCCCGTCGGCAGGCGTCACCATGCTGACGGCGCTGGTGTCGCTGCTCATGGATCGGCCCATCAGGAAAGATCTGGCCATGACCGGTGAAATCACCCTGCGCGGTCAGGTCCTCCCCGTGGGAGGAATCAAGGAGAAGGTTCTGGCCGCTCACCGGGCCGGCGTCAAAACACTCATTCTGCCGGACGCCAACGAAAAAGACCTGTTCGATATTCCCAAAAAAATAAAAGCGGCCATCACGTTTCATTTTGTCCGTCACATGCACGATGTCATCGCGCTGGCCCTGGCCGAAAAAACGGCCCGGACCTGATGCGCCGGGGCTTTCCACCGGCGGCCGGGCGTCTGGCCGCCATCGCGGTCTGCCTTGTGGTCTTCGCTTTGTCGGGCTGTGTCCGGCACCCGTCGCCGCCGCCGCCTTCCCGGCCCGGGGCCCCCAGGCCCTACAAGGTCATGGGGCGCTGGTACCAGCCGCTGAACCACAGCAGCGGATTTACCCAGAAAGGCATTGCCTCCTGGTATGGCAGACAGTTTCACGGCCGCAAAACCGCCAACGGTGAGCGCTACGACATGTATGCCATCAGCGCGGCGCACAAGACCCTGCCGCTGGGCACCTGGGTGCGTGTCCACAATCTGACAAACAACCGGATCCTTGACGTCCGCATCAACGACCGGGGACCCTTTGTCAGAAACCGGATCATCGATCTGTCTTACGGTGCCGCCCGAAAGCTCGGCGTCGTCGGACCGGGAACGGCCCCCGTGGAAATCGTTGCCCTGGGAAAGGCCGGCAAACCCCGCCCCGACGGTCGCCCGACCTACCGCCCGGTGCCCTATCAACAGGGCACCTTCACCATCCAGGTCGGCGCCTTTGCCGACCGGAAAAATGCCGAACAGTTCGTCCGGAGGCTGGGCCAGACCTACGTCAACGCCCATATCAGCCGGTACGACACCGGCGAGGCTGTTTTGTACCGGGTCCGTGTCGGCGCCTGCCACACACTGACCCGGGCGGAAAAATACGAGCGCTACCTCGTCCAGAATGGATTTCCCGATGCCTTCACCGTTGCCGAGTAGGGCCGTCCACCCGGCCCGGGTTGTCTTTCTCGACCGGGATGGCGTGATTAACCGCGACAGCCCGGACTATATTAAAAGCCCGGACGAATTTCATTTTCTGCCCCGCAGCCTGGATGCGCTGAAAATCCTGGCCGGCGGCGGGTGGGCGGTGATCGTGATTACCAATCAGTCCGCCGTGGGCCGCGGTTTGATCACCGCGGCCGGCCTGAAACAGATCCATGCCCGCATGAAAAAGCTGGTAACCGAAAACGGGGGCCACATCACCGATATTTTCTTCTGCCCCCACCTCCCGGAAGACGGCTGCGCCTGCCGCAAACCCAAACCAGCCCTGATCCGGCAGGCCGCCGAAAAGTATCGCATCGACCTGTCCCGCGCCGTGATGGTCGGCGACCGCATCACGGATATCCAGTGCGGCTGCCGGGCCGGCTGCGGCCGGACGATTCTGGTGCGCCGCGGCGCCGGCCCCCCCGGCAAAACAGACCCGCGCCCCAGCCACATTGCCGACGACCTGTACGCCGCCGTTCAGTGGATCGTCACCCGGCGCCGGAAAGATGGCTGGCAGCAGACTACGCCGGCCGGCGAATGTGACTCCTCTGATGGGTAAGGCCGAAAACAACATATCGCGCGCCAGGAAAAAAAAATCGCCGGCCCGTCCGCCGGTTAATGCTCTCCAGCCGCCGTTGCAGGATACGCCGGCAGCCGACATCAGCCTGACCGGTTACGTGGAACACGTGACTTTTCACAACCCGGAGAACCACTACACCATCGCACGGTTGCGCGTTGAAAAGACCGGCAGCCTGATTACCATTGTCGGCTACCTGCCTGAAGCCCGGCCCGGAGAAACGGTCCGGGTGACTGGACGCTGGGAAACCCACCCCCGCTTTGGCGAACAATTGAAAACCACCGGCTTTGAAGTCCTGCTGCCCACGGCCGTGGAAGAGATTCAAAATTACCTGGCCACCGGATTTATCCCGGGGATCGGGCCCAAAACAGTCCATCGAATCACCGACCGGTTTGGCGAAACAACGCTTGATGTGATCGAAAACGATCCAGAACGCCTGATTGAAGTAACAGGCATCGGGAAAAAGACAGCCCGCCGCATCCATACGGCATGGCGACAGCATCACATTGTCCGGGAGTTGATGCGGTTTTTCAGTGAAACCGGAATTTCCGCTTCACACTGTGGCCGGGTGCTCAAGCTTTACGGCGAAAAAGCCGTCGACATCCTCACCGGAGACCCCTACCGGATCGCCCTGGACTGGCCGGGGACCGGGTTTAAGATCGCCGACACCATCGCCGTTTCCCAGGGGATGGACAAAAACGACCCCACCCGGGTAAAGGCCTGTCTGCTTCATCTTGTCGCCACCGATATCGAAGACGGCCACACCCTGACCGAAGAAGAGCGCTTATGCGGCCGCTGTGCAGACGATTTTGATATCCCGCCGGATGAAGTGGCGGAAGCCCTCGCGCAACTGGACGATGCCGGCGAAGTGGTAATGGAAACCGGGCGGATACCGGCGGACGGACGGACGGTCTGTCTGAAATCAATTTTTTCCGCTGAAACCGGCATCGCTGAACGACTGGCGGCACTGCAGATGATCCCCATGCCCCCGCCTCCGATGGACCGCGACCGGCTGGCGGCCGAAATTGTCCGCAAACTGGCCATTCAGCTTTCCGAAGAACAGCAGACGGTCCTTGAATCTCTGTTAAATTACCGCGTGGCCGTGCTCACCGGCGGGCCGGGAACCGGCAAAACCACCTTGATCCGTTCCCTGACGGCTGTTCACGAGGCCCGGGGCGCCCGTATTCTCCTGGCCGCGCCCACGGGACGGGCCGCCAAGCGCCTGTCCGAGATCAGCGGCCGGCCCGCCGCCACCCTGCACCGACTGCTGCACTACAACCTGCAGACGGATCTGTTCGACAAAAACCGCGACGACCCCCTGGCGGCCGACGTGGTCATCGTTGACGAAGCGTCCATGGTGGACACCTGGCTCATGTATCACCTGCTTGAGGCCGTGCATCTCGAAACCATTGTTGTTTTTGTGGGAGACGTGTATCAACTGCCACCGGTGGGGCCGGGAAACGTGCTGGCCGACATGATTCAATCGGGCACCATCCCGACACTGGAGTTGACCCGGATCTTTCGTCAGGCCCGGGAAAGCCCCATTATCATCAACGCCCACCGGGTCCGGCAGGGGAAACCGCTGCAGCTGCCGTCCGCCCCGGAAGTCGACGGCCTGATGGATTTTTATTTTATCCGCATGGCCAACCCGACCCTGGCGGCCACGGCCATCGCGGAAATGTGCGCCGACCGTATTCCCGAGCGGTTTCACCTCGATCCGGTCCGGGATATCCAGGTGATTACCCCCATGCACAAAGGCGATGCGGGCACCCTCAACCTCAACCGGCTTCTGCAGCGCCGCCTGAATGCTGCGGGCCGCCAGCCCGGCAGAAATCAACGTACCTTCTATGCGGGGGACAAGGTGATGCACCTGAAAAACAACTACCAGAAGGATATCTTCAATGGGGATATCGGGATGGTGTCCGCCGTGGACAAGGGCAATGTATCCGTCAACTACGATGGCCGGATCATCGAGTACGATGCGGCGGAGCTGGATGACCTGACCCTGGCCTATGCCATCTCCGTGCACAAATCCCAGGGGTCCGAATATCCGGCCGTCATCCTGCCCCTTTTCACCCAGCACTACGCCCTGCTTCAGCGGAACCTGCTTTACACCGCCATTACCCGGGGGAAGCAGCTGGTCGTTATTGTGGGCACGCCGCGCGCTGTGGATATCGCCCTGGCCAACGACCGGCCCCGCCGCCGTCTGACCGGTCTGGCCCGGCGGCTCCAGCGCTGACGGGCCGGGCACACATTTTTTCAGCCTTTAGAACTTGAACGCCACGCCAATGGCAAAAACCGGATACCAGGCGTACCCATCCGTTTTATCCTCAATTTCGTTTTCTTCATTTCTGAGATGACGCTGAAAATCGGCGTTTGAGCCAATCGGCCCGGTAACGGACAGATCGGCCTGGGGCGATCCCTGAAAAAGGACACCCAGGTCCATAAAAAAGCAAATCGGCCCGCCGCCGACAGCATCTCCCCACCCGATTCCCAGATAGGGAGAAACCGTATTGAAATCGATGGTCCCCTTCAGATGACCGACATCGTCGGTGGAATAGGCGATATCGTCAATAATATAGTGGCTGCGTTTTGTATTGGCCTTCATATCCAGATCATTGAAATTCAACACCAGCCCGCCCGTCAATCGGAAATCGCCCCCCAGGAAATGCCAGTCGAACAGCAGGGATCCGGAAAACAGGTTGAGATCGAGATCATAGTCGATCTCTTCGATCTTGGTGTCATAGCTGTATTTAAACCCGTTGAGGCCCACGCGGGCATTAAAATAGGGCAGCAGGCCGATGGTGAGTTCCGCACCAACTCCCAGGGTACCGGCCTTGACGCCCAGGGCCATATCGCCGGTCTCGGCCCGGCCCGGGCTGGAAAATACCAGCAGGGCCAAAAGGCCGGTGACAACATATCGCATCTGTTTTTTCATCATCTCCTCCGCTTGGTGGTCTTCTCTTTTTCTGCTTCTCCTGCCCGATTGCCGGCCCGCACCGTGTTTCAATCGTTACCGAACTGCTTTTCTTTTCGTCGCCGCATCGAGATCCTATCCGGAAAGCCAGATATAAAAACCGGTCAGCAGGAGAATCGCCCCGACAATAGCGATCCAGTCGCGCAATTGCAAGCGATACGTTTTATAAAAGGTCCGGTTTTTCCGGCTGAACCCCCGGGCCTCCATTGCTTCGGCCAGTTCTTCGGCCAGCTGGAAAGACTGAATCAGCAGGGGAACCAGAAAAGCCGGATACTGCCGCAGGGACGCCCAGCCCGGCGCCATCGAAAGGCCCCGGACACGCTGGGCATCCAGGATATCGCCGGCCTTGCGGCCGATCACCGGGACAAACTGCATGGCTGTGGAAAAAACAAAGGCCACCGTATAGGGCAGCCCGATCTTGATCAGCGCGTTGGCCATGTCCTCGGGCGATGTAACGGAAAAAAAAAGAAAAAAGACGGTGGTCAGAGTCAACAGCTTCAGCGCGGCAAAGCCGCCGGCCGCCGGGCCGGCCGCCCATCCGGTGACTAGACCAAAAAACAGGGCCATGGGAATGACCAGCCGCAGCCAGCGCAGCCAGGCCCGGGTTTGTTTCAAGGCGAAAATGAAAAGAACCAGAAAAAGCCATTGCCCGATCAGCAGAGAAACAGGCCGGGTAGTGGCCACAAAAAACGTCAGTAAAAAAGTGAGAATCAGTTTGGTACGCGGATCAAACATGGATATTTTCCCAATATATCAACTGGCGTTAAAGCCTTGATTGTCCTTTTGGAACTGTGGTACGGCAAGCGGAGCCGGCGGCCCGTGCAACCTGCCGCATCCGGACTTTTCGGCCGGACGGCGAAATAATACGTGTTTATTTTCCCGTCATCTACCACAGATATCGTCATTTGAATACCCGGCAGGCGGCCGGAAGAGTGAGGGCTGTATGGATAAAGGGGGCAATGAACAGATGATACCCATCCTCGATCACACCCCTGTCGCCATTGTCGGGGGCGGGCATTTCTGCCGGCAACTGCTTGAGCTGCTGTTTTCCGAATATTTTTCCGACCGCCCCCCCCGCATTCTGGGCGTCGCCGACCCCGACGAAAAAGCCGAAGGAATCCGGTACGCACGGAAAAAAGGGATCTTCACCACCACCGATCACACCGCTCTGTACGCGCTCGACGGGCTGAAAGTCCTGATCGAAATCACCAATGACCCCACACTGGCCGAAACAATTGAAAAAACCAAACCGCAAGGCGTATTGCTGATTGACTACATTGTCAGCCGCACCCTCTGGTCCGATCTGCTCATCGAAGCCGAAAAAGCCAAAGCCCTGCGGACGATCGGACACAAAACACTGTCCGGCGCGGACGTGGCGTCTCTTTTTACGGGATATGCCGACCGGATCAGTCATCTGGTCCGCAGCCGGTGCCAGCGGTACGAATCCATTGAGCGAAAACTGCAGAAAACCGGTGCGGGCCTGGGCCAGATCATCGAGGGCAACTCGATCCCGACCTTCGTCATTGATCAGGACCACATCGTCACCCACTGGAATCAGGCCTGTGAGAAGCTGACCGGATATGCGGCCGCACAGATCATCGGCACTCGCGGCCACTGGAAACCCTTCCACCCGGAAAAACGCCCGGTGATGGCCGACCTCATTCTCGAAGGGGTCAACCGGCGGGAAACGATGAAATATTACGGAGACAGCTGGAAGCAGTCCTCCCTGATCGACGGCGCCTACGAAACCGAGGAATTTTTCCCGAATCTCGGCAGGGACGGGTTGTGGCTATTTTTTACGGCCGCCCCCATCCGGACGGCCGGCGGCGACGTTGTCGGCGCCATCGAAACCATTCAGGACCGTACTGAAACCCGGAGAGCCGCCGAGGAAGCCGTCCGGCAAAACCGGCTGCTGAGCGCTGCCCAGCAAAAAATGGCCCAGCTGATCCAGGGCAGTACCATGCCGACCTTTGTCATCAACCAGGATCACATTGTCACCCACTGGAACCGGGCCCTCGAAAAACTGTCCGGTTGTCGTGCCGAGACCATCGTGGGCACCGACCGGCAATGGGCGCCCTTCTGGAAATCCAGGCGCCCATCCATGGCCGATGTTATCCTCGATCAGATTCCCGAGGAAAAAATCAAATCCCTTTACCGGGAAAAATGGCGTAAATCCCCCCTGATTGCCGATGCGTATGAAGCGGAAATGTTTTTCCCCAACCTGGGTGAGAACGGGAAATGGTGCTGGTTTACCGCTGCCCCCATCAAAGCGGCCGACGGTCATATCATCGGCGCCATTGAGACCATCCAGGACCGTACCGAAGACAAACAGGCCGAAGAAGAAATCAAGCGCCACAACCGGGAATTAAAGACGCTCTGCCGCATCTACCAGTCCCTGGGTGCACCGCTGGATATTGAGTTTCGAATGAACCTGACCCTTCGGCAGATTACAGAAGTACTGGGGTCGGATTTCCTGTGCATCTACCTTCTCGACCGGGACGGCCGGTACCATCTCCGGTACAGCTATGGCGCCTGCGGCGATATCTGCCGAAAAATGCCCGTGGCCGATGAGGACAGCATGGTGTACCGGGTGGCCCGGCAACAGCGCCTGATGACATTCAACCTTTCGCAGACCGGCGCCAGTCCGGAGCTGGCGCTGTTAAAACGGGAACACCTCAAAGCCGTTGCCTATGCCCCCATCTTCGACCGGAAAAAAAACACCCTGGGCGTGATCCGCTCCGGAAATCGATCTGTCCGGGAATATACCGACGAGCAGAAAAACCTGCTGGAACTGACGGGCAACCGGATCGGGGTGGCCATCGAAAATTCGATTCTTCAGGAGGAACTGCAGGAAAAAGCCTATTTTCAGGCCAAATTGATCAACAGCTCCAACAACGGTATTGTGGCCACCGACAACAGCTGGAAGATTCTCGTTTTCAACCCGCAGGCGGAAGAATTATTTGGTCTTGCGCGCAAAGACGTGGTTGGTAAAATCGACGCCCGGGACCTTTTCCCCCGGAAAGTGGTGGACTGGCTCCTGCAGAACCGGTCACCGGCCGGCCCGGCCGGTACGCCCCCCTGGGAAGAAGCCACGCTGCACACCACCGATCATGACGCCATTCCCGTCATATTTTCCGGATCCCTGCTCTACCGGGGCGACAAAGTCATGGGCAGTGTGGCATTTTTCCAGGACCTGCGCGAGATCAAGCGCCTGGAGCAAGAACTGATCCAGTCGGAACAACTGGCGGCAGTCGGGCAGACTGTTGCCGGCATGGCGCACTGCATCAAAAACATTTTAAACGGGTTTACGGGGGGCAGCTATCTGCTTAACATCGGCATTGACAGAAATAATTCCGATAAGATAAAAACCGGGTGGCGGATGATTCAACGCAACATCGACCGCACGTCCGGTCTCGTCATGGATCTGTTGTCGTATTCCAGAGAACGGGAACCGGAATACGAATGGTGCCGGCCAAACCGGATTGCCGCGGATGCGATGGAAGTCATGGCCGAAAATGCCCGCGCCCACGCCATTGAGATGGTGCAGAAGATGTCCCCGGCGGTAGAAAAAGCCCGGCTTGATCCGCACAGCCTGCACCGCTGTCTGGTGAATCTGATCTCCAA
This sequence comes from uncultured Desulfobacterales bacterium, assembly GCA_964577615.1. GTDB lineage: Bacteria > Desulfobacterota > Desulfobacteria > Desulfobacterales > QNYZ01 > QNYZ01. The sequence goes on along the minus strand of CAZNZW010000013.1, from coordinate 33,022 downwards.
TGCAATTGACGCGTGTGCGGCCGATGACAATCCGGGTAAAAAACACCGGGTGGTCGTGCGCAGCCACATGGAAGCAGGTGACCACCTCCGGTTTGATGTGACGGACAACGGCATCGGCATCCCCGCTGCCATCCGCGCCAGACTGTTTACATCGTTTTTCAGCACCAAGGGCGCCAACGGGACCGGCCTGGGCCTGCTGGTGACCCGCAAACTGGCCGAGGCGCACGGCGGCACCATTGATGTGACATCGATACCCGGGAAGGGAACCGTGTTTTCCCTTCGATTTCCCTGTCACGGCGATGCCGTTCTAAACGCCGGTCTTGATTCAACAGAAAACCATAATGGCCGTGTGGTGACCGTCACAAAAGAAAGGGAAACACCTGATGCGTAAAAAAGTTCTGATTGTGGACGATGATCCCGATGCCCGGTTGTTTAACGCAACGGTTGTGGAAGAAAGCGGGTTTATCCCCATCGAGGCGGAAAATGGCGAGGAAGGATTGAAAATACTCAAACAGGAAGCCCCGGACCTGGTGATCCTCGACGTATTGATGCCCCGGCAAAGCGGTATCCGCCTGTACCGGGAGCTGAAAACCGATACTGCGCTGAAAAATATTCAGGTGATCATGCTGTCCGGTATTGCCCGGAAAACATTTATCCGGTCCCAGAATGCGTTGACCGAATTCGGGGGAGAACCGGTCCCGGAGCCGGAAATATATTTCGAAAAGCCGATTGAACCGACCGTGCTGGCCGAAACGATCAAAAAAATACTGGCCTGAAAAAGCCGACATTCAAATGCGGACAATCCGCCGTGCGGAAAGCGTGCCAACGCCACCTTCCCGGACACAGCGGCCGCCGACCAACGGAGAATCGTCCATGGCAGTCATCACCATTTCCAGGCAGTACG
>CAZNZW010000013.1:0-32018 GCA_964577615.1 uncultured Desulfobacterales bacterium | reverse complement strand
CCGCCGACCAACGGAGAATCGTCCATGGCAGTCATCACCATTTCCAGGCAGTACGGCGCCGGTGGCCAGACACTGGGCCGGCTGCTGGCTGATCGATTAAGCTACACCTTTGCCGACAGCGGTACCATTCAGCGTTTTGCCCGGGAGATCAACTCGCCGGCCGGCCGACCGGTTTCGTTCGGCAGAAAAGCCGGACAACGCATTACCCAGCTGGCCGCCACGTTCCCGGAAAACAAGGCAACCTCCGGCCAGCCGGGAGACCGGAATGGTCAGATGTTTCTCGAACATCTCGTTCTGATCATTGCGCAGATTGCCGACGAGGGCAACGCCGTCATCATGGGAAGGGGCAGCCAGTATATCCTTGCCGATCATCCGGACACCCGCCATGTTCTGCTTATCAACACTGTTGAAAACCGGATCCGCTTCCTGATGAAGAAAAATGACCTGCCCGAACGGCAGGCCACCCGCCAGGTTCAGGACGAAGATCTCCGCCGCGCCGATCTCTATCGCAAACTGGGCAAGCAGGATTACGATCACCCCGCGCTTTATCACCTGGTGTTAAACATGGCCCGGATGGATCTGCCGACCGCCCTGGATCTGATGGTCCACCTGACCAGGCCCTGATCCGGTACCGGCCTGTTTGGACCTTATCGTTTCTTCCGGGCCAATCCAATTTTTGAAAACCGAACTTCACTACTGACCCGCATTCACTTTAATCCGGCTGCTGACACAGGCCTGGCAGGACCCCGACCGGATACGGGCGGCATCGGAAAGGGAGAGAACGCCGGCAATCGTTTCCGCCGGGCCGTGTTTAACAAACATGCGGTGAATCCCGGCAAAGATCATCTGTTGAATGGCATCTTCCAGGTAGTCGTCGCGGAGACAGGCACGAACCGGCGATGTCATGATCCGGCGGGCCGGGGTATCGGCCGGCAGCCCGTGTTTATAGGCCAGGATCAGGTCGGTCTTGGAGACGACGCCCACGGGCAGATGATCGGCACTTTCGATGAGCATGGCGCCGAAGCGATGCATGGAAAGCTGCTCCATCACCGCCGTCAACGGGTCGGAATCGGCGGCAGCGACCACCTGATCGGTCATCACTTCCCTGACCGTCAGCCGGGATACCGGATCGTCCGAGGCCTCGGCCGGTCCCCGGAGATGCCGGCTGAACTCACAGGTATGACAGTATCTGTACAGCAGCCCCACCATGTCCGGATAGGCCAGGGCGCCCGCCACTTCACCTGCCGGATCCCGGACGTAAAGCCGATAGACGCCCAGGGTGCGCATTTTCTCCAGCGCGGTATCCAGAGAATCATCCCGGCAGCAGAAAAGCGGCGGGGCCACCATGATATCCGACAGCGGCGAGCCAATCGGCAGGTCGGCATAGTAGGCGCCCATGATATCGGTCTTGGACGCCACGCCGGCCGGTTGTCCCTTTTCATCCAGCGTCATCAGAGCGTTGGCCTTGTGTTTGATCAGGTAGTTGATGCTGTGATCGATACTCATCGTCTGCGGCAGACGAACAAACTGTCGCCGCATGGCATCTTTGACGGTCAGGCCGGTCAGTACCGAGCGGGCAACGATGATGGCCATGGGGTGCCTCCCTATGCGGTCAGTTTGTCGAGCAGATGGTAGAACAGGTCGGATATATAGACGATGCCGAGGATATGATCATCTTCAAGAACGGGAATCCGGCGGACATGCTTGTTGATCATCAGATCAAGCAGCAGCATCAGGTGGGTATCCGGGGTAACCGAGATCAGATCGGTGGACATGATATCTCCCACCCGGACCGCCCCGGCCTGCTGACAGGCGGCATCCACCAGACCGGAGATGTCGATGTCATCCATGGTGCCCCAGACGTGGATGTGCTTGGGGCGGATAAACAAGAGGATGTCGTACATCGAGAGCATGCCGATCAGCCGATCCGCAGCGTCGGTGACAACCATGCCGAATACCTTGCGGCCCTCATCTTCGGAAGCTTTGCGGAAAACCCGGACGGCGTCTGCAACCGTCTGTTCCGGTGTTAAGGCATGACGGCAGGGTGTCATCACATCGCGGGCGGTCATTTGCATCGTTTATCTCCTCCGGGTTTAGAAAACGGCGGATTTGCGGCATCCGTGAGAATGGCATATTTTAATCGGAATCCGGCTGAAAAAACAAGAAGGATTTTGCTCCATGTCTCATCGGCACATCAATACTCGGGGCATTTTCCGGATAATGACGGGCACCTGTTTTGCATCCGTTTTCGGAAAAAAACCGGATTGACATTTTTTCTCTCGACGAACGTGGAGAAATGATGATATACGGTTCAGGTGCATCACAGGGTCTGCAGCAGGCGCGGACCCGGGTGCTTTTTTTGTTTTATCGGCCCGAAACCAGGGGCCATCGAACGGCACAGTTTATCAACCGGGAACAGTGAGGCGGAAACATGGCGTTTACCATACTGAAAAAAGGATTTGATATCAGCAAGCAGATCGATGAGTTCATGGACAAAGTCAGCGAATCCGGTCTGATCTTCCAGCGGGGAATTCATTCGTATCTGCAGGGAAAAATGGTCTCTTTCCAGAAACGGCTGAAAGATATTTACGAAATCGAGCATCAGGGCGATGCCCTGCGCCGAAACCTGGAAAAACAACTCTACCTGCAGACCCTGATCCCCGAATCCAGGGGCGATGTACTTGAACTTCTGGAAAGCCTGGACGCCCTTCTCGACCGGTTTAAAGGCGCCCTGTGGCGCTTTGATATTGAACGCCCCAATTTTTTCCCTGAAATTCACGACGATTTTGAAGAGCTGACCCTCTGCGTCGTCAATTCCGTGGAGGCCATTGTCCTTTCCGCCCGGGCATTTTTTAAAAACATTGATGCCGTCAATGACCACATGCACAAGGTGATTCACTGGGAAAGCCAGTCCGACATCATTTCAACTGATCTTCAGCGGAATATATTCAGCCGTAAAGAGATGCGGCTGAGCCATCGCATGCAGCTCCGTGATTTTGTGCGTCATGTGGACAAAATCGCCGACCGGGCCGAGGACGTTGCGGATAAACTCGGCATTTTTGTCATCAAGCGCTCGCTATAGGGATCTGCCATGTTTGCTTTTTTTCTTTCCAGTGGTCTGTTTCTCGGATGGTCCCTGGGGGCCAACGATGCCTCCAACGTGTTCGGCACGGCTGTCGGCAGCAAGATGATCCGCTTCAAAACCGCGGCGGTCTGCTGCAGTATTTTTATTATTTTAGGCGCCGTGGTCAGCGGGGCGGGGGCATCCGATACCCTTGGAAAACTCGGGGCCGTCAATGCCATGGCCGGCGCGTTTATCGTTGCGTTTTCCGCGGCCGTCAGTATTTATCTGATGACCCGGGCCAAATATCCGGTATCCACGTCCCAGGCAATTGTGGGCGCGATTATCGGATGGAACTTTTTTTCCGGGTCCCTTACCGACTACACCGCACTGAAAAAAATTGTCGGCACATGGATATTGTGCCCGCTGATTTCTGCGGTTTTCGCTGTCTTCCTTTACAAACTGATTGTTTTCGGCATCCGGCGCCTCAAGCCGCACATGCTGACCCAGGACGCGCTGACACGATTCGGCCTGCTCATCATCGGGGCTTTCGGTTCGTACAGTCTGGGGGCCAACAATATCGCCAACGTCATGGGCGTCTTTGTCCCGGTTTCGCCTTTTTCCGATATTTCCCTTTTCGGCTGGATCACATTATCATCCGCGCAGCAGCTGTTTTTCATCGGCGGGGTGGCGATTGCCGTCGGGGTTTTTACTTATTCCCGGCGGGTGATGGAAACCGTTGGCGGCGGGATTATCAGCCTGTCTCCGGTGGACGCTTTTGTGGTGGTGACGGCCCATTCAACCGTCCTCTTCCTCTTTGCGTCGCAAAGTCTGGAGAGCTTTCTAATCCGGCATGGCCTGCCGTCGATTCCGCTGGTCCCGGTTTCCAGTTCCCAGGCAGTCGTGGGGGCGGTGATCGGTATCGGCCTGTTGAAGGGCGGCCGGGGAATTCGCTGGCGGCTGCTGGGCGGGATCAGCAGCGGATGGGTCATCACGCCTGTTATCGCCGGCATCTTCTGCTTTGTGTCTCTTTTTTTCCTGCAGAATGTTTTTGAGCAGGATACCTACCATCCGGTCAAATATTCGCTGACACCGGAAGTCATCAGCCGAATCGAAAAAACAGGCCTGTCGACCGGCCCGTGGCGAACGCTTGAAGGCGTGGAATTTGCCACGGCCAACGCATTCAAAAGGGCCATTTCCAAGGGCCGCGCCATACCGCCAAAACGCCTGGCGCAGGTGATGAGTGCGGCTGAAATACATCCCATGAAAATAACGACGGACCGGCTGAATGCGGTTTCCAATACGGATCGCCGGCTTTCCGCCGGGCAGAAGAAAGACCTGGCCCGGCTGGCGGGCCGCACGTTCAGGCACAAATGGGAACTGGCCGATGCGCTGGCGGCGATCTCACCGGCCTGGCGCCTGACCCATCAGGATAAAAAGCACGACCACGCGCTGCAATCCACGCTTTCCCATCTTTACACAGTATTCGCCAGCGGCGCTGGCGGATGACCCGGCAACGTGCCAGGCATCCGGCATCACCGGTTTCCGGGTTCGGCCCCTTGGGCGGCATCCGCTTCTCCTTTTCGCTGAATCTTGATTTGCGGCCGAATCCGGCGGAACCTTTTTGAGTTGTCTTCATCTGGTTAGTCTGGTATCTTTAGATTTGGTAAAGCCCGCATTGTCAGATGGGTAGATCCGGCCGGATCGCCATCCGCAGGCGAGGCTTTTTTTGTTGCCCGCATAATTGTAACCACGATGCTGTCAGTCTGAAGCGGCTGGCCGCCAATCTGGAAACCGTTTAAATAGATATATGATGACCGAATCGAAACTATCTGATATTCTACCGCTGGTGCGACAGCCCAGCCGCTACCTCGGCAACGAAATCAACCGCATTCAAAAAGACCTGAGCGCCGTTGATCTTCGCATGGCCCTGGCCTTTCCCGATATGTACGAAATCGGCACCTCACATTTCGGGATGCAGATCTTGTATGACCGCCTCAACAGCCGGAATAACATTGCCGCCGAACGGGTCTTTACCCCGGATGTGGATATGCAGGCCAGGCTGAAGGCCGCCGGTCAGCCGCTGACCGCCCTGGAATCGGGCCGGCCGCTGCGCCGTTTTGACATCATCGGCTTCAGCCTTCTGTATGAGCTGAATTATACCAATATCCTCTCCATGCTGGACCTGGCCGGGATCCCGTTTTATGCCGCCGACCGGCGCCAATCCGATCCACTGATCATCGCCGGCGGCCCCTGCACGGCCAACCCGGAACCGGTGGCCCCTTTTTTTGACGCCATGGTCGTCGGGGACGGTGAAGAGACGATACTGGCCCTGGCCGACATCTGGATGGCCTGGAAAAAAGAAGGCGGCACGGAAAAAGATGCCCTTTTGCGGCGCTGGCAGGCTGTGGAAGGGATGTATATTCCCTCGTTTTTCGATGTGGTTTTTGATACAGCCGGTCATGCCCGCCTCAGCGCCCGCCACCCGGATTTTCCCACTGTCCGGCGGGCCGTTTTACCGGATTTGAATCAGACCGATTTTCCCGCCGCGCCTGTCGTCCCCTATGGCCGGCCGGTACACGACCGGCTGCGCATGGAGATTTCCCGGGGCTGCACCCGGGGATGCCGATTCTGCCAGGCCGGTATGATTTATCGCCCCGTGCGGGACCGGGCGCCGGAAGCCATCCTGTCGCTGACACAAAAGGGCCTTGACGCCACCGGTTACGACGAAATTTCCCTTTTGTCCCTGTCCACCGGCGATTACGGGTGTATCGGCCCCTTGCTGACCCAGCTGATGACGCGGCATGCCGCCGATCACCGGGCCGTGTCTTTTCCGTCCCTGCGGGCCGATACGCTGACGCCGGAACTGATCGGACTCATCAAAAAAGTACGAAAAACCGGCTTTACCATTGCTCCGGAAGCGGGCAGCCAGCGGATGCGGGACCTGATCAACAAAAACATTACCCGGGCGGACGTTGAAAAGAGTGTCCGGTTCGTGTTCGAACAGGGCTGGCAGGTCATCAAACTCTACTTTATGATCGGGCTGCCCACGGAAACCCGTGACGACCTGCAGGCCATTGTCGATCTGGTTAAAGACCTGCGCCGCATCCGCCCGCCCAAAGGCCGCCGCCGGCCGGGAATGAATGTCAGCGTAACGACGTTTATCCCCAAGGCGCATACGCCGTTTCAATGGCATGCCCAGATTTCCCTGGAAGAATCCCGGCAGAAAATAGACTGGCTGCGGGAACAGCTCAAGCCCGCCCGGGTCCGGTTTAAATGGCAGCGGCCCGAGGTGAGCTGGATCGAGGGAATTTTTTCCCGCGGCGACCGGCGACTGGCGTCTCTGCTGGTGGCGGCCCATCGGAAAGGCTGCCGATTTGACGGCTGGAGTGACCATTTTGACTTTGATCGGTGGCAGGCGGCCATGGACGAAACGGGGCTCGACGCCGATTTTTACACCACCCGGCAGCGATCTTTCGATGATCCGCTGCCTTGGGACCATATCGACGCCCGGGTGTCCCGGTCCTTTTTAGTCAAAGAATGGCAGCGGGCCCTGGATGGCCAGACAACGGGCGACTGCCGGCAGGGAAAATGCTATCAGTGCGGGGTATGCGATTTTAAAACCATTGCGCCGGTTGTATTTTCCGGAAATCCGGCCGATGCCGCCGCACCGGAGGCCCCCTTCAGGGAAAATCGGGAGAAAAACCCGCCGCAAAGCTATAAAAAATTGCACCTGACCTATACCAAAACCGATGACGCGCGTTTTTTCGGGCATCTGGAAATGGTCAATATTTTTGTCCGCGCTTTCCGCCGGGCCGGCGTGGATCTGAAGTTTACCGAAGGATTTCACCCCAAACCGAAAATATCATTTGCCGATTCTCTCCCCGTCGGCATGGAAAGCCTGAATGAATTCTTGACCATTGAAGTGCCATCCCATACAAATATTGACGCCCTCCCTGGCCGGCTGAACAGCCAGCTGCCCGACGGATTGTCGGTTACCGGCGTGATGCCGCCCGGAGGACGAAAACAATCGCAGCCGCCGGATGTCGTCTGCTACCGAATCGATTTACAGACAGGGCAGTTTGATCCGTCATGTTTACAGGCGTTTATCGCCCGGAAAACCTGGCTGCATGAAAAAAGAACCGTCAAGGGAAAAGTCACCCGGCTGGACCTGAAAAAAATGGTCCACACGGTGACGCTGTCTGCCGATCGACAGCTGACCCTCTGCCTGACCCGGAAGCCCGGGCCATCCCTTCGGCCATCGGAAGTATTGAAAGCCATCTTTTCCTTAGGCGACGGGGAAATCAGACAGGCGCGGATTGTCAAAACACAGGATACCCCATGATTCGTCAACTCATTATCAACGAAACCGATCATGAAACCCGGGTGGCCCTGCTCGAAGACGGAACGATTGCGGAAGTGTTTTACGAACGGGGCGACAATCGGGAGATCACCGGCAATATTTATAAAGGAAGGGTCCAGCGGGTCCTTCCCGGCATGCAGGCCGCCTTTATTGATATCGGCCTCAAACAGGCGGCGTTTATCCATGCCAACGATATTGTCCGGAAGAACGACCCGGTCCTGGAAAAATATTTCAGCGATGATTTTGACCCTGCGACAGGATCGCCGGAAGACTGGCGCCAGGATCCGGAAGATCCATCGAAAAGCGTGGTCACCCTGCCGCCGCCGCCGGATGATTATCCCATTGATGAGCTGCTCACCGAAGGCCAGGAACTGATGGTGCATGTGGCCAAATCGCCCCTGGGGTCCAAGGGCGCCCGAGTCACCACCTACATCTCTCTGCCCGGACGTTTTCTGGTCCTGATGCCGTTTTCCAACCACATCGGCATTTCCCGCCGGATTGAAAAAGAGGTGGAACGGGATCGCCTCAAACAGATTGTTCAATCCCTGCGCAAGGATGACTGCGGCTATATCGTGCGGACGGCCGGCGAAGGCGTTGCCGCCGAAAAACTGGCCGACGAAATGCGGTTTCTTCAGAAAGTCTGGGAAGGGGTCCAGCAGAAAGACCGCACCCTGTCGGCAACCGCCCTGCTGCATAAGGAATTGAACGTCAGCCTGCGGGCCGTCCGGGATCTGCTCACCAATGAAGCGGAGAAAATCATCACGGATTCCCGGCGGGTATACGATGATGTCCTGTCGTTTCTCGATACCTTCATGCCCGCCCTGAAAGATTCGGTCACGCTGTACACGGCGCCGGAGCCGATCTTTGACGCCTATAATCTGGAGTGGGATATTTCCCGGGCGCTCAAGCGCAAGGTCTGGCTGAAATCGGGCGGTTATATTGTTATCGATCAGACCGAAGCGCTCTGTGCCATTGACGTCAATACCGGCCGCTACGTCGGCACCCACAATCAGGACGAAACAATTTTAAAAACCAACCTGGAAGCCGTCAAGGAAATTGCCTACCAGATTCGCCTGCGGGATATCGGCGGTATTATTATCATCGATTTTATTGATATGGTTAGAAAATCCCATCAGGAGAAAGTCTCAAACGAACTGCTCGATACGCTCAGAAAAGACCGCAGCAAAACCCATGTATTACCGATTTCCGAACTGGGCCTGGTCCAGATGACCCGTAAACGGGTCCGGCAGCCGCTTCATCAGATTCTGTGCGAGCCCTGCTTTTATTGTGACGGGCAGGGGACGCTCATGTCCCGGCGGTCGATCTGCTATAATATCTACCGGGAAATGCTGCGGCAGTCGAGCGACCTGATGGGAGACCGGTTGACCCTGCGCGTGAATCCGGAGATTGCCGACCTGTTTTACGGCGAAGAACAGCGCCTGGTGGAAGAACTGGAAACCAAATTCAACCGTCAGATAGTTATTTATCCCAACCCGACTTATCATCTCGAACAGTTCGATGTTCTGGAAGTGCTGGATCCGTAACCGAGAAAAGATCACAAAAGAGTAGGCCCCATTCAAATGACGCCGGTACCCGCACTGCCCCAAATTCTGGCCGATGAGGAAGAACAAAAATGGGCCGAATTCCGCCGGGCGGCCGATAATGCCGGAATCGATGATTTTACGGATCGCACCTTTGCGCGCACCGCCCGCCGGGTGTTTGTATTCAGCCACTTTATCTCTAAAAACTGCACCCGCCGGCCGGCGCTGCTGGCCGACCTGATTCACAGCGGTGATCTGAAACGCCGATACCGCACCGGCGACCTGGCCTCCCGTCTGACGAACGCGCTGGCCGGCGTGGCCGATGAAACCAGCCTGATGGTCCGTCTGCGCCGGTTTCGGTGCAGGGAGATGATTCGCATTGCCTGGCGGGATCTTTGCGGGTGGAGTGCGCTTTCCGAAGTGATGACGGACCTGACCGGTCTGGCCGATACTGTCCTGGACAGAACGCTGACGGTGTTGACCGGGTGGCCGGCTGCCCGTCCGGGATCCTTGCATCTGCCGGTGTCCCGCCCGCCGATGGCCGTGCTGGGGATGGGAAAACTGGGCGCCGGGGAACTGAATTTTTCATCCGACATCGACCTTGTTTTCGCTCATGCGGCCGGCGATCCATCTGCCTCACCGGCCCCGGATGTTGATTATTTGACCCGTCTGGGTCGACAATTGATCCGGGTGCTGCATACGCCGACAACCGATGGCTTTGTCTATCGGGTGGATATGGACCTGCGGCCGTTTGGCGGCAGCGGGCCGCTGGTGATGTCTGTCGATGCCATGGAAGACTACTTTGCCAGCCAGGGCCGGGAATGGGAACGGTACGCCTGGATTAAGGCGCGGACCGTGGCGGGCGACAGGGCCACCGGGCAGGATCTGCTTGGCCGGCTCAAACCCTTTGTTTTCCGTCGATATCTGGACTATTCGGTCATCGAATCAATCCGGGAGATGAAAGCCGGTATCTCCACGGAAACCCGGCGCCGAGGCGCCCGCCGTGATATCAAGCTGGGACCGGGAGGGATTCGGGAAATCGAATTTTTCGGCCAGGTCTTTCAACTGCTGCGCGGCGGCGTGATGCCGGTGTTACAGCAGCGGCCGATCCTGACGGTCCTGTCCTGTCTGGCCGAAGAAAAAATCATTCCTGTGGCCGTCGCGGATGACCTGACGCGGGCCTACCGGTTTCTACGCGTGGTTGAAAACCGGCTGCAGATGGCCGGAGACCAGCAGACCCATCACCTTCCCGGCGACACGACGGAAAACCATCGTCTGGCGCTGGCCATGGGATTTGAAGACCCGCTGGTCTTTGAAAATACGCTGGGCACGCATACGCAGACGGTTCAGAACCATTTCGAAGCGCTTCTCGAACCGGAACGGAAATCCCGCGGCGGCAGCCATCCGGCGGCACCGGATCGGCTTGACGATCTCTGGCCGGCGGTTTTATCCGGCGTGGACGGCAGCGAATTTGAAGCCGGTCTGGCGGCGGCCGGCTATCAGGACCCGGCCCGGGTTCTTTCTCTGCTTGATCATCTGGGCACACTCCCGGCCACGCAGACCCTCGGCAACGACGGCCGGAAACGTCTTTCCCGGCTGATACCGCTGCTTCTGAAAGCGGCCGGCACGACTGACCGGCCGGAACAGACGCTGGACCGCATCTTCGATCTGATCGGCGCCATCGAGACCCGCTCGGTATATCTGGCGATGCTGCTGGAAAATCCCCAGGCCATCGACCTGCTGGTCCATCTGGCCGATGCCAGCCCGATGATTGTTTCCCTGCTGGCCCGGCATCCGGTACTCCTCGACGAACTCCTTGATCCCCGCCTGCTGAGTGATCCGCCCCGGCGCGCCGAGATGGAAGCCGATATCACCCGCCGCCTGGCATCGATTCCGGCCGACGATCTGGAATTTCAGATCGAATCCCTGTGCGTCTTCAAACAGGCCAGCACCCTGAGAGTGGCGGCAGCCGATGTCACCGGCCATCTGCCCCTGATGAACGTCAGTGACCGGCTCACCGATATTGCTGAAATCGTTCTGGCCCGGGTGATGGATCTGGCCTGGGAATACCTGGTATCCCGGCATGGCCGCCCGGCATCCGTGTATCGGAAAGCCACTCTTGAGCGGGGATTTGCCGTGGTTGCCTATGGCAAGCTGGGGGGGCTGGAGCTGAGCTACAGTTCCGATCTGGATCTGGTCTTTCTGCATGCCGGAGACAGCGGACAGATGACAGATGGCGACCGGCCCATCGATGTTTCCCAGTTTTTTGCCCGTCTGGGCCAACGGGTAATCCACCTGCTCTCCACCCGGACCCGGGCCGGCGTCCTTTACGAGATCGACATGCGCCTGCGCCCCGATGGCAGCGGCGGGGTTCTGGTTACCCACATCGATCAGTTCAGCGCCTACCAGGAAGATACGGCACGCACCTGGGAACATCAGGCATTAATCAAAGCCCGCCCGGTGATTGGCGAGCCCGCGTTGATGGACCGTTTTAGGGTGATCCGCAGACGAATTCTTACCCGGCCACGGGATATCGAACCGCTGCAGGCAGAGGTGGTCAACATGCGCGACCAGCTATGCCGGGCGCATGGATCAAAAGACAATGGATCAAAAAACAGCCGTATATTCGACATCAAGTACGACCCCGGCGGCATGATCGACATTGAATTCCTCGTCCAGTACCTGGTTCTTCGACTGTCAGCAGATTCTCCGGAACTGACGGAGTGGACGGATAATGTCCGCCTGATTCAGACCCTGATCGAGACCGGTATCATCCATGATCGTCAGGCGTACCTGCTCAAACAGGCCTACCTGAGTTATCGTATGATGACGCATCGGTTATCGCTCCAGGAAAAAGAGGCTGCGATTGATAGCGCCCGGTTTCGTGAGCTGCGGGCAGCGGTGATTCACATCTGGAAACGGTTTCTGGTTCGACCGGCATAGGACCGGCACAAATCTGCTTTGCCCCGGGATCAGACGCGTTTCGCGCATGACATCGAAGGCGGCCATTGTATTGATTTTTGAATGGCTTCCTTAAATCTTTCCAGGCCCTGACGCCGGTCGGTTTCAGGTAGATATCGGCGATGCTGACTTTTTGCCGGGTTCTTCTTAAAACAACTGCCGCCGGCCAGCCGGGCCACGCCGTATGCCGTTAATTCGGTTGATGACGGGACGGTCACCTGCCGATTGAGGACATCGGCCAGAAACTGGCAAAAATACGGATTGGCCGACAGACCGCCATCAATCGAAATTTCATTCTTAATGGACGTGAATTCAGTCATGGCGGCAATGACCTCTGCCGCCCGGAACACGATCCCTTCTAAAATGGACTGCATTAAATCGGCCGGCCGGGTATCCAGCGAAAGGCCCATCCACAAGCCGCCTGCGGACCGATCCCAATATGGACACCCCAATCCGGATAAAGCCGGGACAAACACCAGATCTGTTTCAATGGCACTGGGTCCGGCAAATTGATTAATCTCATCAAAGGACTTGAACAGACCCAGAGACCGTGCCCAGTTGATTGCCGATCCGGCGCAATAGACGCCGCCGTCCAATGCATAAACGGGTTTTTGCCCCCCGATCTGCCAGGCGACGGTCGGCAGCAGGCCCTGGCTGGCCGATTGACAGATCTTTTCCCCGGTCACGACCAGCGCGAACGCGCCGGTGCCAAAGGTGATTTTGGCGTCACCGGCATGGCTGCACCCATGCCCGTACAGGGCGGCCTGCTGGTCAACGATGCTTGCGGTTATCGGGATATGCCGTCGCCGGGACACCATCGTGCCGAAATCGCCGGTCGTGGGAACAATTTCGGGCAGCGCCGCGATCGGTACGCCAAAGAGACGGCATAGCGTTTCATCCCACTGTCCGGTGGCCAGATTCATGAGCGATGTTCTTGATGCGGTACTGATATCCGTCACGTACCGGCCGGTCAGGCGGTCAAGGAAAAACGCATCGGTGGTGCCTATCCGGAGTTTTCCCCGGCGGAGCAGATCACCGGCTTCGGGAATATTTTCAACAATCCAGGCCAGCTTGGTGGCGGAAAAATAGGCATCCAGCGGTAACCCGGCTTTTTCCAGTACCAGGCCCTGTACATTGTCGGCTTTGAGTTTGTCGATGATGGGTTGTGTGCGGTGATCCTGCCAGACAATCACCGGCGATACGGCCTGTTTTGAATCCGCATGCCAGGCCAGGCAGCTTTCCCCCTGGTTGTCGATGCCGATGGATTGCAGGGTGGCGTCGCAACTGTCCACACACAACTGGATGTTCCGGATTAATTCATCCGCATCCTGCTCGACCCATCCCGGCGCGGGGTAGACCTGCCTGTGCGCAACGGCTTTGACAATCCTGCCGGCTCCCGAATCTTCAACGACCAGCGCGCGCGTGCTTGTCGTCCCCTGGTCAATGGCAAGTACAGTCATTCGATTCCTCAGCGCTAACAGGTATAACCCGCATGCCGCCGAAACCGGCCCGGATTACCGTGCGAAATACAGATTGGGCAGCCACAATGCAATCTGGGGAAAGACCATCAAAAGGGCCAGCCCGATGACCATGATGATGACAAACGGTATAATGGACCGGTAAATGTCCCCCAGCGACACGCCGTCGGGCGCCATGGCTTTCATCAAGAACAGGTTGTAGCCGAAGGGCGGGGTCATGTAGGCGATCTGGCAGGTAACCGTATAGAGGATACCGAACCAGATGGGATCAAACCCCAGTTTTTTAACCAGCGGCACATACAGGGGGGCGACGATGATGAGCATGGCCGTATCGTCGAGGAACATGCCCATGGCGATAAAGGTCAGCTGCATGAGAATAATGATCTGCCAGCGGCCGAGGCCCCATTTCTCCTGAAAAAGCGATTCGATGGCATGGACGGCCCCGAGCCCGTCAAAAACGGCACTGAAGGCCAGGGCGGCGAGAATCACCCACATGAACATGCAGCTGACGCTCAGCGTTTCCCTGAGGGTTTTCAGCAGGACCTCACGGGTCAGCCGGCGTTTGACAAATGCGGCAATCAGGGTTGTTGCCGCCCCGACGGCCGAGCATTCCACCAGGCTGGTGATTCCCATCAGGAACAGGCCGGTCATGGAAAAGATAATAATGAGGGGTAAAATGCCTGCCTTGAGCAGCCGCAGGCGTTCCGGCCAGTCGATCGCTTCGCGTTCCTGTTTGGAAAGCGCCGGCCCCAGGCTGGGATTGATCGCGCAGCGGATCACGATATAGGCGATCATCAGGCCGCCCAGCAGCAGGCCGGGAAACACCCCGGCCAGCCAGAGCCGGCCGACCGGCTGGCGGGCGATCATGCCATACAGCACCAGCACGACGCTGGGCGGGACCATGATCCCCAGGGAACTGCCCCCCTGGACCACCCCGGTAATCATTACCTTGTCGTAATCCCGTTTGAGCATTTCCGGCAGGGCAATGCTGGCCCCGATGGCCATGCCGGCAACACTCAGGCCGTTCATGGCGGCAATGGCGATCATCAGGCCCATGGTGCCAATCGCCAGACCGCCGTTGACCGGCCCCATCCAGACATGAAACATCCGATAGAGATCGTCGGCAATACCCGCTTCGGAAAACATGTAGCCCATAAAAATAAACATCGGCAGGGTGAGCAGCGCGTACCAGTTCATCAGTACAAAGGCGGCGTGAAACGGCATTTCAGACGCGCCTTTGCCCCACAGAAGCAGCGCAAAAATCGTGGCCACCGCTCCCAGGGCGGCAAAGATCCGCTGGCCCGTAATCAGCATGAACATCATGGAAATGAACATCAGAATAGCGATGAGTTGATAGCTCATGTTAGAGTTCCTCCCCCTTCAGCCTGGCCAGATCTCTGAAAAACTCGGCAATGGCCTGCAGCAGCATCAGAACAATACCGACAACCATGATAAACTTGATCGGCGCCATCGGCGGACCCCAGGGGGTATAATTCTTCTGGCCGTACTGGAGCGCATACTCCAGGCCGGAAAGACCGCCGACAAGGAGAAACACAACGTAGAAAATGAAGAAAGGAGCGGTGAGCAGATCGGCAATCGCCTGACCCTTGGGCGACCAGCGGCCGTAAAGAATGTCCATGCGGACATGGCCCTTGAGAATCACGGAGTACCCGCCGCCCAGAAGATAATAGGCGGCCATCATAAATTCGATGACTTCCACGGTCCAGATGTGAGGCCTCGAAAAAACAGTCCGGGATATGGATTCAAACACCAGGATACCGGTCATCACCAGGACAATATACATTGAGTACTCGCCAACCACCCGATTGACTGCGTCAACCCATCTCACATAGGTTTTGATCGCTTTAGGCATGTTAATCCCTTTCGTTCAGCTTTCTCTAAATCAAACCCGATATTTTGCCCCAGTCCGGCTGCCGGCGGCGCAGAATTGATACGCCGCCACATGTTGCCGCCGGAACGGGGCATAGTTTTTCAGAAGATATGGTACGGATAAACAGTGGGTCCGGATTCTGCCTCAGACCGCTCGGAGCTGTCTTCTCCGATACTTTTCGAACGCCGGAGAAGACAGCCCGCGGGGTTTCCCTTAATACCGGTAGGGAGGACCGGCATCTTCCATGGATTTGTTGTACTCTTTCAATATTTTGACCACTTTTGCGCATCTCGGGCTCTTTTTGGCGACGTCGTCCCAGTATTTGAGGGCCGCGTCTTCGACCTGCTTCCATTCTTCCTTGGGAATCGATGTCAGTTCCAGCTTTCCGCCCTGAGTACGGTAATGGGCTTCACCCCACCAGTACCAGTACTGGCGATGGTAGTGGGAGGAATCGATACAGAGATGGAACAGGGTTTTGAGATGTTCCGGCACGGCGGCCCAGGAGTCGGAGTGGACAAAGTAGGACCCGACCCAGGCGCCGGAGATGGGGTTGGTCAGATAATATTTGGTGACATCGGCCCAGCCCACCGTGTAATCTTCGGTGATACCGGACCAGGCAACGCCGTCGAGCTCGTTGGTCTGCAGGGCCATCTGGACATCTTCATAGGGAAGCGACATCGGCAGAACGCCGAACTGCTGCATGAATTTACCGCCGGTGGGGAACATGTATACCCGCAGCCCCTTGAGGTCTTTCAGGTGCCGAATCGGTTTGGTGGTGGCAAAGTTGCAGGGATCCCAGCTGCCAGCGCTGAGCCAGGTGACGCCTTTGATCTCGCTGTAGGCCTCTTCCCATATCTTGTTGAGCCCGAACTCGTTCCACAAAACGGGTACATCAAGAGAATAGCGCAGGCCAAGTGGAAAATAGGCCGCGAAAATCGCCACGTCAACGGGAGCGGCAATGGAATCGTCATCGCTCTGGACAACATCGATGGTCCCTTTCTGCACGGCCCGGAACAGTTCGCCCTGGGGCACGAGTTCATCCGCCGTATACAGATCAATCTGCATTTCGCCGTTGGCGGCCTTGTTGAACTTGTCAACGGATTTCTTGACGACCTCCTGCGCCAGTGCCGCACCGGCATACGTCTGCATCCGCCATTTGATGGTCGTCTTCTTGGCAGCGTGCACATAAGGGGCGTTTACCGCTGTTGCGGCGACTGCAGCCGCGCCGACTCCTGCCTTTTTGATAAAATCGCGTCTCTTCATTTTACCTGTCTCCTTTCATGGGGTTTGGGGTTAACGGCCAGCCAAATCAACCGAAGGTATAACAAGCTTAATGGGAATCACCCGTCACAGACAAAATGCTCCGCCCGTCAGGATGTTATCGACACTTTACCATAATTGCGTAAATACCGCCCACCCAAAATATCGCAGTTTAATGTTATAGATGTATATACAGGACGAGGGATTAAAATTAAGCGCGCTGCGCCTCTCCGGAGACGCGCTGTATCTGCCTGGCGATTTGGCCGTTCCGTAATCTGCAAATCGGTCAAGGCTCCCCACTGCTAAAAATCTGGATGCGGTATGAATTACAATTTGGAAGCTTCTGACTACATTGCAGGGGAAGATGTTGTCAAGTTTTTTATGAAAAAACGGCTATCGGGCCAGTGCTTTTTGCGAAGATACGCCGGATGGCAGTACTGCCCAGATCGAGTGATTTTCAGCTCGCTCTGCATCAGGCTACTGGGCGTTAAAGTGGGCGCCAAGATTATTCCACATTCCCAACGGGGATACCTATTATTTTGAAAACCTTATCATATCGATATATTGCACCATATTTTCGTTACAAATCAATCCCCTCTGACGCTGAAATGGCAGGTGTCGGATTTTCGGCCGTTTTGAGTGTTTCAATCTGGTTTTCCCAAATACTGCCGGGCATAAGATTTAATAATTGCCGGCGCCGGTTCATCCAGAAAAGGATTGACTCGGTATGTTTCTTCGCTATACTTTTTTTCATATCCGCTTTGACCGAATAAAAGTATCCAAATAGAGAAAGGAGGGGCATGCACATGGGTGAACGTCTTTTGGACCGGGAATTTACCCCGGAGACATGTTATGAATTATTGCCGGAATGGAAGGGACTGGACGTTCGGGTCAGTCAGTTGAGCGGGGGGATCACCAATAAACTCTACCGGATTCAATCGGAAAAAGGAGATTACACCGTTCGGGTGTACGGCGATAAAACCGACCTGTTTATCAATCGTGACCATGAGACCCATGCCATTGAAAAAATGTGCGAACTGGGGGTCGGCGCCCCCCTGATAAAATACCTGCCCGACCAGGGGGCAACCATTGTCGAATTTATCGATGATGCCCTCGTGCTGAAAAACAAGCATTTCCACGACCCGTCCCTGTACCCGAAAATCGTTGCCCCCATCCGAAAAATCCATGCCAGCGGTATCCGGCTGAAAAAGGTATTCAGTCCGTTGCACGAAATCATGAAAATGTCCGCTATCCTTGCCGGGCTGGATGTAAAATACGATGAATTCGATATTCCGGGGACCATTGACCGCCTCATCAAATTGTCGAGCATCATCAATATTCCGGAAACTGAATTTGTGGCCTGTCACAACGATCTGCTTGCGGACAATTTTATCCTGATCAACGAAGAGGCCCGGTCCAAATACGCCTCAGACATGTATATCATCGACTGGGAATATGCCGGCATGGCCCCCCGGTACTACGACATCGCGGATATGTTTCAGGAGATACTGGTTCCGCGTGAAGCGGAAAAAGGCATCGTGACCGAATATTGCAAGGGCGAAAACGTGGACCGGACCCTCTTCTTCGTCGATCTGTTCAAACCCTTTCCCGACATTTACTGGTTTCTGTGGAGCCTGGTGCAATTGAATATTTCCAAAATCACTTTTGACTATTATACTTATGGCCGGGAAAAATATGACCATGCCATTGAAAACATGGCGTTTATCAAAGAATCATACGGCGTGGCCGTCTGACCTGTCAGGCATTTAATAAAAAAGATACCAGAGGATGGAAATATGTATTGACAAGTCCCGATGGGGGGCATAAATGTGAATTTATGCCTGTCTATACATATATACCGATAGACAGCAAAGCATCGGCGCCGAATGGTTTTCAAGGGGCTGTCCGAGAACCGGTATCCCCGGAAATAAAATTAATCGACACATATGGGAGACCCAAAAATGAAATTCCCCATCGATTTGAGTGCATTTAACGCATTGTCATTTCCCCTGTCCCGGCCAGAGATTACCGACGACCAGGCGGCGCAGCTGCAGGCCAATATCGATCTTGTCCGTGACAGCATTGTCTTTTTTACCGCCCATGCCAATACCAAGGGTCTGGGCGGTCATACCGGCGGGGCCTACGATATTGTTCCGGAACTCTTGATTGTTGATGCCTTTATCAAGGGAAACGATTCCATTTACCCGGTCTTTTTTGACGAGGCCGGCCATCGCGTCGCCATTCAATACATCATGGCGGTGATCAATGGATATAAGCCGCCGGAAGCACTGCTGCACTACCGCGAATTTGAAAGCGGCCTGTACGGTCACCCTGAACGGGATGATGCCCAGGGCGTGTTTTTCAGTTCGGGCCGGCTGGGCCACATGTGGAGTTATGTCAATGGCGTGGCCGCCGCGCATCCGGACAAGGCCGTGGTGATGTTTGGCAGCGATGGATCCCAGCAGGAAGGCGGTGATGCCGAAGCCGCCCGGTATGCGGTGGCCCGGAAGCTCAATGTCAAACTGCTCATCGACGACAACGACGTAACCATTGCTGGACATCCCAGTGACTATTTGAAGGGATTTTCCGTTGCGGGCACGCTGGGGGGTCACGGTCTGTCGGTGGATACCGGCGCCGGCGAGGATCTCAAATCCCTCTATCAACGGATTCAAAAAGCATTAACGGCGGACGGGCCGATGGCGTTGATCAACAAGCGCAAGATGGCTGTCGGCGTGCCGGGGATCGAAGGCATTCCCAAGGGACACGATGTGATCCCGGTTGATCTGGCCATCGCTTACCTGAAAGACAAAGGGCACGCAGCCGCGGTGGCGGCCCTGGAATCATCCAGCAAACCGGCCGCGCCGGCCGTCTGCCTGGGCAGCACTGCGGATAAAGCCAAAAACCGGGACAACTTCGGGAAATTCGTCTGTGACATCCTGGCGGACATGCCGGATCGCCAGTCGCGGGTGCTGGTGGTGGACTCGGATCTGGAAGGGTCCTGCGGCCTGCACCATATCCGCAAAACCTATCCCGAGGTGTATGTGACCGCCGGCATCATGGAGCGCAACAACTTCTCGGTGGCGGCCGGTTTTGGCGCGGAAAAAGGCAGACAGGGGATTTTCGGCACTTTTTCCGCCTTCCTGGAAATGGTGGCATCGGAAATCACCATGGCCCGCTTGAACCGGGCCAACGTGCTGGCCCACTTTTCCCATGCCGGCGTGGACGATATGGCGGACAACACCTGCCATTTCGGGATCAATAACTTTTTTGCCGACAACGGCCTGCCGGAAGATGACAACACCCGTCTGTACTTCCCGGCCGATTCCAGCCAGATGCAGGCCATTCTCAAGACCATTTTCAATGATGACGGCCTTCGGTTTGTCTTCTCCACCCGGTCCGCCACCCCGTTTATTCTGGACGAAAAGCAGGAGGCGCGCTTTGGCGGCGGGTATGAATTTGTCCCCGGCCGGGATGAGGTAATCCGGGAGGGGGACCAGGGCGTCATCGTCTCCTACGGGGAAATGCTGTACCGCTGCCTTGATGTGGTCGAACGGTTGCGGGCCGGCGGCATCCACGTCGCCCTGATCAACAAACCCACCCTGAACGTTGTGGATGAAGAGATGATGGCGCAGATACAGCGCCATCCCTTTGTTCTGGTGGTGGAAACCCAGAATATCAAAACGGGCCTCGGCGCCCGGTTCGGCACCTGGCTGCTGGAAAGAGGGTTCAAGGCCCGCTACGCCCGTCTCGGCACATCAAAAGAGGGCCACGGCGGCCTGGGCGAACAGATCCCCTATCAGGGTCTGGATCCTGAAAGCATCCGAAAAAAAGTCATGGACCTTCTGGACCGGTAAACAAAACCTGCCGGCAGGCATTTTAATCATGGCCGCTTTCAGGCACACTATTACAATAAAGCATAACCATTGAAAATCGTCGACACCAACAACCCGATTCCCAAATACCTCCAGATCAGTGCGTGGCTGCGGGAATCTATTCTGATGGGAAGGTATGCACCGGGGGAAAAGCTCCCTTCGGAAATCGAGCTTTCCCGCATGTGCGGCGTGAACCGCAATACATTGCGGCAGGCGGTGGCCGAACTGGGTGCCCAGGGAATGATTCGGAAAGTCAAGGGACTGGGTACTTTTGTAACCGCTTCGGAACCGGTGGCGCTGAAACACAAAC
The DNA here is from genome assembly GCA_964577615.1 of uncultured Desulfobacterales bacterium. Classification (GTDB taxonomy): domain Bacteria; phylum Desulfobacterota; class Desulfobacteria; order Desulfobacterales; family QNYZ01; genus QNYZ01. Next base: position 11,281 of record CAZNZW010000013.1, on the reverse strand, counting down.
TCAACCGAATTTCAAGCTTTTCGCAGGAATTGAACCTGGCCGGTTTTCGTGAAAAAACCCGTCTCCTGGGAAAGGGGTACGAAACGCCCCACCAGCCGGTTGCCCGGCACCTGGGGCTCAATCCCGACAGCCGGGTGATTGCCATCCGGCGTCTGCGAACCGGTGAAAATATCCCCCTGATCTATGAGGAAACCTATCTGCCGGTGGATCTTTTTGATGGCATTCTGGAAATGGATCTGACCGGATCCATGTATAAAATATTCAGCGAAGATTTTGACGTGACGCTGGCCCGGTGTGAGCAGACCATCCGGGCGGTCAATCTGAATAAAAAAATCGCCGGACTGCTGGGTGTCAAAAAAAATACGGCCGCCCTGTACATGGAAAGCGTAACGTACAACGATCACAATATCCCCGTGGAGGTGCTATGCTGTTACTTCCGCGGCGACAAGTATGCGTTTGAGGTCGAGCTGGGCCAGTATCACCTGACCCAATGATAAAAACTGTTTAAAAAACGTTAAATGGGGGGGCAAAAAGTCGGAAAAGGAAAATACGGCAACAGGGAATGTACAACCCGGTGTCACTATTTAACCGCTTTGATTTAAGGAGAAGACCGATGGAAAAAAAGAATTTACTTGAAAAGCTCGTCGAAGTCAGCCCGGGGATGGAAATCTGGTGGGATTCGTCACCTGTCATCTTTGACAACTGGTGCCGCAAAATGCTTGCCAAGGCGACCCCGGAAAATCAGGAGATCATGCAGGGCCAGTTTGACCGCATGTACAACGTAAATGACCCGGAATCCCAGCTGTTCCGCGGTGTAACCACCAACCCGGCACTGTCGCTGCAGGCGGTGCAGGACGACCCGCCTTTCTGGGAAGATGTCGCCAGAAAAATGATCGCGGATCATCCCGGCATTGATACGGAATCCCTGTTTTGGGAACTCTACAAAGACGTGGTTCGACGCGGGTCCGAGATGTATCTGCCGCTGTTTGAAAAAACCGGTTATAAGGAAGGTTACCTTTCCGGCCAGGTGGACCCCCGCAGTGTTTTTGATAAAGATGCCATGCTCAAACAGGCCCTGGATCTGGCCGCCATCAACCCCAATGTCATGATCAAGGTACCCGGTTCCAGCCAGGGATACGAGGTGATTGAAGAACTTACCGCCCGGGGAATTTCCACCAACAACACCCTGACATTTGTCCTGCCTCAACTGGTCGACTGTGCCCGTTCGGTGGAAAGAGGACTGGAAAAAGCCAGGGCCGACAATGTGGATCTCAGCCAGTGGCGTTCGGTGATTACCCACATGGAATCCCGGTTTGGGGATTTGGGAGAACTCCGCGAACGGGGTCAGGAACAGGGCATTGAGCTGAGTGAAGGCGATGTCCGGATGGCGGAACTGGCCATATTCAAAAAGGCCTACCAATACCTGGAAGATAACAATCTGCCCAGCCGGATGCTCTCCTGCTCGCTGCGTTTTGGACCGACCGTTGACGGCGAAACCCGATTGTGGCACCTGGAAGAAAAAACCGGCGCGGCCGTGGTGGTTACCTGTCCGCCGTCATTTATCGACCAGGTCATCAACTTTGAGGATGCACACAAAATTGTTTTCGAAAAAGACCGGATTCATGCGGACATTCCCGCCGATGTCATGGACAAGCTGATGCGTATTCCGTATTTTGAAAAATCATACGCGGTCGACGGTTACAGTCGCGATGAGTACAACAGCCTGGTCGCTCTGCAGAAAACCGCCGATCAGTTTTCCAAAGCCACCGGAGAGATGGTGGCATTTGCCGGAAAATGTCTGGGTGTGAGCTGAAGCCAGATAAACCAAACGTATCCATCTAACTTCTTATATTAAAAAAGAGGTCATGCCATGAAAATTGGTGTTTTAAAAGAGATCAAGACAAAAGAGAACCGGGTGGCCATGACACCGGCCGGGGTTGAACAGATGGTTGCCCACGGGCACAAGGTATGCATTGAGACCACGGCGGGGGCGGGATCTGGTTTTGGGGATGACGCCTATGTTGCCGCAGGCGCTGACATCATAGCCACCCCCGGGGAGATTTATGGTTCCTGCGAAATGGTCATGAAAGTCAAAGAACCGCTGCCGGTGGAGTACGACATGATCCGGGAGGGACAGATCGTCTTCACCTACTTCCATTTTGCGGCGGCCGAAGCGCTGACCAAAGCGGTAATTGCGAGCAAAGGCATTGCCATTGCCTATGAAACCGTGGAGACCGGACAGGGACATCTGCCCCTGCTGACACCGATGAGTGAAGTCGCCGGCCGGATGGCCATTCAGGAAGGCGCCAAATACCTCGAAAAAACGTATGGCGGCAAGGGAGTCCTGCTCAGCGGCGTTCCGGGTGTCAGCCCGGGGACCGTGGTGGTTATCGGCGGCGGGATTGTGGGAACAAATGCGGCCAAGGTGGCCTGCGGCCTGGGCGCCAAGGTTTACCTGCTCGACACCAACCTCGAACGGCTGCGATACCTTTCCGATGTGATGCCGAAAAATTGCTTCGCGCTCATGTCCAACCCGACGACCATCAGAGATCTGCTTACCGAAGCCGATCTGGTTATCGGCGCCGTGCTGATTCCGGGCGCGCAGGCGCCCCGCCTGGTCACCCGTGACATGCTCGGCCTGATGAAAAAAGGATCGGTCATCGTGGACGTGGCCATCGACCAGGGGGGCTGTATTGAAACATCCAAACCCACCACACATGATGACCCGATCTATGAGGTTGACGGCATTGTCCACTATTGTGTGGCCAATATGCCGGGTGCGGTCTCCATGACATCCACCCTGGCGCTGACCAACGCCACTCTGCCCTATGCGATGATTCTGGCGGACAAGGGGTACAAAATAGCCGCCCGGCAGCACCCTGATCTGGCCAAGGGGATCAATATTATCGACGGCAAGGTAACCTACAAAGGGGTGGCCGATGCCTTTGACATGGCATATACCCCGCTGGATTCCGTGCTATAGGCAGGCAAAACCGTTTGTGGTAATAAAAAAACTATACTATTAAATATACTTCTGGAGGAACGATGACTAAAGAGCTTAAAGACTGGTTTGTACCCTGGCTGTATAACGCCAAGGAATACAATGTCGGCATTCTGGACCAGGCCATGCACAATCCGCAAAATGCCCGCCTGATGCTCAACGAAAACCCCATCCCCCCATCGGAAAAGGTAATCGAGGCGGTCGCCAACTCCCTGCGCCACGGCAACTGGTACCCGGACAGCTTCCTGGAGCTGCGGACCAAGATCGCAGACATGTACGGTCTGGGTCCGGATAATGTCGCCCTGTGCAATGGGTCTTCGGATACCATCGATGCCATGATGCGTATTTTTCTGCAGCCGGGAGACGAATTTATCCTGTCACACCCGACGTTTGAACTGTTCATCACGCGGGCCGAGCTGAACAATGGCAAAGTGGTTCAGATCCCGGTGCGGGAAGACAACCTGCAATACGATGTAGATGGCATGATCAACGCCATCAACGACCGGACAAAGCTGATGCTGATCATCAATCCCAACAACCCCACCGGTGTTTTTATCGACGATAAAGACCTGACGCGGTTTTGTGAAACCGGGGTGCCCCTTTGTGTGGATGAAGCCTACCTGGATTACAACCCGGATCGCCCGTCCAAGGCCGAACTCATCAAAAAATACCCCCAGGTGTTCCTGTCGGTTACTTTTTCAAAAGCCTACGGCTTTGCCGGCATCCGTTTCGGGTTTGTGCTGGGCACCGAAGAAATGATCGCTGCCTTCAACCGGATGATGCTCCCCTGGAACGTCAGCCGGATGTCCGCGGCCGCGGCTGAAGCCATTATTGACAATCCGGTGGAAGTCAAAGAGAAGGTTGCGCACAACAACAAGTGGATGGCCATTTTCTCGGAAGAGCTGATCAAATTAGGACTTAAACCGTTTCCGGCCCATGGTAATTACATGTTAATCGACGGCACCATGACGGGTAAAACAACCGCCGAGATCATCAAGGCGGCGCTGGATGAAAATATCTACCTGAAAAAGATTGGTGATATTCACGGTAAAACCGGATATTTTCGCGTAACGCCGGGCAAGGACGAAGAAAACAAACGGTTTCTGGAATTTATTCGGTCCTATTTCGGATAAACCGGTTACCTGCCTTGCGCCGCCCTGCCATTTCGGCGGGGTGGCGCAATTGATTCCCGCCCCATTGCCCCATGAAATAAACAGACACCCGGCGCCGGATGGCCCGTTTTTCCAAATCCGCAAAGCGAGGGTCCCTGGATGGACATATACTATATTGACGGGAACTTTGTCTCCGGCGACGACGCCGTCATTCCGGCCGGAGACCTGATCGTATTGAGGGGATACGGGGTTTTCGATTATTTAGTTACCTACAACAAACGACCGTTTCACCTTGACGCCCATGCCCGGCGGCTGGAAAAATCGGCTGAACAGATCGGTCTGCCGCTGGCCCACAGCCGGGCGGATATCTGCGCCATTGTTGAAGAAACGCTGCATCGCAATGCGCATCATGTTGAATCCAGTATTCGCATTGTTTACACCGGCGGTATCAGCGAAGACGGCCTGACCCCCGAGGGGAACGGAAAATTGATGGTGATGGTGACCGCCAGGCCCGAGATGCCGGCCGAGTGGTACCAAAAAGGCGCCAAAGTCATCACCCTCGAGCTGGACCGTTTCCTGCCGGGCACCAAAAGCACCAATTATCTCTCCGCTGTCTGGGCCATCGGCAAGGCCCGCCGGCAGGGGGCTGCCGAAGCGATTTATATTGATCGACAACAGCGTTTATTTGAAGGCACCACGTCTAATTTCTATTGTTTCGATCACAACCGCCTGATTACTCCCGATGTGGATGTGCTGCCCGGTATCACCCGCAACGTTATTCTTGATCTGGCCAAAAATGAATTCGATGTCGAACTCAGACCCATCGAGATGGCTGAGGTGGCGACCATGCGGGACGTGTTTATTTCTTCTTCCAACAAAGAAATTGTGCCCGTTGTCCAGATCAACGATACGGTTATCGGCGATGGCCGGCCCGGGGCCGGGACCCGGCGGGTCATGCAGCTGTTCAGGGAGTATACCACCGCCTATGGCCAGGGACGTATTTGACATACCCATGCCATCCGCCCTGGATGGCGTAACCCGGGCAGTTATCGACTTGAATGCCCTGGCGCATAACTATGCGGAGCTGCGGCGGATAACAGACCCGGCCGCCGGCATCATGGCGGTGGTCAAGGCCGATGGATACGGCCACGGCGCCGTGGCCGTGGCACGGACGGCCCTCGCGTGCGACGCATGTTTCCTGGCCGTGGCCCGGCTGAACGAGGCGGTTATCCTCCGGCAGGCCGGTATCGACGCCCCGGTCCTTCTTTTTGGATACGCCTCGCCCGCCGATGTCGCCTGGATGGCGGCCAACCGGATTCGGGCATCGGTGCCGTCCCTGGCGGCAGCCAAAGCATTATCGATGAACGCTGCTCGATCTGGCGCGAGGCTCAGGGTACATATAAAAATCGATACAGGCATGGGGCGGCTGGGTCTTCCGGCCGATGATCTGCTCCCTTTCCCCGGCAATGGGGCGGCGGTCCGGGACGTATTGCAGATTGCCCGGATGCCGAACATCAAAGTAGAGGGAATCTTCACCCATTTTGCCAATGCGGATGCCCGGGACAAAAGCCATGCGCGCCGCCAGTTTGACCGCTTTTCCGCACTGCTCGATGCCCTTTCAGAAAAAGGCCTTCGTATCCGGTATCGCCATGCGGCCAACAGCGCCGCCACCATTGAAATGCCCGAGACTCACCTCGATCTTGTACGGCCGGGAATTGCCCAGTACGGCCTGTGGCCGTCGGCCGCGCTGGACCGGTCCCGGATCGACCTGCGGCCGGTCATGCGGCTGACGTCCACCGTTGTCCAGGTTAAATCGGTGGGCGCTGGATTTGCCGTCAGTTACGGCAGTACCTTTCGGACAACCAGTCCGACCCGTATTGCCACCGTTCCCATCGGATATGCCGACGGATTTTCCCGGCGCCTGTCGTCCACCGGTCAGATGCTGGTCCGGGGTCAACGGGCGCCTGTCATCGGCCGGGTCTGCATGGACCTGACCCTGATTGACGTGGGGCATATCCCTGATGTGGCCGTGGGGGATGAGATCGTCGTTCTGGGGCGCCAGGGCGACGAAGAAATCACGGCGGATGACATCGCCGACCGGACCGGTACGATCAACTACGAAATCGTCTCCGCCCTGACGGCCCGGGTGCCCCGGGTGTATTCCCCAGACGCCGGGGGCGATAAAAAATGACTGGCCATCCCAAACCCGATGATCCGGATACGACCGCATGCATCGACTGGGAAACCGGGGCCTGGCGCCGGTTCCCTGGGAAAACGCCGGGCGCTGAAATCATCCTTACCGGTGACTGGGCGCCGATCCGCGCGTTCAGCAATACGATTGAAAAAAAACCGCCGGCAATATACGGCGACCTGCTGCCCGTGCTGCAAAATAGCGATTTGCGCATCACCAATCTTGAATGTCCTCTGACCGGCGCCGGTGCGCCGGTGGATAAAAGCGGCGCCGTCCTGAAAGGGACCCCGCGCCACCTGGCCGGACTGACAGCCGTACCGTTTGACGTGGTGACGCTGGCCAACAACCATGTATTTGATTACGGTACGGCGGGATTTGACGAGACCCGGTCCCTGCTTGACGCTGGCGGGATTCGGCACGTCGGCGCCGGGGCCACCCTGGCCGAAGCGGAAAAGCCGCTGGTTGTTACCGTCAACGGGATCCGTATCGGCATCATCAATTTCAGCGAAGGCGAGGATCTGACCGCGGCCGGGCCCGGCGCGCCCGGTGTCCTGGGCTGGGAAATCGACCGGGTCGTCGCGCACATTGCAGCAATCCGGCAGGCGGTGCACGCGGTCATCGTTATCTGCCACGGGGGCGTGGAGTATATTCCCTGCCCCCCGCCCTATCTGGCCGATGCCCTGAAGCGCATTGCCGAATCCGGGGCAGACCTGATCATCGGCCACCATCCGCACGTACCCCAGGGGGTGGAGATTCACCAGGGCGTGCCGATCTGTTACAGTCTGGGCAACTTTGTTTTTTTCCAGCCCACCGACCTGTTTTACCGGAAAATCGGATATATGGTCAAAGCGGCGGTGGCCGAGAATGGCCTGGCGGCCCTGACCCTGATTCCCTATCAGATCACAATGCAGGGGCTGCTTCGACTGACTGGGCCATCCCTGCGCCGGACGCTGACTCTGCTTGACAACCTGTCGGCGCCGCTTGAAACCGCCGGCGGTATTGATGCGGCCTGGCACGGATTCCTCCAGTTCTATGGCGTTGCCGGATTCCGGGCGGAAATCGGCCGGATCATGAACCGGCTGGAAAGAGAACCCTCCAGGGGAGCGGCCATGTTCCGGAACCGGCTGACGACCCGGCAGCACCGCCATCACCTCATTGACCTGATGACCCGGATCATGGACGGGACGCTTGGCGATGCACCGGCATGGGCGGTTGCGCAGGCAGCCGGTTTTTTTACCCGAAAGGTGAGCGATGGATTCGCCGATCCAGACAAATTCTAAGGCCGCCAACCGGCCGGTAACGGCCGCTGCGGCCGCAGTCGCGGGGCGGAAGGATATCACTATCCTCATTACCGATTCCGGTCTGGGCGGGCTCTCGATCTGCGCCGATATCGCGGCCCGCCTGAAACGCGATCCGATTTTCCCCCGGGTATCCCTGATATACTACAATGCCTGGCCCGAGCAGAGCCGGGGATATCATCGCCTGGCCGACGATGCCCAACGGATCCGGGTATTTGACCGGGCCCTGGCGGGGATGATGCGTTTTCAGCCGGACATTATCCTGATTGCGTGCAATACGCTTTCGATTCTTTACAGCCGGACAGCATTCAGCCGGGCGTCGCCGGTACCCGTGGTGGATATTGTCGGCTTCGGGGTCGATATGGTTAATGACCGGCTTGGCAAAGAGACGACCGCCATGGCCGTGCTGCTGGGCACGGTGATCACCATCACCGCCGATATCCACCGGTCACGCCTGATCGCACGGGGAATCGCGCCGGAACGGCTGGTCAGTCAGGCATGTGATCAACTCGCCACCGAGATCGAAAGGGAACCGGCCGGAAAGACGGTTGAGCGCCTGGTAAACCAATTTGCCGATGCGGCGGTCTCGCGCATCGCTGGCGCACCATCCCGGATTTTTGTGGCGTTTTTATGCACCCACTTCGGCTACAGCCGGGACCTGATCCAGGCGGCGTTTGCGGCCCGGTGCCGGCAACCGGTGACGCTGCTGAACCCCAACACGGCCATGGCCGACTGGATTTTCGACCTGCCGGAAACCCGGTGTTACGACCGGACCGCGGTGGCCATCCGGATTGTTTCGCGCATCCAGTGGGGCCGGCGCAAGGTCGACGCGCTGGCCGGCATCATGGCCACCCGGTCCGCCGAAACGGCCGATGCACTGCGGCGCTACGAATACCGGCCCGATCTGTTCTGACAATCAGCGCTGATTGTCATGGACGGGCCGGAAAAAACGGCTGCCCTCGAAGGCAGCCTTTTGACCTGGAAGGGAAAACAAACATGCAACGGATCCTGATTATTACCGGCCCGGGCGGGGACGCCCAGGGATGGGGGGATATGGCGGTCACCCGGACCCTGTGCGATGTCCTCAATGGGGATGGCAAGTCCGCCCGGATCGCCTTTGTGGAAACCATGGACGATTTTATGCGGGCCATCAGCAACCACCGATATGATATCGTATGGAGCGCGCTTTACTATATTACCGACAAATCGGATATTGTCGGATTAAACGTGGATGACGACGCCTGGCTGGCTGATATTTTTGATCGTCGGCAGATCCCGTACATTGGCCCCAGCGCCCTGACGATGAAACAGCTGATCAACAAAACCTGGACCCATCGGATCCTGTTCGAACAGGGTGTCGCGGTTCCCGCCCATCACGAAATTGCGCCGGGCCGCCCGTTGCCCGACGTGGCCTTTCCCGCCTTTGTCAAACCAAGTTGCGAGTCCCGTTCCATCGGCATCAGCGATGAAAGCGTTGTACATACCCCGGCCGAACTGGCAGACCGGGTCCGGTTCATCCATAAGACCTATATGCAGCCGGCGCTGGTGGAGGATTACCTGCCGGGCGCCGAATATACGGTTCTGATGATCGGCAACGGGAAAGATCAGGCCTTTTTTCCCGGCATGGTGACGGTCGAAGGGGGCAAATATGGCAAGTATCCGATTTTGCGCAGTGATATGCGCGGGGTGGGGATCACGAAAATCGGCCTTCCCGAAACGGGGGGCCGGGCCGCTGCCGATCTCTGTCAACAGGCGGTCGACGCACTCAACTGCCTTGACCATGTACGGGTGGATATGCGCATGGATGCCGAAGAGCGGATCAAAATCATTGAGGTCAACGGGATCCCCGGGCTCAAACCGCTGAAAAGCTGGAGCCCGCAGTTGTACACCCTTTACCGGCGGTCACCCGGCGGCCCCGCCGCCGACTACCGGCAACTGGTCCACCGGATTGTCGATTCGGGGCTGTCACGTTACCATCTGATCTGAATGATATAAAAATATGTGCCATACGATCGAACATACCCGGCGACATGTGCATATCGCCCTGCCCGCCCCCCGGCGCGTGCTGTCGTCGGCGCCGTATCATGGCGGGTGGCGCCGGGCCGACCACCTGCTGATTCTCGGCGTGCCGGATCACTTCGACGGCGGTCGCAGGCCGCCTGAACCGCTCCATGTCACCTTTGATCATTACTGCCGGAAAAACAACTGGAATGGCACCATCGTGGGAATGATGACATCGGCTCAGATGACTTCCTTCCGGGAAGAAGGCCGGTCGGAACTGGGGGTGGAAATCACCGTGGTGATGACGGCCGGTATCTCCAATGCCCGCCGGGCGGGGGATCCGGCCGAATGCCGTACTTTTGATCAAACAGAAGAAACCGCCGGGACGATCAATATCATTGTTTTGACAACGGCGCGACTGTTACCCGCCGCTCTGGTGGAGGCGGCGCTGGTGGTAACCGAGGCCAAGGCCGCGGCGCTGCAGGATCTGGGTGTTGTCAGCCCGGTGACGGGAAAAGTGGCGACCGGTACCGGGACCGACGCCGTGGCCGTGGTCAGTGGTGACCGTTTTCCCGAAATCCGTTTTTGCGGCAAGCATACCCTTTTCGGCGAGATGCTGGCATCGGCGACAATGGCCGCCGTGCGGTCGTCACTGGCGGGATAATCGTAGACTTTCCGAGTTGTTAATAGCTTCTCCGGCGGAATGACCGTTTTTTTCGTTTTTTCCCGCCTGAATCCGCGGGTTTTATTTTGATCGCATTGCCGTCGACAATATTTCCATTCAGGGCCTTGATGGCTTGATCGGCTTCGGAGTTACTGGGCATTTCAATAAAACCAAATCCTTTCGATCTGCCGGATGCCCGGTCCTTGATCACTTTCGCACTGTCAACATTTCCAAACGCGGCAAACAGAGACCGCAATGCGTCTTCCGTTGTGTTAAAAGATAAGTTTCCGATGTAGATATTCATGTCCGCAGTCCTTTCCCCCTGGTGGTTGCTGAAAAACAAAGATTGCAGAGCCGGAAGCAGATGGTGGTATTCGCCGGGCAAACGCCCCGCTTGGGGCACCCGCCGCCGGGACGCCTGTCATACAAAAGGGCATAAAATGGAAACGGGCAGCTCTCCTGGAATTAGAGATCTGCCCGCTGGATTGCATGGATTTAGATTTAGACCACGGTCACGTTTGCCGCTGCCGGGCCTTTTTGTCCCTGCTCAATGTCAAAGGTTACATTGTCACCTTCATTGAGGGATTTGAACCCGCTCGCGTTGATGGCGGAATGATGAACAAACACATCCGGCCCGTCTTCCTGCTCAATAAATCCGAAGCCCTTTTGGTCGCTGAACCACTTAACGATTCCATTTGCCATGATAACATCCTCCTTTCAAAAAATTTCAACGTCGCAAACTGGAGGGTGCCACTTTAACAAATGGATTATTCCTTCAGAAAGAAACCGCCCAGACAACTGATCCGCGCAAAGTTGATGGCCGATATAATAAATCCCGCTCAAACAAAAAGCAACATAATTATTTGTTTTTATAAAAATATTCTTAATTTGGCATTTAAACGTGCAATAACGAGCCGTTACTTGAAAATAGGCCCGGATTTGCCGGTCCGGGCGTTTATTCGCCGATGACGGGTTAAAAACCGGCCGGGCCAAACTGCTAATCCCCGAGCGGCG
>CAZNZW010000012.1:18192-56518 GCA_964577615.1 uncultured Desulfobacterales bacterium | reverse complement strand
TCTTCGGAAAAAAACTCGTTGAAATATCTCGAAACAATTGAAAAAGTCTTTGCGCGGTTTCAAGGAAAACGCTACCACGTTCTTGGCAACCACGATCTGGACAGCATATCGAAACCGCAATTTCTGGCGCGAACTGAAAATACGGGCATTGTCCGGGGGGCAACGTATTATTCCTTTGATTTAAAAGGGCTTCATTTTATCGTCCTCGACGCCAACTACACCGCTGACGGGTCTGATTACGACCATGGCCATTTTCACTGGAACGACATCAATATTCCCCGCAAAGAACTTATCTGGCTCGAGAACGACCTGGCGTCTACCCCAAAGCCGGTCATTGTATTTGTTCACCAGCCGCTTGACAGCGACAATGCCATCGGGATCTCGAATGCGGCTTCGGTCCGCCGGGTTTTGGAACACCGCGGGACCGTCCTTGCTGTTTTTCAAGGGCATTATCACCCGGGATCTTACCGCTGCATCAATGGCATTCATTACTATACGCTAAAAGCCATGGTGGAAGGAGACGGCACCGGAAATAACGCGTACGCGATTGTCGACGTGGCCGCTGACCACGGCATCGTCGTGACCGGTTATCGCCGGGCGGTCAGCCAAAAAATGAAACCCGCATTCCAAGCGGATTGTATCTGCTGAGAGGCTCAAATAATGAAAAATATCTTGCTGTCCATAGCGGCCATTCTGGTTCTAACCGGGCCTGCAGAAGCCGCCGTCCAGGCACCGGCCCTGAAATGGGCCTACGGCGGATGTTATTCCTCCTGGTGTGAAACCGGATGGTATTCCTCGCCGGCCGTTGCCGACCTTGACGGGAATGGAACGATGGAGATTGTCGCGTCCGCCTATTCGATTGCCGCCCTTAAGGGAAATACGGGCGAAGTTATCTGGCGCGTCGATTCCGGAAAAGACCGAAACAGCCCGCCGGGTTACAGCCATCGAACCTGGCCCGGGATATGGATCAAGGATATTGACGGAGACAACCACCTGGAAATCATCACCGCTCACAGCGGCGGGATTGTCTCTGTTTACGATAATCACGGATTTTTCAAACCCGGATGGCCCAGGCGGCCCACCACCAACGAGCTGCGCGGGCTGGTGGTCAGCGACATCGACAATGATGGCCGGGCCGAAATCATTGTGACCGGGGCGACCTACGGAAAAATCAATACCTGGGTTTTTGAAAATAACGGCAGCCTCCGTCCCGGATGGCCCCAGCTGGGAAACAGCCACGGATCGGCCTACGGAGTATTCAACGACAATGCCTGGGCCGCCGACATGGATGATGACGGGTTCAAGGAAATCATCGTTCCCTCGGATGTCACCACCTTGTGCGCCTACCGGCCCGATGGCGTTCAGGTGGACGCATCTCCCATATACGGCAGTAAAAAATGGGGGGAAATCGGTACCTGGGAAAGTCTGAGCACGGAATTACGGGGCTGGGGACATTGTAACGGGGTCCGGTCCGAAAGCTATCGAAGCAATTTCGCGCACGGGGCCGCGGTGGTTGCCGACGTCGATGGCGATGGCAGCCGGGAAGTTGTTGTGACCGGTAACATGTACGATTGTTTCAGCGGTTATCCACCGGCAGAATATACCTCGCTGTTTATTTTCAACGCCGACCGGACGCGGTTTAAAAAAGGCCCCTGGAACTGGGAGCAGGCCCCAGTCAACACGGGCAGCCCTTTGAGCGAGGATTATCATATCATCGAAAACTGCCAGCCCAATCCCGTGGTGGCAGACATCGACGGCGACCATAAAAAGGAAATCCTCTTTGCCGCCTACGATGGACGGATGCATGCCTTCTGGCTGGATAAAACCGAGCACGATCACTGGCCCTATGCCATCTATCACAGCAGCGAGGGGATCTACCGGTTTGCCTCGGAACCCGTTATCGCCGACCTGGACCGGGACGGCTGCAGCGAGGTGATTTTTACTTCCTGGGTGCAGAAAACAGGCTCGGGCCTGCATCTGGGAAAACTCCACATCCTGGACTGCCGGGGCAATGTGATCCACGAGCTGGCCCTGCCCCGGCCGAAATCCCACAGCCGTCATGAAAACGGCGCGCTCCCCGCCCCGACCATCGCCAATATCGACGACGATCCTGATTATGAGCTTGTCATTAATACAATCAATTCAGGGGTTGTCGCGTATGACCTGCCCGGATCCGCCGGCGCAAAAATCCAGTGGCAAAGCGGCCGCAACCGGGGCGGCTGTCTCAATTGCCTCAATAACAACGCCTCAATTGTACCCGTACTGCATCTGTTATTTCACCCATAGCTCAAATCCGCGGCACCGGTTTTCAATGAGGTATTCTCACCGGCCGGGCCGTCAATTGTGGCCAGCGGATGCCCCGAAGTAACCTGGCACCTAAGCCTTCTGGTCTGGGAGTGAAATAATTTTACCGTTCCCCTGTCGTTTTTGCTTGTCAATACATGCCGGAGCTGGGATACATTCCACGTAAAGCGATTATTAAACATGCGTTTTCAGCGCAGTATCCGGAAATACCACGATCAATTGCGATCATAGAAAGCTGGCCAGGATGACCCGTGGGCACATATTAATTATCGACGACGAACGCGCGATCTGTGACGGGTGTCGTCTGGGATTATCGGAAAACGGATACATGGTGGATACATGCCTGACAGGCGAAGAGGGGATGGCCGCCCTTCAATCCACGGCGTACGACCTGCTGCTGCTCGACATGAAATTGCCCGACATGAGCGGGATGGATATTCTTCAGACCACACGGAAAGAAAACCCCGGAATCAACATCATCGTCATGACCGGCTATTCGACCGTTCCCAATGCAGTGGACGCCATGAAGCTCGGCGCTTTCGATTATCTGTCCAAGCCCTTTACGGATGATGAGTTGCAGCAGGCCGTAACAAAGGCCTTTAAAGACAAACGCCTGAAAGATGAAAACCGGGCGCTTCGCAGTCAGATCTACGAACGATTTGATTTCGCTAATATTATTGGAAAAAACAGCAATATTCTTAAAATTTTCAGTAATCTGGAAAAGATATCGCCCACGGACGGAACCGTTCTGCTGTATGGAGAAAGCGGAACCGGTAAAGAGCTTTTCGCCCGCGCGATCCACACGCACAGTCGACGGGCCACTAAAAATTTTATCGCCGTTGACTGCAGTACTTTTTCAAGCGGCCTGCTTGAAAGCGAACTGTTCGGTCATGTCCGGGGCGCATTTACCGGCGCCATCCGAAACAAAGCGGGTATTTTTGAAATTGCCGATTCCGGGACGCTTTTTCTGGATGAAATTGCCAATCTGAATATAGAAACCCAGGGCAAGCTTCTCAGGGTGATGGAGGCGCATGAATTCACACCGGTCGGCGCCAGTAAACCAAAATCAGTAAATATCCGCATCATTGCCGCGACCAATCAGGACCTGCAGCACCTGGTTGAAAAGGGCCGGTTCAGGGGAGATTTGTATTACCGCCTGAATGTATTTCCTGTTTACATTCCCCCCTTAAGAAAAAGAAAAGATGATATTCCAAGGCTTGCCTATCATTTTCTGAAACTCTTCTGCCGGGAAACCGGCAAACAGATAAAGGGCTTTTCGGACGATGCCCTGGAACTGCTCGTCCGCCAGGACTGGCCCGGTAATGTCCGCCAGTTGAAAAATGTCATTCAACGGCTGGTGATCATGGTTGAAAACGACCATCTGGACATGGTCAGCCTGATGGACCACCTTCACGGCAAATCAGATACCAGAATAAAAACCATTCCGGAAACACTCGAAGAGCTCAAACAGGTTAAAAAAAAGCTCATCACAGAATATTACGGCCAGGCTGAAAAGGCTTTTTTGATCCAGGCGCTACAATTGTGCGCGGGAAATGTGACCCGCGCCGCTGAAAAAGTGGGTATGCAACGCTCAAATTTCCATGCCCTGATGAAAAAGCATGGCCTGTCTGCCGGTGACCCCCTGAAAAACCATACGCATTCTTGAACTTCCATTTGTGGCGGGAAAGAATGGCACGGCCCGGTCAGCATGCCGGAGTATATCTTTCCCGCCGGCATGTATAAATATTTATACATATCAAAGCCCTCCTGTTTCAAGGCCCTGCGGCCCGAAACACTGCCTGTGCGTATAAAAAATTATGCGGTTTATAATTCCCCCCTGGTGCCGCGTATTTCCTGAACGTTCTAACCAATTGTAAATATAGATATTATAAATTCGATTTATCCATAAAACAATTGGCACGTTGTTTGCGATGAATATTTATGGATATTTCTGGAAGAAGGATACAGGGTTAGGAAACGTTTCAGCCGACTGATGGAGAGAATGCCATGCACACACCAGGTGAGACCTGTTTGACCGGGCATGCCGCAATGCCGCCTCATATCCTGGTGATGGAAGATGAATCCAGTGTGGCCCGGGGGCTTGAAATGATCCTGACCGGTGAAGGGTACGAAGTGGATGTGGCTTTAACAGGCAAAAGTGCGCTGGCGGCCCTCGAAAACAACGGCATTGATCTGGTCGTCGCCGATTTACGCCTCCCGGATATCGATGGCATGGAGGTGATCCGGCATGTCAGAGAAACCCGGCCCGGTACTGAAATGATTGTCATTTCCGGTTATGGAACCACAGAAACCGTGGTGGAGGCCCTGAAGCTTGGCGTACAGGATTTCCTGCCCAAACCATTCGAAGAAGATCAGATCAAAAAAGCCATCGGCAAGGCCCTGAAAGAGCACACCGAAAAACAGACCCCCCCGGTCACTGAACAGGCCCGGGCCGAGAATGAAAAACTGATTCAGAAGCGGGAAGTGATTCAGGTCCTTAACCGCAGCGCCGAAGATATGGATTTCTGGACGAATTTAATGGAAACCGGTTCCGATGCGCTGGCAGGCTATGCACTCTCAGGGGAAGCGAAAGCGGCAATTGTGTCGGGTGATCTGAGGTGGATCAAAGAAAACGTGGGCACATTGGACAGAAATCAATTGAAATTTGTTTATAAACGCCTGGAAAGGGAAGCCTGGTGACGGGGTCGGATCAATACGATTTGCGGCGGCATCACCCGGCGTTTTGCCCTCGGTCCTTTCATGACGGGATCGCCATTGTTCCGGGAACACCGGCTCCGGACGATAACCATATAGATGGTCATCAATTCAATTTCAATAAGGTGCGCGTCATTGATATTAACCGGCTTTGTGACGATGGAGGACTATGACTTCTCACGCCAATTTCGAAAATTTCTTTTCTGTTTTCAGGGACATCATCCGGACGATTTACTCCAGCAAAAACCTCCAGGAGGTTCTCGATACGGTGGTGACGAAAACCGCCAAAATACTGGATGCCAAAGGCGCCCTTCTCCGAATCCTGAACGACGAAAACGGATTGTTCGAGGTGCGCGCGGCGTATGGGCTGGGCGAACGATACCTGGCCAAAGGGCCGGTGAGCACCGAAAAAATCCTGTCGACAACAACGGATTTTCATAAGGTGGACATCATTACCGATTTCTGGAATGCCCCCCGCATCGAATACCCGCAGGAAAAATGGGACGAAAACATTCATATGATGCTCGACGTTCCCATGGCCATTCAGGACAAGTTACGGGGACTGCTGCGCATCTACCTGACCGATAAACGCGATTTTTCCGAAGATGAACTTGATTTCATTGTCACGCTGGCCGAACAGTGCGCGTGTATTATCGAGCGGGTTCGGCTGACGGAAAACCAGCAGGCGCATATCACGCATCTTGCCACGCATATGGAAAAGCTGTCCTCCCTGGGACGCATGGCGGCCGGTATCGCCCATGAAATAAATAATCCGCTGGGCGGTATCCTGCTTTTCAGTTCAAACATGAGCAAAAAGGTGGATCCCGGCAGTTACCTTGATAAGGGCCTGAAAGTTATTATCCGGGAAACCCAGCGCTGCAAAACCATTATCCAGGGACTGCTGGAGTTCTCAAGGGACCAGAAGCCCAAAAAATCCCCGGTGAATATCAATACGATCATCCTGACATCCCTCGGCGTCGTGGGAAACGAGTTCCTCCTGCGCCGGGTGACCGTTGAAAAAAATCTGGCGCCGGATATTCCCGAAACCTTACTGGATAAGAATCAAATTGAGCAGGTCCTCATCAACCTTTTTTTAAATGCCGTTCATGCCGTTGATGAACACGGTACTGTTCGCATAAAAAGCGCGGTGGATCCGAAGAAAAAATGCATCCGGATTGAAATCGCGGATGATGGCTGCGGTATTCCCGCCGACAAGGTTAAAAAAATTTTTGAGCCTTTTTATACCACCCGGTCCGAAGGAACCGGGCTGGGGCTGGCCGTCAGCTACGGCATCATCGAAAATCACCAGGGGAGTATCCGGGTTTTCAGCGAACTGGGTGTTGGATCAAGATTTGTCATTGAGTTCCCTGTTTTAACGACCCCTGCAGAGGGAAAGGAGTCCCATGAAACCGCTTAATATACTGGTTATCGACGATGAAAGGGTGATCTGCGATGCCTGCGAAATGGTGCTTGCCGAAAAAGGACATTCGGTGGTGTCACGCACCGACGGGCAAAGCGGATTAGATACCATCCGGAAAGATAAATTCGATATCGTTCTGCTGGACATGAAACTGCCCGACATGGATGGCATGAAAATCCTGAAAACGGTCCAGAACAGTGACGCCATGCCCCGCATCATCGTGATGACCGGGTATTCCAGCATATCAAATGCCGTTGAAGCCATCAAGAAAGGGGCCGACAATTACCTGGCCAAGCCGTTTACAGACGACGAGCTGCTCGACGCCATCGAAAAAGCCTGTGGCAGCAGTTGCTAATCATGAAGAAGAGGAACCATGTCCATGAAAAAAACGCATGACAATAAATCATTGCAGGGATCTGTAATGGTGGTCGGTGGGGGCATTGCCGGTATGCAGGCGGCCCTCGACCTGGCGGATTCAGGTTACTATGTCTATATGATTGAGAAATCACCGGCCATTGGCGGCGTGATGGCTCAGCTCGACAAAACCTTTCCCACCAATGACTGTTCGATGTGAATCATCTCACCGAAACTGGTCGAGGTCGGCCGGCACATCAACATCGAATTGCTCACGTTGGCGGAAGTGACCGCCCTGACAGGAGAAGAAGGCGATTTTACTGCCACGGTCACGGTGCATCCGCGTTATGTGGATACGGACAAATGTATTGCCTGTGGCCTGTGTGCTGAAAAATGCCCGAAAAAGGTCGTGGATATCTATAATGAAAAGTTAATCAAAAACAAAGCGATCTATGTCCCCTATCCCCAGGCGGTTCCCCTGAAATATGTTATCGACAGTGAAAGCTGTATCTATCTAACCAAGGGAAAATGCCGGGCCTGCGAAAAATTCTGCCCTTCCGGGGCCATAAATTTCAAAGACAGCGAAAAAACCATCGCGCTGCATGTGGGGTCGATCATTCTGGCGCCGGGGTTCCAGAGTTTTGACCCGGGCCAACTGGACAACTACGCCTATGCCGACCGGCCGGACGTGGTGACCTCACTCGAGTTCGAACGTATTCTCTCGGCCACCGGTCCCTATGGGGGCCACCTGATGCGGCCCTCAAGCATGTCGGGCCGGCACCCGGAAGGGACCCCACCGAAAAAAATTGCCTGGCTGCAATGCGTGGGCTCCCGCGACATCAATCGCTGCGACAATGGATATTGTTCTTCGGTTTGCTGCATGTATGCCGTCAAACAGGCGGTAATGGCCAAAGATCACAGCCACGATCCTCTCGACTGTGCCATATTTTATATGGACATGCGTACCCAGGGAAAAGACTTTGACCGCTACTACGAAAAAGCCGCGGACAGTGGAGTTCGGTTTGTACCGTCAAAAATTCACAGCATCGAAACCCCGCCAGGCGGCAGTGATATTCTGCTGCGTTACATGAGCGACGATGGCCAGTCAAAAGAAGAGACGTTTGACATGGTCGTGCTGTCAACCGGCCTGGAGATTACCCGGGAAACCATTGCCCTGTCACAGACCCTGGGGATCGATCTGGATAAATATCATTTTACCCGGACCGACAGCTTCCATCCCGTGGCCACATCACTGCCGGGCGTTTACGCCTGCGGGGTTTTTACGGGCCCCAAGGATATTCCCCAATCGGTAATGGAGGCCAGCGCGGCCGCCTGTGCGGCCACTGAAAATCTGGCCGCCGCCCGTAATACCCAGACCAAAACGGTGTCGGTACCACCGGAAAAAGATGTCCGCCGGGAAAAACCCCACATCGGCGTTTTTGTCTGTAACTGCGGTACCAATATCGGCGGTATCGTCCGGGTTCCGGAAGTGGCCGAATACGCCCGGCATCTGCCGGGGGTCGTATATGTCGAGGAAAACCTGTTTACCTGCAGTCAGGATACCCAGGAAAAGATGACGGAAGTCATCCGGGAAAAAAAGTTGAACCGCGTTGTTGTCGCTGCCTGTACCCCGCGAACCCATGAAGCGCTTTTCCAGGAAACCCTGATCAACGCGGGTTTGAACAAGTATCTGATCGAGATGGCCAATATCCGTAACCAGGATTCATGGGTCCATGCCGATGATCCGGATGCCGCCACGGAAAAAGCCAAAGACCTGGTCCGCATGGCCGTCGCCAAGGCGGCCCTTTTCAGCCCGCTGAAGCAGACGGAGCTGCCGGTCAGCCGTGCGGCGCTGGTGGTGGGAAGCGGTATTGCCGGCCTGACGGCAGCCATGTCCCTGTCCCGGCAGGGGTACCCCGTCCATCTGGTGGAAAAAACAGACTACCTGGGTGGAAATGCCCGCAGTCTGAATAAAACTTTTCAGGATGAAGATATTCAGGAATTTCTGACGGACTTGATTCACCAGGTGGAATCCGAAAACCGGATTACTGTCCATCTGAATTCGACAGTGCAGTACGTTGACGGGTTTATAGGTAATTTTACCACAGACCTGTTAACCGGCGATACCAGAGAAAGCGTCAAACACGGGGCCGCTATTCTTGCCACCGGTGCCAGCGAGTATTCGCCGCAGGAATACCTGTACGGCAAGCACAATGCCGTTGTCACCCATCTGGGCATGGACGAGATGCTCCGCAACGATGATCAGCGGATCCAGCGGGCCAGAGATGTGGTTTTTATCCAATGCGTCGGTTCCAGAAATGAGGCCCATCCCTATTGTTCGAAGGTGTGCTGCACGCATTCCATTAAAAGCGCGCTTGAACTGAAAAAAAGAGATCCGGCCTGCAACGTTTACGTCCTTTATCGGGATATCCGGACATACGGATTAAGAGAAGATCTCTATCGGGAAGCCCGGGTCAAAGGCGTTCTCTTTTTCCGGTACGATCCGAACGAAAAACCGGAAGTAGCGCCCAGCGGGAAGCAGGTATCGGTCACTTTCAATGATCCCACCCTGGGCCGCCGGCTGCGTGTCGACGCGGACATACTTTGTCTGGCAACAGCCATTGTGGCCCATGCGGACAACAGCCTGGCCCAGATGTTTAAAGTCCCTGTTGACGGTGACGGCTGGCTGCTGGAAGCCCATCAGAAGCTCCGGCCGGTCGAATTTGCCACCGAAGGCGTCTTTCTTTGCGGACTGGCCCACTATCCGAAACCGATAGAAGAAAGCATAGCCCAGGCCAAGGCGGCCGCGGCCAAGGCCCTGACCGTATTGGCCCGCGACAATATTATGGTGGGCGGAATTGTCGCCCGCATTATCCCCGAGCTGTGCTCCGGATGTCTGGGATGCATCAACGTTTGCCCGTTTGGGGCCATCACTTTCGACCCCGAAAAGACCGTCGTAGAAGTCAATCCGGCATTGTGCAAAGGCTGCGGCGCCTGTGCGGCCACCTGCCCTTCAGAGGCCCCTGTTCTGCTGGGGTTTTCAAATAAACAGCTTTATTCGCAGATTAAAAGCGCCATGCGCGCGTGAAACAGAGAGGAAGCCATCGTGGAAAAAAATCGTTTTGAGCCGAAAATTCTGGCGTTTATATGCAACTGGTGCGCTTACGGCGCGGCCGATCTGGCCGGCGTCAGCCGCATGCAGTATCCTCCCAATGTGCGCGCGGTACGCGTGATGTGTTCGGCCACGATATCGCCGCATCACATTCTCCGGGCGCTGCAGGACGGGGCGGACGGGATCCTGGTGGGCGGGTGACATATCGGCGACTGCCATTACCTGTATGGTAATTACATGACGGTCAAACGCCTGACGCTGATGCAGGAGCTGTTAACCTTTGTCGGCCTGGACGGGCGGGTGCACCTGGACTGGATATCTTCCGCCGAAGCACAGAAATTTGTCGACACCATCACCGAATTTACCGAAAAAATCAGATCGCTCGGGCCCAACCCGCTCGCACGGTTTACCCAGGCGTGGCATCCGGAACTGCCGGAAACCGGGGTGCCGGACACTCCGGTTCATCTCGGCGGAAAAGGACGATAGCCGTTCCAGCCGATTGCGGACCCACAAGACGTTCCGGTATCAAGGAGACCGATATGAAGACCCAAATCAGACGCTGGCTCGAAGAGGAAACCATCGATGTTTTTCTCGGATACAAAAAAGTCGATGGCCACCCCCTGCCATATTGTTTTACCCCGAAAAATATAGCGGAATTATCGGATCTGGTCATCAGCCCGGCCCGCTATTCCCTGGAAAAAATCGCCACGCATATCAATGCCATCAATCCCGGTACCCGGATCGGCATGCTGGCCCGGGACTGCAACCAGCGGGCGCTCAATGTTCTGTACATCTGGAACCAGCTCGATCCGGATCAGGTGCGGACGGTTAATGTGAACTGCTGTCCTTCCAGCCTCAAGGAACATGCCGACTGTTCTTACCTGGAACCGGATGAAATCGGCGCCTATAAGAAAGAAGTCGGCATCGATAACGCCATGCGGCCCCGTGATTTTGAACACTACGAGCAACCGGAACGCCTGAATCGATGGATGTATGAATTTCAGAAATGTATCAAGTGCTATGGGTGCCGCAATATCTGCCCGGTTTGTTTTTGCCGGGAATGCAGTCTGGAGCACAAGGAGCTGATCGGCACCGGTGCGCTGCCACCGGAAGTACCGATCTTTCACCTGGTCAGAGCCGTACATATGGCCGGCCGGTGTATCGATTGCGGGCTGTGTGAAGATGCCTGCCCGGCGGATATTCCCCTGCGGCTGCTCTATCAAAAAGTCAATGAAATCGTCGTCAACACACTCGACTACGAAACCGGAACCAGCGCTGTTCAGTCCCCCCTTAACATTCTGGGAGATACCGTTACGCTGGCACCGAAACCGATCCGGATGGATGAGACGGTCAATTAATGAAGGAGTTCGCAATGGAATGTAAGCTCGTGCCATCGGTTTGCCCTTATTGTGGCGTTGGCTGTGGCGTTTTGTATGAAGTCATAAATGGAAAAATCAACAGTACGCTCCCCATGAAGACCCACCCGGTCAACGAAGGCAAGTTGTGCATCAAGGGCTGGAATATTCATGAGCATGTCAACAGCTTCATGCGGCTGACCCAGCCGATGGTTAAAACATTCGGCCGGTTTATCAAGGCCGAGTGGGATGAAGCCCTCGAACTGGCTGCGGATCGATTCAAAAAAATTATCGAAACCCACGGTCCGGACAGTGTGGCGGTGCTGGTATCGGCCAAAATGACCAATGAAGAAAACTATCTGGCCCAGAAATTCGCCCGCGCGGTGATCGGCACCAATAATGTGGATCACTGCGCGCGTCTCTGACATTCTTCCACGGTGGTCGGTCTGGCCGCCGCGTTTGGCAGTGGTGCCATGACAAACTCAATTGCCGAAATTGAGGATGCCGGGTGCATTTTTGTCATCGGTTCCAACACAACCGCCTGTCATCCCATGCTCTCCCGGCGCATTTACCGGGCCAAGGAAAAAGGCGCCAAGCTGATTGTTGCCGATCCCAGGCGTATCCAGCTGAGCCGTTTTGCGGATGTGGCTGTTCAACACCGCCTGGGGACGGACGTAGCCCTGCTCAACGGGATGATGCACATCATCCTGCATAACGGATGGCACGCCGAAGAATATATCGCCCGGCGGACTGAGGACTACGATGCCTTTAAAGAAAATCTGGAGACTTTCACGCCGGAAACAGTTGCGGCCATTACGGGCGTGACTGTTGCCGACCTTGAAAAAATGGCTGAACTGTACGCCACACATCCACCGGCGTCGCTGCTCTATGCCATGGGGATTACCCAGCACACCACGGGCGTGGACAATGTCAAATCCTGCTGCAACCTGGCCATGCTCTGCGGTAACGTTGGCGTTTACGGCGGCGGTGTCAATCCGTTAAGGGGGCAGAACAATGTTCAGGGCGCCTGCGACATGGGCGGCCTGCCCAATGTCTATACCGGTTATCAACTGGTCACCGACATCGCGGCGCGGGAAAAATTTTCGAAGGCATGGGACCGGCCACTGCCTGACAAGCCGGGACTGACCATCACCGATATGATTCCGGCGATGATGGCCGGAAAACTCAAAGGGATGCTGATCATCGGTGAGAATCCCAAGCTGAGCGATCCGGACTGGAATCATTTGAGCCACGCCTTGAAAAACCTGGAATTTCTGGTTGTCCAGGAGTTGTTCCTGTCGGAAACCGCCCAGGTGGCCGATGTGGTTCTGGCCGCGGCATCGGCAGCCGAAAAAGACGGCACTTTCACCAATACCGAACGCCGCTGCATGCGGATTCGTGCCGCCGTGCCGCCGATCGGCAATACCCTGCCGGACTGGCAGATCATTGCCCGGCTTTCCACGGCCATGGGGTACGAGATGGCCTACCAGAGTCCCGAAGAAATTTTTGCGGAGATGGCGGCCCTGACCCCCCGAAGCTATGCAGGCATGACGTATGACCGGCTCGGTCTGGACGGCCTGCAATGGCCCTGCCCCGATACATCCCATCCGGGAACGCCCTACCTGCATAAAGACACTTTTGCCCGGGGCAAGGGAAAATTCCACGCGATCAGCCATCAGGATCCGGCGGAACTTCCCGATGACGAATACCCGTTCTACCTCACCACCGGCCGGATGTTTTCACATTTTCACACCGGTACCATGACCCGGATCTCACCGCACCTGGATATCGAGCAGACCGTTGGTTATGCAAGCATCCACCCGGCAGACGCAAAAGCGATCAACGTCAGGAACGGAGACGGGCTGGTGCTGATCTCCCGCCGGGGGCGGGTAGAAGTTCCCGCCCGGGTGACCCGGTCCGTCACTCCCGGAACAATTTTCCTGCCGATTCATTTTGGTGAAAATCCGACCAATGTGCTGACCAATGCCGAGGCGTTTGATCCTCAGGCAAAAATTCCCGAATTCAAAGTCAGTGCCGTCAAAGTTGAGAAGGCGATCGTTTAAACCAGCCAATTATTTTAAAAAGGAGACGCGGGCATGAAAAAAATACACATCCTGGTAATGGAAGATGATACGGCGATTTCGACGGCACTGGAAATGATATTAACAGAGGCCGGCTATGACGTTGCTGTGGCCGACACCGGCGAGGCGGCCCTTGCGCTTTTCGATGAGAAAAAATTTGACCTGATTATTGCGGATCTGAAGCTGCCCGGTATCGGGGGCATGGAAGTCATCAAACAGCTGAAAGAAAAAAAACCGAAGCTGGAAGTTATTGTCATTACCGGCGTCGGCACCCAGCCCATCGCGGAAGAAGCGCTGACACTGGGCGCACACGAATTTCTGCCCAAACCGTTTACCGACGACCAGATCAAAACAGCCATCACTGAAACTCTCAAGCACCACGATGCCGGGCCGTTCCAGATGTTTTCGCTCATCCAGAAAAGAGAAGTCCTCGGGGTGTTAAGCCGTGCCGCCGATGATGATGAATTCTGGAACGAACTCATGGAACTGGGATCCCAGGCGCTGGGGGATTTCCAGTTGATACGGGATGCCAAGGTCGCCATTGCTTCAGGTGATTTAAAGTGGATTAACGAAAACGTCGGCGAATTGAATCAAAAACAGCTGGCTTTTATTTTCAAACGACTGGAACGGCAATCTTACTCCTAATCCGACAGGCGGAAAACAGCCGATTTCCCTGACAGGCGCGGCGCCCGGCGGGAAATTCGCCTTAGACGGTTTCCGGCTGGAGCCGGCCGAAAATACCAAACCGGCGGACAGCCCGATCGAGCAGATCATCGGGAAACACGGGCTGAATCAGACGGTCAAACGTGCCGGCGTCGTCGGCGAAAGCGGCGAGCATGTCGTCCCGGAACCGATGCCGCAGCGTATTGTCGATGGCGGCCGGATCCAGAGACAGCGGATCGACGGCGCATTTGCGTGCGAATTCAAACGGCAGCCAAAGGCGGTGGTGCGGATCAAGATAGTCGGCGATGAGGCCGGATATATATTTTTCCGCGTCTTCCCGGCCAATATCAAAAATAAAGCCGCTGATCTTTTTTTCTCCAACCACATGCATCGTCAGGGGGGCGTCCCCGATCCCCTCTTTCAATGGTGCCGCCCGGCTCACCAGATAAAACAGACCTGGATCAAGAAGGGATTTATCCGGCCGTCTGGCCGGCGGCCGGCCGGTGGCGGGCACCAGCACATGCCAGCCGGTATCTTTTTCATACCACAGCCACCGGAGCTGCCCGCTGATCTGGATACGCCGTGCCTGACCGGGGATCTGTCCGTCCTGGAGAAATAGTTCTGCCGGATCCAACCGGAGAATACGACGGGGCGCTGCGATGGAGACGTCATCCGGCGCCCCGGCAACGACGGCCGCCCACACCTGGCGGGCCGAGGTCATGCGCTCAATAACAGGGGCCATCCGCTGTTCAACCGCCAATAATTTCTGCCGGATAACGGCCCGGTCCGCCCGGGCAAACGGTTCTTCCGGGGTGGCGCTGCAGCGGTAAAGGTCCGTGTAAAACTGCCCGAATATGTGATCGAGCGACGGCGGCGCCCCGCCGCCGATGCCGGCAATCACCATGTTGAGCCATTGGGCCAGCGGCAGATAAAAGAAGCGCCAGTCGAGCGGATACTCAGAAAAAAACGGTTCGTCTTCCGCCTGTATCCGGTCTTCAAGCCCCGCGGTTTCCTCGAAAAGTCCGAGGTGACGCCGGGTACTCTCATCCACGGGTGAGAGCAGAAATCGTTTCAATCGTCCCAGTTGAAGCGGATCACCCTCGCCGGCAGCGGCCGCCGGACCCGCAGATACGGAAAAGTCGGGATTCAGACGGGCCACACGCTGACGATCATTGTCGCTGAGCTGCGCCCACACATCCTCCCAGCACCCGGCCGCGCGATAACAGGTAACCCGGTCGGTCAGATCAAAATTGACAAGAACATCGGAAACCGGGGTCACGGCATCCGGATCCAGATAACGCGGACTGCTTCCTTTCAGCGGAACGGCCGGGATCTGAAAATCCATATCCGGCGGCAGAACCGCTTCCTCGATGTACCGTCTGAGCTGGGTGACCACGTTGCACGGCGACAGCACACGGTCTTTCTGAAGGTCCCGGGAAACATAACTGATGTACATTTTTTCGCGCGCCGAAAGCAGGGTCTCCAGAAACAGGTAGCGGTTGCGTTCCGAAGAGGAAACGTCGCCGATGCGCCGTTTTTTCAGACGCAGATCCAGGGGCGAGGTATCGGCCCGGCCCGGGAAACGGCCTTCTTCCATCCCGAGAAGGTAGATGATTCTAAACGGGATCGGCCGCATGGGCCGCAATTCGGCAATGGTGACACCGTGGGTCAGATAATCTCCGCTGCCCCCGGAGATGGCGCCCAGCCGGAAACGGATATATGCGGCGACCAGGGACGCATCCAGTCTGGGCGGCGCATCCTCCGGCTGCAATTGATCAAAGAAAGTCAGATCGGTCAACGCTTCAAAAAGGTTCTGCCGGACAACGGCCTCGCCGGGACAGGCATCGGGAATCGACAGCAGCTCCGATGTTACGGACACAAGCGCCCGGCGCCATGCGTCGGCTGGCGCCCGGTTGAGGCGCAGCATTTTGGCGGCCCGGGCCAGGGCCGTCACAGCCAGGCAGAATTTTTCAACCTGCGGCGTATCGCCGGTGTCCATATCGGCGTAAGGCACGAGGTTTTCAAAATGCCTGCTTTCGCCGCCGGTATCGGCGTCTGTGGAAAAAATACGCGCCAGGCGCAGACGCTGGAGGCCCTGCTGCCATGTATACCGGCCGCTGGCCGGAGCGTCCGGGCCCGGCCGCGCCGATGTTTCGTAGGTGTGAAAAATATTCAGCGCATCGGCCCAGGCCGCCCACAGATGGGTATCATCGGTTGACAAACCCCATCGATCCGCCACGCAGGGGTTTAAGAGCAGATCGAAGACATTTTTCCGGGTAAACCGGCTGGTGGCCAGGGCCAGCAGCCCCAGCACCGCCTGACCGTAGACGCTTTCAATATCGGCCCGCGAATCGATAAGATTGTAGGAAAGCCGCCGGGGCGCCCGATTGAAAACAGCCGCGAAAACCGGCTTGTAGGCCGAGATGTCGGGCGCCAGAACGGCAATGTCGGTCAGCTGCAGGGTGTCGTCGGACGCCAGGTTGAAAAGAATATTGGCGTAGACGGTTTCAACCTCCCTGAAGATCCCGGGGCAACCGACAATCTGCAGCGAGCGGTCCTGGTTCATGCGGTCCGGCCCATCACCGGAATCCAGCGTAAGAATATCATTCTGCACACGGGCCAGCAGGGTCCGGGCCGGACCCACCGGCGAGAATCCGGCATTAAACGCATAGTCGGTCAGCCGGCACAGCAGCCGGATACTTTCCCGGCCGGGTTTACCCCAGGCGGCCAGCAGGGGATGGCCGGGATTGCCCAGCAGTTCGCCTTCGCTGATTTCCCCGGCGTGAAGCCTCAGACCGCGATTCTTGCGGGCCACCCAGCGTTTTTCCGCCGGGGTCTGCAGGTCTTCCCAGAATTCGCGGGAAGGATTCAGGGCATAAATATAGATGTCGTAAAAAGCTTTCAGGCGGTCGATCAGCGACAGGTGAAACGCGGACACCTGGGACAGGCCGAAAAAATGGACCGCCCCGCCGTTCTCCGGGCCGGGATCCGGCCGGCGCGGCCGGGCATGCGGGGCGCCCAATACCTGATCGGCATACGCCATCAGGGAAAGAACCGGTATACCGGTACGATCCCGCCGGGCGTCCAGGCGCCGGACAGCCCGATAGAGCTGTTTTTCACATTGCACCAGCGGATCGGTCTCCGAAAAACGGCCTGTTTTTCCTGCGCCGGTCTGGCCGATCCAGTCATGGATCATATCGGTGCGATGGTATTCATATTCCTGAAACAGGGTCGCCAGTTTTTCAGACAACTGCCAGAGCCGCAGCGAATAATCCGGATGCGCCGTGCCGTCCGGTCTCCGCAGATAGCCGGTCACCGGTGCCATGACCGGATCATCCCCGGTCAGCTGTACGAGCACCGCCAGAATCATCAGGCGCGCATGGGTTTTATCCCGCATCCGGGTTTCGTCGGCATCCGGGTCGAGGGCCGCGACCATCTGCCAGAGTCCGGTTTCGAGAAACTGGAAATCGATGTTCATCGCAATCGTATTCCGGCGGGCCATCGTCAGCGTCAACCATTTAGACAGGTTGTTGTTGGGAACGATGATCTTGAGCGGCAGGAAAGGATCGGCGCACCGGTCTTGATCAGCCTCACCTGCCGCAGCCAGTTTTTCGGCCAGGTATTCAAGCTGGTTACTGAAGAAAAGTTCTATCGCCATTGCCGAAACACTCCCCACCCGGCCTGCTGAAAAGGTAAAACCCCGTATCCACCCGCCCCTTGCCGTCGGGATCTGCGAAGCGCCTGCCTCCCTCAAAAGCACTGCACATTTTTTTCATATCGCCCGGTACTGACACATGACGGACCGACAAGAATCAATTGACACCATCCCGGCCAACTGTCAACCTTCTTGACAATCCATTCACACATCAATCTTTTTGCGAGAAATGCCGCCGCCGCGCAAACCAGGTATGAGTTTAATAACAATATGATATTTAATTATAAAAACTCATTTCTCTGCCGGGATCGATGTCAATCCAATATATTGGTATCCAGATTGCATAAGAGATACAGCAAGGCAACCTTCTGCCGGCTCCCGCTCCCACTCCCACTCCCAATCTGATTTTGCCGTTGCCCGGTGTCCGCCATTTCGTGCCCGTGATACGCGCCACAGCAGCTATCATATGCGTGCAGGCACCCCCGATGAAAGAAAGGAGGAACAATGAAACCCTACCTTGCCGTTACAGCCGCGATACTGGTCGCTTTCAGTGGGTGTGCCACGGGCGGAAAGCCACTGAAGGAAAGTAACACCGAACAGAATCATCAACTCGTCATCGCGTTTGAAAATCTTGACCTGGAAGTCAAGGAGACCCCGCGCGGTGTAGCGATCTTTTTCCCCGAAGTCCTGCTTTTCGATTTTGACAGCGCCCGAATGACGATCGGCGCCCGGGCAAAAATGCGACAGATTGCGGCCGTGGTTAACGTGCCCCGGTACCAGTTTCGGCACATCGCCGTCGAGGGGCACACCGATGCCGTCGGCAGTGAAAAGTACAATTTGGCCCTGTCGCGGGGCCGGGCGGAAAGCGTTGCCCGCGCGCTGGTTTTCAGCGAGGTCCAGAAAGAACGGATCACGGTTCATGCGTTTGGAGAAACCCGGCCGCTGGCACCCAATAAACATCCCGATGGCACAGATAACCCGGAAGGCCGGCGCCGAAACCGGCGCGTGGAACTCTATATCGAAAATGACACGCAGTTACCGTAATGTCGATCAACCCTTTTTTAACCCGAACAGGGTCCGCTGATCATGTTTTTGAAAAACCATTTTAAATTGGATCAGGATCCATTTAGAAATACATCCGATCCGGATTTTTATTACATGACGCCATCCATCCGCAAAGTTTACCAATGTATCCGGGGCGCGGTCGACCGGCATCTGCCCTATGTGATCCTTACCGGAGACCCGGGTACCGGCAAGACCACGTTTTTAAGGCGGCTGATGACCGATGAAGCGTTGACTGGACGATGGATTTTTTTTGACCACGTTTCCCTGGATTGGGACGATATCCTGCGGACCGTGGGACGGGCGCTAAAAATACCCGTCACACACAGCCATCCCGATTCGCCCGCCGACAGCATCGCTGCCTGTCTGAAACAGCACGCAGATCAGGGTACCCTGCCAACGCTGATTATTGATGAAGCGCATCGCTTGAACAGCGCCGCCCTGCTTTCCCTTTTTAAATGGCATCAGGATATCCTGGAGCGGGGCATCGAAATGACCGTCGTTCTGGCGGGTCAGAGTGATTTTAC
The DNA here is from genome assembly GCA_964577615.1 of uncultured Desulfobacterales bacterium. GTDB lineage: Bacteria > Desulfobacterota > Desulfobacteria > Desulfobacterales > QNYZ01 > QNYZ01. Next base: position 37,270 of record CAZNZW010000012.1, on the reverse strand, counting down.
CCAGCCGATGATCAACATCAAGCTGTCCCGTTTTACCGCCGATGCAACCGTGCACTGCCGGCTCGGCAAATTATCCCCGGCCGAGTGCCGGGCAATGGTGACCGATCGCCTGAAGACCGCCGGTTGTTCCAGGGCGACGCTGTTCACGAAAAAGGCAATGATGGCCGCCATCCGATTGTCCGACGGCAACCCCCGGGTACTCACCAATATCTGCGCATACGGCATGTACAGAGCCGCTGCCCATGTCCGGCGCAAGGTCGTCCGGGAAGATATTTATCCGCCGGACGCATATATATCACATGCAGATGAAACGACGCATGGCGCACATCGGTCTGCCGGGTCCAGCACGGAAACCGGGCCGCCGGTATGGCGCCAGTCTTTGAAATGGTGTTTTGCCGGGTTATTGATCGTTTTTGCCGGCAGTGCGGCCTGGCGGCATACTGCCACGCCGACCGTACCGCTTCAGCTGCCGATGAGCAACCGGCAGGCAATCGAATCCAGTACCGGCAGGCAGGCAGTCATCCGGCCCCCCCGGATCAACACCGGCAATGCGTTGGCCATTTATCCGGGGAAATCAGAAAAACCGGCATCGGCATGCCCGCTTTCCGAAAACGGGCCGAAAGCATCAGCCGCCGCGGATCTCTGGGCAGTGCTGACAATTCCGGTCGCCGCCAAAGATAAACCCGGCCCACGGATGAAAACCGCCAGACGCCCGTTGCGACGACGGCCCGCAAAGAAAAACCAGCATCCATCGACCACCGGCCACCTGCTCCAAAGACCGAAAACCCGCCTGGCTGTCTTGGCTTTTTCCCCGGTGCACCCGAGTTTAACGCCGCCGGTAAAACGCCCGCGAGCGCCTGTGGCGGCTTCCCCCGACTCCCGACAGCGGCCCCCACAGGCAAAACCGGCGGCGGACCGTAACGTCCGGCAACCGACACCCGCCACCATTGCCCAGCCCGTCGCCCCCGCACCGGCTGTCGCTCAACCGGAAAAACCGGACGCATCCAAGGCCCTGCAAATCGCCATCGAACATGACGATCCGGCCGCCGCGGGCCGGGCCCTTGCCCGGGGAGCCCCTCCGAATGCCGTTTTTTCAGAAGACAGCACGGCGCTGACTCTGGCTGTTGACCGTGGCCAGACAAAAATCGTTGCCGCGCTGATCGATCAGGGGGCCCTGGTGAACCAAGCGACGCCCCATGGCGAGACCGCTCTCATGAAATCCGCCTGGACGGGGCACGAAGGGATTACCCGGCTGCTGCTCGAACATGGCGCCCGGGTTAATGTACAAAACAGGGAAGGGTGGACACCGTTGTTTTACAGTGCCGTCATGGGACGCGACAATATCGTCACCATGCTGATGGCCCGCGACGCCCGCCTGGATCTGGTTGATCGGGATGGCCGGACGCCGCTCATGGCCGCCGCCTGGAATGGCCACACGGAAGTGGCCCGCCATCTGCTGATGCACGGCGCCGATCCCAACCGGCAGGATCGCGACGGCTGGACGCCCTTGATGTTTGCCGCGTTTGAAGGCCATGCCCGGATGACCCGGATCCTGATTTCGCACGGCGCGGATCTTCTTTTAAAAAACAAGCGGGGCCAGAGCAGTGCGGTTCTCGCCACCCATCGGGGACATGCGTCGCTGTGCGCCATGATTGCCTCCCCGGCCCGCCAGTAGAATAATCCTCTGACAGTGCGCGATCCCGAGTGTTACCGCTCATGACGCTGTCACCCCTCCCGAAATAAAACCGATTCCCCCCTCCGGCTGCAATGCCGTGGATGGATAGAAAACCATTGACAATCGGCCGGCGCAGTTCGTATAATTAAACCCCGACTGAGCGCTCGTTCATATTCTGGTTCTGTGGACGGTTCCCAAAAAAAGACCGGCGCCGGTCGCCATTTTTCAATCTCCCTACTGAATTCCGGTTGTGCCCGGCATGGGGATACCCCGGACAAGGAGGCTGCCTTGGATTTTGACCTGAACGTTGAACAGGAAATGATTCGCAAAGAAGTACGTAAATTCGCCCGGAGCGAAATTGCCCCCGTGGCGGCGGATCTGGACGAAACCGAAACTTTTTCACCGGAACTGACCCGGAAGATGGGCGAAATCGGCCTGTTCGGCATGTTCGTACCCGAAAAATACGATGGCCAGGGAATGGATTACCTGTCGTATATTATCGCCGTGGAAGAAGTGGCCTGTGTGGACGGCTCCCAGGCGGCCACGGTGGCCGCCGGCAATTCCCTCGGGATCGGCCCCCTGAACTACTTTGGCACCGAGGCGCAGAAGCAGAAATATCTGCCCAGATTGTGCAGCGGAGAAGCCCTGTGGGGATTCGGCCTGACCGAACCCACGGCGGGCTCCGATGCCGGCGGCAGCAAGACCACCGCCGTTAAAGACGGCAACGAGTGGGTGATCAACGGATCGAAAATTTTCATCACCAATGCCGCCTGTGAACTCACCCTGGGCGTTACGGTGCAGGCCATTACCGGCAACCGGCCGGATGGCCGGCCGGAGTACACCTGCTTTCTCGTGGAAGCCGGAACCCCGGGATTCAAGGCCGTTCCCATGAAAAAAAAGATGATGTGGCGCGCATCCAGCACCGCGGAGTTGTACTTTGACGATGTCCGCGTACCGGCCGAAAATATTCTCGGCAAACAGGGAGATGGTTTCCACCAGATGCTGATGACGCTGGATGGCGGCCGGCTGTCCATTGCGGCCATGGGCCTCGGCGGCGGCCAGGGCGCGTATGATCTGGCCCTGAAATATGCCCGCGACAGAAAACAGTTCGGCCAGCCCATTTCAAAATTCCAGGGCGTGGCCTTCAAACTGGCCGATGCGGCCATGGAGCTCGAATGCGCCCGCAATCTGCTCTACAAGGCCTGCTGGCTGCGGGACCAGGGACGGCCCTTTGAAAAACTGGCGGCCATGGCCAAACTCTATTGTTCCGAGATGATGGGACGCGTCACCAACCATGCCGTTCAAATACACGGCGGCTACGGCCTGATGAAGGAATACCAGGTTGAGCGGTTTTACCGGGACCAGAAACTCCTCGATATCGGGGAAGGCACCTCCGAGATTCAGCGCATTGTCGTATCCCGGCATATCGGCTGCTGATTTTTCCACCTGCCACTTCAGACGACCGCCGACCCCGGTTCCAGTGAAAACAACAAACATACGGGCCGCTGGAACGGCCGCATAAAAAACAGGAGAACCGTACAATGACCGAAGAAGTCTTACTGGCTGAAGAACAGAACGGCGTCCTGCTGTTGACACTCAACCGCCCCAAGATGATGAACTCACTGAACTTTCCCCTGCTGAAAGCCCTTGGCCGGAAAATCAGCGAGGTCCGGTTTGACAAAAAAATCCGGGTGGTCATCATTACCGGGGCCGGGGACCGGGCCTTTTCCGCCGGGGCCGACCTCAAGGAGCGACGCACGCTGACCCCTGTCCAGGTCAAGGAATTCATTTACACGCTGCGCGATGTTTTCGGCCGGATCGAAAACCTCAACAAGCCGGTCATTGCCGCCGTCAACGGCATCGCCCTGGGGGGCGGTACGGAACTGGCCCTGGCGGCGGATATCCGCATTGCCGCCACCACGGCCACGATGGGGCTGACCGAAACCCGCCTGGCTATCATCCCCGGCGGCGGCGGCACCCAGCGACTGCCCCGGCTGGTGGGAAAAGGCAAGGCCAAGGAACTGATTTTCACCGGCGCCCGTATCGGTGCCGACGAATCCCTCGCCATCGGGCTGGTCAACCGGGTCGCCGAACCCGGCGAGCTGCTTGACCACTGCCGCCAGATGGCGGCCACGATCTGCGAAGCCGGCCCCCTGGCCATTGCCCAGGCCAAATACGCTGTCAATTATGGCATCGAAACCGACCTGGCCACGGGCCTGGCCATCGAATCCAATGCCTACTGGACGCTGATTCCCACCGAGGACCGCCTCGAAGGCCTGGCCGCATTCCAGGAAAAACGCAAACCGGTTTACAAAGGAAAATAAAGGAGACGATCGATCATGAGTGAGCATGACCTGCGCAACATATTCCCGCGCATGCCTGAAAAAGTCCGCATCGGCGATATCACCACCCGGGACGGATTTCAGCATCTGGAAAAATTTATCTCGACACGCGCCAAAATCTACTATGCCGAGCAGCTGATCTTCGCCGGATGCAAAGACATCGAAGTCACCAACCTGGCCAACCCGTTTCTGATGCCCCAGTTTGCCGATGCCGAAAAAGTGCTGGCCCATCTGCGCAGCGACGGCTTTAAAAAGCGCTGCGCCAAAAAAGGCGTTGCCTACGACGATATCTGTATCACCGCCGTCACCATCCGTGAATCCGGCGTGGACCGGGCAATCGCGCTAAAGGAGAAGGGCGTGGGCCCGGATCGCTGCCTGATGATGGTTTCCACCGAAGAGGAGCACCATTTCGCCAATTCGGCGACGACCCTGCCCGAATACTGGCGGGAAGCCGAACGATGCATCAAAAAATGCAACGACGCCGGCATCAAGATGTGCGGCACGGTGAGCACCATCTGGGGCAGTCCCATCGCCGGGGCCACCGATATGAAGGACGCGGTGGAATTTACCAAGCGGTGGCTGGAAATCGGCGCCGCCGACATCGAGCATGCCGATCACGACGGCAGTGCGTCGGCGCCGGACGTCTACCGCTATTTTTCCATGATTCTCGACGCCATCCCCAATACCGACCTGCACATTGCCCATTTCCACGAGACCAAGCGGGTGGCGTCGGCCTCGGTCCTGGCGGCCCTGCAGGCGGGCATCACCTATTTCGAAGCCACCATCGGCGGCATGGGCGGGCAACCGTCCAATTTCATGGACGACTGCCCGGTGCCCGGTACCGGCGACTATTATTACGACGACCCCCGCTTTGTGGGCCTGATCTGTCTGGAAGATCTGCTGGTCCAGATCGACGAGATGGGGATCGAACATGGCTACGATGTGGACCGGATTCTCAAACTCGGCCGCCAGATGGAAAAAACCGTCGGTCAGCGGCTGCGCTCCGAAGCAGCCATCAACGGCCGCACTTTAAAGGACGGCCACATGAAATACGCCCGGCCCGGACTGAAAGCCCGTAAGGAAAAAATGGGCGAAAATCCCGGCCAGCTCGTGCCTGCGGAGTGGGGCGTCACCGCCGTTCTGCCGGAACAGCACCGGCCGGAATAAACGGGCCGGCAGTGACCGGAGAATACCTGCCGACTGCCTGTCAAAAAAGGGATGGCCCGGAGAAACGGCGCCATCCCTTTTGGGTCCCCCATGCGGAAAAGCGGCGACCGATTCTTGAAAGAATGGCGTATTTCCGCTAAGATTGAATCCATCGAAATCTTTACGTCATCATTTCCGACCATTCATCCACCGGTGCTCTTTTGTCTCAACGGGTAAGAAACCGCTGGCCGGAAATTATTTACCGTTGCAGGGAGACCGCTTCGCATGCTGATTCTGCTATCGCCGTCCAAGGGACAGGATTTTGACTGTCCGGTACCGGCCGGGGCCCTTACGGTCCCGGACCTTCTCGACCGGTCTGCCGTGCTGATCAACGTCTTGAAAAAGATGCCCGTTCCCAGACTGCGGCAGCTGATGGCCATCAGTGAAAATCTCGCTGTGCTCAACGCCGATCGTTACCGACATTTTTCCCTTCCGTTTACCCCTCAAAATGCCAGGCCGGCACTGTTCGCCTTTAAGGGGGACGTGTACAGCCGGATACCGGTGGAAACGTATGACGCCGATGATCTGGCCCATGCCCAGGCGCATCTGCGGATTCTATCCGGCCTGTACGGCGTACTCCGGCCCCTGGATCTGATCCAGCCCTATCGCCTGGAAATGAAAACCCGGCTGAAAACAGCCGCCGGCGGTAATCTTTACCGGTTCTGGGGCGACACCCTCACGGCAAACCTCAACGCGGCACTGAAGAAGATGCCGTCAAAGGTTCTGGTCAACCTGGCATCCAGCGAATATATCAAGGCCGTCCGGCCCAGAAAGGTCCGGGGCCGGCTGTTGACCGTCCATTTCAGAGAAATAAAAAACGGCCAGGCGCGCGTCATTGCCATCTTTGCCAAACGTGCCCGGGGAATGATGGCGCACTTTCTGCTGAAAAACCGGATCACGGCGCCCGAAGGGATCAAGACTTTTACGACCGACGGCTATCGGTTTTCACCAGACGCTTCGGATGATAATAATTGGGTTTTCACCCGGCCGCAACCGGCCTGAATGCCCGAACCGGCCGGCCCGTCACGGCGCCGGTCATCGATGACCGGCGCCGTGACGGGCAGCCATCTTTTTTACAGGGAGAGGTGATGCACCCCTTTGACACGGATATTTCCCTGACCCCGCAAGGGGAGCAGGATTTTGCCGCCATTGTTTCCGACCACTGGTCGGTGAACGGGATTCCCGACGGCGGATATCTCATGGCCATGGTCGCCAGCGCCATGATGAGGCGTGGCGAAAAGCAGGCGACCCCCATGTTGACGGCCAATTTCATATCGCGCACCCGTCCCGGCCGGGCAGTTATCCAGGTAACGCCGATGGTTCGGTCGGCCCGCTTTGACCGTTTTGACGGCCGTCTGATCCAGGGCGGAAAAGAACGGGTCCGGATGTTCGGCACCTTTGCCGGGCAAAATAACGACGCCGGGGAACCCGTCTGTCCGAATACGCGCCAGGAAAAAATACCGCCGCCGGTGGCCGGCTTTGACGACTGTATCCGGATTCCGAATCTGCCGAGATATACAATTTTTCAAAATTTCAACACCCGGCTGGATCCGGCCTGTACCGGCTGGATGCAGGACGGCGACTTAACAGAAAAGTCGGAAATCAAAGGCTGGATTCAGTTTGAAGACGAGCGGCCGCTGGACAGCCTGGCCATCACACTGATGGCCGACGCGTTTCCCCCGGCGGTTCTGGCCAGCCACGGCATGGTCGCCTGGGTACCGACCCTCGAAATGTCGATCAGCATCCGCACGCTACCGGTGACCCGGCGCGTGAAATGTATTTTCAGAACCCATTTTATCAGTTGCGGTCTGCTCGAGGAAGATGGTGAAATCTGGGACGAAGCCGACCGGATCGTTGCTGTTTCAAGACAATTTGCCGATTTTCGGCCGACGGCACCCGAACAATAACCGCTTGACGCCCGGCGGGATCGGACAACCGCCGGCAGCCGGAATTCTTCCCCATGAAATTTATTCATGCCGCCGATATTCATCTCGACAGTCCCCTGCGACGCCTGGCAGCCTACGAAGGGGCGCCGGTGGACGAGATCCGCCAGGCCTCCCGGCGGGCTTTCGAGAACCTCATCGATCTGGCCCTTGACGCATCTGTATCGTTTGTCCTCATTGCCGGCGATCTGTTCGACGGTGACTGGAAAGACTACAATACCGGGCTTTATTTTGTCCGTCAGATCCACCGGCTGGCCGACGCCGGCATCCGGCTCTTCATCGTCTCGGGCAACCACGATGCTGCCGGGCCGGTCACGAAAACCCTGCCCTATCCGGCCAATACGCATCTTTTTGCCGCCGACCGGCCTGAAACAATTATTATCGAGGCATCTGGCGTGGCTGTGCACGGCCAGAGTTTTGCCCGGGCAGCGGTCACGGAAAACCTGGCCGTGCGGTTTCCTGAACCGGTCAGCGGACTTGTCAATATCGGCCTGCTGCACACCAGCCTGACCGGCCGGGCCGGTCACGAAAACTACGCGCCCTGCACAATGGCCGACCTTAAGGCCAAGGGATACGACTACTGGGCTCTGGGCCACGTCCACCGGGCGGAAGTCATCAGCACCGATCCGCCGATTATCTTTTCCGGCTGTATCCAGGGACGGCATATCCGTGAAAACGGCCCCAGGGGATGCACGCTTGTCACCATCGACAACGAAAAAATCGCTGCCCGAACCTTTCGTCCCCTTGACGTGATACGCTGGGAAACAGTGACGATCGACCTGACCGGGACCGATGATGAACCAGCCATCCTGGCCAGCATCGACGGCGCGCTTGGGGCCTGCCTCCGGCGCAACACCCCGCTGCCTGTCATCACCCGGATCATTCTGACCGGTAACACGTGCATGCACGCCTCACTCAGCGGCCGCCTGGAATACTGGCGGGAGGCAGTCCGATCAACGGCGCTGACCCACCACGACCGTATCTGGGTTGAAAAGGTCATCGTCCGGACCCGGCCCAAAGCGGCGGAATTACCGGCAACATTGACCGGCCCCATGGAAGCGCTGGCCGAACAGGTGGCCACGGTCACGGCCGATGAAACGGCGCTGGGTGACATCGGCCGAGAATTGAATACCCTTTTTCGGAAACTGCCGGCAGCGTACCGCCAGGGAGACGAAGCCCTGCACCCCGGCGACCCAACCGACCTGCGCCGTCTGGTGGCAGAAGCAAAGGAAATTTTAACCGTTCAGCTGACCGGGGAGGCCGTGCCCGGTGAAGATTCTTAACCTCAAACTGATTGCTTACGGGTCCTTTACCGACACCCGGCTCAATTTCGACGATGACGGGATCGGGTTTCATCTGGTATACGGGCCCAACGAGGCGGGTAAAAGCACGGCCCTCAATGCGCTTCGACACCTCCTCTTTGGAATACCGGAACGCACCTCGGCCGGTTTCCTTCATCCCCGCCCCCGGCTGCGAATCGGCGGAAAACTTATGAAAAGCGACGGCGCACAGATCGAATTTGTCCGCCGCAAGGGCCGCAGCAAAACGCTGCGAGACGCCGATGACCGAACGCCGCTGGATGATGCCGCTCTGCTTCCTTTTCTCGGTGGTCTCGACCCGAACACCTTTGAGCAGATGTTTGCCATCGGCCATGCGGAACTGGTTCGGGGCGGCGAGGAGATCGTGGCCGGCGCCGGCCATGTCGGTGAATCCCTCTTTACCGCCGGTGCCGGTCTGGTCCAGCTGCAGCGCATCCGCCGGGCACTGGATGCCATCTGTGGCGGCCTGTTCAAGCCGGGCGGATCCAAACCGGTGATCAACCGGGTTCTGGCCGAACTCAAACGGGTACAGCAGAACGAAAACGAGGCATTATTGCCGGCCGGCGCATGGAAAGAACACGACCGCGCGCTGACCGCTGCCCGGGAGAAAATCGCCCGCGTCGGGCAGCAATTGATGGCCCTGAAAACGGAAAAGAGCCGCCTGGATCGGATCGCCCGGGCCCTGCCGCTCATGGCCCGGTTGAGAGAAATCGATGAAGCCGCGGCCGGGCTCCGGAATATCCCCGATCTGGACGAGGATTTCAGCCAAAAATGGCGCCAGGCGGCCGGGGAGATGGAAATCGCCCGTACCGACCTCTCCCGGATTACCGCAGCCATCGGGGACCTGAAAAAGCAACTGAACAAAAACCAGCCCCCTGACAACGTGATCGCCCACGCCGCGCAAATCGAACACTTGCAGCGGGACCAGGGCGGCTATCGCAAGGCCCTGGCGGCTCGCCCCGGGCTTGACGCCCGCCGGCGGGCCCTGATCCGCCAAACAGCCGAAAAACTCACCGAAACAACGCTGGATGAGGGAACGAAAAATGCGGGCGGCCCTGCACTGCCGCCATCGGTGATCGCAGATGTTCAGGATCTGTACGCCGCCCATGAACGGCTGGTCAGCCGGCAGGAAGCGGCCGAAACACGACGACGGAAATGCGAGGCGCGGCAGCGGATTCTGGAAACTGATGCCCGGCAATTACCGGATCTGGCTGATTTGACGGCGCTGTCCGCCCGGGTTAAGGCAATTCAGGCAGCCGGTCCCCTGGAAGAGCGGTACCGGGAACAGATACACGAACTGGACACCCGGCAGGCCACCCTGGATACTGCTGTCAAGCGCTTCCCGTTTTTGTCCGGGTATCCGGATAAAATCGACACGGCCCGGTGCCCGGTACCGGAAACCGTGGATCATTTCGACAGAATACTGACGGCAACCACCACCCGGATCGATCGGCGACTGGACGAGCGGCAGGCGGCGACCGAAGAGCTGTTACGTATCCAGACCGATCTGGAAGCCATCCGGCGGGACTGGAACGTTCCCTCTGCGGCCGACCTGGCGGCCGCGCGAGCCGTCCGGCGCCAGGGCTGGGACCTGATCCGCGCTGCTCTGGACAACCGCCCGCCGCCTGAGAATCACACGGCCTTTACCGAAAAATTTGACGGTCATCCGGACCTGACCACGGCTTTTGAAAAGAGCATGCATCAGGCCGATCATATCGCCGACCGCCTTCGCCGGGAAGCCGAACAGGTCAGCCGCCGCAGCGTTTTTGAAGCCCGCCGGCAGGCCATCGAAAAAAAAATCGTCGATATTGACGCCGATCTGGCCGCCACCCGGGCAGAACAGACGGAAATCGAAGACCGTTGGCGGAAGATATGGGAACCGGTGGAGATTATCCCGAGATCGCCGCTCGAGATGCGGCGCTGGCTGGCGGACCTGACCGCTATCCGGGAGAAAATCGACGCCCTGCGGGCCGAAAAAATCAAAGCCGCCGGGCTGGCTGAAGAAATTGCGGCACTCAGGGCCCAGCTGGCCCAGGATCTGAAGGACGCCGGTCAGGTACCGGACCCGTCGGCTTCGCTGGCCGTCCTGGTGACTATTGCCGCTGAAACGATAGACGCCCGGGATGCTCTGCAGGCCCGGGCAGATAAGATCATGGCCGACCGGGATGCCGGCCGCCGCGAGATGGCAGAAATTGATACCGAGCTCGCCGGTCTATCCAAGACCCGGGCCCGGTGGGAGGCACAATGGACCGCCGGCCTGCAGGCCATCGGTGTGGCGCCATCTGTTCGTCCAGCGGCAGCCATGCGCATCGTCGACAATATCCGCGATGCCAAACGCCTTGCCGATGAAACGGAAGTGCTGAAAAAACAGATTGACAGCACCGACCGGGAGATCGAGTCCTTCCAGAACCGGTTGCGCCCGCTTATCGAGGATCTCGACCCTTGTCTTTTGGAGGCTGCCCCGCCGGAAGCCACTGAGAAACTCCACGCCCGCCTGATCAGCGCCCGGGAGCAGCTGGCCTTAAGGAAAAATTTTGAGGCCCGGCTGGCAGCCCTGACCGCCGAACAAAAAGATGCCGCCCGGCAGACCACCGCAGCTCAAACCCGCCTTGCCGATTTATGCCGTCAGGCCTGTTGTCAGAATCCCGACGAAATCGAGGGGGTAATCACACGCGCCCGGCGCCGGCGGCGGCTGCTGGCCGAGCGGGACACCCTCGAGAGCCGGGTGCGGGAACTGGGCGCCGGCGCCACCGTGGCGGCCTTCACAGCCGAAGCCGGCACCGTGACGGCGGACCGGATTTCCCCGGAACTGGATCGCATCACCGCCGAAATCACTGCCCTGGAAAGCGAACGGTCGGTGCTTGACCAGACCATCGGGACAGAAAGAACCGAACTGGAAAAAATGGACGGCAGCGCCCGGGCAGGCGGATATGCCGAACAAAAGCAGCAGTTACTGGCCGATCTCGACACTGCCGTCGAAACCTACGCACGCCACAAAATCGCGATGGGAATCCTGACACGCACCATCGAGCAATACCGCGAAAAACACCAGGGGCCTTTGATCCGCCGATCCGGTGAACTTTTCGCGCGCATGTCGGCAGGGTCCTTTACCGGTATCCGGGCGGAATACGACGCCAAGGGGCAACCGGTTCTCGTCGGTATCCGGGCGAACGGCGGGCGGATTGTACCGGTGGCCGGCATGAGCGACGGCACTGCCGACCAGCTTTACCTGGCTCTGCGACTGGCCAGCCTCGAACAATACCTCACCCGCCACGAACCCCTGCCCTTTATCGTTGATGATATTCTGCTCCGCTTCGACGACAACCGGGCCGCCGCCACCCTCAAAGTGATCGCCGGCCTGGCCCGGAAAACCCAGGTAATCTTTTTCACGCACCACGCCCACCTGGTTGATTTGGCCAGGGACGCCATCTCCCCGAAAATAATGAAACAATACGAGCTGACATGAAAGATCTGATCGAACAACTCGACCGCTTTGCCGCCGACCGCGAGTGGGAACCTTTCCACTCACCCAAAAATCTGGCCATGGCCCTCAGCGTAGAGGTGGCTGAACTGGTTGAGCACTTCCAGTGGCTGAGTCAGAAACAGAGCTACATCGAAGATCCCGGCAAACGGGCCGCCATCCGGTCTGAAATCGGCGATGTGCTCATCTATCTGGTCATGCTGGCCGGAAAACTCGGCATCGACCCCCTGCGGGCCGCGCGGGACAAAATCAAGATTAATGCCGTCAAATACCCGGCCGATGCCGTGCGGGGAAAAGCGGAAAAATACAATCAGGCGTGAAAAACGTCTTTATGCAGGGATTGCCGGACCAACCGGTGGGATCAACTTTCAGGCGCTATCGGCTCCCAGCATTTCAGCCATGCACCGGTCCTTGTCGCCCCACATATCATTGACCCACTGCTGCAGCTGCTTTCGGAAGACCGCATCGTTCGCATAGTCACCGATGAGTTCCGGGCCGATGGGAAGGGATCGGACGCTCACCTTTATCTCTTTGATGTTGCCGCAGAGCAGGGCCCAGAAACTGCTGGATGTGCCCGGATAAACAATGGTGACATCGAGTATCCGGTGGATCTGATCGCCCATGGCGCCGAGGACGAATGCAATACCGCCGGCCTTGGGTTTCAGCAGATGGGTATAGGGCGAATGCTGGCGGCGGTGCTTCTTTCGGGTAAACCGGGTGCCTTCCACAAAATTCATGATCGACACCGGGATTTTTTTGAACTTTTCGCAGGCCCTGCGGGTGATTTCCAGGTCTTTTCCCTTCAGATGGGGGTTTTTCCTGAGTCTGGTTTTCGAATACCGCTGGATAAAGGGAAAGTCCAGCGCCCACCAGGCCAGGCCCAGGACCGGGAACCAGAACAGCTCTTTCTTAATAAAAAACTTCAAAAATGGAATCTTCCGGTTAAATATCCGCTGCAGCACAAGAATATCCACCCAGGACTGATGATTGGAAACAACCAGATACCAGTCCGACGGGTTGAGGCGCTCGGCGCCCTGAATATCCCAGCGGGTATGGCCGACCAGATTCTGGCTGAACGTGTTGATGCCGATCCAGTTTTCCGCGATGGCATTGAGTATCCGGCTGCACCTGTGCCGCCAGGCCGTGACAGGCACCAGGGCCTTGGCCAGGGCAATGATAAAAAGGAGCACCGACCAGAAGACCGTATTCAGTGCGTAAAGCGTCAGGGAGAGGATGCCCCGCAGGTGGCCGGGCAATACGTTAACCATGGCTGTTCACTTTCCCGTTTTGGGCCGGGCAATACACCGGAATCAGATGACAAATCCCCCGCTGACCATCAGCACTTCGCCGGATACGTAATTGGACAGGGGGGAAGCGAAAAATAAAATCGCGTTGGCGGCTTCTTCAGTCGTGCCGGCCCGGCCCAGGGGAATCATCATGGTCATCATCTGGCGCATGGCATCGGGAATGCCGATGGGCACGGATTCACCGGCGCGCTCGAGGGTTTCGCCCGCTTCTTTTTCCCGGGTCAGGCGGGTATCGATCCATCCGAAGGCCACGGCATTGGCCTGAACATTGAATTTGCCCCATTCCTTGGCCAGGGTCTTTGTCAATCCGATGACGGCGGATTTGGCCGACGCATAATTGGCCTGCCCCGCATTCCCGCCAGTGCCGGCCATGGAGGATATATTGATAATTTTTCGGGCCACCGCGGATCCTTCGGCCATTTCCTTTTTGGCGGCTTCCCGGAAATAGGGGGCGGCGGCACGGATCATGCGGAACGGCGCCGTTGCATGGATATCGAGCATGGCCTGCCACTGGGCATCCGTCATCTTATGAAGAACGGCGTCCCATGTATAGCCGGCGTTGTTGACAAGAATGTGGAGGCCGCCCCAGCGGTCCACTGCCGCCTGAACGATCTTTTCAGCAAAATCCGGCGCGGTTACATCACCGGCGCAAACCATGGCCGTTCCTCCCGCCGCCTTAATGGCGGCAACGGTTTCCTCGGCGGGCGCCGTGTCTATGTCGCTGACGACAACCCGGGCGCCCTCTCTGGCAAAGACCAGCGCGGTCGCCCGGCCGATCCCCCTTCCGGCACCGGTGATAATGGCTACCTGACCCGACAGCATGTTTTCCATCTTGTGTGTCTCCTTAGTGTTCACCCTCCGGGCCGCCAGGGGCTTTTCATCCGGAGGAAGCCGTATTTACACCTGAACAAACGGGTTGGTGCGCTTTTCGACGCCAATGGTGGTTTCGGGGCCATGGCCGCAATATACCCGGACATCGTCATCCATCGAAAAAAGTTTTTCACGGATACTGCTCAACAGGGTCTGGTGGTCACCGCCCGGAAAATCGGTCCGCCCGATGGATCCGGCAAAAAGCGTATCGCCCGCAAAGAGGACATCGCCGGCCTGCAGGCAGATCCCGCCGGGGGAATGCCCGGGTGTATGAATCACCTTCAACGTGATATTGCCAAAGGTGATCGTATCGCCATCCGCCACCGTCCGATCCGGTGCAGGAGACGCTTCCATCGCCAGGCCCCACCGGGCCGCACTGGATTCCAGATTTTCCAGAACCGGTATTTCGAGGGCATGCAGGACCAGCGGCGCACCGGTGGCATCCTTCATTTTTTTATTTCCACCGGCGTGATCAAAGTGACAGTGCGTATTGATGATCTGTTCCACTGTCAGCTGTTCGCTCGCCAGGGTAAGAAGAATTTTATCCGTTTCGTCGCCCGGGTCGATAACGGCCGCCTTACGGGTTTCCTCGCAGCCGAGGATAAAGCAATTGGCCATAATCGGTCCAACGGGCAATTTTTTAATGATCAAGGGTGTCCTCCTGTCAGGGGACACACCGGTTGATGGTTCGATCCACCGGTGTGCCGGGTCGTCATGACGAATCATTATCGTCGGGTTGGGGTGATGGCACGCTCAGGCCGGCCGCCGATGGGCAGCGCTGGTGTCATCCGGATCAGCCGGCGTGACAGCAGTCTATGAGGAATCATCGGTGCACCGGTTGCGGGCCTGTTCGATCAACGTGATCAGGCTGGCGGTTTTCGGTGGCGGCCGACTGTCGGCCAGCCGCTGGACGGCCTCGGCGCCCAGTTCATCGGTTAATACGCCGACCACGTCAAAGGCTTCCCACCAGCAGTCCAGAATTTTCCAGCAGGGGGGACTTTCCGACGCATGGGTACGGCAGTATTCAAAGGAAACGGCGCTTCCCAGACGCGGGCAGCGCCGTCGCATCTTGTTGAAAGGTTGAGGCATGATAAATCAGTCCCGTTAACTCCGGACAGAGACAACCTAACGGCTGGTGACGTTGTCCGGCTTCGGATAATCGGCAAAAACGCTTTCATTCTTCTCGAGAATATCATCTTCCAGATGATAATCATCGAGCTTGCCGGAAAAATATTTATCGTAGGCGGCCAGATCGAGCAGGCCATGGCCGCTCCAGGTGAAAAGGATGACCTTTTCCCTGCCTTCTTCCTTGGCTTTCAACGCCTCATCCACCACACAGGCCAGGGCGTGGTTGGTTTCAGGTGCCGGGATAATCCCTTCCGACCGGGCGGTCAGGACACCGGCTTTATAAGCGGCCAGCTGGGTGACGGATTTGGGCTCGAGGATGCCTTCGGTGATCAGCTGGCTGACCGTGGGGGCCATGCCGTGATACCGCAGGCCGCCGGCGTGAACCGGTGGCGGTACAAACGCGTGTCCAAGGCTGTGCATGGGCAGCATCGGCGTGTATTTGGCCGTATCCCCATGATCGTAGACAAACGGCGCCCGGGTCATGGTGGGACAGGCGGTGGGTTCCACCGGGTAAATATCAACCTCCCGGCCGTTGATTTTATCGTAGACAAAGGGAAACGCCAGGCCGGCAAAGTTGCTGCCGCCGCCGGCACAGCCGATGACCACATCCGGGTATTCGTTGACTTTTTCGAGCTGTTTTTTGGCCTCCAGACCGATAATTGTCTGGTGCAGCATGACGTGATTGAGCACACTGCCCAGAGAGTACCGGGTTTTACCACTGGTATCGCTGACCGCCGCTTCGATGGCCTCACTGATGGCGATGCCGAGGCTCCCGGGCGTATCCGGATCCTGGGCCAGGATATCCCGGCCGGCTTTCGTTTCCGGGCTGGGGCTGGCGATACATTTACCGCCCCAGGTCTGCATCATCGACTTGCGGTAAGGCTTCTGGTCAAAACTGACACGAACCATGAAAACTTTACATTCAAGGCCGAACTGGGAGCAGGCAAACGACAGGGCGCTGCCCCATTGGCCGGCACCCGTTTCCGTTGTTATTTTTTCGATGCCGAAGACCTTGTTGTAGTAGGCCTGAGGAACGGACGTATTGGGCTTATGACTGCCCGGCGGACTGACGGATTCGTTTTTAAAATAGATCCGGGCCGGCGTGTCCAGGGCTTTTTCAAGGGCCAGGGCCCGAACCAGCGGTGCCGGACGCCAGATACTGAGGATATCGAGAACGGGTTCGGGGATGTCGATCCACCGATCGGAACTGACTTCCTGCTCGATCAGGTTCATGGGAAATACCGGAGCCAGGGCATCGGGCGTGATCGGTTTGCCATCGGGGCCCAGGGGGGGATTCATTTTGATATCCGCTAAAATATTGTACCACTGGCGGGGTATTTCATCTGCGTTTAAAAGAATCTGTCTGGCTGTCATCGTCTGCTCCTCCTTTTTTAGGCGTCCTTGTTTTGCCCGACTACCCGCTTGCGTAACCGGGCCGTCAGGCGGACCGAGTGCTTCCGGGGCGCAGCCGTCTGAGGTGAGGCTGCCGGATCGTCTTTTACGATCGTTTCTTTTTCTGCCTCCTTTCTCTTTTTCTCCGGTGCTGAATCTGTCTGTGGCTCGAAAGTAATCCGGCCCTGATTCCACTCCTGATGAATACTGTCTAAAACACCATTTATAAACGCACCGGAATCCCCGGTACCGTATTTTTTCCCGATGTCGATGGCTTCGTTGATGGATACCTTGGCCGGAATGTCTTCCCGGGCTAAAATTTCGAAGACGGCAATGCGCAGGACGTTTCGGTCGACGCATGACATCCGGCTGATTTTCCAGTGGCTGGAAAACCTGTCAATGATCGCATCGAGCGTTTCGCGGTACCGGATCACACCGGTGATCAGTTCCAGCAGAAAGTCTTTCTGTTTTTCAGGCGCCGTGTGCAGCTGAAAAAAAAGATCGACCTTGTCATCCGAATCGTCTCCCCGGATATCAATATAGTAGAGAGCCTGCATGGCAATCTCTCTGACCCGTCGGCGAACACCCATGGCTAGTCTGTCTTCGTTGTGGTCTGGATACGATTTATGCCCGTATGCACCGGCGGCGCAACGGATCGACGCATCCGTTACGATGCGCTGGCGATAACGTCGGTCAGATTGGCCATTTCGATACCGGTCATGGCCGCGCTGAAGCCCTTGTTGCCCGCTTTGGTCCCGGCCCGTTCGATGGCCTGCTCGATGGTATCGGTGGTGACGATGCCGAAAATCACCGGTGTCCCCGCCGCCAGACCGACCTGGGCGATACCCTTGCTGACTTCCGCGCTCACATAATCAAAGTGAGGCGTGGCGCCGCGGATAACGGCCCCCAGGCAGATCACCGCATCGTAATGTTTTTTTTCCACAAGCTTCTGCGCGACCAGCGGTATTTCAAAGGCGCCGGGCACTTTAACGACATCGATATCTTCGTCCCGGGCACCGGCGCGGACCAGAGCGTCCAGGGCTCCGCCCACCAGGCGGTCGGTAATAAAATCGTTGAACCGGCTGACGATCAACGCGAACTTTTTTCCTTCCGCCGTTAATTTTGCTTCAATGACGTTTGGCACGACGTCGCCTCCTTTATGGTTTTTTATTTAAATTCCACATGGACAGATCCGATCATCAGGGAGTGGCATCCAGATTGAGCAAATGTCCCATCTTCATCTTCTTGCACTCCAGATACCCCCGATTGTAATCGTTGGATTCGATTTCAATGGGTACCTGTTCGACAATCTCCAGGCCATATCCCTGCAGGCCGATCATTTTTTTCGGGTTGTTGGTCAACAGACGGATTTTGCGGATACCAAGGTCCACCAGTGCCTGGGCGCCGATCCCGTAATTGCGTAAATCCGCATCAAACCCCAGATGCTCGTTGGCTTCGACCGTATCCAGCCCCTGATCCTGAAGATTATACGCCTTGAGCTTATTGACCAGGCCAATACCGCGGCCCTCCTGGCGTACGTACAGAAGCACTCCGCAGCCTTCGTCGGCAATCATCTCCATGGCTTTGAGCAGCTGGTCGCCGCAGTCACAGCGCAGGGACCCGAAAATATCACCGGTGAGGCACTCGGAGTGAACCCGTACCAGGGTGGGTTTTTCCGGATCGATCTCTCCCTTTACCAGGGCGATATGCTGCAGGTCCTCGACATCATTTTCGTAAACGATGACTTTAAACGGCCCGGTGTTGACGGTCGGCACTTCCGCCTCCACTGCCCGGCGGACAAACGACTCGGTTTTCATCCGGTATTCAATCAGATCGGCAATGGTACAGATACCGATTCCATGATGCTCACTGAACTGTTTTAAGGACGGCATGCGCGCCATGGTCCCGTCGTCTTCCATGATTTCACAGATAACGGCGGCAGGGGTGAGCCCGGCCAGACGGGCCAGATCGACGGAACCTTCCGTTTGTCCAGCCCGTACGATAACCCCGCCGTTTTTTGATCTTAGGGGAAATACGTGACCCGGCCGCACCAGATCATCGGGCGTGGCGTCTTTGGCCACGGCCGTCAGGACCGTTCTGGCCCGGTCGGCGGCCGAAATACCGGTGGTGACGCCACAGCGCGCTTCAATGGAAACGGTAAATCCTGTTTCAAACGGCGAGGTGTTGTGATCCACCATCATCGGCAGACCCAGCTGGTCGCACCGGTCTCCGGTCATGGGTAAACAGATCAGGCCCCGGCCGTAGCGGGCCATGAAATTAATGGTTTCAGGGGTAGCCTTTTCGGCCGCAATGGTTAAATCGCCTTCATTCTCCCGGTCTTCGTCATCAACAAGGATCACCATTTTGCCGTCACGGATATCGGCGATGGCTTCTTTTATGGAAATTATCGGCATA
>CAZNZW010000012.1:14536-18092 GCA_964577615.1 uncultured Desulfobacterales bacterium | reverse complement strand
CCGATTGTCGTTATTCTGGCCGTATGGGGAATAATGCTCACCCTAAAATGCGACGCGCCGCAGGCGTTGATCGTCAGGCTGATGCCGTCGACGGCCACCGATCCCTTGGTGATCATGTGGCGGGCCAGGTGATCCGGCACATCCACGGTGACAATAAGGGCGTTTCCCCGACTTTCAATGGCACCGATGGTTCCGACACCATCAATATGGCCGGAGACCAGGTGACCATCCAGCCGATCGGACAGGCGCATGGCCCGTTCGACATTGACAGACTGACCGGTCCGGGCCGTGCGGAAGGTTGTCTTTTCCATGGTTTCCGGAGACAGATCCGCGGAAAACCGCCGGGCTCCCAGGGTCACCACCGTCAGACAGGCGCCATTCACCGCAATGCTGTCTCCAACACGGGTGCCGGTCAGGGGGAAATCGGTGCCCACCGTCAGCCGGGCGCCCTCACCCATGGGCCTCAGCGCGTTAATGGTCCCCAGTCCTTCGATAATTCCGGTAAACATAATCGTTTTATTTTTGATTTTGAATCGTTAAATGTGACTGTAAATGGCCCATTCGCCATTCATCATTCAGGCGACGTATCCCTCGATGAGAATATCATCGTCAAACCGCTGGGTCCGCACCGACGTCAGCCCGATACAGTCTTTCATTTTTTCCGCGCCGGGGCCGCGGCAGATTGGCACCCCGTCATCGCCACCCATAATTTTGGGGGCAAAGAAAAAGAGCGCCTTGTCCACAATACCCGCCCGAAAAGCAGCGCCGATCATACCACCGCCGCCCTCGATGAGGAGACTGGTGATATCCAGCCGCCCCAGCCGGTCCATCAAATGTCCGAAATCAATTTTCCCCCGGATCAGTGGCAGGGAAAGGATACGGGCCTGTTTTTTTTTTACATCGCCGGCCTTGAGCGGGTCAATTTCTTCGCCGGTGACCAGAATCGTTTCCGCGTCGGACGTCTGATTCAGCATGCGGGCGGCCGGGTCGATCCGCAGAAACGGATCAATCACAATTCGAACGGGATCACACGTCCGGCCCGGATCGGCGGTCGTATTTTCCGCCCGGGCCGTAAGCCGGGGGTCATCCGCGCAAACCGTATCGATCCCCACCAGAATCGCATCGACGGCGCAACGCAGCCGGTGGACATGTTCACGGGCGGCGGTCCCGGTGACCCATCTGGCATCCCCATTGCCGGTGGCCAGACGGCCATCCAGCGTGGCGGCGCATTTAACCACGACAAACGGGCGGCCCGTACGGACAAATTTAATAAACGCCTCGTTTAACCGGCGGGCCTCTGTTTCACAGATTCCCCAGGTAACGGCAACGCCATGCGCCTGCAGATATTTCCCGCCGCCGCCGGCCACGCGGGGATTGGGATCCGGCATGGCGATGACGACCCGTTTAATGCCGGCGGCCAGAATTTTTTCCGTGCACGGCGGCGTCCGCCCCGTGTGGTTGCAGGGTTCCAGTGTCACGTAAAGCGTGGCATTTCCCGCATCTGTCCCGGCATCATCGAGGGCGTTGACCTCGGCGTGGGCACTGCCCGCCGCCCGATGGTATCCCTGTCCCGCAATTCGGCCGTTTTTAACCACCACGGCGCCCACCATAGGGTTGGGAGACGTGGTACCCCGGCCTTTGGCGGCCAGATCCAGCGCCCGGCGCATGTACGCCGCGTCCGTGTCAATCTCCCTGGTCACACCGGGTCCCCTTAATTATCCTGGCTCAGCAGGCTTTTCAATTCTTCCACGAAATCATTTACATCCTTAAACTCCCGATATACGGAAGCAAAACGGACATAGGCAACATCATCGATGGCATGAAGCCGGGCCATGACTTTTTCGCCGATGGCATGGGAAGGGATCTCTTTCTTGCCCATTTCCCGTAAATCGCTTTCCAGTTCATCGAGAAACGTATCGATTACCTCCATGCTGATATTCCGTTTTTCACAGGCCCTTTTCAGCCCGGCGCCGACCTTGTCCCGGTTATATGCTTCCCGGCGGCCGTCTTTTTTGACGATCATGATCGGAATTTTTTCAACATGTTCGTAGGTGGTAAACCGACGCGTACAGACCAGGCATTCCCGCCGGCGACGGATGACAAGACCATCTTTACTCAGGCGGGAATCGATGACTTTATTGTCGATTTCGCCACAGAACGGGCATTTCATATTTTATCTCCGATTCTCGATTAAAAACGTCCTGGCGCGCCAGACGCCCCCCCTTATGTCCGGCGCATCAGGGGAAACGCATCGCATAATTCATCCACCTGCCGCCGGACGTGACGGATGGTTCCCCCATCATCGGGCGATCTGAGAATATCCAGAATTAACCGGGCCAGTATTTCCATCTCGCGCAGTCCCATGTGGCGGGAAGTAATCGTTGGCGTACCGATACGGATACCACTGGTCACCCTGGGGCCGCGGGGATCGTCCGGGATACTGTTTTTGTTCGTGGTGATGCCCGTCCGCTCCAGGGCTTTTTCCGCATCCCGGCCGGTAATATTAAAACTGCGCAGATCGACCAGCATCATATGGTTATCGGTGCCGCCGCTGACCAGATCCACCCCGCCAGCCATGAGATGATCGGCCAGGGCCCGGGCGTTGTCGATGACAGCCTGCTGATATGTTTTGAATGCTTCCGTCATTGCTTCTTCAAAGGCCACGGCCTTGGCGGCGATGATATGCATCAACGGCCCCCCCTGAATACCCGGAAATATCTCTTTATTGATCGCCGCGCCGTGACCGGATGATAAAATCAGCCCTCCCCGGGGCCCCCGCAGGGTTTTATGGGTCGTCGAGGTCACCACGTCGGCATGGGGCACGGGAGACGGATGTACGCCGGCGGCCACCAGCCCGGCAATATGGGCCATGTCCACCATCAGGAAGGCGTCAACGGATCTGGCGATTTCGCCAAATGTTTTGAAATCAATGATGCGGGAGTAGGCACTGGCCCCGCAGACAATCATTTTCGGCCGGTGTTGCCGGGCCAGATCCGCTACCTGCCGGTAATCGATCCGGCCGGTTTCTTTATCCAGCCCATAGTGGATGAACTTGAACAGACGGCCCGAAAAACTGACCGGGCTGCCATGGGTTAAATGGCCGCCGTTGGCCAGATCCATGGCCAGAATGGTGTCTCCAGGAGATAAAAGGGCAAAATAGGCGGCCATATTGGCCTGGGATCCGGAATGGGGTTGAACATTGGCTTCGGCGGCATCAAAAAGTTGCCTGGCCCGTTCAATTGCCAGGGTCTCGGCGGTGTCAACATGCAGACATCCGCCGTAATAGCGATGGCCGGGATAGCCTTCCGCATATTTGTTGGTCAGCATGCTTCCCTGGGCGGCCATCACTGCCGGGCTGGCAATGTTTTCGGAAGCGATCAATTCGATGGTTCGTTTCTGCCGCGCCGTTTCTTCCCTGATAACGGCGGCAATTTGAGGATCGGTATGTTCGATAATTGACAAATTCACGGGTATCTTCCTGTTAGACTTGTGGTGACCGGTTCATCCCAATCTACCGCAGTCAGGGGTAAAAAGTCCATATCTAATTGGCCGGATA
>CAZNZW010000012.1:0-14436 GCA_964577615.1 uncultured Desulfobacterales bacterium | reverse complement strand
GGGAGGTGGTGGTCACGGCAGCCGCAACGCTTTTCCGGCTTGTTTATCTGTGAATCCGAATCAGGGGAGCCGGTCAAACTGGTCGAGACGAAGCTGGTGCCGGCCGCCTTCAAATTCGGTTCTCAGGAAAATCTGCACGATCTCATGGGCCAGGTCCACGCCGATCACGCGTCCCCCCATGACGAGGATATTGGCGTTATTGTGCCGGCGGCTCATGGCGGCGGCAAAAAGGTTGTTGCACAGCGCGGCCCGGACGCCGGGGAATTTATTGGCGACCATGGACATGCCAAGGCCGGTGCCGCACATCAGGATACCCTGCTTGAATTGTCCGTCCGCCACACGGGAAGCGACTTTACGGCCGTATTCCGGATAGTGGACCGATTCGGTGCTGTGGGTGCCGACATCCTCAATTTCGTAGCCCCGCTGCTGCAGGTAGTTCTTGATATTTTCCTTGAGATCAAAGGCGGCATGATCAGATCCGATAACAATGGGATTTTTCTCGACAGTCATTGCGGCACCTCAATGCATAAAATTGATGGGTTTAAAGTCCGATCCGATCAGCGCCCGTCCGGTTCATGAACGGTTCGGATCAAATTCTCCAATGATCACGGTGGCGTTGGTGCCTCCGAAGCCAAAGGAATTGCTCATGCCACAGCGCACCCGGGCCGTGCGGGCCACATTGGGAACGTAGTCCAGATCCAGTTCCTCTTCCGGATGGTCACAGTTGATGGTCGGCGGAATAACACCGTGCTTGACGGTCAGGGCCGTGAAAGCCGTCTCGATTCCACCGGATCCTCCCAGCAGATGGCCGGTCATGGATTTGGTTGAGCTGATGGCGATCTGCGGGGCATGCTCTTTGAACACGGTTTTTATGGCGCGGGTTTCATATAGGTCGTTAATCGGCGTCGACGTCCCGTGGGCGTTGATATAATCAATATCTTTGTATGATACCCGGCCGTCATCCAGGGCCGCCTGCATGCACCGGGCCATGCCTTCGCCGTCCGGCGCGGGGGCGGCCATGTGGTAGCCGTCGCCACTCATGCCGTAACCGATCATTTCAGCGTAAATAGGGGCACCGCGCTTGAGGGCGCTGTCCATGGGTTCCAGAATGACAATCCCGGCGCCTTCGCCCACCACAAAACCATCCCGATCCCGATCAAAGGGCCGGGATGCCCTTTCAGGGTCGTCATTGCGGGTCGAGAGCGCCTTCATGGCACTGAAACCGGCCACACAGGACGGGGTCACCACGGACTCCACCCCGCCGGTAATCATTGCCTCGGCTTTCCCCGTCTGGACCAGCTTGAAGGCGTCTCCCACGGCATGGGTACCGGCCGCGCAGGCCGTGGCCAGCGAGGCGTTGGGTCCCTTGGCCTGGAACTTGATGGAGATAATTCCGGCCGCCATATTGCCGATCAGCGTAGGAATAAAAAACGGGGAGACCCGCCGGGGGCCTTTGGTTTCGATGATCCGGCACATGTCTTCAAGCAACGACAGTCCCCCCAGCCCGCAGCCGGTGATCACGCCCACCCGGTTCATATTTTCCGCGTCAATGACCAGCCCGGAATCTTCGATTGCCATCTGGGTGGCGGCCAGCGCATAGGCCATAAAAGGCTGGGTTCGGGCGATTTCTTTTTTTTCCAGAAAATCTTCAGGATGAAAATCATTGACTTCGGCGGCAATCCGCGTGCGATACTTTGATGGATCAAAGCGGGTGATCGGTCCCATACCGGATTCCCCGTTGCACAGGGCGCGCCACGTTTTTTCCACGCCGGTCCCCAGGGGGGTGACCAGGCCCACACCGGTGATAACGACTCGTCTGTTCAAAAAATCTCCTTTACTCCCTTTTAAGCGGTATTTTAAACCCGTATCTGCTCAGGCGCCCAGGCTCGATATGAAAATCAGCCGGCCGCTCCGAAATCAAGGCCGGCGGCCGTATTCATTGGCGCCCCCGGCCTGCCGGACCTTGAACGATTGCGTATTTTCCCGGTTCAGCGCCATCTGTCAAAAATCCGGCAACGGGAAAGTCCCCGACAGAAGCGGCCTAGGTATTGGCCGTTACGTAATCCATAACATCTTTAACGGTGGCCAGTTTTTCGGCATCTTCATCGGAAATTTCGATATCAAACTCTTCTTCCATGGACATGATCAGTTCAACCAGATCAAGGGAATCCGCGCCCAGATCATCCACAAAATGCGCCTCGGGGACCACTTCATCCGCATCCACACTTAATTTGTCTGCAATCACCTTTTTAATTTTATCCGTTACTGACATTTGTTATGCCTCCTTTCAAATAAAAATCGATCCTGCTGTTGAGGTTTGTTTTTCCGTGATTCACCCGGTTTCAGGCGCCGAAAACCGCTCCGGCCACCTGATCCAGATCGGCGATCAAGCCGTGATAGCTCTGCTGCAATTCGTTAAACGCACTGTCTTTGAGCAGTGATGCAATATCTCCCTCGTCAAACACGTCACTGGCCCTTAAAATTTTCATGGCGCTGTCCGTGGCCACCTTGGCCACATCATTGGCAAAAATCCGGGCTTCCGCCATGGCGACCGAATCGGCTCCGCTGCCCGCGACACTGCGCCCCATGGCGGCGCCGACTTCCACGTAGGCCATCAGGTCGGCCAGGGTAAACATGATATACTGCTTTTTGGTGAGCCGGTGCCGGTGTACCCGGTCGATCAACCGGTTGAGGAGGTCGGCCGCAATACCCACATAGCGGCATCCGGATGCCGGGGATTGATCGGCCAGAGCGGCCATTTCGGCGGCGATTTCCCGATAATAGCCGCCTTTGGTCTTCCAGGTTTTCTTCCAGCGAAACGTGCTGATGATGCTTTGCTGGATTTCGCTGGTCCCTTCATAAATGCACGTGATCTTCACATCCCGTTTAATTTTCTCAACGCCAAATTCAGTAATATAACCATACCCGCCCAGGGCCTGAATCGCATCATCAGCCGCCCGGTTGGCCACTTCGCTGGTAACCAGCTTGGCGATCGAGCCTTCGACCTGGAGATCCTTTTCTCCGGTATCCAGCCGATGGGCGATCTCATCAATATAGACGGCCGCCGCTTTCAAACGGACCAAGTGGGGAATAACGAGCTTGTGGGTATACCCCTGTTTTTCCGCCAGGGCCGTGCCGAACTGCACCCGTTCCCGGGCATAGTTGACAACAATATCCATGGCCGCCTCGGCCGACCCCAGTGCCATGGCCGCCACCATGAGCCGGGTATAGCCGAAAACCTGGTTGGCCTGCTTGAGGCCCTGGCCCGGGATATTGCCGATGAGGTTTTCCGCCGGGACAACGGCGTCGGTAAAGGTCAGCGGCGAAGTATTCGATGCCCGGATACCATGTTTGACTTCGCCCTTGCCCCGGTCAAACCCCGGGGTATCTTTTTCCACGACAAAAAATGTCGGGCCTTCCGGCGTCATGGCCAGAAGTGTGATAAAATCCGCATATCCACCCGTGGAAATAAACTGCTTGCTGCCGTTGATCCGGTAAGCAGTGATGTTACCCTGATCGTCGCGAATCGGGTCGGCCTTGGTTTTGATGGCGGCCACGTTGCTGCCGGCCCCCGGTTCGGTGACGGCGTACGCCACCAGGGCGTTTCCTTCTGCAATCGCGCCGAGCCATTTCTGTTTCTGGGCCGGAGTCCCGCCGACGATGAGCGGATCAGCGCCCAGCTGAATGGCAAAAAAAGCCGTGCTGATGCCCAGACAGATTTTACTCAGCCGCCGGGTCACCGCGCAGCAATCCCGGGCGCCGCCTCCCATGCCGCCGTATTCTTCCGGAATAAACAGAAGCTGCAGCCCGATATCGGCGCCCAGCATCTGCCGGATGATGTCTTCCGGGAAAATTTCCTGCTGATCAAATTCAAGAACCTTATCCCGGGGCAACAGCCGTTCCTGCAGCTGATCGACCATATCGAGGATCATCTGCCGGGATTCATCATCCAGGCCATGTGGTGCTGTGATTGATTTAGCGACACTTTCGGTCATGCAATTACATCTCCCCGTCTCTTTTGATCCGGATAGACCCCGCCGGTGGGTCATGTCGAAAAAGTGCTTGCGGTTACCGGATAAACTGAAACAAACAAAAATAAAGAAGCGCCTTCGCTCCAGTTAAATGTGGTGGGCGCTTCGGTTATCTCATCAGTTTTATACGATTTATTAACTCACGGTTAATCTTCGGCGGGTTCCACGACCACACGGCCTTTGTAGCTGCCGCATTCCGGGCAGGCCCGGTGGGGCTGTTTGGGCTCGCCGCATTCCGGACAGGTCGTGACTGTCGCCGCCGATGTTTTCCAGTGTGTCCGGCGCTTGTTTTTTTTGGATTTAGATGTCTTTCTCTTTGGGACCGGCATAAGTAATCTCCTAACCTATTGAAGTTTCATATGTATAACCATGGATCAATTCGATTGATCAATCGTTTAAAAGTCTTGCGTTAAGTAATTGAAAAAATTGTTCTTGTCAAGTGGAGATTCTTTCACTTCGATATTTATATCCTGTTGTCCCCCCCGCCTGGATATGTTAAAAACAAAAAAAATTGATTTCTGAATGGGTAAAAAAAATTAACATGTTGAAATATATTTAATTATTCCATCTGCGACAGCAACCGAACCACTGCCGCCCAGGCACGGGGAGCGAACCGCCAGTCAACCGGTCGGTCCGAAACCCTTCGGCGCGTTGATCTTTTTGGACGGACAACTTATATTACTTTACTACATAACACACTATAGTAAAAGAATACCGGGGGAATCGGGCATTTATATCTGCCCGGCGGATTATTATACATTTGAAATACACCGCCTTAACCACATTCATTCTTCACCGGCAGAGAAATCGGCCGCAGTATCCGGTTGTCTTCACCGATGGTTTTAAAAGGATCCGGACAATCCTTTATGGAACGCATTAACTATGCAATAATACAGTGGGAACAGAGTCATCAATCATTCGCCCACCCAACTGGCACGCCAAGAAAAAAAGGAACTTTACATGCAACCTGTCATTACTCGTTTTCCCCCCAGCCCCACCGGTCATCTTCACATTGGTGGCGCACGAACAGCTTTATTTAACTGGCTTTACGCGCGGCACATGAAGGGGCGTTTTGTATTACGTATTGAAGATACAGATACGGCCCGCTCCACGGATGAATCCGTTCAGACAATCTTTGATGCCCTCAACTGGCTGGGCATCGACTGGGACGACGGCCCTTACTACCAGACCCGGCGCCTCGATATCTACCGGGAATACATTGATAAAATGGTTTCCGCCGGCCATGCATATTATTGCACCTGCCCGCCTGAACGGCTCGATGAAATGCGTAAAAAAGCGATGGCCGCCGGTGCCAAACCCAAATATGACGGCACCTGTCGGAACAAAGATCTGCCGGCTTCGGAAAACGCCGTCGTCCGGTTTAAAGCGCCGCAGACGGGAACCACCATACTCCACGATGTGATCAAGGGAGATATCGTTTTTCAGAATTCCGAACTGGATGATTTCATCATTCAGCGCAGCGACGGCATGCCGACCTATAATTTCGTGGTGGTGGTCGACGACCTGACCATGGGGATCAATACCGTGATCCGGGGAGATGACCATGTCAACAATACGCCGAAACAGATCCTGCTGTACCAGGCCCTGGGGGCGGACCTGCCGGTGTTCGGCCATGTGCCCATGGTTTTGGGACAGGACCGCGCGCGCCTGAGCAAACGCCACGGCGCCATGGCGGTTACCGCTTACCGGGAAATGGGCTTTCTGCCCGATGCCCTGGTGAACTTTCTGGTCCGGCTGGGCTGGTCCCACGGCGATCAGGAATTTTTTACCCGGAAAGAGCTGATCGAATATTTTACCCTGGAAAATATCGGCAAATCTCCCGGCGTGTTTAATCAGGAAAAACTACTGGCGCTAAATGCCGAGCACATCCGCCACAGCACGCCGCGGCAGTTATTGCCGCACCTGCGCCCGTTCCTTGACGCCAGGGAATTTGAGATGGCCGATCCCATGACGCCCGCGTCCGAAAAACTCATCGAAACCCTGAGTCCGCGCAGCAAAACCCTGGAAGAGCTGGCCGAGAACACCCGGTTTTTTTACGAAGCGAAAATCCAGTACGAGGAAAAGGCCGCCAAAAAATTTCTGAAACCCGCGGCCCTGGCCCCCCTCGAACAGATATACGGCCAACTGGAATCGTTGCCGGATTTTGAGGAAAAGGCGCTGGAAGATGCGTTTCGAGCGGTGATGGAGTCTTCCGGGCTTAAATTGGGCAAAATTGCCCAGCCGGTGCGGGTGGCCCTGACCGGGAAAACCGTCAGCCCCGGAATTTTCGAAGTTATCGCCCTCATCGGCCGGTCGAAAACCCTGAACCGGATACAGACCGCCATTGAATTTATCCGTCACAAAATGGACAAGGAGACGAACGGTTAGGTTTTTGCCGGGTCTTGCAGCGACCGGAACATCCGATTGATTTTTTCTTGACGCGCGATTAAAAAAGAACTAATAAGGGCATCGCAGATGGGAGATCGTCCAGCGGCAGGACTACGGACTCTGACTCCGTCAACCCAGGTTCGAATCCTGGTCTCCCAGCCACTATACATCAAGGGGTTACGCAATTGCGCGTAGCCCCTTTTTTGCGTTTGCGTCTAAAGATAATCGGCAGGGCAACCGGCTTTGCGTCTTTACAAGGTGGCCCACTGGGACGAAGCAAGCCTGCTTAATTGTTTGAGCCTGCGCAACCCGGCAAATCCGGGCATGATGGCAGTCTATTTTTTCGATGGGAGAGAGAAGGGCCAGGGCCATCCAACCGCATACCGTAAAAATTGCCGGCCTCGGAGAAACCGGGATCTTCCGCCTGTGGTTCGGGCAGACATGATCAACGCTTAGCCGTAAAGGCCGGATGTGCCGAATTGGGAAACAGGGGACGCCCGCTGTTTCCTGTTCTGACCGTTGGGATTTGCAAAAATCTCATTACATCGGTCAGTTTATAATTCTTTTGGGGAAAATCTGTAGACCGCCCGCCTTTTCGATGGTCTAAAATCGAAGGCATACAGTATTCCATCCAGTTCTGTTTTCCAAAATATGTATTTAAAACTTTAATAGGATCCTTGGGAATTTTAATCTCGGCCCCCATGAATCGGATTTTCTGAAGCGGAAAAAAATCCCCGAGATCGTACTTGATATTTTCCGGTGGGAAACCGATAGAGTGGTCTTGATTTTTTTCATGCACCCAGATGCCGATCCAGGGAAAACCCAGCTCCGGTTTGTGAGTTGTTTTCCGATTGTCTTTATGAAAAATCCGGCAACCGCAATTTTTTCCGTTTCGAATGTCAGGCTGGATAACGTATCCTCTGCCTTCCAGTTCTTTCCGGCAGCGCCCAGTAAATTTGTTATACTCGAAAATAACGATATCAATATCATCGTCCCAGGGAATGAAATCATGGTGCCTTAACAACCCCAGCAAGAGCCCGAACATGATACAATAATCGATACCATGTTTATTTGATATCTCTGTAAAATCCTTGATATGCTGAATGGCGATGGCTTTTTCGTCAAAAAATCCCGTTGCTTTAAACATTGCCAATTCATCCTGAATCATTTCGTTTTTCATCCGGCAGTCCTAATTTATATTTTGTTTAAGATTTTCATAACCATTTGACACAAAGTTGAAAATTCGAATAAGCTTATTTATTTCGTTCCAGCTTTTACAATAATCACTCAGGCGAATGATGAGATACTCGTCACTAAAAGACTTTTTGTACGAATTGCGGCAAAACTGTCTACTGCTGGCCCGTCACGGGGAGACAGATTGGAATGCGATGGGATTGATCCAGGGCCAGCAGGACCGCCCTCTCAGTCCGAAAGGTTTCCGGCAGAGAAAAAACTTTTTCTTTCATCTGCGATCGGTACCCCTTGTGAAAATTTATACCAGCGCTTTACAGAGAACAATCCAGACAGCCCGGCCGCTGAGTGATGAAAAACAAATTCCTCTTACGATTTCCCCGGCGCTAAATGAGGCCAGGCTCGGTGTGTTTGAAGGTGAACACAAGGTTCATTTTTCGGATGACTACTCTGCAAAATTGTATAAATCATTTTTACGGGATGAAATAAATGTGACTCTGCCGGGCGGCGGCGAGAATCTTAGAACTGTTTACGATCGAATCCAGAAACCCCTGCAAGAGATATTACTTTCAGTTACCGAAAAGGGTCATGTCTTAGTCGTCGCCCATAGAAACATCAATAAGATGCTGATAAAACGCCTGCTTGGCCTGGACTTTGAAGCTGGATACCGGGTCGAACATAGAAACAACTGGCTTTATATTTTTACGCCCCGTCGCCGGGAAATCTATTTAATGAAGATTAAATCCCCTGTCGGTGACGTAGAAATTGTTCCTGGATATGAAGAGATAGATTGAAGGATTCTCATCCGCTTATCCTCCATATGCCGTACATATTCTGGTTTCAGGGAATACCTTGTTTGTTTAGTTGAAGAATATTCCAGAGACGGAAAATAAAATTGATGTACAATGCGATCGTCATTATCAGGATCAGCCATGAAAGAACAACAGCACTTCCCGTAACGGCAAACCAAATCGCCCCGATGGAAAGATAAAGTAATCTTATATCGCTCCCGGAACAAAGCCAGCTGAATAAAGGTTCGGTCGTTTTTTTTGGATAGTTCTGATGATATGCGGATCTGAATTTTTCTGATGAATTGGTGATCAGAAAAACAGCGCCCATATATGCAAACATCAGAAAATCCCAATATGCTACCGGAGGAATCGCTTTAAATGCCAGCAGCAGGCTGGTAATAATAATAAATTCGGCTGAACGGTCCACCATCGTATCATAGAAGTCTCCCAATATGCTGGTTTTCCCACTGAGACGCGCCAACTCTCCGTCAACACAGGACCAAAGTCCGAACAACATGACAAACACAACCCCGATATAAAAATAATGCATATAAAAGCAGAGTGCCGCACCAACAGCAAAGCAAAAATCAATAAAGGTCGCTATGTTTGCTGATATTCCGATGGAAGGACAATAAGAACTGATAATACAGGATATTCTGCGCTGAATATGATAGCAGAACATCCCGTCACTTTCAGCCTTGGCGAGATTTGGAAACTTGTGACGGGTATCCAAGTTTCGTGACTCCTAAACCTGAACCGCATTAAAACTTAACGGACCCAGCGATGGTTCGTTGCGCCGTCTTTCTCCCTGAGTATCGGAATGATTTGCGGGTTTTGTTTCATAGAACTGTTGCGCAGCATAATCAGAATTCGCGGTGACGGAGATGCTTTCAATTCGATGATTGTGCGAAAGCAGCAGACTGCTGCTGATGGCAGGAGTTCTGGCAAATATGATCAACCGATCCTTACTGACCGTGTTGAAATTGTCGTCCCCGTGCACAAGAAATTTGACACCGTGTTCATCAAGCGCCGCATCGGTGAGGATATAGGGCGCCACAACAACCTCAGATACATATCTGATGGATTCCACGATTTCCTTTCTATATTCCCACGTCAAAAGAGGGGTGTGTCCCTTGTATTTCTCTATGTCTTTATCCGCTGCCAGTGCCACCACCACGTCTCCATATTCGGCGGCTTTTTTGAGAAGTCTTATATGTCCATGATGTAATAAAGTAACCGACATATCAACCATTACGCGTATGTTCATTACTGAGCTCCTGTATGCGGGGGAAATACTAAAAATAGCAACTATTCAATCGGTTCGAAACCGGTATCCCGGGTCGGCCATGCAACCATGAAGTAAATCAGCCGTTTCGATCAGGTACACGGACAGGGCGCTGGAAATGCGGTTTAAACAGCGATTCAAATGGTGACGGGCTGTCAGCTGGCACGGCGAACGCACTTCTATCGACTTAAGTCATTGTGCGCGTTTCTGAAATGATCTTTAATCACCGGCAGGCAAAATATATTCTGCCCGGGCACAAAGGCTCGTGTGGAGCCAAGGAAAATATGTGTGGTGAAATCTGAAGCGTCTTCCGTCTGTTCGGCAGGGGCTAAGGATTCAGAAACCTTTCCCTTTGTCGGAGAATTGAGCTAATGAAAGGGAAATTTTTTCACTTTTGGAATTTTTCCATGCTGCTTTTTTCGCCTTTTTATCAATATCAGATTATTGAATAAAAATATCAGTGACCCGTGGCTGGCAGGGAAATTAATCAAACTTTTTTGTACAGGGCTTTAAAAGCAGAAAATCATATTTCGTATTTTCTTCAGATTCTTTAATCCATATCAACATAAATCCATCAGTGTCAAGAAGATTCTGGACAATCTGAGCGGTTCATCTCCTTTCAATTCGTCTTTAATACGTCATTTTCACCTTTTGTCTGCTTTCTTTAGATGAACAAAAAGTTGCCATCCCAGCATGGCCAGGCATTCCGCATCCAAATATTTTTCCGCCTGGCGTTCAAACAAGACAGAACATTTTTCAGAAAATTCTTCGTCCGCATCGTTAAACAGCAAAATGACAGGGACCCTCGGAAGTGCATCGAATTGCATGACAAGATCATAATTAACATCAAGCGCTGGCCGATAACCCGATATTGATTTTCCCGCCTTTACTAATCGATTGCCGTTTCCCTTGAAATATGAAGCGATGGAATGTTCAACATTGTTGCTAAAATAATTTGTTAAAGGGCCTGAATTTTTCAAGTCTCTGAAGGATACCCATTCATCCTCTTTTGGATTGCCATCCGGGCATAGCAAAATATACTTGCTCAAAATAATGCAGATATCATAAGCCGGTTTACTTCCGGCAGGATCGAAAATACCTCCAACAGAAATTTTATAGTTTATCCCAAACAGCGGTATTTCTATTATACCCTCTGATACTTTACCCCCAAGTCCAGGGGCGATCAATTCAGCGGGAATATTTTCAAGCTGCTTAAGATAATCTTCATAATTCCTGTCAAAAACGGTTTCTTCGCCTTCCATTTTATTTCCCCCCTGCAAACCAGGCGCGTCTATAGAAAAAAACCCCCGAAACTACTTTTTAAAAAGAACTTCGGATAGTGCCGTCATTTATTATTCAACACGGCCTTTCCCTTCTTTCTGATCATTCTCTTACGAAATGCGTCGCAAACCTCCATCCTCTCATGGATTCATGGTATATTCCCCGTTCAGCGGAAATACGTACTTTTCCCACACTTGCTGATACTGATCCGTATCCGCCTTCGCGCGGACCTCCATGATTTCCCTGAAAAAGTCCCGTTGTTCTTCCTTTGCGGCGTGGTTGCCGTAGATCTGGAGCGCAAAGAGTGCAAAGTCCCGCACCATGAAATCAAAAATCTGATTGGTGATATCGGGGTCAAGGTCCTGGTACCGGGCCTGCTCGAGGATGAGCTGGCCATAGACCACGATGCTGAACATCTCCCCCAAAGGCAGGGAAAAGGCCGGATCCATGTCCTGCGTCTTGTCGGGCCCCGCTTTTTCCAGGGAGCCCTTGAATATGCGGATCTGCGCCATGAAGGCCGTCACATTGGGCAGGGTCCGGAATGCATCAAAAACCGGATGGTAGTCATGGAACCGGATCTTGCCCAGGCCCTTGGTGGGCCCCTGATTGAAGAGAAACAGGTCGTCCTTCAATGACATATCCGGGGCCACCTCCGGGTACGCCAGTGGATGGAAGAAGTAGTTACGCATGAACTTGCGAATGAGCTGTATGTTCACGTGTACCGTGCCTTCCAGCTTGGAAGGCCCCCGGATATCGGATGCGGCCATGTGAAAGTAGGTGTCTTTTTCAAAACCCTTGGCCGCGATCACATCCCAGAGCAGATTGATCACTTCTTCAGCCTGGAGTGTCACCTTCATTTTACTGGTGGGGTTGTAGAGCAGGTACCGGCGGTCTTCCGGGCCGGCGTTCCTGAAATAGTCCGTGGCGCGACGCTGGTACAGTTTCATGCCCACCAGGCGCAGCCAGGCGTCCATGAAATTCTTGCGCACGTGGGGCATGTCGGTCACCCGCGTCCGGTACAGAATACGATTGGCCGCATGGGTGACGGCCTCGTAAAAGCAGTGCTCCGCCACGCCGATGGAGGCCGGGCCGATGTTGAATTTCCCGATATTCACTGTGTTCAGGGCCGAGTCCCATGCATGCCCCCCTCGTGAAAGGATGTCCGCTTCGGTGATGGGGTAGTCGTGGAGGGCGAAATTGGAGACATACTCCTGATGAGAGATGACGTTCTTCTTGAGTTCATAGGCCTTGTGCCGGTAGTTGGTGACAAAGAATACATAATCGTCCGTCCCGTCTTTGATTCTGCCCAGGGTGGATACCATCTCCGCCTCGTTACCGTTGCCGATGTAATACTTTTCGCCGTTGGCCGCCCAGGAGCCGTCTTTCCTCGGAGTCAGACGGGTCTCGGTGGCGTAAATGTCCGCCCCGTGCGCCCGCTCGGAAAGGCCGAAAGCGAATATGGCCCCTTCCCTGAGAAGATCTGCCGCTTTCTTCTTGGCCGTCTCATTTCGGCTCATCCAGATGGGGCCGATGCCCAGAATGGTCACCTGAAAGCAGTACCAGTAACCAAGACCGTAAAAGGCCAGCAGTTCACTGTACTCGTTGTTTCGGGCCGTATCCCAGCGGCAGTCCGGATCTCCGTCCGCGTACGCCTTGGGGGTGAGGAGCTTGGAAAAAATGCGCGCCTCGCCGAGGAAGTCCACGAATTTCCTGTACCAAATTTTCTTATTGAAATCCTCCAGGAGGCTTTCCTTGCCCATGTCTTCAAAAAAGGCGATGGTCTTTTCCATGATGATCTTCGATCCCCTGTCCGTCATCATGGTAGAAAATTTTCGGGGTTGAATAAAAAAGTTCATCCATTCCTCCTTTACAAATTGTTGAGCTGGTTGAGTCCGCTTATCAAAAACGAATCAACCAAAAACCGGTGGAAGACTTCCGTGATTTCATTTCCCGTCTTGGCCTGTAATTCCATTTTTGGATTTCAACCGCGGATTACCTCCTTTGAATTATCGAGGTAAGTATATCAATAGAATTAAATATTGAAATTCATTTATCAAATATCGAGATTACCGTCAATTCTCGGCCTGAGGACTTTTTTGGGAACCCTTTCCCTGCCCCGCCATGTGTTTTTACCCAGCCTTAGAACCAGATAGCCGACGATGCCCGATATCAATGAACCGGCAAGTATGGCCAGCTTGTCCGTATACTTAAAAATACCGTCATCTTCAAACGCCAGGGAAACAATAAACAGGCTCATGGTAAAGCCAATACCTGTTAATACGGATACACCGTATAACTGTACCCAGTTGCTCCCTTCGGGAAGCCGGGCCCACTTCAATTTTATGGCCAGGTAACTGAAACCAAATACGCCAAACTGCTTACCGAAAAACAAGCCCAGCATAATGCCGAGCGGTACGCCGCCAGACATTTCATCAATCGAAATTTGGGTGATACCCACACCTGCATTGACGAATGCAAAGAGCGGGAGAATCAGAAAAGCAACCCAGAAATGAAGACTATGCTCTATCTCTTTAAGTGGTGAAAAAGCTTTCCCGGCTTCATTTTTTGCGGTGAGCGGAATGGTCAACGCCAATGCCACACCTGCTAACGTGGCATGCACGCCTGATTTCAGTACGCTCACCCATAATACAGTACCTACTAGAAAATATGCCGATTTTTTTGAAACACCGACCAGGTTCAAAACTATTAATATGATTAATGACGCGCCTGCGACAGCAATAGATAATATTGATAATTCCGTAGTGTAAAAAAGAGCGATGATGACGATCGCCCCCAGGTCATCAATGATAGCCAGCGCCATTAGAAACATTTTAAGTGATACAGGTACGCGGTTTCCCAGCAACGATAACACGCCCAATGCAAAAGCAATATCGGTTGCCGTTGGAATTGCCCACCCATTTACGGCAACAGCATTGCTGTGATTAAATACGAGATAAATCAATGCGGGTACAGCCATGCCGCCAATGGCAGCAAGACCCGGCAGGGCTATTTGACTGATGGATGCTAAATGCCCCTCCAGTATTTCTCTTTTAACTTCAAGGCCGATCAACAAAAAAAAGATCGCCATTAGTCCATCATTTACCCAATGGTAAAGCGACTTATCCAGATGTAATGAACCCATTCGTATTCCAACAGGGATATGCAAAAAAGATTCGTACAGTGGCGCTAAAAATGTGTTGCTTAAAA
Organism: uncultured Desulfobacterales bacterium; assembly: GCA_964577615.1. Lineage (GTDB taxonomy): Bacteria > Desulfobacterota > Desulfobacteria > Desulfobacterales > QNYZ01 > QNYZ01. Next base: position 262 of record CAZNZW010000012.1, on the reverse strand, counting down.
TAAGCGCCGATATTGTAGCGAATATTAAGAGTATGCCGCTGGAGGATTCATTTTTTATGAATGCTTCGATCATTTAAACGATTTCCCGGAAATATTTTATACATATCGCATAGCGCGCCGGCGGCAATATGCCGCACCCTGGTGAAGAAAACACATAAATACGCCCCCAAAAATCCCGAAGCGCGACCGGAGCAGCCGTTTGTGTGAAGCAATTTGAGATCGCCCGGCATGGCGGTGAACTTATGGGTGACAGCCCTTTATT
>CAZNZW010000011.1:0-58844 GCA_964577615.1 uncultured Desulfobacterales bacterium | reverse complement strand
TTCATCGGCCGGTTGACCCGGCGGCAGGAAAAAACAGAGCAAGGCTAAAAATAATAAAGATATATCGATGTGATGAAAGAAAAGATCTCCATAGACACGATTGTCGTCAATTATAACAGTACCGGCTATTTGATTGACTGTATTGAAAGCATTTATCGGGCGGCAGGGGAAAACGATATCCGAATATTTGTTGAAGATAATGCTTCAACTGACAATGTTGAACAGATAAAGAAGGCGTTTCCCCATGTCAATTTGAATATTAATCATACCAATATCGGATTTGGCGCTGCCGTCAATCAGGCGATTAAAAGAGGAAACAGCCCATACATTGTCCTGATAAATCCAGATTCACAAGTGGAAAGCGGACTATTTGATATCGCCGTAGATTATATAAAGGACGCGCCTGATATCGGTATCCTCGGCCCCAGGATTCTTGATAAAGATGGCGCTGTTCAAGGCTCTGCACGGTCATTCCCAACGCCCTTGACCGCGCTGTTCGGAAGGCAGTCGTTTTTCAGCCGCCTGTTTCCACATAACCGGATCACCCGCGCTAATCTTCTGGCTCACAAGAGCGATGGCAAGACACCCATGAAAGTAGACTGGGTTTCAGGCGCCTGCATGCTGATCCGACGGGTATCGATTGAACAGGTCGGGTTATTGGATGAACAGTTTTTCATGTATTGGGAAGATGCGGACTGGTGCCGCCGCATGCGGGAAGCAGGATGGCAGGTGGTCTATTTTCCCCAGGCCACAGTATTTCACTATGTGGGCAAGAGCAGCAGCAAGCTCATGGTTCGTTCAATATTTGAGTTTCACAAAAGTGTTTATCTACTTTTTAATAAATACTACAGCGGCTATCTGAAATTACTAAAACCGTTGATCCTTTTCGGGCTTTTCTTTCGATTCTGTCTGGTTACGGTCTCAGGTAAAATAAATGAGCATCTTTTCAATCAACGCAGGAACCGCCAAATAAAGAGAAAGACGGACGCAACCATTCGGAAAACTCTGGCACCGATTCAGGTCATGCGAATAATTGCCCGTTTGAATATTGGCGGCCCGGCCATTCATGTACACCTGTTGAACAGGGAATTAAATCCATATAAATTTAAATCAATATTGGTGACCGGCCGGATATCCCCGCTGGAAGGCAATATGAATTATCTTTTTGGGCCGGATGAACCCGAACCGATCCGGATACCCGAGCTGCAGCGCGAAATAAGCCTGGTGATGGATCTGCAGGCGTTTTTCAGAATTTTCACGCTGCTGAAACAAAAATCGCCGGATATTGTTCACACACATACCGCCAAGGCAGGCTTCAGCGCCCGTTTTGCCGTTATAATCTATAATCTATTTCTGGGCCGACACGTAAAGCTGGTGCATACCTTTCATGGGAATGTATTTGAAGGTTATTTTGATCGTTTCAGTTCTCATATCTTTGTCGTCATCGAACAGATCATCGCCCATTTTACGGATATTATCATTGCGATCAGTGACAGCCAGAAATCAGATTTGATTGAAAAATACCGGATTGCACCAGCATATAAATTTCGAACCATTCGATTGGGATTTGATCTCCAGCCCTTTATCAATTCTAAAAAATCTGAAGGAAAGTTTAAACAACTTATCCGTGTTGATGACCGCACAATTATAGTCGGAATGATTGGGCGACTGGTCGCTATCAAGAACCACCAGATGTTTCTCGACGCCGCGCGTATTTTTCTAAGCCAAAACCTCGGAGTGAAAATTAAATTCGTCATTGTTGGAGATGGTGAACTTAGAAAAGAACTTGAAACGTATTGCCGGCAGATCAATATTGAAAACGAGGTGGTTTTTTGTGGCTGGATTCGTAACATTTCCATGGTGTACGCCGACCTGGACGTGCTGGCACTGACCTCTAAAAATGAGGGGACGCCCGTTTCGATCATAGAGGCCATGGCTTCAGGGGTGCCGGTAATCGCCACAGACGTTGGCGGAGTACGGGACTTGCTAGGTAAAGTCAATACGTCTCAGCCCCATGACCGTTTCCGTTTTTGCGATAGAGGCGTACTCTGCCAGAAAGAAGATGCAAATGCGTTTGCCGCTGGCCTCAAGGCAATTATTCAAAATATAAAAATTGATACATTGGGAAAAAGAGAAAAGAATCGGCAAATCGATGAATTGGCTGACACTGCGCGTCGGTTTGTACTGGGCGAATACTCAAAAGAGCGATTGATCAAGGATATCGAATGTCTCTACGATGATCTCATGGGTTCACCGGGGCCCCATTCGGTGCCTGGGCAGATAACAAAAGTTTCCCAAGGACATTGAGCAATTCGCCCCTACCCAGCGCGTTGATCGAGAACAAAAAGCTGGTTCGAAATGTGTTCTTTAATCTGTTCGGATACGGTATCCCGCTGTTTGCGGCGGTTTTTACCATCCCAATTATCATTCATAAACTGGGAACGGATCGATTCGGTATTTTGACCCTGGCCTGGGTACTGATCGGCTATCTTGGGCTTTTTGATATGGGGTTGGGCCGTGCGCTGACCAAATTGGTATCTGAAAAACTCGGGTCGGGTTTAATCGATGAAATCCCGACTCTGATCTGGACAGCACTGGCCGTCATGGCGGGGATCGGTATCTTTGTGGCAATCGCTGCCGCCCTGTCCGTTCCGGTTCTGTCTCGGGAGATTTTGAAAATACCGCCGGAATTAAGAAAAGAATCCACCACCGCTTTTATGATTCTGGTTCTGTTTACACCGGTTATCATTACCAGTGTCGGATTCAGAGGCGTATTGGACGCCTATCAGCGCTTTGACCTGACCAATACCGTTCGGATCCCGCTGGGCCTTTTTACCTTTATTGCACCGTTGATGGTCATCCCTTTTTCCGTCAGCCTGGTACCGCTTTTTGTGGTTTTGATGGGAGGGCGGATGGTCGCGCTACTGGTGCAGGGGTATTTTTGTTTGCGGGTGGTGCCGAATCTGAAAAACAGAATACGGATCGACCCGACCAACATCGGCGCGCTGTTAAGATTTGGCGGATGGATGACGGTTACCAATATCATCAGCCCGTTGATGATATATGCGGATCGATTTTTTATCGGTGCCGTCATCTCAGTGACGGCGGTGGCCTACTATGCTACTCCCGGGGAGGTGATCACCAAATTACTGCTGATTTCCGGATCATTGATGGGGGTGCTTTTCCCGGCCTTTTCCAGTACCTATGACAACGACCGGCCTAAAACGACGGCGCTTTTCTTAAAAGGAATAAAATACATATACCTGATCATGTTTCCCGTTTCCCTGGTGATTGTCACATTTTCCGGTGAAGGACTGTCCTTCTGGCTGGGGACGGAATTTGCCCGCCAGAGTACATTGATTCTGCAATTGATGACAATTGCCGTGTTTTTTATCAGTCTGGGACAGGTCCCGTATTCACTGATTCAGGGAGCCGGGCGCCCGGATATCACTGCCCGGCTTCATTTGATCGAACTGCCCGTTTATCTGATGGTATTGTATCTGCTGATCCGGGGGTTCGGTATTCGGGGTGCGGCGTTTGCGTGGATGCTTCGGGCGATGATCGACTCCACCCTGTTGTATTTCCTGGCCCGGCGATTATTGAAACCGGCTCTGCCGTCGACCCGTCTGGACCGCTTCTCTGCGATACCGATTGTTTTATGTCTTCTGGCGGCTGGTTTTTCATTTGTTCATATGGCGGTGACGGTCAAACTGGTCGGCGTGTTTTGCTTCCTGGCAATATATACCGGAGCCGGCTGGATCTGGTTTTTGAACGCCAGCGAAAAAGATATGATTAAAAATACGGTCCGCCCGTTTTTTACCTCCAGATCATGAAAATCATAGATAAAAATAATATTCTGGAACAGGCCGGCTCCCGGGAAAAGATCAGCCTGGAGATTGGCTGCGGCCCGCGCAAAAGACATGCCGATGCCATCGGGATCGACCAGATGGATTACCCGGGGGTCGATCTGGTTGGAGATGCCCTGGCGGTATTGCAACGGTTGCCGGCCGATTCAGTATCGGCCATTTATGCGTATCATTTTTTTGAGCATATTTCCGATATCAATCCCTACATGGCCGAGATGGAGCGTATAATGACCGCAGGCGCCACGCTCACAGTCGTCACGCCGCATTTTTCAAATCCGTACTACTACTCTGACCCGACTCATAAAACGCCGTTTGGTCTGTACAGCTTTTCCTACTTTTGCAGTAATGATCTTTTTCGCCGCCGTGTCCCGAGATATCCGCCGAAATACGGATTTTGCCTTGAGCGCGTGGATTTGATATTTAAATCCAGCCCGCCTTTTTACTTCCGCTGGGGGATAAAGAAAATATTCCAGGTTATTTTCACTGCTAACCGATATATGATGGAATTGTACGAAGAAAACTTCTGCTACCTGATGCCCTGTTACGAAGTCCGATATGCGCTTACCCGGCAGAGAGAAAGCGATGGGCCTGATTCGACACCGTGAAAGTTCTTTTGCTCAGCCGCTATGATACACTGGGGGCCAGCAGCCGGATCCGGTCGTATCAGTACATACCGGCATTGCAGGCTCAGGGCATTGCAGTCACGGCCCTGCCATTGTTTGACCGGAAATATCTGCACCGGCGCTATACCGGAAACCGGAAAAATATACCCCGCCTGATTGCCGCATACCTCCATCGCATGCGCCACGTTTTCTGCGCGGGCCGGTTTGATCTGCTCTGGATCGAAAAAGAATTGTTTCCGTTTTTACCCGCCTGGGTTGAAACTGGATTGAAGCGGCGCAAAATCGCCTATGTGGTGGATTACGATGATGCGCTTTTTCATCGTTACGATCTGAACCCGTATACCTGGGTGCGGCGATGGATGGGAAACAAAATCGACCGCGTGATGGCCATGTCCCGCCTGACCCTTGCCGGAAACCGGTATCTGGCCGGACGGGCCGCCCGCGCCGGCGCTGGATGGGTCGAGATGGTGCCATCGGTGGTTGATCTGTCTCACTATCGCGCTGTCCCCCTGTCCCCCATGGATCAACGGCGGAAACCGTTTACCATCGGATGGATCGGCTCGCCAACGACGGCACATTACCTGAAACAGATCGAGCCGGCGCTGGTCGAATTTTGTCGGCAATCCGGCGCCCGGGTTGTGGTTGTCGGCGGAAATCCCGGATTCTCAAGCGACATGCCCGTTCAATTGCGTCCATGGGTGGAAAAGGAGGAATCGGCCGCCATTTCTGAATTTGATGTCGGGATCATGCCGCTGCCCGATACCCCCTGGACGCGTGGAAAATGTGGATATAAACTGATCCAGTACATGGCCTGCGCCCGGCCGGTAATCGCTTCCGGCGTGAATCGCGCTCTGGGTATTGTCCGGGACGGTGAAAACGGCTTTCTGGTCGATTCAGACAGACAGTGGATCGCTGCCCTGACTGTATTGCAGGAAGATCGTCTGCGTGCTTCGGCCATGGGCAGGAAAGGCCGCGCCACCGTGGTAGCGCACTACAGCCTTAAGGTAACAGCGCCGCGTCTGGCCGCGCTGTTCCTTCGGGCCGGTCGCAAACCTGTTGTGACAGGAGGAATTTGTTGATGAAAGCGCTGATTGCCCGTTTGATCGAAAAAGGCGTTCGGATCCCCAATCCGGATACGGTCGACATCGGCCGGGAAGTGGATCTGGAACGTATCTCGGGAGACAATGTTACCCTTTACAATGGGTGCAAAATATTTGGCCGGGATACCCTGATCCTGGCAGGCGCTGCCCTGGGATATGAGGCGCCGGTTACCGTTGATAATTGCCGGGTCGGCCCGGATGTGGCCCTCAAAGGCGGATTTTTCGAAAACGCTGTTTTCCTCGGGCAGAACCAGATGGGGCTGGGCGCCCATGTCCGGGGCGGGACTATTCTGGAAGAGCAGGCCAATGCCGCCCATACCGTGGCGCTGAAACAGACCATCCTTTTCCCATTCGTCACCCTGGGCAGTCTGATCAACTTTTGTGACTGCTTCATGGCCGGGGGGACCAGCCGGAAGGACCACAGCGAAGTCGGCAGCTCGTATATCCACTTTAACTACACACCCAATCAGGACAAGGCAACCCCCTCCTTGATCGGGGATGTCCCCCGGGGCGTCATGCTTGATCAGCCGCCGATTTTCCTGGGCGGGCAGGGCGGATTGGTGGGGCCGTGCCGGATCGATTTTGGCAATGTCATTGCCGCCGGATCGATTTACCGCAAGGATATCGCAGGTTCCGGCCATTTGCTCATCGGGGCTGCGGGAAGAGGCGGAAAGGTTCCCTTCTCACGATATGACTATCCCAATATCAGGCGGATATTTCTCAACAATATCCAGTATATTGCCAATTTGGCCGCCCTGATGCAATGGTATCGGCATATCCGCTTCCAGTTTATTTCAGAAACCTTTCCAGAGCCGCTTTATGCGGGCCTGTTGAATACCCTGGCGGCCGTGATTGACGAACGGATCCGGCGGCTGGATGATCTGATCTCCCGGTTGCCGGCATCGGTGGATGTCCATCGCCGCAAGCAGCAAAAAGATGCGTTACCCGCGGCCAATATCCGCCGCCATCTGGATTTAATCGATCATCAGACATTGATCATCGATACGTTGAACCTGATGTGCGAATCGGCTGGCGGCAACGAACATCTACGGGATCAGTTTATCAGTCAATTGTTACCGCTCGTTGCGCAGAATGACAAAGCGTACATTCCCACGATCAGCACCCTGCCCGCCGATGTGAAAGAGAAGGGATGTCAATGGCTGATCAGTGTGGTTGAACAGGTCGTCGGCGGCCTGTTGGAGAATCTGCCTGAACTGGCAGCGGACAGACAAATCAATAAAAACCAGGAACAGGGATGATCTTATGGCACGGTTATTTGGTACAGACGGGATCCGGGGCAGGGCGAACGCGGATCCACTATCACCGGAGATGATCGTACGGGTGGGACGGGCCATTGCCATGACGTTGGGCGGCCGATCGGATGCCCATATTGTGGTGGGCGCCGATACCAGGGAGTCGGGTGATATGATTTCATCCGCTTTAATATCCGGCATATGCGCGTGTGGTGTTCACGTATCTCATGCAGGTATAATCCCGACACCGGCCGTTGCGCATCTTACTGCCCGGATCGATTCAGCCATGGCGGGGGTCGTAATTTCCGCATCCCACAACCCATACTTTGATAACGGTATCAAGGTGTTTGACGGCAACGGATACAAGCTTTCCGATGGCGTTGAGGCTGACATTGAGCGGCGTATTCTGGATGACGGAACGGAAGAGATCGCCCGGTCGGATCAGAAACTGGGACGAATCGTTCCCTTATCGGACGCGGAAGAACGGTATCTTGAATTTTTGCGTCTATGCTGGCCGGAAAACCGGGATCCGCATCATCTGAAGCTGGTCATCGATTGCGCCAACGGGGCGACATACCGCGTGGCACCGGCGCTGTTTTCGTCACTCGGCTTTGACGTCACCGCATTGTTTGTGGATCCGGATGGCCGGAATATCAACGCGGATTGCGGGTCCGAACATCCCCGTCTCCTGGCCGAAAAGGTAACCGGCATGGGGGCGGATATCGGGCTGGCATTTGATGGCGACGGAGACCGTCTGGCGGTGGTGGATGACACCGGCCGGAAACTGACCGGTGACCAGGTCCTGGCGATTTGTGCCGCCGATTTGAAATCAGAGGGCCGGTTGAAAAACAACCGGGTTGTCAGTACCGTTATGAGCAATATCGGGCTGGCGACCGCTTTGAACCAGTTGGGAATCGATCACGAAGTAGCCGATGTCGGCGATCGCCGGGTGATGGAAAAGATGAAGGCCACCGGGGCCATTCTCGGTGGTGAAGATTCGGGGCATATCATTTTCATGGACCAACACTCCACCGGGGACGGCCTGTTGTCCGCCTTGCGTCTCATCTCGGCGATGATCCGGCAGAACAAGCCACTTTCCGCACTGGCCGGTATCATGACCGTGGCCCCCCAGGTCCTGGTAAATGTGCCGGTATCATCCAAGCCGGATTTGGATTCGCTGGTACCGCTTCAGCAGGTGGTCTCGCGCGTGGAATCTGAGCTGAACACACAGGGCCGGGTGCTTGTCCGCTATTCCGGCACCCAGCCGATGTGCCGGGTCATGGTGGAAGGCCCCGGCCGGGAAATGACGGAAAAATGCTGTAAAGAGATTGCCGAAGTCGTGTCAGAAACGATCGGAAACGCATCCTGAAAACAACAAAACCCCGCATTTAGTCCATGCGGGGTTTTGTTGTTATTGTGCAGCATCAATTGTCAGTATTCAATTTCTAATCTCTTCCGCCGCCAAAGATCCGCAGCATCATGAGAAAGAGGTTAATGAAATCCAGATACAGGGAAAGGGCGCCCATAATCGCGCCCTTGCGAACCACCCCGGCACCGACATCCGCCGGCTGCGTCATGGCCATGGTTTTGATTTTCTGGGTATCATAAGCAGTTAACCCGACAAATACGATCACGCCGATATAGCTGATAATCAAGCTCATACCGCTGTTTCGGATAAACATATTGACGACGGAAGCAATGATGATGCCGATCAGACCCATCATCAGAAAATTGCCCATGCCGGTCAGGTCTTTTTTGGTGATCCAGCCATAAACGCTGCTGGCGGCAAAAGTGGCCGAACAGATAAAAAACGTGGATGCAATCGTTGAGCGGGTATAGGCAAGGAAAATAACCGACAGGGTTACGCCGTTTAAAAACGCATAGAATAAAAATACCGCCGTGGCCGTGGATGCCTGCATGCGGTTAATCCGGGCGCTTAAGTAAAAGACCATGCCCAGCTCACCGATCATCAGACCGAAGAAGATGATTTGGTTGCCGAATATCAGCCGTAATAAAGACGGGTTGCTGGCCACGTAATATGCCACCATGCCGGTCAACGCCAGACCGATGGCCATCCAGTTGTATACCGACCGAACAAATGAATTGACCCGTACCTGGGTTTGTGTTGCCTGATATTGTACTGTCTCCATTGCCAAGCCCTCCTGAATTGATTATATTTTAAATCTAATATAGCACAGCCCGGCGGGATTTCAAGTCGTCACTTTCAGGACATGAGGTGAAGATGAAACCAGATAAGATATACCAGCACCTTGTTGAGCTGGCTGAAAAACTGGATATTGACGTTTCCGAGCAGAATTTTAAAATATCCGGCTTTCCCGTGACCAGCGGGATATGTAAGGTCAAGGGGAAAAACAGAATTATTCTCGATAAACATCGGTCCAGGGGAGATAAAATAGAGATTATTATTGAATCCCTGAAGCCGTTTCCGCTGGACGACATTTTCGTCATTCCCGCCATACGGGAGCTGCTGAAAAGCGCCGGGGAAAAATCAAGGCCGCCTGAATAACAGCCGAGCCTTTTTGTCAGGTATTTTCATGGCCATCGCGTAGCCTGTCCCTTCTTGGGGAAGGGGCTATGGATGGTCATTTTTATTGCAGAATTGCCGGTCGTGGCGGATTTGTTCCCATCGGTGCGGTGAAAAATGATTTTCTCTGACGGCCGCCATATGGTAAAACCGCAACAGCACCATTGAGCCGCGGGGAAGAAACTGTGAAAAAACCATTATGAAGGGATACTCTCATGTGCGAACAGCGTGTCGTTTTGATGGATCAAGGTGAAGAGAAGCTGATTATGGAAGCGGTGGACCGCATGCAGACGGTACCGGATGGCATCCGGGTCATGAATCTTTTTGGCGAGGAGAAGACGGTTGCCGCCCGATTTTATTCATGGGAAAATAATAAAATGGTCCTCAAGGCGCAGGACGGATAAACGGTCTCCACGGGTGATAAATCTGCGCCATGAGGAAAATCGCTGGTGTTATTGCCCGGCTTTTATCTGGCGGTAGGCTTTTTCGATTTCCTTGAATCGGGCTTCGGCAAGCTTTTGAAATTCCTCCCCCAGATGCTGCACCTTGTCGGGATGGTATTTAGCTGCCAGTTCACGATAGGCGCTTTTGATTTCGTCCGGATGGCTCTGGCGGGAAACGCCGAGGACGGCGTAGGGATCTTCAGCTGACCGGCGGTCGGACCGGTACCGGTACCCTGTTTTTTGATCACGGGAATTATTTCCCTTTTCCCCCCCGGGCCGGTCGGCAGTGTGCTGGCGGCGATACTGGAAACCGCCCGCGGGATTGCCGTTGCGGCGAAGATACTGCCAGTATAACACAACAAGGACGAAATCATCGATCCATCCCCATAGCCCCAGGAGGCTTTCCGGTAACAGATCAACAGGGGACAGGACATACAATATAATCAGAATGGTCCATAAATATTTCATCTCATTCTCCGGCGGATGCGTGAAGTACACCCGGGTTTATACAATTTTCACACCCAATGGCAAATGTTTCCTTTCCGGCTTTCCGGATGTGCCAGGCTCTGGAACGGTTTTTCCTTGAAATAACAGGGTATTTTCTCTACGTTAGCGGCAATAGTTCACTTCAACCGGATCACGGCGGTCTCTTGCACGGATTGAAATTAAAAATCGGCACCACGTTTGCCCTGTTGATCGGCATCGGCATGGTATTGATCAATGTCGTTGTGACGATGTTCTGGCAGCGGGATATGATTCATTCAGAAATTGGCCGATTTCAGACAGCAATGGCCGTTACCGCCGGTTTCATCACCCGGGACGGGGTTGATCCCGGCAATGCTGTCCGTCAACTGTCGTCAATGACAGGAGTGATCTGTTCGCGGGTGCAATTTGATCATTTTAAACCCGCTACGGTACCCGAAAATTGCCAATATACGGGCCGCCTCAGCAAATTGGCCGGGCAGGCCGCCATAACCGGTAAAATGCAGGTGCGCGGGAGGCAGCCGGGTATCGGCCTTTTTCCCACCTCCAATCGATATCTGTTTCTGTCCATGCCCCTTGCTGCTGAGTCTGGCGCTACCGGCGCCATTTCTCTGGCCGTATCGGTAAAACCACTGTTCAAGCAATTGGTGGCTAATCAGAAAGCGGTTTTCCTGTATATACTGATTAATCTGCTGGGATTGATGGTAATCGGGATGGTTCGGGTGACCCGAATAGTGATTCGTCCCATCGAGCGGTTGGCGCAATTGTCGGAAACGTATACCACGGATGAAGGCCTTAGTTTCATGGCTGCGACGGATGACAATGAATTTCGTCGTCTGACCCTGTCGCTCAATCAAATGATCCAGCGGATCGAGGCCGACAAGGATAAATTAAAAGTATCGGTGCAGTCTCTGCAGGCGGCGAATCAGCAGCTGAAAGCCACCCAGCAGGAAATGGTCCGCACGGAAAAACTGGCGGCGGTCGGCCGGCTGGCGGCTGGACTGGCGCATGAGATCGGTAATCCAGTGGGTATTGTCCAGGGGTATCTCGATCTCATGGCGCAGCCCGATGTGCCGGTGGCGGAGAAAAAAGATTATCTGGCGCGGTCTGAAAAGGAGCTCAGCCGTATTGACGGGTTGATTCGGAGACTGCTCGATTTTTCACGACCGGGCCAGCAGACACCGGCCCGTATATCCATCCACCAGCTTCTGGCCGAATCGGTCGATATGTTCAAGGTACAGTCGAAAAAAGAGGGCGTGGATATTGTTTTGCAATTGCAAGCCTCAAAGGATACGGTCTTTGCGGACCCGGATCAGTTGAACCAGGTATTTATCAATTGCCTGCTCAACGCCGTAGACGCCGTGGGAATGGTTACCGGCGGGGAAAGGCGGGTCACGATCACGACTGAACAGCGGCAGCCCGACCCGGCCCCATCGGCCGTCCCCTGGATTCGGATACGAATTCAGGATAATGGGCCGGGGATCCAGCCGGCGGATCTGTCCAAGGTGTTTGACCCGTTTTTCACCACCAAGGAACCGGGGCAGGGGACCGGGCTGGGCCTTTTCGTATCCCATGCGATCATCGAAAATTGCGGCGGTCGAATGCGGGTCGAAACAACGGGGCCATCCGGCACAACCATTGCTGTTGATTTGCCTCTTTATAAAGAACCGGAGAATAATTTTACCAGGCCAGATCTCTAACCATTTTTAAATAGCCAGACCCGATAAGGATTCAGCGCGCATGGAAAACGAAAAAACCGAACAGACCGCCAGCCTGCTGGTTATTGACGACGAGGAAAACATGCGCCACATGTTGTCAGCCATGCTTTCGCGCAACGGATATGAGGTCGATACCGCCCCGGACGGCCGGGCGGGAATCGCTCTTTTAACCGATAGACATTTCGATTTTATACTTTGCGACCTCAAAATGCCCGGTATGGATGGCATGGCTTTCCTGTCGCACGCCCGGAATATCGAACATGCCGCCACCATCATCATGATGTCGGCATTTGGCAGCATTAATCTGGCGCTGGACGCGATGAAGCTCGGCGCCTATGATTATATTTCCAAACCGTTTAAAAATGACGAAGTCCTCCTGACCCTGAAAAAGGCCGAGGAACGCGAACAGCTGCTGCGCGAAAATAAAAGGCTTAAAAAGCAGGTTGAGAATCTGACCGCATCCAACCGGTATGGCCAGATGATCGCGACGAGCCGTTCGATGCACGCACTTTTTCAGGTGGCCGATAAAGTGGCCGGATACGATACCACCGTTTTAATCACCGGTGAGAGTGGTACGGGAAAAGAACTCATGGCCCGGGCGGTACATGAAAAGAGCCGGCGAAACAAGGGGCCGTTTGTCCCGGTCAATTGCGGGGGCATCCCCGAAAATCTGCTTGAAAGCGAGTTGTTCGGATACGTTAAGGGCGCATTTACCGGTGCGGACCGGGATAGAAAAGGCCTGTTTGCCGAAGCGGAAAAAGGTACGTTGTTTCTCGATGAAATTGGAGAATTGTCGGTGTTCCTGCAGGTAAAGCTCTTGCGGGTGTTGCAGGAACGTGAAATTCAACCGATTGGATCGAATCATCCCCGTAAATTAAATGTCCGGATTATTGCCGCAACGGCCCGGAATCTGGACCGGGAAGTCAGCCAGGGTACTTTTCGTGAAGACCTGTTTTACCGGCTCAATGTGGTTCATTTGGAGATGCCGCCGATACGGGAACGCACCGAAGACATTCCGCTGCTCAGCGATCATTTTGTTGACGTCTTCAATCGTCGCAATGGATCCGCTGTCAAAGGTATTTCAAAACAGGTGAAACAGATTTTTATGATGTCCCCCTGGCCGGGTAATGTGCGGGAACTGGAACATGTGATTGAACATGCCATGATCATGGCAAGTGGCGAAGATTTTATTCTGCCGGCGCATCTGCCGGAAAAATATAGACATCGCAATGGAAAGACCGAAGACAAAACCTGGGAATTATCCGGCATGGTCTCCATCAAAAAAGCGCAGAAAATGATGGAACGGCGGTTGATCCGCCGGGCACTGAAAACCACCCGGGGAAACAAGAGTCGGGCGGCGGAAATGCTTGAAATCAGTTATCCCTCATTGTTGGATAAAATTAAGAAATACCGGGTGGTTATTGATTAAAACGCCCAGCAGCCGCTGCGGCATTCGAATCAGTTGACTTCATGACCGGATACAATTAGTATGAACGCCAGTTTTTCCAGCTGCGCAAAAAAATCAACTATGTCTGACAAGATTTTTATTGTTTTACGGCAATCGAAAAAAGGGGAATGCGGATGAAGGCACATGTCGGCAGAGGACCCATCGGTCCCGGTATACTGGTTCTGGTTTTGGCGCTGTTTATATTTGGGGCAACCCCCGGTCTGGCCGGGTATTACCGGTACGTCGATCGGCATGGCACGGTCCGATATACAGACGAACTGCTGGAAATACCGGAAGCCCAGCGTCCAGGCGCCAGAAAAGTAACCGGCACCCTGGAGACACCCAAAAAAGAGGTGGTGGACAGTCAGAACGAAAAAACAGCGGTGACAGAACCGGCGGCGCCTGCCCCGAAAGATACCCGGCAGGCAGAATATGATCAGTTGACAATTGAAAAAGAAACGCTCGACAGGGAGTATAAAGCGCTTCAGCAGGAACGGGAAACACTCACCCAGGACAGGGAAACCTTGTCGGTAAAGGAGTATAATACAAATGTCCGTCAGCTGAACAAACATATCGCCGCCTACGAGAAGAAAAGAAACGATTTTCAGAAGAAAGCCGATGCCTACAATGCGCAGGTAAAAAAATAATACTTCCCACCGGAAATATATATGTCTGACCACTCATTGCATCCCATGGAAACCAAAAGCATCCTGATCGCGCTGGTTAAACGCAGGCTGATTACCAAGGAACAGGCCCGGGAGATTCTGTTTAAAGCCGACAGTTTAAAGAGACGGCTGGAAACAGATGAGCGGCATCAACTCAAGGAAAAGGGAATCGACCCGCCGGCCTGCGGGCCGGTATCCATTCTTGATGTTCTGGTAAAAAAATCCCTTCACCGGATGAGCGACACATTCAAGGGCCTGGAGGAAGAAGCGCTGTACCGGGCACTGGCCGCCGAATGGGGCTTTGCATACAAGACCATTGATCCGCTCAAGCTGGATTTGAATCTGGTGACGACCACCATCCCGCTTTCGTTTGCCCGCAAACACCTGGTGCTGCCCATTGCCAGACAGGATCAGACCCTGACTCTGGCAACTGTCGATCCTTTCAACCAGGAAGTTTTTGACGATATTTCCAGGGCCACGCAGATGAAAGTGAGGCCGGTGGTGTCACCCAAGTCTGAAATTGTTAAAACCATCGATGAATTTTTTGGTTTCAAACGCTCCATCGCCGAAGCAGAAATTCAAATCAATACCCCGACGGTTGATCTCGGTAACCTGGAACAATTCGTCAATATCAATTCGGCCGAGGAACTGCCGGCCAATGACCAGCATATTATCAATGCGGTCAACCATCTGTTTACCTATGCCCTGGATCAGCGGGCCAGCGATATTCACATCGAGCCCAAGCGGGACAAGAGCATTATCCGGATGCGCATCGACGGTATCCTGCACGACATTTACCGGCTGCCGAAAAATGTTCACCCGGCGATTATCAGCCGGATTAAAAATCTCTCACGCCTGGACATGGCTGAGAAACGGAGGCCCCAGGACGGCCGTATCAAAACCGGCAACGAAAACATGGAAGTGGAAATTCGAATTTCCACGGTGCCGGTGGCTTTCGGCGAGAAGGCCGTGATGCGGATCATGGACCCGGAAGTGCTGTTCCAGGACCTGGAATTTCTGGGATTTGAGCCGCCGGATCTGATCCGATACAATCAACTGGTCAAACAGCCCCATGGTATTATTCTCGATTGCGGCCCCACGGGGAGCGGGAAATCGACAACCCTGTATTCCACCCTGCGGGACCTGTCGTCCCCCGAAATCAATATCACCACCGTGGAAGATCCCATCGAAATGGTGGAAGAATCGTTCAACCAGATCGCGGTTCAGCCGACATTGGACATTACCTTTGGCACGATCTTGAGAAATATTCTGCGCCAGGATCCGGATGTGATCATGATCGGTGAAATGCGGGATCTGGAAACCGCCCAGAATGCGATCCAGGCGGCTTTGACAGGCCATCTGGTCTTTTCCACGCTTCATACCAACGATTCGGTATCGGCGGTGACGCGATTGATTGATCTGGGCGTCCCCGCATTTTTGATCCAAAATACGATGGTGGGTATCATCTCCCAGCGGCTTGTGCGCAAAATCTGCCCGAATTGCCGGGAACCTTTTCAAATGCCCGTCGATGAGTTGCGGGAAGCCGGCGTCGAAGTGCCCGGGACGGGAATGATTGAATTAAAACGGGGCAAAGGATGTCAGAAATGCCGCGGGACAGGATATTTCGGGCGGATTGCGGTTTTTGAACTGCTGCCTTACTCGCGGTTGATTCGGCAGCTGACCACAGCTGAAACTGACCAGGCGGTGATGCTTGACGCGGCCTTGAAAGAAGGAATGGTTCCCTTAAGAGAGAATGCGATTAAAAAGATGCTGGCCGGGGTAACCACGTATCAGGAGGTGTTGCGGGTTACCTGATAACCGGTGGTATCTTTTTAGACAGGCGGTATCGCATGCCATGTGCGCGGCGGGTCTTTTATTCAGGTCACAGGTTATTCCTTCGGTAGAACCTTACGGATAATGAGGATGAAAAAATGAGAAGAAAAAAAACAAAAATTGATCAACGGATCAACTCATTTCTCGGCCAGGAGGTTCACTTTGAAGGCAAACTGACATTTGACGGCAGTGTTAAAATCGATGGTCATTTCAAGGGCGAGGTTCATGCCAAATCCGGGCACCTGATTGTCGGCGATGAAGGGATTGTAGAGGCGGATATCCATGTTGCCGTGGTGGTCTGCAGCGGCGAAATCAGAGGCCGGGTTGTCGCTGATGAGCGGGTGGATATCCAGGTTCCCGGAAAATTATTCGGGGATATCTGCGCGCCTACGGTTGTTATTGAAGAAGGCGTTCAGTTTGAAGGAAATTGCAAAACCGCGGCGCCAGGTTCAGATAAAGGGCCGGCCGACGGCAAGGCATCTCGATCCGTTCGATCGGTTTCGGCATTGCCGTCATCTGAAAAAAAAGACCCCCGGACCGGTTGATCACTTTCCCGGTAATCGGGCCGCCAATGCCTATCAGTTATCTATAATCAGCATTGTTGCGGGGTCGAGCATCAGGTCTGGATGATCCGGTTTTGTTTCCGGTCCCTTGATGATCCTGACATTGACGCGGTTGTCCTCGGGGGTGAGCTGAATGGCTGTTTCGAAAAGATCAAGCACCTCTTCGGGCGGCTGAGCCTGGCTGGACGCCGCTGTGTCAGTCCGATGGATACGCGCGGTAAACCATACCGGAACGCCCCACTGGCTGGCCAGAGGCTTTAAACGCGATATAATTTCCACCGGCGGATCGGCAAATGACAACCCGTCGATCAAAACAACCTGGGGAAAGAAAATCGCCTGTTCCGTTAAATCCGAAATGCGTTCATCCAGCTTCGGCACGCTGAAGGCATCCACCTGAAATGTCATGATGAAGCGGTGGGTCAAAATGGTTTCCCAGAGTTGCTGGATGGTTGCGGCGTCGTGTGGGTCGGCAATCATCCTGAAAACTTCTTCATACCATAATGACACCTTCTGAACCGGCTGGTCGAGGCTGATGTGGAGTACATTTTTATTCTGCAACAGACCGCTTAAAGCGATTTGAACGATAAAAGCGGTTTTTCCGACACCGGCCCGTGCCAGCACGACGCCGAAATCGCCATCCGCCAGAATCGTCTCCTTCTCGTCAACCAGCCGTCGTAACGGGTTTTTAAGCATCAGATCATTTTTTAACATGGTCGCTGTCCTTTTTTTCGTAAATATTTATCTGTTTATATCTGGTGCGGTATCAGCACGACAGGGACTGGCTCAAATGGCGCCTGCCATCCCCGGGCGGACTGTTCCACCAGTTATTTATCTTTATCCGCGTATTTTTTAACCAGATCTTCCATCACGGATTGGGGAACCTGCCGATAGGAGCCGAATTCCATGGTAAACTGGGCCTGCCCCTGAGTGAGCGAACGCAGGACGGTTGTGTATCCAAACATTTCGGCCAGAGGAATCTGGGCTTCAATGGCACACATGGGACCGTCCTCCTGGGTACCGACAATCATTCCCCGGCGCTGATTGAGTGACCCCATGACCGTTCCCTGAAATTCAGTGGGCGTTTCCACCACCACACGCATGATGGGTTCCTGGATGACGGCCGCCGCACGGGCATACGCCTGCAGGAAAGCCCCGCGGGCAGCCGCCTGGAACGCCATTTCCGAAGAGTCCACGGAATGGGAGGCGCCGTCGTTGATCACCACCTTGATACCGGTGACGGGAAATTCCATCTTGGGACCTTTTTCCATACAGGCCTTAAATCCTTTCTCACAGGCCGGGATATACTGGGTCGGGATGGATCCGCCGGTAATCTTGTTTTCAAAAATAAAATCCTCGTCAGCAGTCGGTTCCATATACCCCGCCACGCGGCCAAACTGGCCGGCGCCACCTGTCTGCTTTTTATGAACATAATTAAATTCAGCCTGTCGGGTAATGGTCTCGCGATAAGATACCTGGGGGGCGCCGGATGTGATTTCGGCACCGTATTCACGGCGCATTCTTTCCACATAGACTTCCAGGTGCAACTCGCCCATGCCTTCGATGATGGTCTCCTTGGTCTCTTCATCGACAAAGGTCCGAAAAGTCGGGTCTTCTTTGGTGAACCGGTTCAGTGCTTTGGACATGTTTATCTGTGACTTGTTGTCTTTCGGTGCGATTGCCAGGGAAATGACCGGTTTGGGGACAAACATGGATGTCATGGTCAGAGACAATCCCGGAGAGACGAAGGTGTCGCCGGAGGCACAATCGACGCCGAAGAGAGCGCCAATGTAGCCAGCTGGAATTTTATTGATATCTTCCATCTGATCGGCGTGCATACGGGCCAGGCGGCCGATTTTAATCTTTTTTCCGTTACGGACGTTGACCATGGTTGCGCCCTTGGACAGCGTGCCCTGATACACACGGATATATGTCAACTGGCCATAGGGGCCGTCCTCCAGCTTGAATGCCAGTGCCACGGCGGGAAGATCGGGGTCGGATTCAAGCGTCACAACCGCTTCGTCTTTTTCCATATCCAGCGCTTCATTGGTCACGTCGGCAGGGCAGGGCAGAAATCGGGTCACGGCGTCAAGCAGGGGCTGGACACCTTTATTCTTATAGGCCGAACCGATAAATACCGGCGTCAATTCCCTCGACAGCGTACCAATGCGGATGGCGGCAATCAGCAGCTCTTCAGTGACCTGTTCTTCGAGGGCGGCTTCCATAAGTTCATCGGAAAACATGGACGCTGAATCGATCAGCGCCTCCCGATGCGCCTGGGCGGTATCCTGATAGGCATCCGGGATGGCCTCAACGCGCAGGGTCTGACCGCTGTCACCGTCAAAATAAACGGCCTGCATGGAGATCAGGTCGATGATGCCTTCGAAATCGGCTTCCAGGCCAATGGGCAGCTGCATGGATACCGCATTATGCCCCAGCTTGTTTTTCAACTGGTCAATGACCCGGTCCGGGTCGGCGCCGCTGCGGTCACACTTGTTAATAAAGGCAATGCTGGGAACATTATAGCGTTTCATCTGCTGATCAACGGTCATTGACTGGGACTGAACCCCGCCCACGGCACAGAGGACCAGAATGGCGCCATCGAGTACCCGCAGAGACCGCTCGACTTCAATGGTAAAATCGACGTGGCCGGGTGTGTCGATGATGTTGACCTGATGGCCTTTCCACTCGCAATAGGTGGCCGCCGAAGCAATGGTGATGCCGCGTTCCTTTTCCAGTTCCATGGCATCCATGGTGGCGCCGACACCATCTTTTCCCTTCACATCGTGAATGGCGTGAATACGGTTGGTATAAAACAGTATCCGTTCGGTTAGGGTGGTCTTGCCCGAATCGATGTGGGCGCTGATGCCGATATTTCTTACCTTTTTAATACGCTCGTCCATAATCGTTGATCCTTAAATCGTCGTTGTTGCCTTTTGGCTGTCCAGTTGTGAAAGATCGCTCAACCGGTGCATAAAAAAAACCTCAAATGGCTGCGCACCAAATGAGGAACCCTGCTTGGCCGCCTAGTGTAATTCATTCGGAAGCTTTGTCAAGGCCGGATTTGAGAAACACGCCCGTAAGTCTTCTAGACGTTGCCCCACGATGTATCAAACGCGTGAGGCTCTTTTCTGTGGCAGGGTTGCGCGGTAACCGTTTCCGTGTTGTAGCCGGTGGCTTTTTCAAAGAAACGGTCAGTCTCAGGCCGCGCTCGAATCGTTTTCCAATGCACAATTGTCATTGCCGGAGGCTTTAAAAGCCGCATTCAGGGCGGGATCCATCATCGCTTCATACCCGAAAAACTGGGCCACCACGCGACCATCCGGTCCGATAAAGGTGTAATCTCCGGTTATTTTACGGGAAGTGACAGCTCGAACTTCAAGTACGGCGGTCAGACCCGATGCCGGGAACTGTTCGGCATACTGGCGGTAGGCGGCGGTGTAGCTGGGCAGGGAGACCATGCCTTTCTGCTCATAACACCAGAGCGAGGCCATCTGAAAGGCCGTGTCCAGGGCCAGGGGATCGGCCAGCCAGCTGCTGCGCAGCGGTTCGGTCATCCACTGGTCGGGCCGGGGGGCCGTGCGGATATCGGCTACCATGCCTGCGGCCGTAAGGCTTCGGATTTTGCGCAGCCCGTGGAGCTCTTTGCCGTGAAACAATATTTCTTCGTAAACTTCCGCCACGCTCCGGGGATATGGGGACGCGGTCAATTCCGGTGGAATGTCATAGGCGGGCGGTTTTACCGGCGCGGTGGCCAAAATGGCGCGGCCCCGGCAATGAACCACGTCGGTTCCCTGCTGAACGCCGTCGTGCAGTGCCACCGGGACTTCAAATCGGTTATCATGACGGCGGGCTTTACCGGCCATCAGGCGGATGGTTTTGGCGCCGCCGTTGAGGCGGATGCCCTTTAAGATCCGCATGTCGTCAATGCCCGCCAGAAACAGACCGGGGTTTTCATGCAGAGCGCCATGGGCAAACCATTCGGTCATCAGGGCAAAGGGGACCACCGGGTGGCCGTCAATGACGTGGGCGTTCAAAACGGGGTACCGGTGAACATCCACATCCCGCCGGAAGGAAAGCGTCATGGCTGCGGACGGGGGATCTGTTTCGGCAGCATCGGCGGCCGAAGTCGAGGCTGACAGGGGCTGCGCAACCGAAACCGGGATCTGACTGCCGATAACCACTTCAACGGGGCTGCCGGGACCGGCGCCCATTTCTTTTACCAGCGCGTCCATGCCGGCCTGGACAGGAATCAGTTCCACGCCGCGGCGGGCAAAAAGTCGTTTTAAGGCTGGTGAAACCATCCCGCTTTCCCATGGTCCCCAGTTGATGGCCGACACATTGCACCGGGGCCGGCGGATGGCTTCGGCCCGGGCCAGTTTGTTGATTGCTTCATTGGCCATGGCATAGTCGGCCTGCCCGGGGTTGCCGAACCGGGCGCTGACCGAAGAGAACAGGACAATATTCTTCAATTCATCGCTGCGGGTGGCATCAAGGAGATGTCGCAGCCCGTCAACCTTGGTGGTCCAGACCGGATCGAATTCCGTGAGTTTTTTATCAACGATGAGGCTGTCCCGCAGGACGCCGGCGCCGTGAATCAGGGCTGTGACCGGTCCCAGATCCGCACGGATTTTTTTCAGCACGCCGGAGATCCTGCCGGCATGGGTAACATTGACCGGATAGTAGCGGGCAGTCACACCGATATCGGCCAGCGCTGTCAGGGTATGGCGGATGTCGCGGTTGGCCATGTGACGCTTGAAAGCCAGTTCAACGGCAGTCGGTGACGGCGGCTGACCGTTTTTTCCGGCCGGCGGGTCATGGGCCAGAATGGCCCGCTTGACCGTCGCCGGATCGGTGTTTTCGGGCAGCCACCGGGGGAGGGGTGATGGCTGGGGAGAACGCCCCAGCAGGGCAAACCGCGCCCCGGTCCGCCGGGCCAGGGCGATGACGGCCGCGGCGGTAATTCCGCGGGCCCCGCCGCTGACCACAACGACGTCTTCGCCGGACAGGCCGGGCGGCAGAACAGGCCATTCAGTTTCCGAAAGGTCGAGGCGGTAATACGTATTGGCCGGCAGGTCCGGGTGCAGGCCGATCTCAACCGGTATTTGCGGTGATGTATCGGTCAGGGCAGTGACAATGGAACGGGCAATGACCGCCGGGTCCCGCCAGGCCGGCGCCACATCGATGGCCCGGCATCGGACGTCCGCCCATTCCGCAGCAGCGGTTTTGACCAGCCCGGCCAGAGCGCCCTGAAGGGGGTTAGCGCCGCCGGCACCAAGAAAACCAAAAGCCCCGTCCATTCGGGTAACGGCGCTGAAGAAACGAGGTGAATCGCCGTCGCCGGACAACAGACCTTTTCCGGCGGCCCGGGCCAGACGAAAAGCCATCCGGATATCCCCACCGCTGGAAGATGCGTCTGGAAAAACCAGAATGAGCCCGCTGATGGGGCCTTTGATCTGTTTCAGAGCGGCGGCCCCGGCCGGGATAAGAGTGGCCGATATATTTTGTTTGCCAAAAGCGGCAGCCAGCGCCGGCGCCAGACCGCTGCCGTCCTCGGTGATCAGGATTGGATGCGGCGGGGCAATGGCGGCTGTCGAGGAAACGGAAAAAGCGGCGGTCTGCGGGGCAATGACCCGGCGTGTCAGGGCAGGGACGGCGGAATCAGTTGTGGAAGTGGCCGCTTCCGGAGGCTTCGGCCGGTCCGGCTTGGCCGCGTTTTCGCTGCCCGTCGTCAGAAAACGGACAATCTGTCCCAGCGTTTTGATTTCGCCCATATCCTCCGGGGCAATGGCCGGCAGGTCGGGCATGCGGTCTTCCATGGCAGAGAGGATTTCGACCCGTTTGATGGAATCGATGC
Source organism: uncultured Desulfobacterales bacterium (assembly GCA_964577615.1). GTDB lineage: Bacteria > Desulfobacterota > Desulfobacteria > Desulfobacterales > QNYZ01 > QNYZ01. The sequence continues at coordinate 36,451 of CAZNZW010000011.1, read as the reverse complement.
CCAGATCGGATTCGATGTCCATCTCGAGGGTGAGCATGTCGGCCGGATAGCCGGTCAGTTCGCTGACCACATCCTTGAGAGTGGCGGCTACGGCATCGGCAGCGCAGCTGGCGGCAGGGGCGGCTTCCGGTGGCATCCCGGGATCCGCCGGGCGATCCGCTATCGGATCCGGTTCGGTTCCGGCCGCATCGGTATTCAGATGGGAAACGATCTGGCCAAGGGTCTTGATTTCGCCCATATCCTCCGGGGCAATGGCTGGCAGGTCGGGCATGCGGTCTTCCATGGCGGAGAGGATTTCGACCCGTTTGATGGAATCGATGCCCAGATCGGACTCAATGTCCATTTCGAGGGTGAGCATGTCGGCCGGATAGCCGGTGAGTTCGGCAATGACTTCGAACAGAGCGGCGATGATATCATCACTGGGTCTGGTCTGTGCTGGCGTCAGGCCCGGTTGATCATCTTGCATGTCGTGGACCGGTGCCGGAGCGGTGGCGGCGGTTGTTTCCGGCCGCGGATCTGGATAAGGCGGTGTGGCCGTCGCAGCCGGTTGGAGAGATACCGGTGTTACGGTGGGAGCCGGCGCGGTCATCGGCGGGGTATCTTCGGCCGCTGACGGGGCAAGCAGGCCGGCCTCCCGGGCTACCCCCCGGGTCCGGGTCATCAGCGCCTGCAGCGTGCGGCTGGCCTCGGCCTGGGTTTTCAGAAAGAGTTCGTGGGCCGCGGCCGTACTGGCCTGGATTTCCCGCATGGACCGGAGTCCTTCACGGATAATCTCCGCCGTATCGCTCAGTACCGGGTCGGTGGTGGATCGGCGAGCCGGGCGGGCCGGGAATATGGCATGGGTCGGTGTGGGGCTTTCAGTCATAACAGTATCCATAAGGGCAAGGTGTGCCGGTGTTTTGTTTTCCGCCGCCACGTTTTCCGGCGGCGTGTCTGGTTGTTTAGTGGACGGGGCTGTGCGCGATGGACCCCTTGAGGCCGGTTTATAATTGGCGCCGCCAATGGGAAACCGCATCCGGGGGGAACGCGGGGTTTCCGGCGGGGGGGATTCCCAGCGGTCGAGGCGTACCGGATACCCCAGGGCAGCCAGATGACAGAGGCCCGCGGCCAGGTCGATCAGGCCGAATTTTTTGCCGCCGGAAGCGTCTATGGCCAGGGCGGTATGGGGGTGTTTGCGCAGGATCTGGCGGATCAGCCCGGTGAGAACGGTTTTCGGCCCCACTTCGACAAAAGTCTGGACGCCGGCCGCGTACAGGTTTTCCACATTCGACACAAAATCAACCGGCCGGGTGATCTGATTGCCGAGAATATCCCGGGCCGCATCCGGGGATGCCGGGTAAGGCTGGCCCGTGGTATTGGAAAAAACGGGGGTGTCCGTCGGCGTCAGGTCGATATCGGTCAGCAGCCGGCGGAATGGTTTCCGGGCGGCGGCCACCAGGGGGCTGTGAAACGCCGCGGCCACGGGCAGGGGAATGGCCCGGAATTTAAGCGCTTTGCATTTCTTCTCGGCCGCGGTAATGGCCGGCCTGCTGCCGGATAAAACGCCCTGACGGGGGCTGTTGCGGTTGGCCAGAATAACATCGGAATCGAGATCGGCCACCAGGGTATCCAGATCGGACAGCGGTGCCTTGACGGCCATCATTGTCCCCGGATCCCCTTCGGTTCGGGTACCGGCGTCGGCCATGAGCCGGCCCCGGGCAATGGATGTCCGGCAGAGCGCATCCGTATCCAGCCAGCCGGCCGCGCGCAGGGCAACCAGCTCTCCGTAACTGTGGCCACAGGTGGCTGTGGGTGAAATTCCGAAATAGGACAGAATCCGGAAAAGGGCCAGGCTCATGGCGCCGATGGCGGGCTGGGCAATATCCGTGGGCCGCAGCGCCTCTTCCTGGACCTGCTGTTCCTTCTTGCCCGCGGCTGGACAGGGAAAGATAAAATCGCTTAGCCGGCGGTCCTTTTCAAAAAAGGCATTAAACGTTTCAAAGGCATCCAGGGCGTCGGGAAAGATACAGGCCAGGTCGCGTCCCATACCCACGTACTGACTGCCCTGGCCGGGAAAAACAAAAGCCAGCCGGCCGGGTGCATCGCCGGCGCCAAAAAAGACGCTGCCGGTTGTCCGGATAAATCGGTCGCTTTCAATATCGGCCAGATCGGCCTGCATGCCGGCCAGATCGGTTTTCAGCCTTTTTTGGTCGGCTGCCGCGCGGTCGATGTAGAAGAGAAACCGGTACGGCGCCGATGGATTAAAATCGATTCGGCTGCGGGCGGCCGCAGATGCAAAGGCTTCAACGGCAAGGTTCGAGTCGATCCTAGCCACCCAGTCGGAAATGGCGGCCGACAGGTCCCGGGCAGTATCCGTCGATAATGCCACGATTTCTATCTGGCCGTCCCAGGCGATCTCCTTTTTTTTCTTCTGGTACTCTTCGAGGACCATATGAAAATTGCTGCCGCCAAAGCCGAAAGCGGAGACCCCGCTCCGGCGGGGGTGACCGGACCTGGACAGCCAGGGGCGAACGGCCGTATTCAGATAAAACGCGCTGTCTTCAATGTGAAGGTCCGGGTCCGGGTCATCGGCTTTAAGCGTTGGCGGCAGAGTTTTATGGTGCAGGGCCAGAGCTGCTTTGATCAGGCCCGCGGTACCGGCGGCCGCCTTGGTGTGTCCGATCATCGACTTGACGGCCCCCAGGGCGCATCGGTTTTTCCCGTTCCGGTGCTGGCCGTCTGCAGGAAAAATTTCGGACAGGGACTGAAATTCCGTCTGATCCCCCACCCGGGTTCCGGTGCCGTGGGCTTCCACCAGGTCCACGGTGTCCGGGTTTATATCGGCCAGCTGGTAGGCCATGCGCATGGCTTTGACCTGTCCATCCTTGCGGGGCGCGTAAATACTCTGGGACCGGCCGTCGCTGGATGATCCCACGCCCCGGATCACGGCATAGATGCGGTCGTTGTCCTTTTCGGCGTCGGCCAGCCGTTTTAGAGCGACAATACCGACGCCCTCGCCCAGCACGGTCCCGTCGGCCCGGGCGGAAAAGGGGCGGATATCACCGGTGGGGGACAGGATGCGGGTTTTACCAAAACACATGTGCATGAAAATATCGTTGAGCGTGTCCACGCCGCCGGTCAGCACCATGTCGCTGCGGAGGGTGGTGAGCTCCAGAACGGCCAGATGCATGGCGCCCATGGAGCTGGCGCAGGCGGCGTCGACCACGCAGTTGGTGCCGCCCAGGTTGAGGCGGTTGGAAATGCGACCGGCAACGACATTGCCCAGCAGACCGGGGAATGAATTTTCCTGCCACGGAACATAGGCGGCCGAAAGGTGCTGGACGACTTCTTCGGCTTTGTCATCGGCAATGCCGGCGGATTTCAGGGCCCGGCGCCATTTGGGGTGATCAAGACGGGCGCCCAGGGGAATAACCAGTTCCTGGGTGCCGGTCACGCCCAGGATCACGCTGGCCCGGTCCCGGTTAAATGTGCGGCCGGTGTCGCCGTAGCCGGCGTCTTCCAGGGCCGTTTTTGCGGCGATCAATCCCAGCAGCTGGGAGGTGTCGGTGGCTTCCAGATTATTGGGCGGGATGCCGAACTCGGTTGGATCGAAATCAACCGGCGACAGAAAACCGCCCCGGGTACAGTAGATTTTGTCCGCGGCCGATGGATCGGCATCGAAGTAGTCATCGATCGACCAGTGGGAATCGGGGACATCGGTGATGGCATCGGTGCCATGGAGAAGCAGGCGCCAATAACCTTTCAATCCGGATGCTCTGGGGAAAAAACAGCCGATGCCGACAATGGCAACGGGTGTGTTGGGGACTGGATTGGGCGTGTGTTTTTTCATATGCGGTAATCGTTGTCAGACTTGAAGTAATTGTTGAATATCTGCCCGTTTCAGGGGCGTAAATTTTCCGGATTCGGATGGAACAGGCGCGCCCTGGCTGCAAAGTAACCTGTAGCGGTTGAGTACGGCCGCGCCAAACAGGAAATTATATGCCACGGTGACGATGTCCCGGTTTTCGATCTGTTCGAGAAACGATCCCCGGGTCCATTCGTTGAAAGCACCCATGGCCGGTCCGCACCAGATCTGGTAGTCGAGCTGGCGGTCGGCAACGCCGGTATTGGCCCAGGAGGACGACTGCCCCAGGTAGGAGCGGAAAACAAGGGCCATCTGGTGGCGGGGGTTTTCCCGGGCCCGGTCGATCTGGGCGGGGTCCCGATCGGCAAAAAATGCCTGGGTCGACTGCCATTCTTCATCAAAAGATTGCCGGAACAGGTCGGTTTCGATCCACTGCCGGTCTTCGGCCGGGATGTCTGCAAAGGTTTGGTAACGGGTGAAAAGATCGAAGAGCTTGCGGGCGCGCAGGGGGAAGAGTGTCCCGCGTTTGAGCACCTGAACCTTGACGCCCAGCTCAAACATGTCAGCCGCCGGGGCCATGACCACATCGGCCTGCCGGGTGGCGGCCAGAAGGGTGCGCACGGCTGTCGAGGTGCCTGCCTCGATGCAGGCCTGGTTGACGGATCCAGTTAAAATATAGGCGGCCCCCATGGCAAATGCGGCAGCGGCCGCCGTGGGCGTGGCAATGCCGCCTCCCAGCCCCACGCAGGGCGGGCGCGGGTAAGCATGTTGCCGGCTGATCTCGTCCCGGAGGGCCAGAAGCGTCGGCAGCAGCGACAGGGCCGGACGGTTGTCTGTGTGCCCGCCCGAATCCGCCTCGGCGGTGAGGTCGTCGGCCATGGGAATCCGGCGGGCCAGGCCGGCTTCTTCGGCGGTGATCAGCCCCTCATGGCGCAGGGCCCCGCACAGTTTTTCACTGGGTGGATTGAGATATTTGCGCGCCACTTCCTCCCGGGAAACTTTGGCAATGATGTGGTTGGGGGCGACAATCTGCCCGTCGTCGCGGCGGTAGATCCCCTTGATCCGGAAATATGCCAGGGGCAGTGTGATATCCATGAAAGCCGATGCGCTGATCAGGCGGATTTTCCGATCCAGGTAGAGACGGACCGTGGCCATCTCGAGGGCGGGGTCGGCCGGCGAATGGATCAGGTTAAAACCGAAGGGAAACGGCTCGTGGCTGCTCTCCTGCTGCAGGGTGTCGATGGCCTGTTCGATCCGGGCCGGAGAGAGGCCGCCGGCGCCGAAAAAGGCGAGCAGACCGGCACGTCCCGCCGCTTTCACCATGCGGGCCGATGTGATCCCATTGGCCATGGCCCCGACAACGTAGGCGTAGCGGGTGCCATGAAAGGCGCAGAAACCGGGGTCCCCCAGGTGTTCGGGCGGCAGCGGGGCGGCATAACCCAGGACGGGCATACCCTTTCCGTTTTCGGGAGTGCCGGGGCCGATGCAAAATGTCCCGCCATTGCGGATGCCGATGCCATCCGGCTGCCGGATCAGAATGACTGGCCGACGCAGATGCAGGAGCGCACGGCCGACGGCCGCCGGTGTCGCGGCCGGGATCGCTTCATCGCCCTGCCACATGCCGAGGGGGGGATGGGATAAAGGTTGTATGGTCTGCATCTGCCTGTCGTCTACCCGTTCAAAAAAGTGGCTTCAGCCGCATTACCCCGCAAATAGTGTACTCGATAATGACTGCGCTGCAGCGGATTAATGGGCCAGCTTTTTAGAGCCAGATCCTTCTACTAAATTTATGACAATATATTGAATTTACGGTATCTGTCAAGCATCAGAATGAATTATCCACTGTTGATGTCGAGAAAATCATTAGAAACGCGGATTTTAAGCATCGGGTAGATGAAAAATGACGCAAAAAGAATTCGTGTAGGAAGTAGGAGTGCATATAATTAATAATAACAGCGACTAATGATATGACGCGTTTTATGCAAGGATATTACCTGAGAGGAGACCGGTTGACTATGTGCCGATGAAGTACCTCGCTCCTAGAGGGTGGGGTACCTTGACGATAAACGAAAAAATCAACATATTGTATGATATATTCGAATGAATAAACCGCGAACCCGCTGCAGGAAAGGTGGCCGTGAATGAAAATAACTGACAGGGTCCAGGGATTCATGTGGGAATCGTTGACCGCCAACAATTGCAATACTTACCTGATCGACGGGGCCGTCCGGATTCTGATTGATCCGGGTCACCGGCATCTTTTCACCCATGTGACCGGGGGGCTGGCCGATCGGGGGCTGGAAATGGATGATATCGGCATGGTTTTGTGTACCCACGGCCACCCGGATCACATCGAGAGTCTCGGCCTGTTTTCAGACCGCCCGGCGCAGACGGCCATCCATGCCGCCGAGTGGCGGTTTTGTGAAGAAATGGCGCCGTTACTGCAGTCGGCCCTGGGCATGACTCTCGACGGGCTGTCACCCGATATCCTGCTGACCGAAGGCGAGCTGACCATCGGTGACGTGGACCTGGAAGTATTTCACACACCCGGCCATTCCCCTGGATCGGTCTGTCTGTACCTGCCGGATGAAAAAATGCTGATAACAGGCGATCTTATTTTCAAGGACGGGCTGGGCCGGACCGATCTGCCCGGCGGCAACGGCGCGCAGATAAAAGAAAGCATCCGGCGCATGTCCAGGCTGGACGTGGCATGGGTGCTGCCCGGGCATGGTGATATTATTGCCGGCACCGATGCGGTACAGGCTAATTTTGAGCGGCTGGAGCGGGAATGGTTTGCCTACGTCTGATGGCGCTGTTCCAGGCGGTTGTCAGTCATTGTAAAAAGTGATCTCTGGCGGGGATTGGCACCTTTCTGCGGCGGCGGTATTTCCATCCACCGGCCGGTTGTACCGGTATCCGCCGTATAGGTCACAATCGCCGTGCGGCCGGCGGGCGTCCGGGCGCTGACCGGGCGGTCAAATCTTAGGGCTTTTTCCTGGGCCGTCATAACAGGAAAATCGTAGTGGGCATTGACGTGTTTGAATCGGTAACCGTTGTCAATCCGGTCCCGGACAAAGCGGCGATGATTTTCCAGCCGCTGGTCGAAGCGGGCATTGGCGAGTTGGCAGACGGCCGCCGGGTCGGCAAGGACAGCGGGTTTAAAATGGGGGTCGATCTCAATGCCGATACTGTTCCTGCCGGCCGCCATGGCGGCCCGGGTCGTGGTGCCGGTACCCATAAATGGATCGAGAACCGTATCCCCTTTAATTGAATACATGTTGATCAGACGATAGGGAATGTCAAAGGGGAATGCCGCGCTGCGCTGGCGCAGGGCTTTGTCGGCCAGGATCTGCCGGCTGCCCTTGATGTCAAGCCAGATGTCTGAAAACCAGACGTTCCGCTCTTCCCAGAAAAATGCGCTTTCCCGCCGTCGCTGTTTGTCTGCCGCCTTTGAAAATATCCGTTTCCCGCCTTTTCGGACGATGAGAATATACTCATGCTCGAGGGTCACGTAGGCGCCGGCCGGCAGCATGCCGGACCCCATGAACTTGTTGGGCGCATTGGTCTGCTTTCGCCAGAGGATGTCGGGCAGCGGTGTGAATCCCAGGTTGACCAGGGCTGTCAGGATGCGGGCATGGTTGGGGTAAAGGGCGAATTCGCCGCCGATGGTCCGGGTGGCATCACCGATATTGACGCAGGCAAACCGGCCGGGTTTCAGCACCCGCCAGACGTGGGCCCAGACCTTGTCGAGAATGGCGTGCATGGCCTCAAAAGCCACCATGCCGTGCTCTTTTTCAAGCGTCTTGCTGATTTCATGGGCCTGTCTGCCAAAAATACCATCCCACATCGCGATCATGGGGTAGGGGGGTGAGGTGACGACGAGATCGACGCTGCCGTCGGGTATGACGGACATCCGGGCGGCATCGCCCCAGACGACCTGGTGTTTAGTTGTCGATGGGGTCGGCGTCTTCTTTGTTTCTCGGCTTTTCACCAGGTGTCTTTTTCCCTTCAATCAGTTTCCGGGCCAGGGCCAGAGCCGTGGCATGATCGTGGACCTGGCCGTCATCCCAGGCTTTTCGGATGTCGTCCAGGGTTTGGCCCATGTCCGGGCCGGGCGCCATCCCCAGGTTGATCAGATCCCGGCCCCGGATGTTATCGGCGTCCGGTGACAGCCGCGGCTGGACCACATTGCCGAATGTGGCCAGGGTCTCTCCGGCCCAGTCCAGGTAGCTGCGGCGATAGGCATCGCTGGAACGAGGCCCCCGGGTAGCCAGTACGTCGGCCGCACCGTGGATGATCAGCGAAATTGTATTGTCTTTCAACTTGCGGAACAGCCGCATACGGGCAGATGGCGTGACATCCGGCATGGCCAGGACAAGGATATGCAGGTGCTCGGCCACCATGGTGACCAGGCCGCTCCGTTCAACAGCGGAAAGCCGCAGCCGTCTGGCGATGTCCTCGGTCATTCGGGCGCCGGTTTTGTCGTGACCGTAAAAGGTCATGCGGCCGTCGGAAATCTTTCTTTTGCGGGTGGCCGGCTTGCCGATATCGTGGAGCAGGGCGGTCAATTTCAACAGGGTGAGGCGATGCTCGGAGGACAGGTGACGGGTGATCTGGTCGGCGGCCGGGCCGAACCGGCTGGCCGGCGCGGCGATGATTTCTTCGCAATATGTCAGAACGGCCAGGGTATGGGGCCAGACGTCAAGGTGATGATAGGCGTTCTGGGGGCAGGTTTTCATGGGGCCGATTTCGGGAAAAATGCCTTCGAGCAGGGCCAGCTCGTCCATCAGCCGAATGTAGGCACAGCTGTCCGGGTGTTGAAATATCCGTTTGAGTTCGGTCCAGATGCGTTCACCGGCGATTTGATCGATCCGGCCGGCGTGCCGGCGAATCTGCGTGCCGGTGTCCGGTGTAATGGTAAATCCGAGGTCGGCGGCAAAGCGCACGGCGCGTATCATCCGCAGCGGGTCCCGGGTGAAAACCGCCGGGGCGGTCATGCGGATGCGTTTGCTTCTGATATCATCACGACCGTCAAACGGATCGATGCAGCGGCCGGAAGAACCGTCGGAATGGATCTCGACGGCCATGGCGTTGATGGTAAAATCCCGATGGCCGAGATCGTCTAAAATCTGGCGGCCCCGTAATTCCGCAATGTCGATCTGGTCGGCCGGGTCCGATCGACGGACCACCCGGTAGCAGGGCGCGGCCGGATTTTTTAAAAACGGGATGACCGTCGCATCCCGGCCGGCAGCCAGTTGCGTGGCCACTTTTTCAGCGTCTGTGCAGGCCAGATCGATATCCGTTATCGGGCGGCCCATCTCCCGGTCCCGGATCGCCCCGCCAACGAGGTAGAGGGATTCCGGAAAATGTGTGAGGGCGGGCAGCCAGCTTTTCAGCCGGTCGCTTATCGATTCGAATGGATCAGGGCGTTTTTGCATACGTCTGAAGGATACGGATATTGTAGAAGATACACCCGGTTAAGTAATCCGCTGGCAACCAGCGGCCTTTTGGGCGGGTAACGATGGTTTTTCGGGAAAAAACCAAAAAGGCCCCGCATGTGGTGCAAGGCCTGATTAGTCGTGTGGTCGGGACGGCTGGATTTGAACCAGCGACCCCAGCGTCCCGAACGCTGTGCTCTACCAGACTGAGCCACGTCCCGACAAGTGAGCCGAATTTAAGTCATGGCGCTCACATTGTCAATATCAATTCTGTCGAATTTGACGGGTGCCCCGCTTTTTTTTAACTAGGGTTTAAGGGGATTTCGGGTGACAATGGTCTGGCTGCGCCCCGGCCCGACGGAGATGATATCCACTGGTGTCCCCGTCAACGCCTCGATCCGATCCAGATAGGCTCTTGCGTTGGCGGGCAGCGCATCGCGGCTGCGGATATCTGAAATGTCTTCCGACCAGCCGGGCAGACTTTCGTAGATCGGCCGGCAGTCGGCCAGAATATCCAGATCGGCCGGAAAGTGGGTGATGGTCTGGTCTTTGTACGCATAGCCGGTGCAGATTTTGAGGGTATCAAGCCCCCCCAGGATATCGAGCTTGGTAATCACCATACCGGTCAGGCCATTGAGGCGGACGGCGTTTTTCAGAATAACGGTATCGAGCCATCCGCAGCGGCGTCTGCGACCGGTGGTGGCGCCAAATTCAGCGCCTTTTTCCTGAATGCGATCGCCGACAGCATCAAAAAGTTCGGATGGAAAAGGCCCCGCGCCCACCCGGGTGGTATACGCCTTGACAATACCGAGAACGCCGGTCACCTGGCCGGGGCCGACACCGGCGCCACTGCAGACATTGCCGGCGACAACATTGGAGGAAGTGACAAAGGGGTAGGTTCCATGATCGATGTCCAGATGGGTGCCCTGGGCCCCTTCAAAGAGCACCTGCCGTCCGGCGCGGATTCCCTCGTCGATCAGCACCGATACATTGGCCACATGGGGCGTAAGACGCTCGGCAAACCGGCTGTAGGTGGCGATGACGTCCTCGGGATCCAGCGGATCGGCTCCCAGATATTTTTCGAGTATGAAGTTTTTTTCATCCATGACCGTGGTTACTTTCCGGCGGAACCCGTCTGGCGCGATCAGGTCGGCAAAACGGATGCCGCTGCGCGCGGCCTTGTCTTCATAGCAGGGGCCGATGCCCCGGCCGGTGGTGCCGATTTTGGCATCGCCCTTTTTCTTTTCGCGGGCATGGTCCAGGGCCTTGTGGTAGGGCATGATCAGGTGGGCCCGGTCGCTGATCTTTATTTTGTCGGGCCCGACATCGATCCCTTTCCCGGCCAGATAATCCATTTCACCGATAAGCACTTCCGGGTCCACGACCATGCCGTTGCCGAGCAGACAGGTCTTGCCCTGCAGAATGCCCGAAGGGACCAGGTGGCTGATGATTTTTTCCCCCTTGACCACCATGGTGTGCCCGGCGTTGTTGCCGCCCTGAAACCGCACGACGATATCCGCGTTTGCCGCCAGTAAATCGACTATTTTTCCTTTTCCTTCATCCCCCCACTGGGTACCGACAATGACGATATTGGCCACTTTGAGCTCCTTGGTTTTAGCGGTAGTGAATCGGGCGATCGTGTTGGGCAGCCCAGGCACAAGACAGCCACTGTCCAGGCGCCGATCCGAAAAATCAGGTTTTTCTGAAAATCCCCTATCGCCTGTTTCTAAAAAAAGTCTGGATCAATGTCCGGCATTGGTCCCGGCTGACTCCTGCCGTGACAGTTACTTTATGGTTAAAGCGGGAATCAGTGCCAAAATCGTACAATGAACCGGCCGCTCCCCATTTGGGGTCCGGTGCACCGTAGACAAGCCGACGGACCCGCGCATGGATAATGGCACCCATGCACATGACACAGGGTTCGATGGTAACATACAAGGTGGTGTTCAACAACCGGTAGTTTGATTGTCGGCGGCCACCTTCCCGCAGGGCAATTATCTCGGCATGGGCCGTGGCATCATGGGTTGAAATGACCGTATTCCGGGCCCGGCCCAGAATACGTCCGTCCGGATCGACCAGTACGGCGCCCACGGGAACTTCCCCGTCATCGGCGGCCAGCCGTGCTTCGTCAAGGGCCAGCGCCATCAATGATTCGTCCATTGAATCCATTGGAGGTATATACCTGCGACGCCGGTCCGGATCAAGGGGGAACAGCCAAATCGGACCGAATTAAGAAAAATTAAAAATAGCGCCGGAGAATCTTGACAAGCCGGCCGGAAATGATTTAAAAGACCGCGACAGTATCAATTTTCCTCAGCGCCCGTAGCTCAGTCTGGATAGAGCGCCGGACTACGAATCCGTAGGTCGCAAGTTCGAATCTTGCCGGGCGCACCATCCTCCTGTTCCGTTTCCTGGTGTCATCTCTCATTTTATAACAATTATGCAGCCCAATTCGGCGTCCGTGAAGCGCTGGCCGGTGGATTTAAAAACGGTTCCCTGCAGAATAAATATCGTCGAACTTCTGCATTCGCCTGCTATTTATTCACTGTGGGCAGAGGGAAGAACCGTCGGGCGCGGTGGTGGCCTTAAAAGAATCAGCTGTTAAAAAAAACGGGTATTCGCGGATGGTGAAACGGTCCCGCCCCGGACAGGATTGCCGGGACGGGGGAGGAATTAGCCTTTGATGAGCCGCGGCAGCAGCATCTGATGATGCGGGCAGATGGACTTGGGGTTCTGGTAGGCGGCGCCGGCAAAGGAAACCAGATATTTGCGAAGATCTTTCATGGACACGATTTCGTCTACCAGGCCATGCTGGGCGCAGTAAAGCGGGCGGGAATAATCGTGGTACTCCTTGGCCATCTGGTTCATTTTGTCCATGATCGGATCCAGGTCCCGGCCGGCGTCTTTTTCTTTCACCAGCCGCCGGGAAAAGGCCGCCGCCGCTGCCGTTTCGCCGTGCATGACGTAGATTTCGGTGGTGGCCAGTCCCAGGGTAAAGGCATTGTGCCGGTTGGCCACCGGGCCGCCCATCACATAATGGGCCGCGGCAGTGCCTTTGCGAAGAACAACGAGCAGCTGGGGCACGTCCGTCTGTTGAATGGAGTAGACCAGGCTCTGGCCGAGGCCGAGCAGTTCGGCCTTTTCGGCAATATCGCCCACGTCAATGCCCGAGGTGTCCTGGAACCAGACGATCGGCACACGATCCCGGCCGCACTGGGTGACGAACTCGTTCATCTTAATCAATCCCTGGCGATAGAGCTTGCCGCCGATACCCGGATAATCGGCATATTCAGGGTAGTTTTCGCCAAGAAACCCCTGACGGCTGCCGATCACCCCCATCAATAATCCATCGAATTTGCACAGGCCGGTGTAGATCTCCGGCCCGTAGTCGGGACGGAACTCCATATGTTCACTGCCGTCCACCACGCGGGAGAGAACCTCGTCAAAACTGTACATCTGCTTCTGATTAAACGGGACCAGCCGATACAGATCATCCGCAGGCAGACGCGGCGCCCTGGGATTGGCCACGCGGAAAAATTTGGGGTTATAGCCGGGAATATCTTTCATGTAATCCTTCAGCCCGTCGAGCACTTCGGTTTCTTCGTCATAAACGTAGCGGAAAAATCCGGTTTCGTTGTAATGAATATCGACGGATCCCGGCGGCTTGACCTTGAATTCCTTGGCGGTTTTGATCAGGGCTTCGCAGCCTTCCCGGTCAAAATACCCCTTGGGCGACATGCCGCTCAGGATACCGCCGCCACCCACGGCGATGTTGCAGTTTTTATGGGCAAAAAGGACGGTCGGGCTGATGGCGTGATAGCCGCCGCCCGCGGGATTGGTTCCGTAAATGGCTGCCAGAATGGGAATGCCAAGCACTTCGAGTTCGGCGTGTCTGAAAAATGTGGCCCCGCCGCCCCGGCGGTCGCCATAAAATTTTTCCTGTTCGGTGAGCTTGACACCGCTGCAGTTGACCAGCCACACAAGCGGAATATTCAACCGCTTGGACAGATTGGTGGCGCGGAGGATATTATCGGCCTGGCCCGGAATCCAGGCCCCGGCCAGCGTTTTATTGTCGAACCCGATGATAACAGCCCATTTGCCCGATATTTTTCCCAGACCGTTAAAGACATTGGTATGTCCCTCGGCATTTTCGGCAGGATTATAGAGCGTATTGAGGCCGCACCACGTGCCGGGATCCACCAGATACTGCAGGCGTTGCCAGACGGTCAGCATGCCGCGGGCATTGATCTTTTCCTCGGGAAACCCGGCGGATTTCACCTTTTTGACTTCGGCCTGAATTTCGGCTTCGATGTCCTTTATTTTTTTTATGTTTTCGTTGGTGCTTTTTTTCTGGCCGTCGGTCAGTTCGTGGCCAAAAAGCGGCATCGATTCGAAGTAAGGTCGCATGAATATCTCCGTTTAATGGGGCGTTGTTTTATGGAAACAGGGTGCCCGCCGGTCCCGGCCGGCAGACCCAGGATTAATAATCGTAAAATCCTTTCCCGGTTTTGCGGCCCAGCTCACCCCGGTCAATCATTTCGTCGATCAGCGGGGGATGCTGATAGCGGGGGTCATCGAGTTTTTTGCGCAGGGTTTCCATTTTGGCGCGGTGAATATCAATACCGATCAGGTCGACGAGCTGGAGGGGGCCCATGGGGTGATTGGCACCCAGTTTCATTGCCTTGTCGACATCGGCCGGCGCGGCGACCCCGGAAGCCACCAGCCAGGTGGCTTCATTGAGCAGCTGGCCGAGAATACGGCTGACAATACCGGCGGGCGCCTCGTTTTTGCAGACCACGGGGTCTTTTCCGAGCTGCCTGGCAAAGGCCTCGGCCATGGCCAGGGTTTCCGGAGATGTTTGGCTGCCGGGCATGATTTCAACCAGCTTCATGATGGTGGGCGGGTTGAAAAAATGCATCTGGGCGACCTTATCGGGCCGCCGGGTGGCGTTGGCCATTTCGGAAATGGACAGGGACGTCGTGTTGGTGGTGAAAATCGTATCAGCCGGCGCCAGCGCATCAATTTCGGCAAATATCTTTTTCTTGATTTCCAGGTTCTCAATGGCGCTTTCGATGATGATATCAGATTTTTCGGCCGGCGTCAGATCCCCGGCAACGTGAATGCGCGATAGAACGGCCGCCTTTTCGTCTTCGCTGATTTTACCTTTGGCGACGCGGTTGGAAAGGCCTTTGTCAATGCGTTCTCTGGCAGCTTCCGAAAAAGACAGCTCGATATCGGTAATGGTGGCATCAAGGCCCTGCTGGGCACACAGCTGCGCAATGCCGCCGCCCATGGTACCAGCGCCGATAACCATAACATTTTTGATTGTCACTTTACTTCCTCCTGTCATTGATCCGGCAAACCGGACCGAAGATTAATTCAAGCGTTCAACTACCAGGGCCACGCCGTTGCCGCCGCCGATACAGGCGCTGACCAGGCCCAGCTGGGCATCGCGGTCTTTCATGGCGTAGAGCAGAGTCGTCAGAATCTTTGAGCCGGTCGCCGCCACCGGGTGCCCCATGGCAATAGCGCCACCGTTGACGTTAACCTTGCTGCGATCGATGCCGAGTTTTTGCTCGCATCCCAGGTATTGAGCGGCAAAGGCTTCGTTGAGTTCGATCAGATCAATATCGGCCAGGGCCAGGCCGGCCTGTTTCAGGGCCGCGGGGATGGCTTTGACCGGTGACAGACCGAAACGCTTGGGATCGTATCCCACAAAAGCGTAGCCGCGAATCAGCGCCATGGGGGCCAGCCCCAGTGCGGCGGCTTTTTCCCGATCCATGATAATCTGGGCCGCTGCTGCGTCGCAGAGGGCACAGGCGTTGGCCGCCGTCACGGTTCCGTCTTTATTGAAAACCGGCCGCAGTTTGGACAGAGAGGCGGCCGTAACTCCCTCACGGTATATTTCTTCATCTTTGAAGACAGTTACCTTGCCTTTTCTTCCCGGTACTTCGATGGGGACAATCTCATCGGTAAATTTGCCGGCCTTGACAGCCGCCTCGGTTTTGTTGTGGCAGTCGGCGGCAAATGCATCCTGCTCTTCCCGGGTAATCCCCAGTTCTTTGGCATATCCGTCGGTAAGATCTCCCATGAGTCCTCCCCCCAGGGGGCACAAAAAACCGTCACGGTGCATCAGATCCACCAGCGCTCCCTGACCCATGCGATAGCCCCAGCGGGCCTTGGGCAGGGCATACGGAATCTGGCTGGCGCTTTCCGTACCGCCAACGAGGACGGTATCCACGTCTTCGGCTTTGATCGCCTGAGATCCCATAATAATGGCTTGAATGCTGGAGCCGCAGCGGACGTTGACCGATACCGCCGGTGCGTCGATGGGAACGCCGCCGCCCACAGCGGTAATCCGGGCCGGATTGGGGCCGACACCGGCCTGCCAGGCATTGCCGAAAATTGTCTGATCGATCGTGTCCGGGGTGATGCCCGCCCGTTTAACGGTTTCTTTAACCACAATCGCGCCGAATTCCGGAGCGCCCATCGATTTTAATGAGCCACCGAACCTGCCGCCCGCCGATCGGGCCGCACCAATAATAACGACTTCCCGCATGATTTCCTCCTAATTATAGTATCCGTAAAGCTGTATCGCCATAGGTTTGATTCAAAACAGGGTACTCGGTCCAGGCTGCACGCGGCTCCGCCGGTATGGCGGCCGGCAGGGGGCTGATATGCAGATAGGCGAAGAGCGCCGGGACATCAGGCATCCGGCGCTCACCCATTATTCCGGTAACGACCGGGCGTGCTGTTTAAACATGCTCCCGGAGGGCTTTTGTCAGTTCGGGGATAACCTCAAACAGGTCCCCGATAATACCATAATCCGCTTTGGCAAAGATGGGTGCCTCGGGATCCTTGTTGACGGCGACAATGTTTTTCGATGTCGACATGCCGGCCAGATGCTGAATGGCGCCCGAAATCCCACAGGCCATGTAAAGATTGGGGGATACCACCTTTCCGGTCTGCCCGACCTGATCGGAATGGGGCCGCCAGCCTTCGTCCACGGCTGAGCGGGAGGCGCCCACAGCGCCTTTCAGCAGAGCGGCCAGCTCTTCTATGGCTGCATAGTCGCCGCCCGTGCCGCGGCCGCCGGAGATAACGACGGCGGCTTCGGTGAGTTCCACCTTGTCGCCGGCGTCGACTTTTTTGTCAATGATATGGCTGCCGGGCGGGTCAATCGTGACAACAAGCGCCTCGGTCGTTACGGTCCGGGAGGATTCGGCAATGGGCATCACGTTGGAGCGAATGGCCACCATCTGAGGCGATCCTTCCAGAGTGACGTCGGCCAGAATTTTTCCGCCGGACATTGGTCGGGTACAGGTCAGACGGCCGTCGTTCAGGCGGATGGCGATAACATCCATGGCCAGCGCGGCATCGAGCCGGGCGGCCAGACGGGCTGCCAGGTCTTTCCCCTGGGCGGACGCGCCGGTCAGGACCACCTCCGGGTGTCTGGATGAAATGGCATCAGCGCAGACCGTTGTATACGGTTCCGTAAGATAATCGCCCAGCACGGGATCATTGGCGACGAGGATCGTATCCGGCCCGTATTTCTCCAGTTCTCCGGCCAGATCGGCAATACCGTCGCCCAGCACCAGCGCGGTCAGGCCGGTATTCAAATCATCGGCCAGCCGCCTTCCCTCGCTGACCGCTTCAAAGGATATCTTGCGGAAAGCCCCGTCTCGTTGTTCACATATAACAAAGACCCCCTGTGTCATTGTCTGCTCCTTGCGTTCAATTTGTATAAATTAACTATATTATCTTAATATCTTCATGGAGTACCTTGGCCAGTCCGGCCGCTTTTTCCGCAGCGTTTTCACCATCGATCATCCGTACCGGTTCTCTTTCCGGCGGGAATCGCAGGGCGGTCACTTTGACTTTTCGGCCGGCCGATCCGACCGTATCCGGTGAAATACCCAGATCGGCCAGTGTCGGTGTATCAATCGGTTTTTTCTTGGCCTTCATAATTCCGGGCAGGGAGGCATAGCGGGGTTCGTTCAGCCCCCGCTGGGCGGTAAACAGCGCGGGCAGGGGCGTTTCAACCCCGACGGTGCCGCCTTCTACCATGCACTGGCAGGTCAGTGTTTGGTTCTCGATTTCCGCTTTGATCACCTGGGTGACCTGCGGGATGGCCAGATATTCGGCAACGGCCGCGGCAACCTGGTAATTGTCTTCATCCACGGCCCGCATGCCGGCAATGACCAGGTCGAAGGGGAGCGTCTTTACGGCTGCCGCCAGAATTTTTGCCCGGGAAAGGGCATCACTGCCGGCTGCCGCCGGATCATTGATGTGGATCCCCTTGTCAGCGCCCATGGCCAGCGCGGTTCGAATGGTTTCAACTGTTTTCTCAGGTCCCAGCGACACAATCGTTATTGTGCCGCCCAGGGATTCCCTGATCTGCAGCGCCGCTTCCACGGCAAGTTCATCATACGGGTTCATGACCCATTTAATATCATCGGTTTTAATGGAGATACCGTCTTTACCAATCTGAATGATGGATTCGGTATCCGGTACCTGTTTGACCAGTACAACTATTTCCACGGTAACAGCCTCGCTTTGGGTAAAAGTTTTTTCACATCTGCGCGGGATCTTTATCTCCGGGCAGTTTCATACCATATAAACGGGGGAGATGGCTACAGCTCTCTTCTTTTTACATGGACAATTTACCGGTTTCCCTTTCGATAGCCGAGTTGATCCAGGGCGATGATCCATTTACAGATGTTTGTCGATCCCTCGACAATATAATATGTTGGAGTATCCCGATAGATCCGGGCAATGGGGTACTCGGTGGAGTATCCGTAAGCGCCGAGAATGCGCATGGCATAATTGGCACATTTGGTGACCATTTCACCGGCAAAATACTTGGCCATGGCCACATCCAGGCCGTTGTTGACCCGGCCCTGGTCTTTGGCCCAGGCGGCTTTGTAAACGAGAAGGCGGGCCGCTTCGATTTCGGTGACCATTTGAGCGATCAGGTCCTGGTTCATCTGGAACTGGCCAATGGGCTTGCCGAACTGCTTGCGCTGGTTACAATATTTAGTGGCTTCTTCCAGGCAGGCCTGGGCAACACCGACGGCGCCGGCGGCTGCCGACAGACGGGTCTGGTTGAGTGAGCCGAATACGATTTTAGCGCCGTCTCCCGGCTGACCGATAATGTTTTCCTTGGGCACCCGGGTGTTGTTTAAAAAGACTTCGCCCGTAATCGAAGAGTGGGATCCCAGCTTATCCAGGACCGATGTTTTGATGCCGTTGAAATTTTTCATTTCAAGTACAAACGCGGACAATCCCTTGGACCCTTTTTCTTTATCCGTATAGGCGTAGTAGATGATGGCATCGGCGTAAGGCGCGTTGGAAATCCATGATTTGGATCCATTGAGCAGCCAGTGGTCGCCCTTGTCTTCGGCCGTTGATGAAAGCGCCATCACATCGGAACCGGCGTCCGGCTCGGTAATGCCGAATCCGCCGATGTATTCGGCGCTGACGAGTTTGGAGATGTATTTTTTTTTGATTTCCTCGTTGCCATATTTATATATGGTGTAAGCACAGCCAAGGGTCTGCATGTTGACCATGACACGCAGGGAACTGGAGGCCCGGGCAATTTCTTCGGTAACGATCATTGCCGCCAGCCAGCCCATGTCGTCCCCGCCGTATTCCTCGGGAATAACGGTGCCGAAAAAACCGAGCTCACCCATGGGCCGGATGGCCTCTTTTATTGGGAAATAGTGATCCGCATCCCATTGATCGGCATTGGGCGCAATTTTTTTATCTGCGAATCGCCGCACTTCTTTTCTCAACATTTCCATATCCTTGGGCAGTGAAAAATCCATTCTTTCTCCTTTTTTGATGTTTGAAAATATCGGGTAAATACGCGTTTGGTTCCGGGAGGTGCCGACTGCCTTGGGAAGCCGTGATAGCAGATTCAGAGGTTCCATGCAATCGAATGTTTTAAGCTACGATATAGCTATATTGTCGTCACAACTTAGTCAAGAACAAAAGGAAACGATATGTCTGTCCGGCGGGAAAGTGTGGTTATGGGCGGAAAAGGCCGGGGTCGGTTTTTCCGAGCAAATATTTCGATATCTTACAACTTGACACTAGAGGATAGAAAAGATATTTTGAAAAGCTAAGGTCGTTCGGGTTCGGCCAGATTGATATATATGTATTGATAATACAGATAGTTGTGCGCTTGGCTGAATAATATTCAGGGTATTAAAATAAAAATCAAAGGAAATAATCATATCCCATTATGGAAAAATCAAGCAACGAGATCAGTGTCCGCAGAGAAAAAGTGGCGGCGTTAAGGGCCAAGCAGGTCAATCCTTACCCGAACAATATTTCATTCAGTCATACAATTGGCAAGATTAATGCGGTTATTGCCGCGGCCGGCGAAAAGGCCGTTGACAGCGAAGAGATATACACGCTGGCGGGAAGAATCGTGGCCATAAACCGATTCGGGAAATCCGCTTTTATCCGTTTCCGGGACCGTACCGGTCAACTCCAGGCCTATGTCCGCAAAGATCAGGTTGGAGATGACGCGTTTTTGCTGTTTAAGGATTTTGACACAGGCGACTTTGCCGCTTTCGAAGGGACTTTGTTTCAGACCCGGACCGGTGAATGGACGCTGCTGGTAAAAAACCTTCGGCTGGTCTGCAAGGCGGTGCGGCCTTTGCCCGAAAAATTTCACGGAATCCGGGATCCGGAAAAGCGGTATCGCCGCCGTTACCTGGACCTGATCATGAATGAAAAATCCAGGGAGATCTTTGTCAAACGGACCCGCATTGTCCAGGCAATCCGGCAATTTCTGCTCGACAGGGAGTATTTTGAAGCGGAAACGCCCATGATGCAGCCGGTACCGGGCGGGGCAGAGGCGACGCCGTTTGTCACCCACCATCAGGCATTGGGGATGGATCTGTATCTGCGCATCGCTCCGGAACTGTATCTGAAACGACTGGTTGTGGGAGGATTTGAGCGGGTGTTTGAAATCAACCGCAATTTTAGAAACGAAGGGATCTCCACGCGGCACAACCCCGAGTTCACCATGCTGGAATTTTACCAGGCCTATGCCACGTATGAGGATTTAATGGGGCTTACCGAAGAAATGTTCCAGACCGCGGCAGAGGCGATCGGCAGCCCCCTGACCATTGAATACCAGGGGCAGACCATTGATCTGAATCCGCCGTGGCGGCGGATGACACTGGCCGAATCTCTGGAATCGATTGCCGGAGTGGATCCGGCCGTTTTAAATGATCGGGAGGCATTGTTGAAAGTGGCCGCCGACAAAGAGGTCCGGATCACCAAAACCGGCCGGGTGGGGAAGATTGTCACCAAATTGTTCGATGTTCTGGTGGAACCGAAACTGATTCAGCCCACTTTTATTACCGGTTACCCGGTGGAAGTGTCGCCTCTTTCCCGGCGAAGTGATGAATCGCCGGAGCTGACCGATCGATTTGAATTATTTATTGCCGGACACGAAATTGCCAACGGATTTTCCGAACTCAACGATCCTGAAGACCAGAAGGGCCGGTTCATGCAGCAGGTGTCCGATCGTCAGGCCGGTGATAAGGAAGCGCATCCAATGGATGACGATTATATCGAAGCACTGGAATACGGCATGCCGCCGACGGCCGGCGAGGGCGTCGGAATAGATCGTCTGGTGATGCTTTTTACCGATTCGGCGTCAATCCGCGAAGTCATTTTGTTTCCGCACATGCGTCCGGACGCCGGGTAGTTGCCGAGATTTTTTTGAATGCGCGGTTCGGCTGCGCACAGACGATAAATTGGATCCGATATCCATACTGAAATGATTCCCGCTCTGGCGGGAACTTTTTTAAAGGGACGGCTGAAAAGAATCCACGTTACCCATGGCTTTTGAATATTTTATCGGTGCCCGCTATCTTCGGGCCAAACAGAAACAATCCTTTATCTCTCTGATTACGGTGCTTTCCGTCGCCGGCGTGACCGTTGGCGTCATGGCACTGATTATCGTCATTGCCGTCATGGCCGGGTTTGAATCTGATTTGAAGACCCGTATTCTGGGGATCGAGTCGCATCTGGTGGTGCGGCGGTATGATGAGTCAATTGCCAATTATCGGAAAATTCGTCAACAGGTGGCGGCGGTTTCCGGTGTGGCCGCGGCCACACCGATCGTCAACGGCCAGGTGATGCTGCGGTCGGCCGGCGGGGTTTCCGGTGCGATCATCCGGGGGGTTGACCGGAAAACGGCCGGCCACGTGATCAGCGTTTTGACCCCGGCGCTTCTCGACGCGCTGTATCAACCGCGGCAGACCGGCGGAGCCACTTTTGTTCCGCCCGGAATTATTCTGGGCAGGGAACTGGGGCGCCGGCTGGGCGTTATCACCGGGGATACGATCTATATTATTTCCCCGCGGGGCCTGCTGTCGCCGGCCGGCCACATGCCGGGCATGCGGCGGTTTAAGGTCGCCGGCTTTTTTGAATCGGGCATGTTTGAATTTGATGGATCCCTGGCCTATATGCAGATCACCGACGCCCAGAAGGTACAGCATATTCCCGGGGCGGCAAGCAGTATCGAGGTGCGCCTGGCAGATATCTATCAGGCCGGGGAAGTGGCTGAAAAAATTCAGGTGGCCCTGGGCCCCTCTTTCTGGACCCGCACCTGGATGCAGATGAATCGTAACCTGTTTTCAGCCCTGAAACTGGAAAAGACGGTGATGTTTATCATTCTGGCCCTGATTATCCTGGTGGCCGCGTTCAATATTGCCGGCAGCCTGATTATGATGGTCATGGAAAAAACGAAAGATGTGGCGATATTAAAGACGATGGGGGCCACGGATCGGAGTATTCGCAAAATATTTGTTTTTAAAGGCGTCATCATCGGTGCGGTCGGGACGGCTCTGGGGGTGGTCTTCGGTTCCGCGCTCTGCTGGCTGCTTGAAAAATACAAGTTCATTGAATTGCCCGGCGATGTTTACTATATAACAACCCTGCCGGTGCGGATGGAGGCGCTGGACGTCGCCTTGATTGCGATGGCAGCGATCGGCATCTGTTTCCTGGCCACGCTTTATCCGGCCGGACAGGCGGCAAAGCTCGATCCTGTTGAAGCGATTCGCTATGGATAAGCCGGCGTCACATGAGCCGGAAAAAGCCGGTATCCGGATGCGGGGGCTGTGTAAAAGTTTTCAGAGCAGCCAGACGGAAATCGATATTCTGAAAAATGTTGATTTTGACATCCCGGCCGGTGAAACCGTGGCCGTGGTGGGGCCATCGGGTATCGGGAAGTCAACGCTGCTGCATATTCTCGGCACGCTGGAGCATCCGGACAGCGGACAGGTGTGGTATGGCACACAAGATATTTTTGCTTTAAATCATGAACGCCTGGCCGCCTTTCGAAACGAATCCATTGGATTTGTCTTCCAGTTTCACCACTTGCTGGCCGAGTTTAATACCCTTGAAAATGCCATGATGCCGGCGTTTATTCAGGGAAAAAGCCGGGCGGAATCGTTACAGCTGGCAGAGGCCATTCTTGTCCGGGTGGGGCTCAAAGATCGCCTTCGGCATCCGGTTACGAAATTGTCGGGAGGTGAACAGCAGCGGGTCGCCCTGGCACGGGCGCTGGTGATGAATCCGCTGGTGCTTCTGGCCGATGAGCCCACCGGCAATCTGGATGAAAAGAATGCAGAGCAGGTACACGAACTGCTGATGTCGTTAAACCGTGAATTCGGGATGACCCTGGTCGTGGTCACCCATAATCCGGGGCTGGCGGCGCTGATGTCCCGGCGTGTTACCATTCACAAAGGCACCCTCATCGATACGGATTGAATCAATCATGCGAAAACATTTGATCTTGACATTATGTCTGCTGATCCTTTTGTCTACCGGCGCGGCGGCCAAAACACTTCAGCCTGAACACGTCGGCGTACTCCCGTTTGATATTTATGCCGGGGAGAAAATGGCTTACCTGAAAGATGAGATCCCCAAAGCGATTGCCAATAAGCTGTCGACGGACGGCGCGGCGATTGTCAAGGTCCCGCTGGTTCCGCCGGATGGGAAATCACCGGACACCCTGGACCCGGAGCAGATTCGGAAGGCCGGCAGGGCTGCCGGTGCCGATTATGTCATCTGGGGGAGTATGACCTGGATTGATGACCAGTACAGTATCGATGCCAAACTGGTGGACACGGCTACCGCTCAGCCGGTGCGGTCCTATTTTGCTTCCGGTCGGGGTATCGAAAATATTCCCCATACAGTGGCCGACCTGTCCCGTGAGCTGGGATTCCACGTTTTTAAACGGGTCAAAGTGGTGGGCGTCCAGGTGAGCGGCAACCAGCGGATCGAATCGGACGCGATTTTAAAAAACGTGCATACGGCCCCTGGAGACGTTTTCCTCACCAGGAGCCTGAGCGAAGATTTAAAACGGATTTACGCCATGGGGTATTTTGACGATGTCCGTATCGAATCCGAGGATGGCCCGGGTGGAAAAACCATTATCATCAATGTCAGGGAAAAACCGACGATCCGAAAAATTAGATTCAAAGGAAATGCCATATTTGAAAATGACGACCTGATGGCGGCGCTGGATATCAAAACAGGCTCAATTCTCAACGACTTGAGTATTCAGAAAAATATCGAACGGATTGAGAGTCGATATCGGGAAAAAAATTATCAGAATGTCCAGGTGTCGCATCAGGTAGAAAAACTGGCGAATAACCAGGGCGACCTGACGTTTACGATCAAGGAAGGGGCCAAGGTCCGGATCAAAAGCATAACGTTCATCGGGAACGCCATCTATCCCGACAAAAAACTGAAATCAGTCATGAAAACGTCGGAAAAGGGATTATTTTCCTGGTTGACTTCCTCGGGGGATCTGAAAAAGGAGGATCTGGAGCAGGATATTTCGAAATTAACCGCATTTTATCAGAACCATGGGTTTATTGAGGCGCGTATCGGTGACCCGGCCATCGAGACGAAAGACAACTGGATGTATATCAAGATCAAGGTTCACGAAGGACCGCGCTTTAAGGTGGGAGCGATCTCGCTGGCCGGCGATCTGATTCGTCCGAAAAACGAGCTGATGGACAAAATAAAGATCGGCAAGGAAGCCTATTTCAACCGTCATGTTTTGCGAAATGACATGGTTACATTGTCAGATATGTACGCGGATGCCGGATATGCCTATCCCAGCATTATTCCAAAGGTCGGCGAGGACAATGAGAAAAAGATCGTCAATATCCGCATCAACATTCAAAAAGGCCCGCGCGTCTATTTCGAACAGATCAATATCGGCGGAAATACCCGGACGAGAGACAAGGTCATTCGGCGGACACTCAAGGTGGAGGAGGGCGGTCTGTTTTCCGGAAAGCAGTTGCGGCGCAGTATCCGCAATCTCCACCGCCTGGGATATTTTGACGATGTGCAGGTCAATACCCGCAAGGGCAGCGGTGACGATAAAATGATTCTTGATATCGATGTCAAGGAAAAATCAACGGGAAATTTAAGCCTGGGCGGCGGATACAGCAGTGTTGATAAGGTTTTTGCCACAGGGGCCATTACCGAGCGGAATTTAATGGGGTATGGCCTGAATCTGCAGTTGAAAGCCAATATCAGCGCCAAGACCACCCGTTTTTCGTTGAGCCTGACTGATCCGTGGCTGTTTGATATTCCTTTGTCGGCAGGCATCGAATTGTACAACTGGAACTATGATTACGACACCTACGACAAGAAAAGTAAGGGAGGCAGCCTCAAATTCGGCTATCCGATCTTTGACGACACCCGGCTGTATTTCAAATATTATCTGGATGTGGCGGATATCGATAATATCGATGAGGATGCCGCCCAGTCCATTAAGGATCTTGAAGGGAAGAATGTCACCAGTGCCGTTGTTGGGACGTTGCGGTACGATTCACGCGATCGGTTCTTTTTTACGACCCGGGGCCAGGATCATCGTTTCAGCATCGAATATGCCGGTCTTGGCGGGGACGTCAAGTTTGTCAAATATACCGGAGAGCTTGGCGTGTATTTCCCGATTATTTATGGTCTGGTCGGGTTTTTACATACCGAGGGCGGATATGTTGAAAAGCAGGCCGACGGACTGCTGCCGGATTACGAGCGCTTTTACCTGGGGGGCATCCATTCCGTACGCGGTTTCAAATGGCGGGACATCAGTGCCCATGATGACACGGGCGCTGAAATTGGTGGGGATAAATATGTTCAGTTTAATGTTGAACTGCATATTCCACTTTTAAAGGAAGCCGGGATCCTGGGAGTACTTTTTTACGATACCGGTAACGTATTCGGTAAAGACGATGCCATCGATCTGGGAAAACTGCGCCAGGGCGCTGGATACGGGATTCGCTGGAATTCACCGATCGGCCCCATTCGACTGGAACGGGGGCACATCCTCGATCCCGAAGGAGACGAAAACAGTCGTGGGCGGTGGGAGTTCAGCATGGAAACATCGTTTTAAACGTGGATGACAAAAAAATAATCAAATAATAAGACAAAGGGAGATCTTGCATGCGAATACTATCCAAATCAGTGCTGATATCGGTCATTCTCATATTTGTTCTTGCCCCGGCATCATGGGCCGCCGAAAAAAATAAAATCGGTGTAATTGACTTTCAGAAAATCCTGGAAACGTCCAATGCGGGCATTGCCGCTCAAAAGAAGATCAGTGAACAGGGGAAAAAAATGGAAACTGAACTTCAGGGCAAGGGGAAGGAAATCGATACGCTGCAAAAAAAACTGGAACGGGAAAGCATGGTGATGAGCAAGGAAGCCCGGGATGACAAACAGCGGGAAATACGAATTAAGATTAATGATGCCAAAACACTTGAGGCCAAGTACCGAAAAAAAATCAAGCAGGTCCGGGCGGAGATGATTCAGAAAATTGAGAAGGACGTTTTTGACCTGACTCAAAAAATTGCCAAAGATGGCGGCTATCAGCTGGTTCTGGAGAAACGGGCTGGCGGCGTGGTGTATTTTGAGCCGTCCTGGGAGATTACCGATTTGATCATTGAAAGATACAATACCGAATTTTCCGCCCGGGAAAAAGACGCGGCGACCAAAAAACAATAAGCAGATATGATGAAAACTGATCTGGAAGCCCTCGCCCGTCTGGTAGATGGAAAAATCACTGGCGACAGCCACAAGGCGATTGCCGGTGCGGCCGCTTTTGACGACGCCGGACCCGATGAGATCACCTGTGCCTTTCGGCCCGATTTCCTGAAACGGATTGAGAGTACGCAGGCCGGGGCAGTGATCGTCCCCCGTCCGGTCCCGGCCAGGGGACAGAACCTGATGGTTGTCGGCAATCCGCAGCTGGCGTTTATTTCCATTGTCAATCACCTGCACCCGCCCCGGGATCCGGGTATCGGCGTGGATGCGCGGGCCGTCATCGGAAAAGCGGTCCAGTGGGGAGAAGATTTTTTTGCCGGGCCGGGGGTGGTTATCGGCGCCGGCGTCCAGTGCGGCCACCGTGTGAAAATTCAGGCCGGCACTGTTATCGGGCCGGAAGTGGTTATCGGCGATGATGTGACCATTTTTTCCAATGTGACCATTGCCGAGGGCTGCCGGATCGGGAACCGGGTGACGATTTTTCCCGGAACAGTCATCGGCAGTGACGGGTTCGGGTATGCTCCGGACGGCGAGCGCTATGTGAAGATTCCCCATACGGGAATTGTCCGGATTGATGACGATGTGGAGATCGGCGCCAATAATGCGATCGATCGGGGCACCTTCGGCCAGACTTGGCTGAAAAGAGGCGTGAAAACCGATAATCTTGTTCATATCGCCCACAATGTTGTTGTGGGGGAGGATACCCTGCTCGTGGCCCAGGTGGGGATTTCCGGCAGCTCCGTACTGGGACGGCATGTCATCATGGCCGGTCAGGCCGGGATGTCCGGGCATCTGCACGTGGGCGACCACGTCATTATCGGGCCCCAGGCAGGTATTGCAAAGTCAATCCCCGACGGCCGGACGGTATCCGGCTCGCCCGAGATGCCCCACCGTCTGTGGCTTAGGGTTACCCGGCTGGTTCCCCGGCTGCCCGATCTTTTTAAAAGGTTGTCGCGTCTGGAAAAACAGGTGACTGAAATAAAAAACGCCGACACCGGCCGGACCCAGGCCGGCGGGGAGAGATAAAATGCGAATACTATATCAGGAAAGCAGAACGGCATGAATAAAAAATATGATATCCTTCAGATTATGGCACGTCTGCCGCATCGCTATCCCTTTCTGCTGATCGACCGGATCGTATCGCTGGTTCCCGGCAAGAAGGTAACGGCGATTAAAAACGTAACGATCAATGAACCGTTTTTTACGGGACATTTCCCTGACGAACCCATTATGCCCGGCGTTCTCATCGTGGAGGCCATGGCGCAGGCGGGCGGTGTTCTGGCCAGCGAATCAATGCCGGAAGAAAACAGAAAAGCGATGACCTTTTATTTTACAGCCATTGATCATGTCCGGTTCCGAAAACAGGTTGTGCCGGGCGATCAGCTGGTATTGGAAATTGAATTGTTAAGGATCCGGTCGACGGCCGCCAAGATGGCGGGCACAGCCAAGGTGGACGGGGTTTTAGTGGCAGAAGCAAAAATGATGGCAGCGATTGGAACCAAGAAATGATACATCAGACAGCAATTATTGACAAGAAAGCGGACCTGGATTCGACGGTCAGCATCGGTCCCTATTCGATTGTCCGGGAACATGTCACCATTGGAGCGGGCACGGTAGTCGGTTCCCACGTTACCGTTGACCGCTATACGGATATTGGAAAAGATTGTCATATTTTTGATCACGCGTCGGTTGGCGCGGCCCCTCAGGCCCTGAAATACAAGGGCGAAAAAACCTGGCTCAAAGTCGGCAGCCGGACGGTGATCCGGGAATTTGCCACACTCAATCGCGGCACCGCGTTCGGTGGCGGGATCACGGATGTCGGGGAAGACAATTTTCTGATGGCCTATACCCATGTCGCCCATGACTGCAAAACCGGCAAAGGGGTGATCATGGCCAATAACGCCACCCTGGCCGGGCATATCACCTGTGACGATTATGCCACCATCGGGGGGCTGGTGGCTGTCCATCAATTTGTCCGGATCGGGGCGTTTGCCTATGTGGGCGGGAAGTCCGCCGTTGTCAAAGATGTCCCGCCCTATGTGATCGCCGCCGGGGACCGGGCGAAACTGCATGGCTTGAACAAGGTGGGGCTCAAACGGCACGGGTTTTCAAAAGACACCCTGCTGGCCCTCAAACGGGCCTATCGGATATTTTTTCGAATTGGACTGACGCTGAATGAAGCGATTGAGCGGGTGGGCGCAGAAATTGAACCCAACCCCGAAGTGATGGCGTTGATCGATTTCATCAAGGAATCCCGGCGGGGGATTACCCGTTAGACGGTAAATAAGGCGATAAAGATGAATCGATTCAGGGGCAGGCTGCGCATCGGCGTTATCGGCGTGGGATATCTGGGAAAATTTCATGCTGAAAAGTATGCGAAAATGCCGGATGTCGACCTTGTGGGCGTGGTGGATATTGATCCGGTCCGGGCGAGAAAGGTCGCCGATGGGCTGCATACGCAAAGTTACACGCGCTATGAGGAGCTTTTCGGCCGGGTGGATGCGGTCAGTATCGTGACGCCAACCCCCCGGCACTTTACAATCAGTCGTGATTTTCTGACCCGGGGCGTTGATACATTTATCGAAAAGCCGATTACGGCCAGTCTGGCGGAAGCCGACGACTTAATTGCCCTGGCCGGCGACAAGGGCCTGATTATTCAGGTGGGCCATCTGGAACGGTTCAACCCGGCGGTGATTGCCCTGGCCGATGTCATAGATCAGCCCATGTTCATCGAATCCCACCGCCTGAGCCTGTTTAAAGACCGGGCGCTGGATGTCAGCGTTGTCCTGGATCTCATGATCCATGATATTGATCTGCTGTTGAATTTCATCGGTTGCGATATCAAGGAAATCCGTGCGTCCGGCGTTGCCGTGATCAGCGAGCGGGTCGACATTGCCAATGCCCGTCTGGAGTTTGAAAATGGATGCGTGGCCAATGTCACTACCAGCCGGGTATCGATGAAAAACCAGCGCAAGATCCGGTTGTTCCAGAAAAACGCCTATATTGCCGTGGATTTCGCCGAACGTGAGATTATCACGGTTAAAAAGGGCGATTCCGACAGCCCCCATCTGATTCCCGGCATGCAGATCAGCAGTCATCGTTTTGACCACGAGGATCCTCTGGACGCGGAACTGAAGTCTTTTGTCCGATCGGTTTATCACCGGGAAACATCCAAAGTACCAGGGGAAGCGGGACGCAATGCCCTGGCCGTGGCCTTGAACATTGTTGCGCAGATTGAGGCCAACACGCATCGGCTGATGGAGTCGGATGATGAAACGCCCTGATGCCATAATGGTTGTAGTGTTGCGATACTTCGCGTTGCCGGTTCACCAGGAGAAAGGGTGACGGGTGAGGGCGAATCAACCCATACAGGTGATGATCGTTGCCGGCGAAGTATCCGGAGACCTTCACGGCGCCGAAGTCGTTTGCGCCATGCGGCAGTCCGGATTGCCGATTGACTTTTTCGGGATGGGCGGCGCGGCCCTGGCAGCGGCGGGCGTGCAGCTTCTCGTTGATGCGGCCCGGGTCAGTGTGGTGGGACTCACCGAAGTACTGACCCATGTCCGGCCGATCCTGGCTGCCCATCGGGTGCTTAAACAGGCACTTGGCAACCGCCGCCCCGATCTGGTGATCCTGATTGATTTCCCCGATTTTAACCTGCGCCTGGCACGGGTGGCCCAATCATTCCACATCCCTGTTTTGTATTATATCAGCCCGCAGATCTGGGCCTGGCGGACCGGCCGGATCCGGACGATCCGAAAACGGGTCGACCATATGGCCGTTATTTTTCCGTTTGAAGCCCGGTTTTTTGAGGCCAATAATGTAACCGCAACCTACGTGGGTCATCCACTGCTTGATCACCCCTGGCCCCGGCCTGTTAAGCCGGACGACGGACCTTTCCCCGTTATCGGCCTGTTGCCGGGATCGCGGGGACAGGAAGTGGCGCGTCACCTCCCTGTCATGCTCGACAGTATCCCTTTGATCCGGCGTGATTTTACCCGGGCGCGGTTTCTTATTGCGCCGGCAGACGAAAAACAGCGGGCCTCTGCAAAAGACATGGTGAATGAACGGCGTCTGACCGATGTCTGCGAAATCGTTTCGGGCGGCGCGCGATCAATTTTTCCCCGGTGTCATATGGTGATTGCCGCATCCGGGACCGTTACCCTGGAAGCCGCCATCGCCGGGACGCCCATGGTGGTGATCTACCGGGTGTCTCCCGTCAGCTATCTCCTGGGGCGCATGATGATTCGGGTCAACAGTATCAGTCTGGTCAACCTGGTGGCAGGTAAAAAAGTTGTCCCCGAATTGATCCAGAAAGATGCGTTGCCGGCCACTATTGCCGGGCAGACGGTGGATATGCTCAAAACGCCGGGTCGCCTGGATTCGATTCGGCGGGAGCTGGCAGACGTGAAGAAAAAACTCGGTACCGGCGGGGCCGGACGCCGGGTCGCGGAAATTGCGGCGGCGATGATAAATCGACGGCGGGTAACGGAAGGTATGACAAAATAGTCTGTGGCCCTGAACAGGGCCGGTGGTCTCCGGCTGGCCGGAGAACGTTAAAGCGTATGTGAAGAGAAAGAAACCCATGCCAATAGTGATTGATCAGATCACCCGGAGACGGATCACGCATCTGCTGCGGATGGTAAAAGGCCACCGGGTGCGTATATTTTTTGCGATCGTGGCCATGGTTATGGTTGCTGCCCGGCAGGTGGCCATCCCCTATGTCTTGAAACATGTCATGGACGATGTGTTTTTCAGCAAGGACACGCGGGCGCTGAACCTGATTCCCCTGGCCGTTATCGCTCTTTTTCTGATCGGCGGCATTGCCATGTATTATCAGGCATATCTGATGAAGTATGTGGGGGAAAAAATCGTCATGCGGCTGCGCAACCAGCTTTACAGCCGTATTCAGGACCTGCCGCTTTCTTTTTTTCACAGGGAGCAGACCGGGGCGCTGATGTCGCGGATTACCCATGACGTCAGTATTGTCCGAGAGATGATATCCGATGCCATGACGGGTGTTGTCAAAGACGCCGTCATGGCGCTGGGGCTGGTGGGCTACATCTTTTTCCAGGACTGGAAGCTGGCCCTTGCCGCCACGGTTGTCCTGCCTGTCGCGCTTTACCCCATCACCGAATTCGGCCGCCGGATTCGGCGCTACAGTACCGGCTACCAGGCGTCCATGGCGGATTTGAGTGCGTTTTTGTTCGAAACATTTGCCGCCAGTAAAATTGTCAAAGCCTTTGGCATGGAAAACTACGAAAAAAAACGATTCAATGTCAAATCCGCTGATCTGTTCAGGAACCAGATGAAACAGGTGATCGTCCGGTCTTTGTCGACGCCGGTGATGGATTTTCTGGGCGGTCTCGGCATTGCGTTTATTATCTGGTTCGGCGGGCACCAGGTGATTGCCGGCAACCAGACGGTCGGCACGTTTACCTCTTTTATCGCGGCGGTGCTGCTGCTGTACGATCCGGTACGCCGATTGAGCAAGTTTAACAATACGATTCAGCAGGGCATGGCGGCGGCGAGCCGGGTATTTGATATCATCGAACACCCGTCCGAAATCAAAGACGCTGCCGCCCCGACCATCGTGCCGGACGGCCCTCACCGGATTACTTTCAAAAATGTTTCGTTTGCCTACAAGCCGGATGAAACGATACTCAGCGGGATCAATCTGGATGTCCATCCAGGTGAGATCCTCGCCCTGGTCGGCGCCAGCGGCGGCGGGAAAACCACCCTGGTGAATCTGATCCCCCGGTTTTTTGATGCCACCCAGGGGGTGATATCAATCGATGGGCAGGATATCCGGCAGGTGTCCCTGGCATCCCTACGCAGACAGATCGCCATCGTGACCCAGGAGCCGCTTTTATTCAACGATTCAGTGCATAACAATATTGCCTACGGCAGGCGGGAAGCAACAACCGCACAGATCCGGGACGCCGCCCGGGCAGCCTATGCCGATCGTTTTGTCACTCAGTTCCCGGATGGATACCAGACGTCGATCGGGGAACTCGGCGATCGTCTTTCCGGGGGTGAAAAACAGCGTCTGTGCATTGCCCGGGCGCTTTTAAAGGATGCGCCGATTCTGATTCTCGATGAAGCCACGTCTTCACTGGACTCGGAATCCGAGCAGCTGGTACAAAAAGCGCTTGAGAACCTCATGCGGGGCCGGACCACTTTCATTATTGCCCACCGGCTGTCAACGGTCCGGTATGCCGATCGGATTGTCGTTGTGGATGCCGGCCGGATTGCGGAGACGGGCACCCATGAAGAGCTGCTGGCCCGGCAGGGCGCCTATTACAACCTGTGCCGGCTCCAGTCTTCCAAGGAGATAATGAACGGCAGCGCGGCCGGGGATGCGGCCGGCGGGGATCGGACATGAAAGTCAACTCCATTATCAATCGTTATATTTTCAGGGAAATGCTGCCGCCCTTTGGCCTCAATATCGTTTTCTTCACTTTTGTTTTCCTGATGACCAAGATCATGGTGATCACCGATATGGTCGTCAATTACCATGTGGGCGTGGGAACGATTCTGCGCATGATCGCCTATTTTATCCCGTTTTTCCTGGTGTATGTCATTCCCATTGCCGTCATGCTGAGCGTGCTGCTGACCTTTTTACGGATGTCCGGCGATAATGAGATTATTGCCCTGCGTGCCGGCGGTATCAGCATATACAAACTGCTGGCGCCGGTGATGGTCTTCAGCCTGATGGGTACGCTGCTGGCTTTCTACATGTCAGCCTACGGCCTGCTCTGGGGCCGGTTCGGCTTGAAAAAACTGACCTATGAAGTGGCGGCATCCAATCTCAACATCGGCCTCAAGGCGCGACAGTTTAACGATGATTTTGCCGGCGTGACCATCTATGTGAATCGCATCGACAAGAGAACCGGTGACCTTAAGGACGTTTTCATCGAAGATCGCCGCAACAAACACCGGGTGGTGACAATCGTGGCGCCCCGGGCCATTCTGATCACCGAAAAGAAGAGTCTGGTAACCCGCGCCCGATTGTTTAACGGTACGCTGAATCAAGTCAATATCGGTTCCCGGACGGTCAATTCGATTAAATTCGGCGTTTATGAATTACGGCTGGACATGAAAATGGCCGCGGTGGCCAAACCAAAGAAGCACAGCAAGCGGCGAAAAGAGATGAATCTGGCAGAATTGCATGATTATCTGCGCCAGGCCAAGAAAAAGGATTCGCATTATTATTCGATTCTGATTACGTACTACAACAAGTTTGCCATTCCCCTGACATGTGTCTCGCTGGGGTTGCTCGCCGTTCCTCTGGGGGTGCTGGCCAGCGGGCTGAGGAAATCTTTCGGGCTGGGGCTGGGCATGCTGTTCCTGTTTGTCAATTATGCCCTTATGTCGGCCGGCAAGGTATTTGGAGAGGCGGGCCTCTATCCGCCGGCCATCGGCATGTGGGTGCCCAATATCGTTACCCTGTTGATTGCCGCCTATTTCTTTTATCGTTCCGCGGATAACCGGACTCTTTATTTCAGGCGTCGCCAGCGTACCCGGGTATCCCAATGAGACCGGCTGCGGCTGAAACATCGCCCGCTTGGGGAAACTGTCATGTCGA
Source organism: uncultured Desulfobacterales bacterium (assembly GCA_964577615.1). Lineage (GTDB taxonomy): Bacteria > Desulfobacterota > Desulfobacteria > Desulfobacterales > QNYZ01 > QNYZ01. Next base: position 2,490 of record CAZNZW010000011.1, on the reverse strand, counting down.
TTATTAACCGCTATATTATCCGTGAAGTCGTCAAGCTTTTTGCGATCATGATGGGGTCGCTCGTATCGATTTACTATGTGGTAGATTTTTTTGAAAAAATAGATAACTTCATATCCAGCAAGATTCCGCTTCAAAAAGTGGCGGCGTATTTTGCGTATAAACTGCCATTTGTTACTGCCCAGATGATCCCGATCTGCCTTCTGCTCGCCGTAGTTGTGGCGTTCGGCCTGATGAACCGGCACAATGAACTGATTGCTTTTCGCAGCAGCGGCGTGGGCATTTTATACCTCCTCAAACCGGTTCTGGTGATCGGCGGAATTCTCGGTGTCAGCCTCTTCATCCTTTCCGAAGCCGTTGTTCCTTCCACGATCAGCAGGGCCAATCGGATGTGGCTGGAGGAAGTTAAAAAAAAATCGGTAAATACGTCCCGGGAACGCAACATCTGGATCAGGGAAAACCGAAAAATTATCCATATCGATTACTATAATCCAGCGAAAAAGAGTATTTTCGGGCTGGTGGTTTACGAATTTGATGATGATTTTAATATGATCCGGCGGCTGGATGCCAAATCGGGCCGCTTCAAAGCGCCCGACTGGGTTATTACAGACGCCATGGAACAAAAATACAATCGCCAGACAGATGTATACGATGTGATTTCCCATGACCGGATCGTTGTTCCCATTGATTTAAAACCGGAGGATTTGACCCGGGTCGTCAAGGGGTCGGAGGAAATGGGGTTTACCGAACTGTGGCAGTATATTGACCAGGTGGAGACCGAAGGATACGATGCCACCCCGTATCGGGTTGACCTGCAGACCAAAGCGGCTTTCCCTTTTGTCTGTCTGTTAATGGGCCTGCTGGGTACCGGGATTGCCGCAAAAATCCGGTCCCGGGAGAGCCTTGCCGTTATTGTTGCGGCCGCCATTGTTCTCGCGTTTCTCTACTGGACCGTCTATGGCCTTTTTGTTTCCCTGGGCTATGGAGAAATTCTGCCGCCGGTGGTGGCGGCCTGGACAACCAACGCACTGTTTCTGTTTCTTGGCATTTACCTGCTGGCCCTTGCCATCTGAGATGAAATAATACCGGCCATGGGAAAAATAACCCGCTATCTCCAGACAAAGGTATGGAATGATGCCAGGCCGCCGGTGGCCCGACTGCCGATACTGGCGGCCCTGTCCGGCCTGGCCGCGGTCTACAAAGGGGTTCAGAAATTGCACAGTCGGGCGTATCGCAGCGGCTGGCTGCCGGTCCGGACCCTGCCCTGTACGGTTATTTCCATCGGGAATCTATCGGCCGGGGGAACGGGAAAAACGCCCATGACGGCTTATGTGGCCCGGCTGTGTCGTCGTAACGGCTATGCGGCGGTTGTTTTAAGCCGGGGCTATCGGGGCCGGGCCGAACACAGCGGCGGGGTGGTCAGCGACGGGCGAACCGTGTTGATGACACCCGAAACGGCCGGGGATGAGCCGTTCATGCTGGCCACCGCCCTTGACGGTATTCCGGTGATTGTCGGCAGCAGCCGGTATCGGTCAGGACAGCTGGCCCTTGACCGCTTCCGGCCGGATGTCCTCATTTTAGACGATGGTTTCCAGCATTTAAAACTGAAAAAAAACCTCAACATACTGCTCCTGGACGGCCGCCGGCCGTTTGGAAACGGTCGTCTGCTGCCCCGGGGCATTCTGCGTGAACCCCCTGCCGCTGTCCGGCGCGCCGATGCGGTGGTTCTGACGCGGACCGATTCAGCCGGGGGCATATCCGATGATGCAGGTGCCGGTGCTGGGGATAAACCCGTTTTTCATGCTGTCCATCAGCCGTGGATTGTCGGGCGGTTGCCGGCCGGCGAACGCCCCGAAGCCGTTGACATCGGCGGGGGAAGGGGGCCTGCTGATCCGGAAATATTTTCCCGGCGGCGGGTATTCGCTTTTTCCGGTATTGCGCGCAATGCGTCTTTCCGGCAGGGTATCCGCCAGATGAGCGGAAAAATTGTCGGCCATCGGGATTTTCCGGACCATTTTGCGTATCAGGAAGGCGATCTGGCAGCCGTCGGCCGGGCGGCACTGACTGCCGGCGCGGACTGTCTGGCCACTACGGCCAAAGATTTTGTCCGTCTGAGACATCGGAGCGCTTTGCCGCTGGAGCTGGTTGTCGTCGATGTCCGCATGGCATTTGCCGACGACCGGTTTGATACGTTTCTAACGGATCAGCTGGCCCGCATTGTTCAGGTGCCGAAGCGCTCATGATTTTTAAGATATGATTTAACCGGCGGATTCTTCCGGTGGGGCTGTCATTCTATGCGGGTAACTATTCAGCCGCAGATTCACACAGATAACCCCGGTTATGATTAAACACAAAGAAATGACGGATATGATACTTAAAAGTTTTTATGAAGTTGACAATGCGCCTGGCGGTGGATTTCTGGAGTCTATAATTCAAAAAATTTGTATGTGATAATAATAAAATATCCGTGATGATCAACGCAGATCCTCGGCT
>CAZNZW010000010.1:0-62929 GCA_964577615.1 uncultured Desulfobacterales bacterium | reverse complement strand
GGGCCACGCCGGCCAGCCCTTCCCCGGGCAGAATCAGGGACGTAACCACGTTGGCCCCCGCGTCCAGCCGGTGGGTCAATCCGCTTAATCCGTCGATATCCAGTGAGGCCGGGATCAGACGATCCGGAAAAACCAGCCGCATCACCGCCAGGGTCACCCGCTCGCGCAGCGTATCTGTTTCAGCGGCAGGCGTCAGTGGAATGTGTTTCCGGGGAACAAAGGTCATCATGCGCACCTGATCGGCATCCAGGCGGCGCATGGCGGCGATCGAAGACGAGATATCTTCGATCTGTTCGCCGACACCGGCCAGGAGCCCTTCCTCGACAAGGAGTCCGGCCCGGCGGGCATCTGTTTTCGCCTGCCAGCGGATGTCGTAATCCTGCCCCGGCCGCAGCCGGGCGAAAAGAGACCGGTTATGGGTCTCCTGGTAACAGGCGTACCAGTCGGCCCCGGCCAGCGCCGCCTGCCTTAAAATCTTTTCCGGAATCACGCCGGCGGATATCATCACCGGTCTTTGGCAGCGGATTTTTACCTGTTTGATCAGTTGGATCAGCGCTTCATATCCACGAACGCCCTGTTCAAGATAGGCCGGATCTTCTCCCATGGTCAGGTCAATCAGGTGGACGCCGGCATCGGCCAGGCGGCCGGCGGCATCGATGATTTCCCCCAATGATTTCCGGTAGCGCACCACCTGCCGGTTCGATGCCCGAAAATGGCAGAACCGGCAGTTATTGCGGCAATACGTGCTGAAATAGACGAACCCGTAAAGATAAACAGTGGATCCGAAAAACCGGTGGCGAATCTGCCGGGCCGCCTGAAACAGACGGTCCAGACGGTCCTTTCGGCGCAGGGAAAGAAGACCGGGGATTTCGCTGCGGTCCGGTGTGATGCCGTCCAGGGCGCGCCCCAGGATGGCATCCAGTTCCGAATCGGTCAGTGGATAACGCCCCGCCATCAGAGCGTCAACCGGATACCGTCAAGATACGACACGCTCTTGCACCATTTCCCGATGCCCGGGCTCTTCTCCCGGGCCATCATCAGCCGTTCCAGGCCAAACCCCAGCCCCACCCAGGTATCGACGATCCCCCAGGCGGTGTCCAGCGGATGCGGCCCCACGGCACAGGAAGCCACTTCCAGCTGTTCGGGCCCACAGACAATATCGGTGGTGGCCTCATAAACTTCAGAAGATTCATCCACCAGGTCATGGGCGTCGATGCCGGCGGCCGACAGGACCTGTTCGGCCAGGGACTGCAGTCGCGCTTTCCGGCTTCCCAGAGGGACACGCATCTCAACAATATTCAGCATGGTAAATTCACCGGCATGCCGCCCCCCGCTGCTTTCCTTCCGAAAACAGGCGCCGATTTCAAAGAACCGAATCGGCTTTACCGGCCGTATCCGCGCCAGGTCCTTCATCAAGTGGTACAACCCCGGAGCCAGCATGGGACGCAGACAGCGCCTGGAATCGACCCAGTAAACCTGCTCGTTAAACGGATGATTCCGGTCAATGGACATCCGGGCCAGATCTTTTCGGGAAATCAGGGTGGGCGTCGTCACCTGGGTAAACCCCTCGCAGGTGAGTGCGGAAACCAGTTGACTTTCCAATTGACACCGCCGGGGGCGGAACCGGGTGTCCAGCAGCCGGTCAAGGTGTTCCCGTTCCCGGCGTACCCGTTTTTTTTCCAGTTCCTGAAAAGCCCGGTTGCGGTCCGATTCGTTATCGAAGGTTGCACACAAATCATCGCCTGCAACATTTAATTCTTTCAGGCGATGCATTTGAATATCCGTCCAGCCGAAAGACATCAATCTCATCCTGCTGTTAAAAAATGGAGGGAAGCCCGGGAGTTGCACCCGGCTACATGGGTTTAGAGCCCATGCGATCTCATCCGATCGACTCCCCTCATTCGTATTCTAGTTATTTGATATATTTTCATGCAAAACTGTATTCTAAAATATTCTCTGGTACTTTATTTGTCAAATAGTATTAACCGGATGCACACGTCTAAACATTTAAAAATTAACGAAAGATAATCCGGTTGACATGTTTTTTTTGCTTGACAACCAGACTTGACCCATATAATTGCACGGAGTATCAGTCTACTGATATATCAGTTGTTTTCGATTCAAAATCCAGACTGAAACACCCTCGAGACTGCTTGCGGGCATGACATGTAATCAATCAAAGGGAGATGAAGCCATGATTCGTAGCCTTTATGCGGGTAAAGCCAAAAGTGGTGGGTTAAGTCTCAATATCCTGAATGATGACGAACTGGATCAGATCCATGCCGCCACCCTTGAAGTGCTTTCCCGAACCGGTGTTTTTGTGGAAGACGCAGAGGCCCTTGAAATATTTCATGGCGCCGGTGCGCGGGTGGATAAAAAAACCAGGGTGGTCAAAATTCCCTCGCACCTGGTAGAGGCGGCCGTCCGGTCGGCCCCGTCCACTTTTATCGCCTGTGGCCGGACCCCTGAGAAAGACGTGGTGCTGGGATCCAACCGGGTGACCTTCACCAATTTTGGCGAAGGGATCGTGGTCAGGGACGCACAGACCGGCGAACTGCGGGAAACCACCAAAAAAGACGCCCGGGATGCCGCCCGCCTCATCGATGCCCTCGAGCACATCGATACCTATGAACGTGCCGTCCTGTCCCACGACGTGCCCCATGAGGTGTGTGCCCTGCACAATGCCGAAGCGTCACTGACCAACACGACCAAACATCACTGGATCGGCCCGATGAACGGGTACTGCCTGGAAAAGATCGTGGACATGGCCGCAGCCATTGTCGGAGGGCATCAAACGCTCAAAGAAAGACCGCTGGTCACCTTCAACACCTGTCCGGTGAGCCCCCTCAAACTGGTTAAGGACTGCTGTGAAATTATCATGGGCAGCGCCCGAACCGGCATGGCCGTCAACATCCTTTCCATGGGTATGGCCGGCGGCTCGACACCGGTCTTCACGGCCGGCACCCTGGTGGTCCATAACGCGGAACTGCTGTCCGGCCTGGTTCTCAACCAGCTGACCCGCAAGGGCGCCCCGGTTGTTTACGGCAGTTCCACGACGGCCATGGACCTGCGCATGGCATCCGCTTCCGTGGGCACGCCCGAATGCGCGGTGATCAACGCCGCCGTCGCCCGGCTGGCCCGCTATTATTCCCTCCCCAGCTTCGTGGCCGGCGGATAGGGCGACAGCAAGGTATGTGATGCTCAGTCCGGTCATGAGAAAACACTTACCGGCCTGTTGACCGCGTTGGCAGGGGCCAACGTGATATACGGTCTGGGAATGATCGAATCGGGCATCACTTTTGATTACGGCCAGCTGGTCATGGACAACGAGTTTGCCGCCATGATTAAACATGCCGTCAATGGTCTCGAGGTATCGGATGAAACCCTGGCCGTGGAAGTGATCAATGAAATCGGACCTTTTGGGGATTTTATCAGCCATGATACAACATTCGACCATATGCGCTCGCAGTCCCAGCCCCGTCTGATTGACCGTCAGATCCGGGACAACTGGGAGGCGGGCGGCGGTATCGATTTATATGAAAAGGCTTTCCAGAAAGCACGGGATATACTGGACACCCCTCATCCCGACCCGCTTCCGGCCGACACATGCCTGCACCTGCGGGAGATTATCAACTCGGCTGAAAAAGAACTGGGTGTGCCTGTGAGTAAAGATTAGGATGGGAACAAAAAAAGGCCGCCAGGGCGTCATCCGGTAAGATGGCGCCCTGGCGGCGAGCCTCTTCTTTTTCTGTGCGAAAAAAACGGCCGTCAGGGCCGTGAATCTGTCGCCGGTTACTTAATAGACGCCGAATTCGCTGACCGCATCCATGGCAGCTTTGACATTTTCCGGCGGTGTGGTGGCGCCCAGATTGCAGAGAAGCAATGCAAACCGCCCTTCCTTTCCGCCTTCTTCAATATATTGTCTTACCCGTTCAAACACTTCCTCTGGCGTACTCAGGGCTAGAAATGCCGCACCAACGCCGAGGATGAGCGGAATCCCCTTTTTATTTGCATAGTCTTTATACAACCGGGGACCCAGCGCCTCCACATCCGGGTCCTGTCCCTCCAGAAATTCCGGGCAGGCCTGATGCTTATAATCAAGCATTTTTTCAGGATCTTTTAGAAACTTTTCCCCCACCCAGTTGGGCATATAGATATCGTGGCCGGTCAGCTCGCGAAGCCGCATGACATAAGGAAGAATCCACTCCTCAATGATATCGGGGCTGACAATGGGCAGGGAGGCCGATGCATCATCGGCAGCGATATTTTTGACATTGGGAAATTCCTGCTTCAGTCGAAGCACCCATGGCGCCAGCACTTCTCCAACAATTCGATCAAACAGCTCTTTGACAAAATCAGGATCGCTGTACATGTCCATAAAAATCTGTTCGATTCCCCGGATGTTGGCGGCCAGGCTGAACGGCGCGCAGATCCGGATCGTGATCTCCTCACCGCCGATCAGGTTACGAAAAATCCGATTCATCTCGATGACATGGGAAAACCGGCCGTCCCGGTCAAAATCGGGTGTTTTGATTTTCTTCAGATCATCGCGGTCCCGGATCAACGGTTTCGTCCGGTCCACATCCGGCATATCGGTATCGCTGTATCTGATTTCCTGTCCCAGCGCTTCGGCCTCGATGTTATAGACGTCGTAATCCAGGACCGGCACATCGATTCCGTATTTCTCCTGAATTTCAAGGGTACCTGACGCCAGAATCTCCGGGGTGGTATAAAATTTCCGGGCCGGAATCCCCAATGATTTCATGGCAAATTCGTGCATCTGGGTCAGCACGGGTACCCGGTCGGGGATACCGGCCATGGCGGTTTCAAAACGTTTCATTCCCTGTTGAAAGAATACGGGGCTTATTTTTGGCACAAGCGGATCCTCCTGAAAGTAATTCATCACACAAATATCGTTTACGTTTTCCATTGTGCAAACAATTCGAGGCATTCCCCTCCCGCCACTGTTAAAACTATCAGCGGAATATTGAGCCTGCCTCAAATTATTTCAATCAACCATCGCTGATACTATCGTTTGATCAGCAAAACCGGGTTAACTGACCGGCGGATGACTTTCTCCGACACAGATCCGATACGTGCCCTTCGAAAGTTATTTCGGCCATGAGATCCCATGACAATGAGACATGGTCCCGTTTCCTTCTCTGCTTTCAGTATCTCCTTGACGGGATATCCTTCCAAGACTTGTGATGCCACTTCAAATCCGGCGTCCTTCAGTTCGGCAATGATGGGCGCCATTTTTTCCTGGCGATCTGCCACCAGGGCCTCTATGGTTTTTTCAGGATCGCCCTGAAACCGGCCATCCTGGAAATACAGCGCTTTCTGCATGGTATCCAGTGTATCCAGGATGCGTTGGTGAATCACATTAATAATCACCACCCGGTTGGCACCGGCCCGTTTCAACGCTTTGATGTGTGCCAGACTCTTATGTGCAGAATCTGAAAAATCAGTCGGGTATATTATTGTGTCAAACATCAGCCCTCCTTATTTTCCGAAAACAAGGTCCGGTAAAATCGTTACCAACTGTGGAATCAGGCACATCAAGGTGACAACCACAACAAGAATCATCACAAACCATAAAATTTCCTTGCTGTACGTCAACGCATCGACATCCGCCAGATGGCAGGTAATATAAAATCCCATCCCCACGGGGGGGGTAATCATAGCCAGTTGAAGGGTTAGCACCATCACGACCCCGAAATGGACCGGGTTGATGCCAAGCTTTAAGACCACCGGAAGCAGCAGCGGCCCCATGATGACCAGCAGCGACAAATCCTCCATGATCATTCCCAGCAAAATCAGCACAAGAACGATTATAAACATGGTCGCTGTCGGGTTGGTTGTGATCGACATGACCATCTGCATCAGGCGCTGGGGAACCTGCGCCCGGGCAGCCAGGGTTCCCAGGGCGGCAGCGGCCGACATGACAAAAAGCAGCGCCCCGGTGCCGGTCCCGACATTGATTAATATCCGGAAAAGCCTTCTCAGACCAAATGCCCGATAAAAAAGCATGGCCAGCAGCATGGCGTAAAGACAGGCCACGGCAGCGGCTTCCGTGGGCGTAAATATGCCGGAAACAATGCCTCCCACCAGAATAAACGGTGTAAAAAGCGCCGGTCCGGTACCGATAAACTGTTTAAGAATTTCCTTTAGGGTATAGCGGTCTCCCCGGGGATACCCCCTTTTCTTGGACAGGAAATACACCACCAGCATCAGGCCGGATCCCATCATGATTCCTGGAATGATACCGCCCACCAGCATCCGGCCGACGGAGGTATTGGTGACCACCGCCCCGACCACCATACAGATACTGGGGGGAATAATCGGGCCGATGATGGCAGAAGAAGCCGTTACGGCCGCGCTGAAAGCCGGGTCGTAGCCATCGTCCTTCATGGCCTTGATTTCAACCTTGCCCAGCCCGGCGGTATCGGCCAGCCCGGAGCCGGACATGCCGGCGAAAATCATGGAGGCAATCACGTTGACATGCCCGAGACCGCCGGGAATATGACCGACAATGGCCTTGGCAAAGCTGAAAATACGGTCCGTAATCTTGGCCTCGTTCATCAACTCGGCGGCCAGCATGAAAAACGGGACGGCAATCAGCACATAGGAGTCCGAAGCGGATATGACGCGCTGGGAAAAAGAAAGCAGTTCCCGGGACTGATCGGTAACCAGCAGATAAAAAGTGGTACTGGACAAAAGACCGAATCCAATGGGCATACCAAAAAAGAAAAAGATAAACATGGCAATAAATATATAAATCATGCGGCCACCTCCTCGATGGTTCCGGTTTTCAGGTCATCTGCTTTGGAAAATATTATTTTGACCGTCTCTGCAATCATATAGATGGACATAATGGCTGCATTTAAAGGAAGGGCCGTCCAGGGGATGTACATGGGCATCCCCGTCATCGGAGCGGGACGATACCCGGCAAGCAGGGTAATTTTGGCGCTGTTGTAGGTCACCACAATCATAATAAACGCCACGGCACCGGAAATGAATATCGAAATTTTCTTACTCAGCGATTTGCTGACAAACCGATGGATGGTAAACCCCATGCTCAGATGGGTCGAAAGCCTTGTGACAATACTGGCGCCGGTAAACGTCATCCATATCAGTAGAAACCGGCATACTTCCGATGCCCAGGCGGTCGGGTCGTTAAAAATATACCGGCGGATGACTTCAGAGAACACAATGGTCACCAGCAGGACCATCAAAACCCCCATTAAAAATTCTAAAAAGGCATTGATGCCATCAAGTACTTTATCTGCGATTTGAACGATATTCATATTTTCAGGCTCCCGCGTTTACGGTAAAAGGTCCGATGGCATGAGATATTTCATCACCTCCGGGCATTTATAACCGGGTGGCTTCCGAGTTCGGTTTTCTATTTTGGATTCCACGGCAATGAGATGGTATTCTGCCGGAAGAGAAGATCCTTCCGGCAGAATGAGTTTAAAAGAATATCTAATGGAACCACATACGTTCCTAGTATTCTTTCTTCATGATCTTCCAGTAAACAGCGATCGCATCCTTGTTGCCTTCCAGGATGGTGTCGATGTTCTCTTTGATTGCTTTTTTAAATCCGGAGGTATCTGTTTCGACAAATTCGATCCCTCTCCCTTTTAATTCGGCCACAACCTTGCCAAGCCGTTTTTTAACTTCAGCCGCCCCTTTTTCGCTGGCAACCTTGGTCGCTTTTTTAAAGACCGCTTTTTCCTTGTCGGTCAACTTGTTCCAGAAAGCCACGCTCGTGTTGTAGGAGATCATATTGTAGAGGTTGTTGGTCATGTTGACGTATTTAATGGGCTCATAAAATTTCTCGTCATACATGTCCAGAATGGGATTGTCGACCGCGTCCAGAACGCCTGTCTGCAGGCTGGTGTAGATTTCGCCCCAGTCCATAGAGGTGGGTTTGGCGCCATACGCCTGCCAGCAATGAACCAGAGTAGACATCTGGGCCACACGATCGATGACACCTTTGGCATCGGCGACCGAGCGCATCGGTTTGCGGCTGAACTGATTGTAAACACTTCCGGCCCGCATGTTTCCGATATTGGTGATGCCGTTTTTCTTTATCATTTTATCGTTCATTTCGGCAAAAACTTTCGAATTCATGAATTTTTCATACTCATCCACGGAATCGAATTTGTAATGCACGGCAAATACTTTGTATTCAGGAACCAGGTCAGAAAGTACGCTGATGAACTCGGTATAAATGTCAACCGTTCCCAGGGTCAGCCCTTGAATCAGAGCCAGCGTCCCGCCCAGCTGGCCGGCCGGGTACACTTCCACTGTCCAGTCGGGAAGTTCTTTTTCCACGGCCTCTTTGAAAGCCAGTGCGCCGAATTGAAAAATAGACGCCGGAGAATTCACATGTCCCAGCTTACATATTTTTTTCCCGGCAAAACTGGGACCGGCAAAACCGATAGCCAAAACCAAGCTCAAACAAATAACCAGTAACGTTTTTTTCATTTTTATCTACTCCTCCAATTTTTAAAGTAAGATGCTGTTATTAAAAGTTACGTTCAGCGTCGGTTTTCCACCTCCTTTCATCGGCTATTATCTGCCATCTTTCCTGACTAAAAATATAGTCAGGCAGAACGGCTATTGCGCGACACAGCTGCGCACATTTGATGGCTTGGCGGTGCCTGTCGCCGCTTTCTGGCCATCTTTTTCCGAATAATATCCGGTTGGCGGCGCATAGCGAATGGTCGCGATTTTATTCTGGGTAAAGAAATCAATGCCGTCTTTTCCCTGGACCTTGTCGGTACCCAGATGCGAATCCTTGATGCCGCCAAAAGGCAGATACGGATGAGGGGCGGGAACGCCCACATTGACACCGATCATACCAACATCCGCTTCGGAAATAAACTTTTCAGTATAAAAAAGATTCTGCGTGAAAATACAGGCGCCATTGCCAAATTTCTGATCCCGAATGAGCGAGAGCACATCATCGATCCCGCTGATTTTCATAACGGAAACCACCGGCCCGAAGACTTCCTCCTGGGCAATGCGCCGACAGGGCGTCACATCGGTAAAAATCGTGGGCCCGACAAAATAACCGTTTTTATTTTTTTCGGGAAGCTCGGGGTTGCGGCCGTCAAGAACAAGTTTTGAACCGCCTTCAATGCCAATTTCGATGTATTTTTCAATCTTCTCCTTGGCCGCGGCAGAAATAACCGGCCCCATGTAGACGTTGGCATCCATGGCGTCGCCGACAACGACTTCCCTGGAGGCTGCCACCATTTTTTCAATCAGTGAATCGTATACTTCCGGCACAGCGGCCACAATGGACCCGGCCAGACAGCGCTGGCCCGCCGAACCATAGCAGGAATTGATAAAATTCTGAATAAAGATATCCGTCTGAACATCTTCCATGGCAACGAGAAAGTTTTTGGCCCCGCCCAGCAGCATGGTCCGTTTACCGCCCCGGCCGCAGCCCTCGGCGATTTTTTTGGCCGTTGGCGTGGATCCCACCAGACAGACACCGGAAATTTTCGGATGGTCATACCAGACCTGGGGGACCGTCCGATTCCCATGAATGATGTTGACCACCCCCCTGGGCAGATCAATATCGTTAAAAATCTCCCCCATCTTCTGCATGAAATAAGGAGACTGGGTGGACGGTTTGAATACAAAAGTGTTGCCGACGCCGATGGCAAAAGGGATAAACCAGCCGAATACCAGGGCCGGAAAATTAAACGGGGCAATACCGCCGAATACGCCCAGAGGCTGACGAATGATTCGGCCATTAATGTTTCCGGCGATGCCTTCCAGGGTTTCCCCCTGAATCAGGGTGGGAATACCGCAGGCGGTTTCGATGATTTCAATCACCCGCTGGACTTCGCCCCGGGCTTCACTGATATGCTTGGCCTGATCCAGCGCAATGGCCTGTGCCAGTTCTTCGGCACGATCCTGCATGGCCTTGCGCATGTCAAAAACATAATTCATGCGGCTGGAAATGGACATGCGCCGCCAGGCGTCGTACGCCGCATAGGAAGATTCCACGGCTTTGGCCGATGTCTCCGGCCGGGACAGCGGGACATCCCCGATCTGCTCACCGGTAGACGGATTATACAGCGGGACATATTCAACACCGGTTTCTTCCACCCATTGCCCATCAATAAAATTTTTAATCTTGATAAATTCCTGCGCATTCCCCATTTTCTTCTCCTCACGTTTTAATTTTGTAAGTACTTAAAATAACTTTCTAAACTACGGTGTTACATGTATTTTCCGATATTAAAAGTGAATCTTAATTGATATATCAATAATCGTGCCAGTTGAACAGGTATCAAAATTCATATCGCCCCCCTGTTATTACAGATAGATAGCGAAAAGATAATGGGGGCAATGCCAGAGCCGGCCCGCCGGTTACCGACTGAAATGTTACATATTGTAACAAACAGTCACCCGACAGATACTCCTGCGGGGCCAGACAAGATCGCCGGAAGTGCCGCTGTATTTAATTTTCCTGTCATATCGCCATGTAACAGGCACGTCCGTTGTGGAAGGACGATTCATCCCTGATTGTCAAAAAAGCTCCGGAGATGGGTTACACTTTGTCCGGAGGTGACACCCACATCCCGTTTTCCAGTGAACTTATCTGTCTTCCAGTATTTTGAGGGTCTGGATTTTGCGATAAAGGCTCTGGCGACTGATTTTCAGAATCCGGGCCGCTTCCGTCTTGTTCCAGCGTGCTTTTTCAAGGGCCTGGAGAATCGCCCGGCCGTCATCATCGATCCGCCGGCCGGCAGCCAGGGCCTTGAGTTCCGCCGGCAGGTGATCCACGGTGACTGTTTTACCATGACACAGGATGGCGGCATGTTCAACCGCATGCTCCAGCTCCCTAATGTTACCAGGCCAATCATGTTTTATGAACAGATCCCGGACATCGGCGGAAACAGATATTATTTCTTTCGTAAATTTCCGGTTAAATTTTTCCAGGAAGTGGTCAATCAAAAGCGGAATATCTTCCCGCCGCTCCCGCAACGGCGGCAGGCGCAGCTCCACCACTTTCAGACGATAGTATAGATCCTGCCGAAAACCGCCATCGGCGATCTCTTTTTTCAGATCTTTATTGGTTGCGGCGATCACCCGGACATCGACCTTGATGGGGGTTGAATCCCCGACTCGTTCAAACTCCATATCCTGAAGAACCCGCAGAAAATGGAGCTGCATGCGGGGAGACATCTCTCCGATTTCATCGAGAAAGATCGTACCGCCATCGGCCCGTTGAAATCGGCCGATTTTATCCCGGATCGCGCCGGTAAACGCGCCTTTGACGTGGCCGAACAGTTCGCTCTCCAGCAGTTCCTCGGAAAGCGCCGCGCAATTGACTTTAACGAGAAGATGGTCCGGGTTGGGGCCTTGATAATGAATGGCCTCTGCCACCAGCTCCTTTCCAGTGCCGCTTTCTCCGGTGATCAGTGCCGTCGTACGGACATCCGCCAGATTTTCGATAAGAGAATAGATTTTCTGCATCTGCTCGCTTTTACCGACCATGTGATGAAATCCGCGGCGCGCGTTCAAGTTCTTCTCCAGCGTTGCCAGGCGGGTATTATCACGGATGACCATAACGCCGCCGGCTTTGATATTCCGATTGCCGGTCAGCGGATAGGTCGAAACGGAGACCACCTGGCCCGGGCGATGCGACAGGCGGCATTCCACGTGCTCAATTTCAACAGAACGCCGGGTCGCAAGGGTTTTGGACAGCGCCTCGAGACAGATATGGCAGCAACCGGACCGAGAGGCGGCAATGGGATGCCCGACGGCCTTCTCGCGCGTTACTCCACAGATGTTTTTTGCCGCCGCATTGACCTCAATAACTGTCTGGTTTTCATCCACCAGAAAAATCGCATCTTTGACGCTTTTGAAAATAGCGGCGAGGTTGAGCCGATATTTCTCCTTTTCATCCGTCAGGGCCTTAAATCGCATCGCCGCCCGGGTCACGCGGATCAAGGACTGCTGGGTGACCGGTTTGGGCAGGTAATCAAAGGCGCCCAGCCGGACGGCCGCCGACGCGCTTTCCACGGTCGGCGCGCCGGTGATCATCACCACTGCGCCGGTGAGATTCCGCTGCTTTACTTCCCGCAACAGGTCGATCCCGTTTTTACCTTTCAGCAGAATATCGACGAAAATCAGATCAAAATCATTCTGTTCAAGGGCCGCCATCGCGCCCGCATAGCTGTCTGTGGTAACGACATGGTATTCTTCCGCCACCAGAAATCGTTCCAGGGTAAAACAGAGATTTTCCTCGTCATCGACGATAAGAATTTTTGCGTTCATTGCTTTCCTCAACCGGTAATTCAATGGTGACCCGGGTAAATTTTCCCGGATCACTTTCCATCTTCAGCCTGCCGCCATGGTCAACAATAATACCATGCGCAATACTCAGCCCCAGTCCGGTGCCGATACCGGGTGGTTTGGTCGTAAAAAAGGGGTCCATCACATGAGACATGATTTCTTTGCCGATACCGGCCCCATGATCCGTAAAACAGACCACCAGCCGGGAATGCCCCTCGTCGGTTACCGTGCCCGCCGAAATGGCCAGAATCTTGTCGGGATCCCGGTCCGGATATCTTTCGTTGAGTGCATGGCGCGCGTTGGTAATCAGATTGAGAAACACCTGCTGCATCTGCTGCATATGTCCATTGAGCAGGGGCAGCGTATCCGGGACATCCACCTTCAGGGTGATGCCGTCTTTACGTACCTGAGCTTCGGTCAACGCCAGGGTTTCGTCGATAATATCAACAAGGCGGACTGAATGCTTCCGCACTTTTCGATCCCGCGCAAACGCCAGGAGACTGCCGACAATCGATGCAATACGGTTGCCCTCTTTCAGAATCCGACCGGCCACATCATATGTCGGGCTGTCCGATTCATTTTCATTGACCAGAATCTGGGCCAGATTAATAACGCTGTTGGCCGGATTATTGATTTCATGGGCAACGCCGGCCGCCAGCTCGCCAATGGACGCCAGATGACTGGCGCGCATGGTTTCCGCCTGAAGTTTTTTCAGCCTGGATTCATCTCCATACACAACAACAATCTCTCCGGATGGCAGTTTATACACAAAACTGTCCCGCCAGACGGCAATACGTTCGTCTTTATACAGTGCGACCGGCTGGTATTGCGGCTGTCCGGTGGTCCAGACTTCCTGCATTACTTTGAGAAGACCGAATGTTTTCAGCTCCGGATAAACATCCAGCGCCCTGCGGCCGATCACATCTTCTTTTCGGACCTGATCGATTTTTTCACCGGATTTATTTAACTCGAGAAGAATAAAGTCCTTCCCCCGCTCAGCCGATTTAAACACGGCCACGCCGTTTTTGGTGTTCTCGATAATCTGCCGATATCGCGCCACATTCTCTGCAATTGCCTGTTTGGCTTTTTCATGTTGTGTAACTTCAAGCTTCAGTGCCGCTGTCTGTTCATCCACTCTCTGGCGAAGGGACCTGTTCCAGACAAGAACCCCCACGGCAAAAAAGAAAACCGCTCCTAAAATGCTGCCGACGGTGATCCATAGTTTTTTACTTTTCCAGGGGGATCGACGCTCCAGCGTAATCCATTTTTGATAAATCGCCTGCCGCTCCCCGGGAGTAATCAGGGCCAGACCTTTTTCAAGTATCCCGTTGAGTTCCCAGTTTGCACGGATCGGCGCAAATGCCAGCCGATAGACAAATCCCGTTTCCCCGGCCATCCGCAGATTGGTAATTTTTTCCTTTTCAATATTATACGAAGCCGTGGCGATATTGGTCACCATGGCATCCACCATACCGAAGGATACCTTCCGCAGCCCGGTCTGATTATCGGGCACCGGATACAGATCCATGTCAGGATACCGGTTGTTGATATAGTCATGGGACGCGTATCGGTGGACCACTGCCACCTTCATTCCCATAAGATCCGGCATCGTCAGGTCCCGGCTGACATTCTGACGAACAATGATGACCGACGGGAGGTTAATGAACGAACTGGTAAAACGCAGGTATTTTTCCCGCTGGGGTGTTCGCGCGGCCGCCGTGACCATATCGATCTCCTGGCTTTGCGCCTTTTCCAGCACTTTATCCCAGTTTTTCAGACGGACAATCTTGAACCGGATACCGATTCTTTTTTCAATGAGCGCCAGGTAATCCGCCGCAATTCCCCGGTAGTGCCCTTCTTTGTCAAAGTATTCCGTGGGGGGAAAATCCGGATCCGGCGCCGCCAGGATGACCGGATGAGCGGCCAGCCATTGGGTTTCTTCCGGTGTAAATTCAACAGCAGCGCCAGGCGTGCCGGCCCGGGCGATCCCTGGCAGAAGGCCGAGAGCCAGCCCGATCAGCACAATGCAGACGGTTTTTGTTAAAACCGGTTTCAAAGTGTCCTCCGCAACGTGTGCATTTTTCCTTTCCGCTGCTGCAACAGACGCTTGATCGGCTCCCGGCCAGACTGCCACACTAAGCCGGGTTTCCATCCCCAATCAGGGCGCGGGTTTGACGGGCTATTTCATATTCCTCATCGGTTGGAATGACCAGAATATCGACAGGGGCGTCCGGTTGATTGATTTTTGAAGCAGCCATGTCTGCCATCGCATTCCTGTCGGTATCGATACACACGCCAAACCCGCTGAGATCCCGGCAGATACCGGACCGCACCGATGGCATGTTTTCACCGATCCCCCCGGTAAACACAAGGGCATCCAGGCCGCCCAGGGCAAAGGTATACGCACCGATATATTTTTTAATCCGATAAATAAACGTTTCGATGGCCGTGCCCGCCTGCCGGTTCCCGGCATGGCTTTCCCGGGAAATATCCCGCAGATCACTGCTGCCAATATCAGCCAGCCCCAGCAGGCCGCTTTGTTTGTTCAGCAGATCGCTGATCTGGCGGCTGTCGAGTTGCTTTTTCTCCATCAGATAACAGACCACCGCCGGGTCCAGATCGCCGCAGCGGGTGCCCATCAATACCCCTTCCAGCGGGGTAAACCCCATACTGGTATCCACGCTTTTACCGCCATCCACGGCGGCCAGACTGCACCCGTTTCCCAGATGGCAGGTGATCATTTTCAAGGACGCCAGGGGGCGGTTTAATAGCCGCGCCGCTTTTCGGGAGACATATTGGTGACTCGTGCCATGAAAGCCATACCGCCGAATCCCGTCTTCGCGGTACAATTGGTACGGTAACCCGTACAGATAAGCGTGCGCGGGCAGACCGGCATGAAAGGCCGTATCAAAAACAGCCACCTGGGAAATATCATCGAAAATCGTTTCACAGGCCTCGATCCCGGCCAGGTTGACCGGGTTATGCAACGGTGCCAGCGGGATGCAGTCGGCAATAATCCGTTTAACATCGGCGGTGATGCGAACCGGGGCATGAATCCGTTCTCCTCCGTGCACCACCCGGTGGCCGATACCGGTAATGTCGGTTTTTTTCTTAACAACGCCCACCTGTTCATCTGTGAGAAATCCGGTGATCGCTTCCACCGCCTGATGCGTCTGGGTAATGCGGATTTCTCTGGTGATTTTATCCCCATTGGACCGGTGGTAGTGAATCGTTGTGTGGCTCAGACCAATCCGCTCCACCTGGCCCCACGCCTTCTTCCGTAATTCTTTCCCCTTGAAAAGGGTAAATTTTACCGAAGAACTGCCTGTGTTAATCACCAGAACATGCACGAAATCTGCCCCCTATGAACCATATAAGGCCCGCATTAAACCCAGAACGGACAGCACAATCAATAAAATAAGGACTTTCCGCCGGAACCCCTCGATATTTGTCCGCTTAAACAGCCAGCTCCCCGCGCCAACCCCGATCAACATCGGCACCATGCAGGCCGCACCCATGATACTGGTTTGAATGTTCATCAGACCCTGGCATACGCACATCGCCAATGCGAAAAAATCCGTCCCGAAAAAAAAGGCAATCAGCGAGGCGCGGGATACGGCCACTCCCGCGGGAGAGGAAAAATAGAATAAAATCACCGGCGGCCCGCCAATGGTGGCCGCCCCATTCAATACGCCCGAAGCAATGCCGGTGGCCACGGTCCCGGTTCGGCCCGGCATTTTTTTCCGGGTATACCCACTCAGTAAACTGACGGCCAGAATCATCACCAATATGGCTATGGCCATCCGCATGGGCCGGGACGGAATCGTCGCCAGCAGATAGACGCCTGCCGGGGTGCCCAGTATCACACCGACCGACAGCCACGACAGCGAGTGCCAGTCGATCTGTCGCCAGACCTGGGGCAGCAATGACACACTGGCAACAATTTCAAGCAACAGAATAACGGGAACCACCTGTGCCGGCGGCAATACCTGAGAGAGGCTGATGACGGCAATCATGGAAAATCCAAACCCGCTGTATCCGCGTACAATACCGGCCAGAAGGATCATGGCTCCGATAAATACGATGGACGCGGTCGCCATGGCCGGTTATGAATGCCGGTCCTGGTCGCGCTGTGCCTGGATCTGTTTGTTGCCCAGCGAATAAAATTCTCGAATCGATGCTTCGTGAGCAGTAAAAGACCAGTGTTCATCCCGCCACAGACTGGCCGCTTTTTCCCTTTCGCCGGCCTTGATATATTCGATCAGCTGGTCATGTTCGTCACAATTGACCCGTTCCCATTCCCGGATGTACGACGGCCTGGGAAAATCGTAGAGGCGCTGCTTGATGGGCATGATAATCTGCCGGAGGGATGTGTTGGCGGAAAGATCGAGAAAAACATCATGAAAAGTGATGTTCAACCGGTAAAACTCCTGGTCGAAGTGGTCAAACTGGTCACTTTTAAGCTGGGCCCGCATCTGTCGGTTGATTTTCTCCATCTGCCGGAGCTGGGCCGGCCCGATCTCATCGAAAACCGACACAATCACGGCACTTTCCAGAGCACCGACAATCTCCAGTACATTTTTAATCTCTGCAAGGGTCAGTTTGTTGACGACAACGCCGCGACGGGGCAAAATCGTCACAAATCCTTCGCATTCCATCTGGATAATGGCATCCCGCAACGGGGTTTTACTGACCCCCAGACGCTCGCTGATGGCATTGAGCTGAATAAAGGAGCCGGGCACAATGCGACCCTGTTGAATTTCACTGCGAAGGTATTCGTATACCTGTTCCCGGAGGGATCTGATATCCAGTATTTTGTTTTTTGCCATCGACGTATCCAACGTTTTCCTTTCAATCATGCATGTGTGCGCAAAAGCATCCCAGCGCGCAGATTATTTCCCAACATGTCACAGGCATCTTTGTGTCTTATATACGGCATCTGTCCAGAAAATGGAAGTCGCTGAATATCGGCCATCTTCTGTCAAGGCTTTTAAACTGGCTGTCAGACACAGCCGCTGGCCGTAATTTATCGCCACCGGCGGGGACCTTAAAAGGGCTTGCAAATCACTGATACATCAGATATTAGGCCGACAATACATCACCATTTATCCACCATCCATGCACCGGAACACTAAAAAACGAGTCTACCATGCACCATCATGCATCAAATCTGAATAAAGTCCAGGCCCGGCACATAGACCGCGCGGCGCTGCATATTCTGAACAATCGCCGCGATGATATCCGTACCAAAATGACCGGCATGATGACCCGCAGCGCCACGCTTGAAATCAACCATACCCATTGCCATCTTTGCGGCGGCCGGTTTTCCATGCGTTTTGAAGTGGAGGCCAGGGGCCGCACCGAGACGGCCGGCGTATTTCTCATCAACATGTCCTGCAGCCATTGCCAGTGGGACGCGGCCTTTTACGGCTACCTGCACCAGGACGGCCGGTACGGGCTTTTCCCCCGGCATGTATCGGCCGATCACTTTTTTTCATCACACGTCGATCTACCGTCTCATTCGGACCCAACGCGGCCGCCGGCAATCAGCCCCATGCCGGTCAGTGTCGCCCACGGCCAAAATCCCTATGATGTTACCTGCCGGGCGCTTTCCCGAATGGTTTCTGCGCCGGTAGCCGGCCGGCGTATTCTGCTTGTTCCCCGGGCAGGCAGCCCGATGCTTCCGGAAACCGGTGGAAGTACCCACCCCGCTGTTATCGAGGCCACCATAGACTGGCTTTATGAAAACCAGGCCCAATCGATTGCCGTGGCCGGATCACCTGATCTGGGGGTGGCATCTGAAAAAGCATTTTTTTCGTCACTGGCCAAAATCTGTCGCCAGAAGAAAGCCCGGCTGGTCAATATCGATCATCATCCGACCCTCTGGATCGATATTTTTGACAGTTTGGCCATAGACCGCGTGATGACCACCGAATTACTGGTCGATTACGACTTTATCGTCTCCATGCCGACCCTGAGCACCTGTGGTCATGGTGGCGTCGCCCTGAGTCTTGACAACCTGTCCGCTCTGGTGACCCGTCATTACAAACTGCATTTTCATCGCCATATCCGCACGGGGTCGGCCACCGACGACCAATACCGGGAAAGGCGCATTGCCGATCTGACGCGCGTGCTGTATCCGGATCTGGCCATTATCGATGGCATGATCGGTATGGAAGGGAATGGGCCCTCACAAGGCCATCCGAAAAATGCCGGCCTGGTGATTGCCGGAAACAATGCCCTGCATTCCGACAGGGTGGCCTGTGAATTAATGGGGATCGACCCGGCAAAGATTTACCTCATCAACCAGGTGGCCCGGCAGTCAAAGGATCGGGGCAATCACCCGGATAATGAAACACATAAGGCGACAGTCCAGCCCCCTAACTGGAAACAATGGGTCACCCCTTTTACGCTGCCGGGTCCCGCGCTTCCGGTCTCATCTGCCGCAGTGACCATCTGTAACCACAATGGGTGTACGTCCTGCCAGAATGCGCTCTACCAGTTTTTAGAGCATCGCTACACGGCACTGACACCGGAACGTGAAATGCTCCGATTTTCCATTGGCCCGGAGGGGCCGCAGTATCCCGCCGGTACGGTCTATGTCGGCAATTGCGCGGCTTCACGGGATAGTGATCACTCCGGATATCACTGCAATGGCTGTCCGCCGCAGGCCGGCCAGATATGGAAGAAACTCCGCCAGGTCCACGCTCATCACGATACGCCCGGAGATAAACGGCCAAAAGACGCCCCATCCGAAAAATAGAAAATTGGCCACGGATTGCGGCAAATCCGTGGCCGACCCTTCCCGGAAAATCCGTTAATTAATCGGTAAACGCATCTCCGGTGGTGAGCGCCTGATCCATGATGGCGATCCCCTCGTCGATTTCTTCTTTGGTGATGATGAGCGGCGGGGCCATGGCAATCACATTGCTGGGATTGGCGGCCATGGCCATCATGCCCAGTTCACCCAGTTTTTTGGCCACTGCCAGTTTGGGGTTCAGCCCCGGCTGAATCCGGGCCTTGAGCGGCATGATCGGTTCGCGGGTTTTCTGGTTTTTGACCAGCTCGAGGCCGACGAAAAGCCCCAGCCCGCGGACGTCACCGACGCAGGGATGTTTATCTTTCAACTCGATGGCTTTCTCGAGGAGGTATTTCCCCATTTTTTCCGCATTTTCAATGAGGTGATCTTCCTGATAAATCGGGATCACCGCCAAAGCCGTGGCACAGGCCAGGGCATGACCGGCATACGTGGCCCCGTGGGCAAAAAACTGCTCTTTGAACCGGTCTCCGATCTCTTTTCGGACAATCGTGGCCCCCAGGGGCAAATACCCGCAGGTCAGCCCCTTGGCCATGCTCATGATATCGGGCACCACATTCCAGTGATCCATGGCAAACCATTTGCCGGTGCGGCCGAACCCGCTCATCACCTCGTCGGCAATCATGAGCACGCCCCACTTGTCGCAGACTTTCCGCAATTCAGGAAAGTAGTCAGGCGGCGGCACGATAATGCCATTGGCACCGGTCACCGGCTCAAAAATGATGCCGGCCACTTTGGCATCGCCCCCTTCCAGCTCGATCACTTCGTCGACATATTTAACGCATTGCAGATCGCATTCGGGGTACTTCTGCCCAAACATGCAGCGATAGCAATACGGCTGCGGCACGGTCACCAGCTCCGTGCCGCCGAGCACCTGGGCCCAGCCCCTGGCGTCTCCGGAAGACAGTGTCATCGAGGTCGCCGTGCCGCCATGATAGGTTCGATAGCGGGCCAGCATCTTCCGCCGGCCGGTATACTGATGGCAGATTTTAATGGCCGCTTCGTTGGCCTCTGTGCCGCCCAGTGAAATAAACGACCGGGACAGGTCGCCCGGGGTGATTTCGGCCAGCATTTTGGTCAGCATCGCCCGGGGTTTGGTGGAAAAACTCGGGGCGAAACTGGTCAATGACTTTGCCTGCTCGCAGATGGCATCGACGACCCGTGGGTCCTGATGGCCGATATTGTGGCTCACAAAACAGGAGCTGAAATCAAGTCGTTCCCTTTTGTCCTCGGTGGTAAACCGAATGCCCCTGGCCGATACCACCCGCAACGGAGATTGCGCCGGCTGAAAATTCCAGGAGTGAAAATTATTTTCCACTTCATACCGGTCGAGGTCCTCTTTGTCTGACGGAATATTTTTAAGGTCTATCATTATTATTTCTCCTAAAGGTTTTTTCCCGTCTCAATCATAATGGCGGCACAACCAGTGGCCGTGCCGCCGCTGCTGCGTCTGCGCCCGTTTACTTCAAGTTCAAATGCGCATACTTATCCAGATAACGCTTCGGCATATTAAGAGCATCTCTCCGGAAAGGATCGGCCAGGACTTCTTTGCCACCCTGAACCATGGCGTTAATCACACACGGCCGCCCCGAAGAAATGGCCGTCTGGACGGCATCCCCCACCTGGTCGGGGTGGTCAATACGAATACCCAGAGCGCCCATATCCTCGGCCAGCTTGGCGTAGTCCGGATTGCCCGGCAGATTGGTGCCGATATAACGGTTATCAAAGAAGTCCACCTGATTCTTCTTTTCGGCGCCCCACTCGTTGTTGGTGGCCACCAGAGCAATGACCGGAATGTCTTCACGAACCGCGGTCATCACTTCGGACAGCCCGCTGATCCCGTAGGCCCCATCGCCCTGGAAGGCGAATACCGGCGTGTCGGGTTTGCCGATTTTGCACCCCATGGCGGCTCCATAGGCAAATCCGCAATTGCCCCAGGAAAGCGCGGAGATGTGCTGACGCACGCCTTCAAATTTCAGGTAAGCATTGATCATGGACGAATTGTTACCGATGTCGGTGGCAACGATCGCATCCTTGGGCAGCGCGCGGGTCCATTCCTTGTGAAAACGCCGTGGATGCATGGGGGCGGATTGCGAGCTGGCGCTCCACTCGTCGATCTCGGTTCCCCAGATTTCTTTCTCCTTTTTAACATCAGCGATCCGGTCCGGTTTCTTTTCAAGGCTCGGGGCCAGTTCCTTGACCCGTTTCAGGAGCAGCGCCGCAAACTCTCTGACATCGCCGCAGCTGTAAATATCGGCGTTTTTGGACAGTCCCAGGGCGGCAACATTGGTATCGCACTGGATCAATTTGGCCTTTTCCGGCCAATAGACCATTTCGTACTGGGGCAAGGTCCCAAAGGGTCCCAGACGGGTGCCCAGCGCGATGACCAGATCGGCTTTTTTGAGCGTTCGCATGGCGGCCTTGGAACCGCAATAACCGATGGGGCCGCAGGCCAGTTCATGGCTGGCGGGAAAGGTATCGTTGTGAAGATAGCTGTTGGCCACCGGTGCCGTGATATATTCGGCCAGGGCCTGAACTTCACCGATCGCATTGGCCTGGGAGACGCCCCCGCCGGAAACGATGACGGGGTATTTGGCCTCGACGATCAGTTTTGCCGCGTTTTCCAGATCTTCCATGGATCCCGCACCTCTTTTAATCACCGGGGTTTCATAGATTTCATCGATACAATCCCCATAGAAAAAATCACGGGGGATATTCAGCTGGGTGGGGCCGTTAAAGTTTTTTGCCATGTAAAACGCCCGGCGGGTCAGTTCGGACATACGCTGGGGCAGATTTACCCGCACCTGGTAGACCGTTTGCTTTTCAAACATGGCCATCTGGTCCAGTTCCTGAAAGCCGCCGGAACCGATGCCAACCGCACCGGTTTCCGGTGTGACGGCAACCACCGGAGAATGGGCCCAGTAGGCCGCTACCAGCGCGGAGACGAAATTGGCCGCCCCCGGGCCATTCTGGCCGATACAGACCTGGGGCTTACCGGTCACCCTGGCCAGGCCGTCGGCGGCATGGGTGGCGGCCTGTTCGTGGGCCACCGGGATAAAACGGATACCGGCATCCGGAAACAGATCCAGAGGATCTTCATAGGCGGAACCAACAATGCCGAATGCGTATTTGACGCCTTCAGCCACGAGAGTTTCAACAAAGGCTTCACTGGATGTCATTTTAATTTTACTCATGTCCACACTCCTTATTTTGTTTTAACCAAAATTGAGCGATTTTCAGCTCATTCCATATCAATTCGCCGCGTACTGCGTATTTAATAAAGACACATCCAAGGGGCATGCCCCCCAGGGCCACTTCCTCCGGGCGCCCCTGTTTTTGAAAACCATGGCATCCCGGCAGGTCACCACACAGCTTCCTCGAAAATCGCTCAACTGCGATTCAAATGAGACGCAGAGCGCCTTTTGGCCAACCTCTGATATCTGATATATCTGCAGGGGCCGGGTGTCAAGTTTTTTATTCGCACAAGATTCATTTTCTGCGTGAAATACGGAAATGAATGCGATGAGAGTCGACTATCTTTCCCGGCCGGAATTCGACCCGCTTTTTCATATAATAATACTTCGGGCGCATTGCCTTTGAAATACCGAAAAGAACATCCGGAAAAATCATTTTTTTTTGCTGCATGCACAAAGAGCTGTTCACAAACCCGATTGCCATGGTAAAGAGAATTCATCAGGGTTGGACCTTGAATACAGCCATGAATTCGAGAAAAGAATGCGGGCCTGTCTGGAGAACAACAAACAGGACAAATGCGGAAGGCATACATATTCGCCGGAAGAGTATGGGGTGGACGGACAGGCGCCTTACAAAGCTGCCCGGAAAGCGTTTTTATCCCTCGGACATAAAGGATACATCTAAATCGATGCAAACCTGTTATCTTGTATTCAACGGCGATGCGGACGGCATTTGCGCCGCCCATCAGTTCTACCTGAGCCGTCCCGTGGACTTCGTCCCTGTTACTGGCGTCAAAAGAGATATTGCGCTATTAAAAAAGATCCGATCGCCTCAAGATGACATCGTCTCCGTGTTTGATATTTCCATGGAAAAAAATCTCCCCGAGCTTGAAAACCTGCTCAATAACGGATGCGCTATCCACTGGTTCGATCATCATGTCAGTGATTCTCTTCCCCGGCATGGCCATCTTACCTGCCACATCGATACCAGTCCGCTGGTCAATACCTCTTTTCTGGTTTCACAGTATCTGGATAAACCTTCATCCTGGGCCATTGTCGGTCTGTGCGGGGACAATATGTCCAAAACTGCCGAAGGCCTGGCAAAAAAATTTAACCTGTCCAGTAGCGATTATTCCCGGCTGAACGAAGCCGGGGAACTCCTCAATTATAATGCGTACGGGGAATCGACGGCCGATCTGCACATCCATCCAGCCGACCTTTTAAGCGGCATGGCACACTATGCGGATCCGCTTGATTATATCCACGATACCTCGACCGTGGATCAGCTCCGTGATGGGATGAAAGCGGATCTAAGTCAGGCGAAAAGCATCAAAGCGATCACAGAAGGTGTTTTTATTTTTCCCAATGAAAAATGGGCCAGACGGGTGATCGGCGTATTTGCCAACCGAAACATCAGAGAAAATCCCGATACGGCCTGTGCGGTACTGATTGAAAAGAAAAACAGTACTTCTTTCGTGGTGAGTGTGCGATCGCCGCTGTATTCAAAAAGAAGCGCCGCCACGCTCTGCAAACAGTTCCCGACCGGTGGCGGAAGAGTTAAAGCGGCCGGGATCAACCAACTGCCACATGACCATTTGTCTCTGTTTATAGAAGGGTTCAAAAAGTTTTACGCTGAGTGACCGTTGCTTGAAAACAGACATTTGGACACAGATATCTGGCGATCTGAAAATGCTGGCTTTATCTGATTTATTTTTCCAGAATCAGGTGGAGAATCGGTCCTATCCTGGCATGGACATCCGACATTACCTGAAACCTGATATTAACATCATCGTCATTCAAATTACCCAATGTGTCCCGGCAACGTACATAATAGGCATAGCTCGTATTGTTTTGAAGACCGGTAATCACGGATGAATGGGTGGTGGCGCCCGTGATCGAAAAGGTATTGGCCATCGCGTTGTAATCCACCCCCGCTGTTTGCGCATATCGGCATGTGGCGTTTTCGTCGGTATCAACCGACAACGTTGTCCGGGTCGTCCCGAAAGGAAGAAATCCGGAAGGCGAACCGTTGGTACGGACCGGCGGCGTGGTGTCCGAGCCGGAAAGCCCGTCCCAGCCGGCAAGCCGGGCAAAAAGGTACCAGACGGCGCGGCCCTTCAGGATACAGTTAAGCCGCGCATCACTGGTTTCGCCTCCCTCGGGAGAATGGGCACAGCTTCCGCACCCGCCATACCCGGAAACGCCCTGTCCGGTGGTCAGCTGGTCCAGCTCTTCGCCATCATGCCGCGCCAGATACTCCGATGCCCAGTTGACTCTGTTGCCACCTGAATAATAGTAAAGCGCATCATCAACATACTTATCCAGAAAATAATTGCCATCCGGGTCAAAGTTTTCAATATCGGAAAAATCAAACAATATCCGGTCATGGGCGATGCAATGGTTTCTTATTAGAACGTTTTGAGAGTCGGACGAGTCGCCCTCGCCGTTGCCGTTGGCATGACCGGTCATAAAAACAAACTGCACGGGATGCGCGGCGGCCCGGGCATGGGTTCCACCCGGTCCAAACTGTTCGATCAGCCACTCCATGCTGTTTAAATAGAGCGGAATATCGTGGCCGCCGATATTGCACCACGACCATATAATGACATTGATATGATAGTTTTCCGTTTTCACAAGAAAATTGTATGTATCCATGGCAAAAGTGGCTTTGCCATTGCCGGAATCATAGTCGCCATTGGATAAATCAGATACGCCGGAAATGCCATGGTCATCCAGGCTGAGCGAAGCCGTATCTCCATGGGACGTGTCCTGCCAGGCGTATCGCGAACCAAATGCCGGAAACAGCTCCAGCGCATTCAACCCGGAGATCAACTGACTGCCGTGGGAAGTGTGATTGTAGGCAGCATGAATATTCGCCTTGACCTGAGTGATCCACGTATCCGGAATCTGCGACGGCCAGGTGTTTAAATGGCCGACGACAAAGCCCGCATAAACGGATGACGACGTGAACGCGATGGCGGCCAAAGACAGAACCCATACCCGCAGTGTTTTGAATGCTCTTTTTTTCCTCATCATTCCGGGGTTCCTTATTCTGATATTAATCGAGTGATTTTTGTCTTGCTCTGCACCAAAACAGAGATATAGCCGGATCAACCAACCCGGTCCGGACGCTGAGACCTTATCAGTATCCAAAAATCATGGCAACAGCAGCCGCAACTGGCTCCCTGCCTGATCTATTGTGAAGTTCCCGCCCGGTAAACTTCCGGCCGCCGGTTGGGCAGAAAATACCGCATGCGATGTCCACGAACAGTCGAAAGATCCGCTGCCGCCAGATCAACGACCATCATCCCTTCCCTTCCATCCAGATAGCGGTCAACCACTTTACCGGACGGCCCGATCGCCACGGCCAGCCCGGCGAATGTCAGCCCCAGCCCGTTTTTACCACAGGGATTGACGGCGACGATGAACACGCTGTTGTCATACGCCCGGGCCGGGAGATGGCGCATCCAGGAAGCCAGTTTTTCTCCGGGCGTAACCCGGGGCGAGGCATGGGGAATAAAAATAACATCGGCGCCGGCCAGGGCCATCTGAGTGGAAAGTTCGGGGAAATGG
This sequence comes from uncultured Desulfobacterales bacterium, assembly GCA_964577615.1. Lineage (GTDB taxonomy): Bacteria > Desulfobacterota > Desulfobacteria > Desulfobacterales > QNYZ01 > QNYZ01. The sequence continues at coordinate 37,018 of CAZNZW010000010.1, read as the reverse complement.
GCGTCATAGCAAAGCTGGATGCCGAAGGTGATGCCTGCGGCGCTAAAGAGCGGCATCTGCCCCCCCGGTGTCAAGAGTGGCTGCTCGGGCGGGGCCAGGTGCAGTTTGCGGTAGGATTCAACGCGGCCACCGGGCGTTGCCATCAGGTGCGTGGCATACAACCGGCCAGCTGCATCGATCTCGGCCATTCCCGCCAGAATAACGATGTCCGCCGCCTGCGCCATGTCAACAAGGGCATCATGAATCATCCCCGCCAGGGGCCGGGCCGCCGTGCGAAGATTCGGACGGGTGGTGTAACCGGTTATATTCATTTCCGGAAAACAGATCATCGCGGCCCCCTCCCGCCTGGCGGCCTTCACCCACCTTCGCATGCATGCCAGGTTGGTCTCTATTGCCCCCACCGGGCAGGGAACCGTCGCCGTGGCAAGACGGATATCCTGCATTACACCGTGAATTCCGCTTTTATCTTAAACACATGCGTGGCCGGCAGGTTTAAGATATCCGCTATTCCGGTCCGGCGGGAGATCTCTTCGAGATTGGCATTGATTTCATCCATTGACGGCGCAATAAAGGTAAACCAGATATTATATGTATAATCCCGCTGGTAATTATGGGTCACTCCCGGATAACGGTTAACCACCTCCGCAAACGCATCGATCCGGTCTTCCGGCACTTTGGCCGCGCAAAGGGTACTGACGTAATCGAGTTTGTGGGGCACAAAATTACCGCCAATCCGGCGAATGATCCCCGTTTCCTTGAGGCGGACAAGAATATCGATCACTTCCTTTTCAGACAGGCCCAGTTCTGCGCCGATCGTGGCATACGGCTGCGGGGTAAGGGGAAAATCAGATTGGATCCGGTTGACGACAGCACGTTCACTGGTATTCAGATGGGTCATTGACAGCCTTTCGCAAAAGGGGTGGTTTTTTATCCGTTCATGAGCCTGACATGTACCCGGCGGGTCCGCGGGCCGTCAAATTCGCAGAAATAAATCCCCTGCCAGGTACCCAGGTTCAGACGCCCGTCCTCAACGGTAACCCACTGGGAACTGCCAACCAGGGTGGACTTGATGTGGGCCGCTGAATTCCCCTCCAGATGACGGTAACCGGCATCCCAGGGCACAATATCGTTGAGCACCTTGAGGATATCTCCCTTGACACTCGGGTCCGCGTTCTCATTGATGGTGACAGCCGCGGTGGTATGGGGAACAAAGATAAAACAGAATCCATTTGCCCCGGGGGCGGACGAGGAAATTAATTGCTGAATGTCTCTGGTAATATCAACGAATTCCGTTGTTTCACGGGTGTTAACGGTCAGTTCCATGATCAACGCTCTTATAAAAAGAAAAAGCCCCCGGCTGACGCCGCAGGGCTTTTTAATCAAATCATCGTCATCCGGATCGGTTATACACATCCGGTCGGTTTGGGCAGACCGGCCATTTTACAGGCGCCCTTACCCGGTCCGGACGGAAACAGCTCATAAATATGTTTCAGTTTGAATCCGGTTACCTTGGACAACACCCGCACCATGGGCGCGATGCCGTTCTTCTCGTAGTATTCCTGCAGAATCTTGATGACCTTTTTATGTTCGTCGTTCAGTTCATCAATTCCCTCTTCTTTTTTTACGTACTGAACCCACTCTTCGGCCCAGTTGGAGTAATCATCGATGAATCCATCTTCATCCACAGAAAACGTTTTTCCCATAAATTCAACTTCCGGCATTTAAAGACCTCCTTATAATTGACGCGTTAGTATCTCGGCAGATTGCCAAATATTTCTTCCCCCTCATAACTAAAAGAGAATATTTTATCGAACCCGGCCGCCATTGTCAACATGAAAAACACCAGGCGGGCTTAATATTCCTTTGGCATCTGTTCCAGCTGGGATAATGTGAATACCGGGCCGTCTTTACAGACAAAATGACGTCCGACGTTGCATCGGCCGCACATGCCGATCCCGCACTTCATGCGGTTTTCCAGAGACATGATAATGTTTTCATGGCGATACCCGCTTTTGTCCAGAACCGGCTGCGTAAACTTGATCATGATCGGCGGGCCACAGATAATGGCGTAGGTGTTTTCATCTCCCGGCGGCGCCTTCTGCTCGGTAATGGTGGGAACAAAGCCGATGTTGTACTTCCAGTCGGGATCGTCGGTACCGTCCACGGTGATATGCATGTTGATATCCTCCCGCGCTTCCCACTGGGCCAGCTCATCCCGGTACAGAAGCATGCCGGGCGTGCGGGCACCATATATGACCGTAATATCACCAAATTGATCGCGATGGGCCAGCATATGGACAATCGATGCCCGCAGGGTGGTAAACGCAAAACCACCGCCGATGATGACCACGTTTTTGCCTGTCAGGGTCTCCCAGGGGAATGGATTGCCCAACGGCCCGCGAATCCCCATGATATCGCCTTCCGTCATCGCATGCAGATGAGAGGATACCCGCCCCACCTTGTTCACGGTGAACATCACAAACCCTTTTTCCGTGGGAGACGATGCAATGCCGATGGGAATCTCCCCCTTACCTGTCACGGAGAGTTCGGCAAACTGGCCGGGCGCATAATTGAATCTGTTTTCGTCTTTCGAATCGACAAAAACAAATTTAAATGTTTTCAGATTTTTATCCTCCGTTTCGGTGATAACTTCATCAATCCGAACCGGATATGGTAAATATGGGTTCTGCACGATGATTCTCCCCCTCACACTATGCGGCACAGGTGACCGATTGTTTTCCCGCATGATTCATCAATCCGCATACCCGACGGATATCAATATTAACCGGGCATTGCCGGACACACCGGCCACATCCCACGCACTGTATTCCGGATTCATATTTATCTATATAATACTTTAGCTTATGCATAAAACGCTGACGGACCCGTTGAATCTTTTCGCCCCGGGGATTGTGTCCGGTGCCATGCCGGGTAAACAGCGGAAACATGCAACTGTCCCAGATCCGGATGCGCTGCCCGGACATGCCGTGCGTTTCATCCTGGATATCAAAGCACCAGCAGGTGGGGCAGAGAAAGGTACACGTGCCGCAGTTGATGCAGGCAAAGGCCACATCTTCCCAGAACGGGGAATTGTACAGCGTCAGGGTCTCCGCATCGGCCAGATGATCCGTTTCAACGACCGATTCGATCCGCTCTTCCGCCGCCTTCCGGCGCGCATCGATGACCGGCTGCGCATCCGTATCGCTGATGTCCGCTGTCCATCCGGCCCGCGCGATAAAATCCACCCCCTTGGCGGTAATCACCCTGGCCATGTAATGATCATCATTATCCACCAGAAGCACATCCAGCGCCGCGTCCGAATAGGGCCCCCCGCCGGCGGATGTACAAAAGCAGGCCGGTCCGGGCGTGTCACAGGCCAGCCCCACGAGGACGGTCTTTTCGCAGGCGTCGAGCCAGTAGGTATCCTGATATTCGGGCGTATCAAAATTGCGGCGGACCTGCACAAAAGCCGCGGCATCGCAGGGGCGGATCCCCATCACAGCGGTCGGCGGGTGCGTGTCTGCCGGCACCTTCATGACATGATGATCTTTCCGGCGGGTATCCAGCGAATAGGTAAACATCTGCTGCGACTGGGGATAAACGACGCCCTTGGCCGACATCCGGGTGTTGGTAAATCCCAGATCCGGTATCTCCCCGGGTGCCAGCGGCTTGAAAAGGTAAAAATCCTGTTCGCGCACAGGCCCGATGAGCTGGTAGTGATCACCGCATTTCTCCAGTCCGCCGGATATATCGGCCTTGTCGATTCTGATGATCTTCATTTGATAAATTCCTCCGGATCATCGGCCCGATAGGTGTCCAGCGGGGGCCGGACATCCAGGGTCAGGCCGGCTTCCCACGCGTATCGATCGTAACAATCCTTTTCGAGCTTTCGGGTAAAAACCCGCATGTTGATTCCCATGGGGCAGGCCCGCGCACAGGCGCCGCAGTCGGTACACCGGCCGGCACAATGGTAGGCCCGCAGAAAATGAAACGTGCGAACGTCCACCGGATCCTGCCCCTTCCCCACCCACTGGGGCATCGATTCATCGACAAAACAGGTCGGGCAGTAGCACAGGGGGCAGGCATTGCGGCAGGCATAACAGCGGATACACTCCTTGAGCAGATCATCGAAGTAGCCGTATTTTTCGTCAGGGGCCATGGATTCAATCTTTTTGACATCGGCCCACGGATCGAAATCCGGATCACTGTCCGTCTTCTCGGCCACCGGCTCGCCGACCAGCGTATCGTAAAGCACCGGATTGCGATGCATGCACGTTGTGCAGTTGTTCTGCAAAAGATCCGCACGGGGAATCTCTTTTTCAAACCCGGTACCGGCCACCTTAACCGTGTCGCCCTGATCGACGACCGTGTGAATCGCTTCGCCCAGGGCGCTGACCGACCGGCGGTCGATCATCCCCTTACAGGGAACGCCGATGATATAAACCTGGTCCCGCCGGATTTTGTTTTCAACAATGTGGGTGACGATATTGCGCGAATCACACCCCTTGGCGACAATGCCGATCTTTTCTTTGCGACCGGTCAGATAATTGGCCAGGTTCTGTCCGCAATGGCTGTCCCAGACAAAAGCGTCCACGTCCGCCGCCGTGCGGGCCACGCAGGGCTCGTTCATCATGGGGAGGGTTCCCTTTCGAAAACCGATCACCATGTCGACCTTGCAATCGGCCAGGACCTGTCTGGATATCTCTTTTATTTTACGAATATATTCTATCATATCAGGCTGCCTTTTCATCGTTCACGTCTCGATCCGGTTCCCGGCGCTTGACGAATCTGCGGTTGGGGCCGAGGGCGCGCACTGCCTCGGTCACCTCCTTGACCACCTGAACGAATTTGGTCGCTTCCGCTGAAGAAACCCAGGAGTAGTGGATACGGTCGGACTCGACGCCCATATGGGCCATCAGGTCCTTGAACAGGGCAAATTTCCGACGGGCAAAGTAATTACCTTCCAGGTAATGGCATTCGCCGGGATGTCACCCGGACACCCACACCCCGTCGGCCCCTTCCCGCAGGGCGGCCAGGGCAAACTTGGGATCCATACGTCCCGTACAGGGGATCCGGATCACGCGGATGGCCGGCGGGTATTCCATCCGGCTGACACCGGCCAGATCCGCCGCGCCGTAACTGCACCAGTTACACAAAAAAGCCACGATTTTCGGTTGCCATTCAGACATATATTATTTTTCTCCTTTGTATTATTCAACCCGCGGACCTTGCCTGTCACCCAACGGACCGGCGGCCCCCTGCCGATCCTACATGCCCATTGCCTCGTTGAGCGAAAATATCTGGGAAAATATCTGATCGTTGTCAAATCCCTTCAGGTGAATCGCCCCCGAACGGCAGGAAGCCACGCACAGCCCGCATCCCTTGCAGAGGATCGGATTGATCTCGGCGGTGCCGGGAAAAAAACGGGCGTCATCAGGGGTCATAGACGGTGCGCCATACGGGCAGACCGACACACATACCTTGCAGGCGCTGCAAAGCGCCGGATTGGTTTTAGCCACCTGGCCGCTGGTGTAAATCTTGTCTTTGGCCAGAAGCGTCACTGCCCGGGAAGCCACGGCGCGCCCTTGGGCCACCGATTCATCGATCGGTTTGGGATAGTGGGCCAGTCCGCATAAATAAACGCCATCGGTGGCAAATTCAGAGGGGCCCAGCTTGGCATGTCGCTCCATGTAAAAACCATCGTCATTCACCGGCACTTTAAAAAACTGGGCCAGTTGTTCGTTCTGTTCGGGAATCACGGCCGTGGCCAGGCAAAGCAGATCCGTGGCAATTGCCACGGGCCGACCGAGAACCGGATCGGTCAACTCGATCGTCAATTCTTTGTCAGATACCTCAACGACCGGCTTAGTATCTATCGAATAACGAATGAATATTATACCTTTTTCTCTTGCTTCCTGATACAGGTATTCCCGTTCGCCGTAGGTCCGGATATCCCGATAGAGGATAAAGATATTCATCTCCGGATTGAGTCCCTTGAGCGCCAGCGCATTGTCAATGGAATGGGTACAGCAGACCCGGGAACAATACGGCCGATCCGGCTCCCGGGACCCCACGCACTGAATAAAGACGGCGGTACCTGTTTTTTTCAGGCCGGCGGCGTCTGTTTTGAGCTTTCCGTCGAGCATCAGGCTGGTCATGACCCGTGGATCTTCGCCAAACCGATATTCGGTCGGCACATGCGGTTTTCCGCCGGTGGCGATGACGGCTATGCCGTGATCGATCGTTGTGTCGTCACCACCCTCTGTTGACAACGTTGACTGGAAATTTCCCACGAATCCGTCCACGGCGCTTAATTCGGTATTCAGATGGATGGTGATGTTTTCATCGCCCGTGACCGCTTCGATCAGCGCGTCAAGCCTGGGGGCGACGGCTTCACCGTCCGCGGTGCGGAATAGTTCCAGGGCCTGGCCGCCCATGCGGGGCTGCTTCTCGACCAGGTGAACCGGGTATCCCTGGCGGCCCAGGCTTTTTGCCACCGTCAGCCCGGCCACGCCGGCACCGATCACCACGACCGTCTGGTTGACCTCAAACGACGTTTCCGCCAGCGGTGCCATCAAGGCCACCTTGGCAACCGCCATGCGGATCAGGTCCCTGGCCTTTTCCGTAGCCCGTTCAGGATTATTTTTATGCACCCAGGAATCCTGGTTACGGATATTGCACATTTCGAAGAGATACTTGTTTAATCCAGCATTTACCAGCGTTTCCTGAAACAGTGGTTCATGGGTTTTGGGCGTGCAGGCGGCCACCACGACCCGGTTCAACCTCTCTTTTTTTATAACAGCCGTCATGGCATCCTGGGTATCCTGGGCGCAGGTATACAGGTTGTCCGTGGCATAGGTGACATACGGCAGGGTTTTTGCGTATTCGGCCACGCCCGGGACATCCACCACTCCGGCAATGTTGATACCGCAGCGACAGACGAAAACACCGATACGGGGCCGCTCGTTGATGACATTGATCTCGGGAACGATTTCTTTTGCCCGGGTCTGGGTATGCCGGGCGGCAGCCAGGATTTCACCCGCCGCAGCCGCGGCCGCGGAAGAATCCACCACCGCCTGGGGAATATCCCTGGGACCCTGGAAAGCGCCGCAGACAAAAATACCCGGATGGGATGTCGCCACGGGATCAAACGCCGGAGTCTGGCAAAAATTCCCCGGGGTCAGGGCGATATCCAGTTTCTCCGCCAGGGCAATAACATCGGGCGGCGTCTGCAGGCCGATGGACAGAACCACCAGATCAAAGATCTCCGTTGCCATCTGTCCGTCTTCGCGCACGTACCGGAGCGACAGGTCATCGCTGCCGGGTACCGGATCGATGGTATGAATGCGGCTGTGAACAAACCGGACGCCCTCTTTTTCACGGGCCTTGTCGTAAAAACGCTCAAAATCTTTTCCATGGGTCCGCATATCCATGTAAAAAACCGCACAATCCAGATCATCGCCGGCATGTTCCCTGGCAATGACCGCCTCCTTGATGGCATACATACAGCAGACCGACGAGCAGTAGGCATGATCACACCGGTTCTGATCCCGGGATCCCACGCACTGAAGCCAGGCGATTTTTTTGGGTTCTTTATGATCCGACGGCCGGATGAGATGACCGCCAAAAGGACCCGATGCCGATAAAATCCGCTCCATTTCCATGGAGGTAATGACGTTCGCACAGGTGGTATAGTTATACGTGTTCAGGGCAGACGGATCAAACGGCTCAAATCCCGGCGCCATAATCAGCGACCCGACATTCAATTCGAGCGTTTCCGGGGTCTGTCGGTGGGTATCAAGGGTTAACGCATCCGCGCCGCAGGCCTCGATGCACTGGTAGCATTCGCAGCAGTAGCCACAGTTCAGGCAGCGATGGGCTTCCGCCCGTCCCGTCTCTTCATCGTATCCCAGCTCGACTTCCCTGAAATTTCCCTTTCGCGCATCCGGGGGCAGTTCCGGCATCCTGGCCCGGGCGGTGACGGGTTCGTCTCCGGGAATCGGCCGGTAATCGTAAGCATCCGTATCCAGCGCTTCGCGTCCTTCAGCCATATCCCGGCCGTCCAGATAGCGGGAAATGGATTCCGCCGCCGCCTTACCCGTGGCCACGGCCCCAATCACCGTCCAGGGGCCGGTTTGCAGGTCGCCGCCGGCAAAGATCCCTTCCCGTCCGGTCATATAGGTAATTTCGTCGACAGCAAGGGTGCCCCAGCGGGTAAATTCAAGGCCGTCAATATCGTTGATCGCCGACAGGTCGGGGCGCTGGCCAATGGCGGGGATGACCTGGTCAACATCGATATCATATTCACTGTCCGGCACCGGTTCCGGACGCCGGCGGCCCGATGCATCCGGTTCGCCGAGTGTCATTTTGATCAATCGCAGGCCGACCACTCTGCCATCCCGGACAAGGACCTCCCGGGGGGCCGCCAGATAGGTCAACCGGGTGCCCTCGTCTTCGGCCGCCTGAATCTCGTCTTCAAAGGCCGGCATCTCGCTGCGCGTCCGCCGGTAAATGAGGGATACGTCTTCAGCCCCCAGTCTCAGCGCGGCCCGGGCCACATCGATGGCGACATTGCCGCCGCCGATAATGGCGACTTTCCGGCCCACGGGCGCTGTTCCATCAAGGTTCACCTCCCGCAGAAAATCAACACCCTGGCGGACGCCGTCGGCTTTTTCTCCGGGAATCCCCAGATCGATTCCCCTGTGGGCCCCGATCGCCAGGTAGACGGCCTTAAAGCCATCGGCAAGGAGGCTGTCAACGGTCAAATCGCCGCCCAGGGGCGTGTTGGTTTGAATATCGACACCCAGCTGCGTGATGACCTCGATCTCCCTGTCCAGCACGGCCGGTGGCAGACGGTGATCGGGAATGCCCACCCGCAGCATGCCGCCGGCCTTCGGCAGCGCCTCGAAAATGGTACTGCCCACGCCTTTGAGGGCCAGATGATACGCCGTCGACAGCCCGGCCGGTCCGGCCCCGATGATGGCCACCCGTTCTTCACGTTTCCGGGCGCAGGTGAGTGTTACCTGACGGGGATCAAACTGATCGGCAGCCAGACGCTTCAGGTCGCGAATGGCCACCGGCTCTTCCACTTCGCAGCGGCGGCAGGCATCCTCGCAGCCATGGGGACACACGCGGCCCAGGACTCCGGGCAGCGGCAGGTCTTCCATGATAATCTGCAGCGCCTGCTCATATTTCCCCGCCCCCACCATCTGGACATATCCCTGTACGTTAAGGCCGGCCGGACAGGCCAGCCGGCAGGGGGCTTTATCGCCTTTCTGAATGGAAAAAGCACCGGGGATGGCCTGGGCATATTTTTTGTATGTGGCTTTCCGTGCGGTCAGATTCTGATCGTATCCATCGGGGAGTGATACAGGGCAGACCTCGGCGCAATCTCCGCACGAGGTGCATTTGGCCGCATCAATATAACGCGGTTTCTGAGCAACGGTCACCGTAAAGTTTCCAGCGCTCCCTGCCACTGCGGTTACTTCCGCGCAGGTAATCAGGTTAATATTCAGGTGCCGGCCGAACTCGACCAGTTTGGGAGAGATAATTCACATGGCGCAGTCGTTGGTGGGAAAGGTCTTGTCAAGCTCGCTCATGACGCCACCAATGGCCGGTGATTTTTCGATGACATGCACATAATAGCCGGAGTCGGCCAGGTCCAGGGCGGCCTGCATGCCGGCAATCCCGCCACCGACCACGAGAACCGACCCAATAACATTTTCTGACATGGGAAATCTCCTGATTAATCAGTTAATCCATGTTTATATACAGCGCGGGTATACAGTGAATCCATATTGCGTATATGGCTGGAGCAAGAGAATTTTTATCCGATCCGGCGGTACCCTGTCAATGGTATTTTATCGCGATTGTCATGGGAATGGGTGCAGTATGGCACCTAAAACAGCCCGGAAGGTCCTGCAGATCGAAACCGGCCGGAAGCGGAAGTTGCCGGCCGGTTATTTCGCGCCCTGGGATAAAACCGGCGCTTTGAGATAATAGCGGCAGGCCAGCCATCCGGAAACAGTGACGCGGACGGCCAGATTTTTTATCATGGCACCGAGTGTCGGGCTGAAGAGATCGTATTCCCTGGACAGGCTGTCGGCATTGAGTTTCAACAGTTTCATATCTTCGGTGCCGTAGACTCGCACGCCGGGCAGTTTCGGTACGCCATCCAGAAACGTCAGGTCGCCAATCACATCACCGGCTTCGAGACGGGTCAGGGGGATGAAATGGTCGCCCTGTTCCACCACCAGCGCGCCAGCTCCCTTTTTAATCAGATGCAGGGTGCGTTTGTCATTGCTGCCGGTAATGGGTTTAAGCTGGTCAAAATCGATACCGGGCAGTGGCTTTTTTTGAAAATATAAAACCGCCGTATCGCTCATTCTTTTTAAGCGCTGGGCCATTCCGGATGCCAGTGCCTGAAATTCCGATGATTTTCCGGAAACCTCCGAATAAAGGCGTTCCTGATTAAGGACCCCCATATGGACCGGGCCGGATGCCACAAGCGATGTTGCCCGGGCATTATAGTTTGAGAAAAAGAGAACTGTTCCGGGAAAGGTTCCCGGTCCCAGACGAAGCAGCTTGACCGGCCCCTTGGGCGTTTCCTTGATAACATCCGCCTTGCCGTCTAAAACCACATAAACCCAGCGGCCGAACTTGCCTTCCAGAATAATCGGCTGTCCGTCTTTATACCGTTCTTCGTCGACGATATCGGAATAATCCGGCGCATCTCCCCGGATCAGGGGCAGTTTGATCGGCGCCGGCCGACTGGAAGCCTGCGCCGTATCGGGCTTTTCGCCCTGGGAGGTGGGGTTCAGTTCTTTGATTTTGCCTTCATCCAGCATCCGCATGGCATCCATGATGATGTTCATGCGATTGGCTTTAATTCGATGTTCCGTGTCTACCGTTTCTTCAGAAAATCGAAACCGGCCGTCTTTCCAGCCAAACAAAGCGTACAACGCATCCAAACCGACCTGCCGGCCATCAGATGCGTCTACAGGCGTCCCGTCCACAAAGGAAATGGCGCCCGTTTTATCCGTCCACGGGCTTTCCAGATGAAGAACGCCGCTTTCACCGATCATACCAAGCAACTGCAGGAGATCGCCCAATTCAATAAATTTTATATCACCCGACAGAACGTCCTGTCCCATTCGATCAAACCTCTTTTCCCGTTCAGCACGGATCCGCTACGCATTTTTCAGAATTAATCTACCGCCAGTTCAGGTTCTGATATGGTACGCAAATTCCATTGAAACCGATTGTCAAAAAGTGCCCTCGTGTGACCTGAATGGATACGGCCGCAATTTTTTTGCCCACCTCTTCAAATGTCTGTTCAAGCATATATACAAATTTTATTCATTTAACAACCGCCATCGTATCTGATCACGATTTGGAAAGATCTTTACCGACATGGACAGGGTCCGCCATCCCATACGTTACCGGGCGCCCGCTTCCATTTTGATTGATAAAACCTTCGACAAGGGTCAGCAGTGATTCGATCAGCCCATCGTCGGTGTCACAATTTTTATTAATCGGCTTTTCCCCGGTTGAATATAAATAATTCGAAACATATAAAGATTCAACGGACTGATCCTCAAAACGGAATTTGACGGAAACAACTCCACTTGGAATTGATACGTTGATATCCATCCAGCCATCCGGCTCAATCTTTGTCGATAATACTTGAAACAGGCCCATACTCCCCCTACTTCAGTTTGGCTTGATTTTTCTGCCCGTCTGGTTGCCGTCCTGCCTTGTCAGCAAAATTATCTGCGCACTCCAAAACATTTTTTTATTCTGCCCGGTACTCTTGCAATATCAGTGCCACAATAATTAAAATAAATAAGAAACGCCAAACCGCTTTCAGGGAGCCGAGATCGATCGGGACCAATACAGATCAATGCCGGGCGGCAGACAACCCCAGCGTTATTTTTACATAAAATGACAATAAGGGTGGCACTGCGACAGATAAATTATTGCAAGCCGCATCAATACCTGCGCAACAATCTATATAAGGATATGCGGTCGCTGCCATAGATGGGGCCCAGGCGGGCAAAGAGGAAATTACGATTACAAAACCGTAATCGGTGGGAACGATTACGCTGAAAGATGGGCTTACGAATCCTGATTCGTGCGATCAGGCAACGGAATCTTAATAAATTCGATCCCTTCGGATTTGAGCGTTTTTTCTTCATCCTTTGTACTGACGCCCCGGATATTTCTCGGTTCCGTTACGCCATAATGGATTTTGAGAGCCTCCCTGGCAAAGTCAGCCCCCACATTTTCGAAATTATTTTCCACATAATCGGCTATCTTCTCGCTGGTTTCGGCAAGGATCCCCATCTGCCGGGCATATTGCGACTCCCGCTCCGCGGGGTCGCGCGAGGACCGGATGGCAACCGGAGACAGAATCTTGGTCACATGACTGTCGTTGCAGACCGGACAGGAGATCATCCCCGCTTTTTTCTGTTTCTCATATGCCCGATTATCTTCAAACCACCCCTCAAAGGTATGGTTGTTGGCACATTGTAAATCAAACGCAATCATGGAAATTCGCCCTGTTTTCCAGACAGAGAGGCATTTTCCCCATTTTTTCGCCACTCACTTGATGTTTTTTTGGGTCACCGGATCATTCCATCCGGCCGCCCCATGGGGCTTATTTTGACAACTACTACCATAAACAGTGAGAATTAAGAAGAAAATATTGACAATCCGGAGATTTTCAAAAAGAATGCATTCCCGATATCATGGTAAAATAACCATTTTTACTGCCGTCACGACTTGCGGCCGGTTTAGCCCATGCAGGTCGAATCCAGCCGGATACGAATTTAAAGCGGTACAAACGGAGCCTCTCGAATGAAAAAACAGATTGTAATCATTGCATGTCTTTTGATGGGATCAATATCACTGGCCGGTGCGGGCGACACCCGGTTCGTTTCCGGCGTCATGCAGGTCACCCTTCGAACCGGCCCCGGAACTGACCACCGTGTCATTGCCATGGTTTCATCGGGCGAGAACGTGGATGTTTTGGAAAGCGGCGCCAAGTGGTCAAAAGTCCGAAAGGATGACGGAAAAATCGGGTACATACTCAACCGGTTTATTACGCCGGACGTTCCCTGCCCGATTATTTTAAAGCGCCTGGAGAAAAAACACCAGACATTACTGGAAAAGTCGGCCGAACCGCTTAAGGAAGTTGCCCGTTTGACGGATGAAAACAGTCAATTGAAGACCGACCTGGCTGCCGCCGAAGCCTCACTTAAAGATCTGCAGACGGCCCATGAGGCATTAAAAAAAGATTCCCGAAATTTTCTAAAAATTAAATCAAAGTATGAAACGGCGGCCAAAGATCTCACCCGACAAACCAACCGGGTTACAGAGCTTGAGGCGCAAATCGCGCAATTTGGCTGGAACCAGAATATCCGCTGGTTTCTCACCGGGGCCGGTGTTCTGTTTATCGGCTTTCTTATCGGGCTTTTTGCCAAACGCCGGCGACGGCGGTCGTCTCTGCTTTAATTTCTTGACGTCTTTAACTGCAGACGGGAAAACCGGCATCAAAGACAACGATTCTTTTCTTCTGCGCCCGGGATTTGTTGACAATCCACATTGATGTATTACCCTTTTTGCACGCAAATGACCGAAAATTTCATTTGTATCAACCCGACTTCCACGCATAGATGACCTTTGGGAAACCACATGACGACAAAACGTGATTATTATGAGATCCTCGGCATTGATAAAAGTGCCAGTGAAGCAGAACTGAAAAAAGCATACCGCCGCAAGGCTGTTAAATACCACCCTGACAAAAATCCCGGCAACAAACAGGCCGAGGATAAATTTAAAGAAGCCGCAGAAGCCTACGAGGTTCTGCGTGATCCTCAGAAACGCCAGATATACGACCAGTACGGCCATCAGGGGCTGGAGGGGTCCGGTTTTTCCGGATTCAACGGCTTTGAGGATATCTTTGACAGTTTCGGGGGAATCTTTGAGGATCTGTTCGGGTTTGGATCCGGGTCACGGGGCCGGCGCCGGCAGCGGCGCGGTGCGGATTTACGCTATGATCTGGTTCTCGGTTTCAAGGAAGCCGCTTTCGGCAAGGAAACAGAGATCGAAATTGAAAAAATGGTCAGCTGCCCCACGTGCGATGGCAATGGATGCGAACCGGGGACTCACCCGGAAACGTGCCCGCATTGTCGGGGCACCGGTCAGGTTTCCCGTAACCAGGGATTTTTTACGATCCGTACCGCCTGCAGCAGTTGCCGGGGCACGGGGCAGATCATTGCCCGGCCCTGCCCGGAATGCCGGGGTAACGGGCAGGTCAAAACCGTTAAACGGGTTGCCGTCAAAATTCCCGCCGGTGTCGATAACGGCTCCCGGCTGCGGCTGTCCGGCGAAGGTGAAGTCAGTGCCAATGGCGGACCATCCGGCGATCTTTACGTCTTTATTCATGTTGACGCCCACGATTTTTTCCATCGTGACAATACCGACATCATCTGTCAGATCCCCATTTCGTTTATTCAGGCCGCTCTTGGAGACGAGATCACGGTGCCGACGCTGACCGGCGAAGAAACCCTGAGGATTTCAAAGGGCACCCAGCCCGGAGATACTTTCCGTCTGCACGGGCAGGGGATTCCTTCATTGAGAACCGGCCGCCGGGGAGATCAGATTATCCAGGTTCGGGTGAAGACACCCACGCGGCTCAGCAAAAAACAGGAAAAACTGCTGCGCGAATTTCAAAAACTTGAAGCCGGAAAACTGACCAACAAAATCAAAAATGCATTTAAGGGTGACCGGGCCAAGGCAACCGGATAATCCGCCCCAGGAGAAGCCCCATGTTCGAGCTGAAAATACGCACTCACTTTGCCGCCGCCCATCAACTGACGATGGTGGCCAGAAAATGTGAAAATCTTCATGGCCACAACTGGCATATTGAAGTCCGGGTCATCGGCGGGAAACTGGACCGGGCCGGGGTATTGATGGACTTTGGGGAGCTCAAAAAGCATATCGCCGACATCATGGTCACCCTCGACCATCACTTCCTGAACGATCTCGAGGTGTTTTCAGAGGCGTTTCCCCCCTCGTCTGAAAACATCGCCATTTACATCGCCGACCAGTTGCAGAAAAAGATCACGCATCCCGGGGTGCGGGTATCCCGGGTGTCGGCCTGGGAATCCGACAATTCATGCGCCACTTATATTGTTGAAGATCGGCTTGATTGATAGTGTGCCGTTAGTTCCTCCCGGGTAACAATCGCAACCGTATCCGGTACGTACTGCCTGATATTCTCCACCCCTCCCTCCTGGCGATCCACGAGAACCACCGCTTTGACCACATTCAGTCCTTCCGCGCGTGCCCGCTCTACGGCCTGAATGGTCGAACCGCCGGTTGTGGCCACATCATCTAGGATCACCACCGACTCCCCGGCACAGACATCTCCTTCGATCCATTGGGCCGTACCATGATCTTTTCGGGTTTTACGGATGGAAAAAGCCTTGATCGGCTGTTTTTTAATGCCGGAAACAAATGCCGTGGCAACGGCCAGCGGATCGGCGCCAAAGGTCATGCCGCCGACCCCGGTCACCGGCAGGCCGGAGATGGCATCAAAAATCAAATGGCCGGCCAGATACATTCCCTCGGGGTGCAGAGACGTTGGTTTGCAGTTGACGTAAAATCGGCTGAGGCGCCCGGACACCAGTTTAAATGCCGGTTCCGGGCTGAATTGAAAAGATTTTCGGCAAAGCCGCCGGATCAGAGCCTGTTTCATATATTCCTTCCTTGTTCGGGGAAAACCCGGGTTCCGGGAAAGCGGGCAAAAGCCCCCATTGAAATGGAAGAAGCCTTTCAAACAAAAGCAATGGAGGCTTTCCAGCCAGGGAAAACCGGGAGGCACTCCCCGGCCCGGTTTTCTTTGTAGCAAGCATGGGGACACGGGTCAAGATACTTGCTTGACACTTGCATTTTCACCGGCCACTGGTATAATTAAAGATTGTTTAATCCATTTGAAAACGATAAGAAATAATTAAATACACCTGTTTAACTTTATCAGAAAGCCGAAGACCCGATCCGACCAATCGGTACCGGTTGAAAGGAGAACCCCATGGTCAGGAAAAATAAATTTTCGAAGAAACCGCTGCTGCTGGCAGGCATTGCCATCTTATTCTGGGCCATCGGTATCGGTTCCTACCACGGGCTGTTCGCCGCCGACAGAAATACCTACAAAGACCTGAAACTGTTCTCCGACGTCCTTGAACTTGTTCAGCAAAACTACGTTGACCCTGTTGATTCCAAAAAGCTCATCGAAGATGCCATTGAGGGCATGGTCCAGGGCCTGGATCCGCACTCCAGCTTAATGACCCCCGATGAATTTAAAGAAATGCAGATCGATACCAAGGGAGAATTTACCGGTATCGGCATCCATATCAGCATGCGGGATGGATTGATCACGGTCGTTGCCCCCATTGAAGGCACCCCGGCCTATAAAATAGGCGTTCTCAGCGGAGACCGCATTATCAAGGTCAACGGTGAACTGGTAAAAGATCTTCGGGAAGCCGTCAAACGGATTCGGGGTCCCAAGGGAACAAAGGTCACGATTACGATTCTGCGCAAAGGCGCGCAGGACCCCATTGATTTTGATATTATCCGGGATATCATTCCCATTGAAAGTGTCCGATCCGCATCGTTGCAGCCCGGTTACGGCTATGCCCGGATTACCAACTTTCGGGAAAATACCGCCAGGGATTTAAAACATGCCCTGACTTCCCTGAACAGATCCACGCCCTTAAAAGGCCTGATTATTGACCTGCGGGACAATCCCGGCGGTCTGTTGAGCCAGGCGATCGATGTGTCCGACCTCTTTCTCAAAGACGGCCTGATTCTTTCCATCAAGGGGCGGCTGCCTCAAAATACCCGGGAATTCAAGGCCCGGCAGGACGGCACCGAAAAACCGTATCCCATCGTCATTTTGATCAACGGCGGGAGCGCCAGCGCATCAGAGATTGTTGCCGGTGCGCTCCAGGACCAGAAACGGGCATTGATTCTCGGCACAACTTCCTTTGGCAAGGGATCCGTTCAAAACCTGGAAAGACTGATGGGCGGGTACGGCCTGAAGCTGACGATTGCCCGCTATTATACCCCCAGCGGACGCTCCATTCAGGCCAAGGGTATCCAGCCGGACATTGTTGTATCGGAACGCCAGCTGGCTGAAGCAACGGCGGATCAAAAAGACCGGCGGATGTTCAAAGAAAAAGACCTGAAGAACCATCTCAACGCCGAACCCGGGCAATCGGATAAAAAAAGCGACCAGCCTGCGGCCAAAGACAACAAAAAGAAGGCCGCCGGAAAGGATAAATCAAAGGACAAATCCAAGAGCCTGACAGTGGCCGAAAAACTCCGGACCGACAACCAGGTCATGCGTGCGCTGGAAATTTTGATCGGTTATAATCTGTTCAGCCAGTCATAGCCCGAAATGGCCACTAGAAAACGGCCGGCCAAAGCGCCGGCCAGTCTGAAGAAGCGAACACCGGGAAATCTGTTTGCCAGATCAACCGCCCTGCGGGCGGCTGTCGGGCTCACCATATTGATACTGACCGTCCTGCTGATCGGGCTGGCGGCCGAGCGGCTGTTGCCGTGGAAAATGCCGGCCATTTTCCATAAACCGGCCGTGCCGACCTCCCGGCCCCACAACCCGACGCCCCCGCCCCCCCTTCCCGACCGGACAGAGGACGCAGCGCCATCACCGGCAGACGTTCCGATTTACGAAATTTTTCCACCGGCGGATGTGATGCCACCGGTGGACGACACAGCATCTTCACCGGAGATTACCGGGGAGACAACACCGTCAGGCGCGTGCGGCTCCGGAGAGCATCGACACCCCCGCATTGTCATTATTATCGATGATATCGGGCATAGCCTGAAGAAGGTGGATCAGCTGCTGGCCCTGGGGCAGCCGCTGACGTTTTCGGTGCTGCCCTTTTCCCATTTCCACCGGCAGGCCGTTCAAAAAATTATCGGCCGGCACCGGGAAGTGATGCTGCACCTGCCCATGGAACCGATGGAGTACCCACACGTCAACCCCGGCCCCGGCGCGCTGCTGACATCCATGAGCGTTGAGGAAATCACGCAACGGCTGACCGATGCCCTCAACGCGGTTCCCCAGGCCGTCGGCGTCAACAACCATATGGGATCCAAATTCACCGCCCATTCCGACGAGATGTACCCGGTGCTGTCAGCAATCAAGCAGCGGGGGCTCTTTTTTATCGACAGCCGCACGGCCAACAAAACGGTCTGCCGCCGGCTGGCCCACCGGTTGAAGCTCCCCTTTGCCCAGCGAACCGTTTTTCTAGACAATCAGCTGGTCCCGGGAAAAATCAAAAACCAGCTGGCGCAACTGGTTCGCCTGGCCGTAAAACATGGCAGTGCCATCGGCATCGGCCACCCGCACAAGGAAACCCTCCGCGTCCTGGCAGACGAGTTGCCGCACATCGCGAAAAAATGCCGGATCGTCCCGGCATCCTGCCTGGTTCATATTCCCGGTTAGCGGCAAGAGGCCATCCCAGCCGCGGACAGCGGCGCTATTTCCGGCCGCCCCTGAAAATCCGCCAGATGCCAAAGGCAATCACAGCGCTCAGGATACCCTGAAGCAGATTGGGGCCGATTTCCGCCAGAGCCGCCTTGGCATCGGTCACGCCATAAAAAGGCACCTTTTGGGCCAGTGCCGGATAAACAATCGCCTCAAACAGATAATACCCGCCCACCAGCACGATAATTCCGGCGCCCAGGGCGGCCATGGTCATGGACAGCGTCCGGTGGCTTCCCGTTCGATATCCAATGACGCCCACCACAATCCCTTCGATCCCCTTGACGACCGCCGTGGCCAGTATAAACTGCGGGAACCCGATGGCATCGGCCATGGCCGGACCGATCAGACCGACGGCACCGCCGATCAAGGGGCCGTGAAGCAGGGCGGCCGCCATGACGAAGGTGTCACCCAGGTTGAAATATCCGCCGGTGGCCGGAATGGGAATCCGGATAACGGTTGTTCCGACAAAAGCCAGTGTGGCATAAGCGGCAACTATGCCAATGGTGAGCAGCTGTTTCTGTTGTGTCTGTTGTGTCATTACATTTCCTTAGTTTTTTAAGGTATTTTTTGATGGCGCCCGATCGGGAAGCGCGGCAATCTCATCTGCCCACAGCGGGATATATTGTACCGACGCACAGATGCCGCCCACGCCAAAATAAATGAGGGTTCGCACCGCAGCGGCAATTCGCCGCCGAATCGGCAGGGTCGCATCGCCCGGGTACTGCTGCCGGCGTTCTTCCCGCATGATTTCCAGCACGTTGGGAATAACAAAAAAAACGATATGTGTGAAGACCCGGATAAACATCAGGGCGGCTTTTTCGTAAAAACGGACCCCGTCCTCCCGGGTCAGCAGCCGATTTTCAATGCGGTTGAGCGGAAGCACGGCG
The DNA here is from genome assembly GCA_964577615.1 of uncultured Desulfobacterales bacterium. Classification (GTDB taxonomy): domain Bacteria; phylum Desulfobacterota; class Desulfobacteria; order Desulfobacterales; family QNYZ01; genus QNYZ01. The sequence continues at coordinate 17,554 of CAZNZW010000010.1, read as the reverse complement.
ATCAGGCCGTTGGCCAGCGGGATAACGGTCAGCATCGTCAGGCTCAGCGACAGATAATGGGCGCTGTAACCAAAGGGACCGATGGCTTCCCCGATACCGAAAAGATACAGCAGATAGGAAATGGTTGCGCCGCCAAAAACCACCGGCAGCATGATCGCCACCGAAATGGACAGACAGATCGCCCACAGGGCCGGCCCCAGAACCAGCGCCAGGATGCTGTGGGTGACGAAACTGTATCCAAGCCACCCCCGCGTGATGCCCGCAAGGACGATCTGATCAAACATTTTCAGTGGCAGCCCCGAAAACGCCGGGATTGCCAGAATAAGCAATACCAACAGTTTTATCCGCCAGTTAAGACGCATCATCGGTGTATTCTTTCAGTTGAATATGAAAACCGGCCACCCTGCCCCCGGCCATTTCCACCCGGGTTTTCCGTATCTTCAGCCGGCTGCCGACCACCCGATGCCACCAGGGTTTATGGGTAATCAGAATCACCGGGACATTCAGCTGGTGCGCCACATTGACCACCGCCCCCACAAATGCAACGGCCGCCGTCCGGGACAGGCCCCAGTCCGGTTCGTCAAGGATGAGGGCACCCGGCAACCGGGCCAGCCGGACCGCTACCAGCATTGCTTTGGTTTCAAAAATCGTGGGCAGGGCATCATCGCCCGGTCCGGATGGGCGAACGGAGCCGGACTGGTCCAGGTCATTGTACATCGATATCATCCGGCGATAGATATCAACGGTGTCGGCATGATCCGAGTCCGTGCCGAGCATATTAAATGAACGCATAAGTGTTTGCGTATTAACATCTTGAAATATCAATCTTATACTATTTTTATTCGTTGGATTTATGATCCGGAATTCCCCCTGGTGCGGTATTGCGGCGGCCAGTACCCGGGCCAGAAGACTTTTCCCCATACCATTGCCGCCTACCCACAGGCAGGGCGAAGACAGATCGGCATTAAAATCATCTACCCGCACTTCGGGCGGCGGCAGATCAAACGCGGTCAGGGGGGATCCCAGTGTCAGACGCACCTTGCCGGCGGTGAGCTGAAACGGCTCGGATGCCTGCCAGTCCGGCCCCAGATCTTCATTTGCCGATAATTGCCGCGTGTCCTCCTCACCGTCCAGGGTAAAAAGGCTGACCGGTATTTCCCGCTGCCGATAGGCAGATAAAACACAATCGAGACAGCCCCGGCTCTCCCGGTCGAGCCAGCAGAATGGACTGGCCATGGCCAGTTGGCCGACGGCGGCCGATAAAGCATAGACCTTGGCCAGGGCCAGCCGAACCGTTTCGCCGCCGGACAGGGTCCGGATCGGCTGATCCAGATTGCGGTCGAGATTAAATTTCCGGGCGGTTTCCGGCACCGTCATTTTCGGACTCCGTCCCGGAACAGGGCCGCCCCCCTGCATACGGGCCGCCATCAGGACCTGGCGGGGCGTGCTGAAGGCCAGGCAATCCCGGGGATTGGCCGTCACATAGGCCACTTCACCGGCCAGCCGGTGATCTTCCACTGTACCGATAATTCTTGAAAAATCCTTCCAGAACGCGCCAGGGCCCGCATGGCTTCGGGGCAGCAATGCGGCAACGGATCCGCGGAAGGCGGCTTCGCGCATTTCAAAGGTGGGGAATGTCTGGATTGTATCCGTGATCAGGTTCATTGCGGATCATAGCGCCAGATGGGGGATAATGCGCGTGACATGCGCATCGATCAAGGTAAAAATTTTTCGATAGTGCTGCAGGGACCGACCGATGGGATCGGGGATAGACTGCCGGCGCGGATTCTCCCGCGGCCAGCAGGTGAGCATAAATATTTTATCTTTTATCGACGGCGCCAGCAGCTGCAGGTGATTTTTATGCGACCGCGTCATGGTGAGAATCAGGTCCGCCCGTTGTAATTCTTCTGAATCCAGCGCCTGCGACCGGTGCGCGGAAATATCCACCCCGGCCTCGGCGCATACTGCCACCGCATGGGGCGAGGCCGGTTCGCCGCTGATCATCTGGATACCCATGGAGGTCACCAAAAGACGGCGGCGGCCCGTGGTTACCTGATCCTGGCCCCATTTTTTCCAGTGATGCCTCAGCAGTCCCTCGGCCATGGGGCTGCGGCAGATGTTTGCCGTGCAGATAAAAACAACCCGGATCATCCACGCCCCTCGCCACCGGGTGTCAGATCGTTTAACACCAGGGTGATGGGGTGGGTTTCCTCGCTGGCGCCGGCAAAATGAATCGGCCCCGGCAGCCGGTAATCATCATCGCCGGGCACGGCGGCCAGCCACTTCTCGCGGCAGGCTTTCACCACCCCGAAAGCCGGCGAATTCAGGTCCACCAGACTTTTTTCCAGAACCAGGGACAGCTTTCCCTTGCGCTCTTCAAGGTGCATCAGCGGCGCGATGGGGATCCCGATGGGCGTCCACTGGGAAAAATCTTTTTCCAGGTTCAGGATAGATGCCATCTGACCGGTGGCGCCATTGGCAATGAGGCTGAAAACCGTCAGCCCCAGGTTGTAGGTATAGCGGCAGTCAAACTCCGTCGGGCTGCTGCCCCTGCCATCGTACCCGTAAAAATGGGTCTGGGTTTTAAACTTGGGCACCGTCTGTTCGTATATTTTTTTAACTGCCGCGGGAAGAGCGCCGCCCGGGGCGATCAGCTTCGCCTTTTCAACGGCCCGGGTCAGGGTTTTGACCGAAATAATCTCCGGTCTGGCCAGAAGATACGGGGCATCTTCGGGATAATTGGAAAAAAGAACCGGGCCATACGCGGCCGGATCCATGCCGTCACGCTGAAACAGATCCATGAAAAACGTCCGGCGAATACCCTTCCGATAGACGCCTTTTTCCCGCAGCACATCGAGATGATCCCGCACCATGCCCATAATGATCCGGTCGGTCTCCACAAGTGAGAACTGAAAATTACCGTGCGAGTCCCGCTCTGTCAGCAGCCCTTCCTGAAAAAATGCCGGGATGTCGTTGAACAGTTCATCGTCATCGCGGTTCCAGATATTGACGCTGCCTTCGTGCCGGAGGCGACGGGACAGCTCCCGGAGATAGTCGAGCTTATCCGCCAGTCCGGGGAAAGCCTGATGAAAATCCCGGTCGTGGGTCTGGTTATAATCGGCGATAATTGCGTTCAGCTTAATGATAAACACTTGGATTTCATTAATAAACTCAAGAACCCCCTCGGGAATGACCAGGACGCCGCAGTTTTTTCCCACGGCGGCCCGCCGGACGATCCCGTTACAGATAATCCGGGAGAGGTGGCGCAGGGTCATTCCGTAGGCGCTGTAGTCTGTTCCGCCGTTTCCGGCCGCTGCAGCGGCAAGCTTTTCCGCGTCAACATATTCGGCCAGATCTTCTCCGATCAGGGTCATGTTGGCATGCGTCTGCAGGGCCACTTCGAGGGCCAGGTGGCTGGCCGAGCGCCCCATGACCTTGCAGATATGCCAGTATTTCATATCTGAATTGCAGTCGGTGCACAGGTTGGCAATCTGCTGGGAAAATGCGCGCGCCGCCGTATGGAATCCGAACGACATGGCACACAGAACCCGGCCGTCGGCATCGCGGACCTGCACATCCCCGTCAATCGTCTTGGGCACGCCGATCACCTGGATACCATCGCCGGCCATTTCCTGGGCCAGAAATGCGGCATTGGTGTTGGAATCATCGCCGCCCACCACCACGAGTGCATCGAGCCCCAGCTGCCGGCATGTTTTTCTGGACAATGCCATTTTTTCACTGGTATCAATTTTCGTCCGCCCGGTTTTGATCATTCCAAATCCGCCCAGGTTTCGATAGGCCTGTACCCGCTCCGCCGTTATTTCGATGGCCTGGCCATCAATAATCCCGTCCGGCCCCAGGAGAAATCCCAGTATGCGGTTATCGGGGTTGGCGGCGCGGGCGGCATCGAACAGCGCGGCGATCACATTGTGCCCGCCGGGTGCCGGACCGCCGGAAAAAACGATGCCGATCGTTCGCCGGCGCCGGTATTGCTGCACCAGCGCTTCGTCTGGCGTATCGGCCGCCTGAATACGCAGCAACGGGTTGTCAACCATATCGGGCAACTGTCTGGCCGCCTCGCCGTCCACGACAAACCGGACCTCCCGGTCCGCGGAGGCCCGGGTGTATTCCGCTTCAAAAGCCCGGCATCTTGGCGGGCAGTAAGAACGTCTTTCGATTAACGCGGGATTCATTGATGCCGTTACTTCACGAACAACCGCATTATTGAGCAGATCGTCCAAAACGTCCTTTTTATCCTTCATCATGCATGTCCTCCTGGAAATTATAATATCATTGGCAGACGGTGATTAATTAATCGCCCTGTCTTCATGGTGTCAAGTGGAAACTGTCTTTAACGTCACGCTTTTAAAACGCTTTATCGGTCTATATATGGTTTTGAAAAACATGTATCATCCGTTTGCGGGCGCGGGTGATTTTACCGCTTGCGTCATATCCGTGCAAACCGTTAAGGCTACAATACAGCTAAAAAACAGCTTGACCCAAAGCGCCGACAATGGTATTTTATCTGTTTTTATGCATTTCAGATTATTTTTCGATTGCTGCGCCTGCTTCGGGCTTGACCGGGGGCCTGCTCCCCCGCCCTGACAAAATGCCTGCCAATGACGGTCACAGCGCATACTGCCTGGATCAGATTCGGAGCTGAAATACAACCGGCAACTTTGACGTGAACCCATTGATTTTTTATGAGGCAACCTCCCATGCCGAAAGAAACAAAACCAGCGAATAACAATAATACGAATGTCCCCAATCAAAATAAAGTAAAATTTGAGATCTGGGGTGAAGAGATGATTGAAAAAAAAGTAAAATCAAGCGGCAACAGTGGCAGGGTTTATCTGCCGCCAAACTGGGTCGGTCACGATGTTAAGATTATTCGGATTGATTAATCCGTTAGAATTCGCACGGTGAGAGATTTCTCCGCCAGCAAATCGCAGATACAAGAGAGGTTTAATCGTGAAAAAAATTCAGGTCCGGGAATTGTCCGTGGCTGATGCGCCGGCCATCAAACAGATATATGGAGACATCATCCAGCAGACGATCGATGATGATTTTGACCGCATCATTGAAACCCATGCCCGCCGTAAAGAGGATGCCTGCGTGGTCGCCGAACAGGACAACCAGGTTATCGGATTCATGATCAGCTATATTCTGACCATGGGATTCGGCATTTCAAAAAGTGCCTGGATCGCCACGCTCGGCGTTGACCCCCGGCATATGGGCCAGGGTATCGGCGAATTGATGGCCAGGGATATTTTCCGCTGTTACAAGGCCCAGGGCATCAAAAACGTTTATACATCGGTCCGCTGGAACTCAACCGATCTCCTGTCATTCTTCCAGACCATGGATTTTGACCGAAGCGATTTCATCAACCTGCGCAAGGTCATCAAATAAACAGCGTCCGGCATCATGCCCCTTTGTTCAGCTGTCTACCGCCCGGCCATGTCATTTCCGGCTAAACATAGCGGGTGTATTCGGGAACGTACATATTGTCCTGAATCTCTTTCAAAATATTACCGGGATGCGGTCGCTGCGCCCACCCCTCATCGTAGGCCACCCGGGCCACGGCAGCGGCGATCCGGGCCGATACGTCCCGGATGTCAGACAGTGGCGGGAATGGGTTCCCCTCGCGTAAATCCTCGGGTGAGGCCAGCTCGGACAGCGTCCGGGCCGCTTCAAAAAACATGGTATCGCTGATATAAGACGCCCGGCAGGCGGTCACGCCCAGTCCGATGCCGGGAAAAATATAGACATTATTGCTCTGACCGGGATGCAGGACCTTGCCGTTGATTTTAACCGGTGCAAAAGGGCTGCCACTGGCAAAGATCGCCCGGCCGTCGGTACCGCGATAGGCCTGTTCGGCCGTACATTCGGATCTGGACGTGGGATTGGACAGGGGAAAAATAATCGGTCGCTTGTGATTGCGGCCCATGAGTTCAATGACATCGCAGGTAAACGACTGCGGGCTGGCCGAAACGCCGATGAGCGCATTGGGTTTAAGCGTCCGAACCGCATCCAGCAGGTTATCTATCGGTGGGTGGTCATGGGCAAACTGACGCTTGTGGCTCGCCAGATCCTGACGGCTGCTGACCACCAATCCTTTCGAGTCCAGAAACCATACGCGGCGGCAGGCTTCCCGGCGGCTCACTCCCTCCCGCTCCATGGCCGAAACAATCAGGCTGCCGATCCCTATGCCGGCTTCCCCCGCCCCCTGAAAGAGAATTGTCTGGTCGCGCAGACGCCCGCCGGTAATGCGTAAAGAAGAGTAAAGCCCGGCCAGCGTCACCGCCGCAGTGCCCTGAATATCATCGTTGAAACAGGGAAGCGTATCCCTGTATCTGTGCAGCAGGCGAAACGCATTGTGATTGGCAAAATCTTCAAACTGGATAAGGGCCCGCGGGAAAACTTCGCGTACCGCGGCGATAAATTCATCAATAAAATCGTCGTACGCCTGCCCGGTAATGCGGGGGTGTGGCCGGCCCACATAGAGCGGATCGTTGCGCAGTGTCTCATTATTGGTGCCGACATCCAGAGTAATCGGCAGCGTATTGGCCGGCGGGATCCCGCCGCAGGCCGAATACAGGGCCAGCTTGCCCACCGGGATGCCCATGCCGTCCGCGCCCTGGTCCCCCAGACCCAGGATCCGTTCGCCATCGGTAACAACAATTACCCGCACGTCTTCTTCAAACCAGTTCCAGAGAATATCTTCAACATGTCCACGGTCTTCGGCCGCAATATACAGTCCCCGCGGTTTCCGGAAGATATGACCGTACTCCAGGCAGGCCTGGCCCACCGTGGGCGTGTAGACAATGGGCATCATTTCGGTGATATGGTCGATGAGCAGCCGGTAAAAAAGGGCTTCATTGCGCGTCTGGAGTGATACCAGGAAAATATACCGTTCGATGTCCGTCGGTTTTTTGCGATAATTGCCCATGACCCGCATGACCTGCTGCGATTGAGTGGAGACCCGCGGCGGCAGCAGCCCGCGGATGCCCAGCGCATCGCGTTCGGCATCGGTAAACGCCGTTCCCTTGTTGAGCGCGGGGTCGTGCAGCAATTCCGAACGGCTGGGAAATCCGGTGGCATGGGTGTGCTTTTTTCTGAACATGGCGTCCTTTCCGTGGAGAAACCGGCGGTTTCCTCCTGATCTTCTATTTACACATCAGTCAAAACCATAAGGCATGACCACTGAGCTGACACAAAAATCAGGCCAGTGCCTGCTGCAGGGCCACGGCCACGGCCACGGATGCGCCGACCATGGGGTTGTTGCCCATGCCGATAAAGCCCATCATCTCCACATGAGCGGGTACGGAAGAAGAACCGGCAAACTGGGCATCACAGTGCATGCGGCCCATGGTATCGGTCATGCCGTAGGATGCCGGGCCGGCGGCCATATTATCCGGATGCAGGGTCCGGCCGGTGCCACCCCCCGACGCCACGGAAAAGTAAGTTTTGCCCTGCTCACCGCACTCTTTTTTGTAGGTGCCGGCCACCGGGTGCTGGAAGCGGGTCGGGTTGGTGGAATTGCCGGTAATCGATACGTCCACGCCCTCGACATGATTGATGGCCACCCCCTCGCGCACGTCATCAGCGCCATAACAGTTGACCGCGGCCCGTTCGCCGTCGGAAAAAGCCCGGCGTTCCACCACGTGCAGTTCACCGGTCTTGTAGTCGAACCGGGTCTTCACATAGGTAAACCCGTTGATCCGGGAAATGATATATGCGGCATCCTTGCCCAGGCCGTTTAAAATCACCCGCAGCGGATCGGTCCGTACCCGGTTGGCCGACCGGGCAATGCCGATGGCGCCTTCAGCCGCGGCAAAAGATTCGTGCCCGGCAATAAAGGCAAAGCAGCGCGTCTTTTCCGCCAGGAGCATGCCGGCCAGGTTGCCGTGGCCGATCCCCACCTTGCGGTCGTCCGCCACGGATCCGGGGATGCAGAAGGCCTGCAGTCCGATGCCCAGGGCCGGGGCAATTTCTTCTGCTCTGGCCAGCCCCTTTTTAATGGCAATGGCCGCGCCGACAATATAGGCCCAGCAGGCGTTTTCGAAACAGATCGGCTGCACTTCCCTGACAAGGGTGTACACGTCCACGCCCGCATCAGTACAGATCTGTTTCGCCTCGCCGGGGTCGGCAATACCATATTCGGCCAGTACGTGATTTATTTTATCGATTCTTCGTTTGTATCCTTCAAAAAGAGCCATGGGCCTCTCCTTATTCTTTGCGCGGATCAATGGTTTTAACCGCATCATTAAAGCGCCCGTAAGTGCCGGTCGCTTTCTCCAGAGCCTGTCCCGCATCCATGCCATCCTTGATCATGTCCATCATCCGGCCCAGATTGACGAACTTGTAGCCACAGATTTCGTCATTCGCATCCAGGCCAATCTCCCAGACATAGCCCTCGGCCATTTCGAGATAACGGGGGCCCTTTACGCTGGTACCGTACATGGTACCGGTCACAGTACGCAGTCCCTTGCCGAGATCCTCCAGGCCCGCGCCCACGAGCAAACCGCCCTCTGAAAAGGCGGATTGACTGCGGCCATAACTGATCTGAAGAAAAAGTTCGCGCATGGCCGTGTTGATGGCGTCGCAGACCAGATCCACATTGAGCGCTTCGAGGATGGTTTTGCCAGGCAGGATCTCCGAGGCCATGGCCGCCGAATGGGTCATGCCCGTACAGCCGATCGTCTCAACGAGCGCCTCTTCGATGACGCCTTTTTTTATGTTCAGGGTCAGTTTGCAGGCGCCCTGCTGCGGCGCGCACCACCCCACGCCGTGGGTCAGTCCACTGATATCGGTGATCTGGCGAACCTTGTTCCACCGGCCTTCCTGGGGAATGGGCGCCGGACCATGATTGGGTCCCTGGGCAATGCAGTACATTTTTTCCACTTCTGAGGAGTAGTCCATGTTAATGCTCCAAATAGATTAGGGTTATCCGAAAATCCGGGGCAAGTGAAATTCCGGGCTATGCAAATCAGTGATTGTATCTGAATCCAGACGGTTTGCAAAGCTTTTTTACTGCGATATCCGGTAAATACTATCGTCATAAAGGTTCAATGTATTTCGCAGGAAAAAGAGACATTCGCTGAAAACATACCCCGCAGAACCGATCCGGCCGCCGGCCGGGCAATTGGCGATACGGGATTCAATGGAAATTAAATCACCGGCCTCTCAGATGAGGATCCGCTTCTGGATTTCTCTGGCCCTGTGGTTTTTCTCAACAAAAATATGTGCCCGGGTAAACGGATCCTTCTCAGTATAATACATAAGCGTTGAATACGTTGACGGGGTTGGCGTGAAAATCTGGACCTGGCGCGGATTGATTCTCAGTCGTTTTTTTGTGAAAATTTTAAGCTGCTTCATATCCGTCCGGGTACACCCGGGATGGGCCGCAATTAAATAATATGTCAGAAACTGTTTTTTTCCAATTTTCTCGGACAGCTTGAAAAATACTTCCCTGAACGCAAGCAGCGATGACACATCCGGCTTACCCATGAGCCGTAAAACATTCTCCTGGCAGTGCTCAGGGGCCAGTTTCATCTGGCCTGAAACATGACTGGCAGCAATTTTTGACAGGTATTTATGCCCGTACTTTCGGTCGGCCAGGATGAGATCGTGTCTGACACCTGAACTGATGAAGACATTTTTAATCCCGTCCAGCGCCCGTATTTTATCGAGAAGTTTTATCTGGGAGGCATGGTCGGGTTTCAGGCTTTTGCAGACTGTTGGAAAAAGACATCTTTTTTCCCGGCAGATGCCATGCCGCCGTTTTTTGCCGCATTCAAAACCATACATGTTGGCCGTGGGACCGCCAACGTCGTGAATATTTCCCTTAAAATCTTTCAGCTTTGACAATATCACGGCTTCCTTAAGAATCGAATTTTCGCTGCGCCATGTAACGGTTGTGCCTTCGTGAACACTGATAGCGCAGAAATGGCACTGCCCATAGCACCCCCTGTGCGCGGCAATGGAAAACCTTATCGTCGTGAGCGCGTTAACGGCGCCGGATTTTTTATACCAGGGGTGGAGGTCTCTTTCGAAATGAAGGTCATAAACGCGATCAAGTTCCCCGGTTGAAAGCGGATCCTGCGCCGGATTTAAAACAAGATATCTATTGCCGTGCGGCTGGACAATTCTTTTTGCCGTAATGGCATCGTTGTTCTCGTAAAATAGATGAAAGCTGTCTATAAACTTGTTTTTATCTGCAGAAACGGCCTCGAAGGAGGGGAGCATAACCGAAGGTGCCGCAATCGTTTTGGAAATATACCCCAGCCCTTTGATGTCTCTGACATCACGCTTGTCCTTTAGACACGCCGCCAGTTGAACAACTGATTTTTCTCCCATGCCGAAAACGAGATAATCGGCTTTTGAATCAAAAAGAATGGATCTTCGAATTTTATTGGACCAGAAGTCATAGTGGGCAATCCGTCGCAGACTGGCCTCAATACCGCCAATAACAATCGGAACGGATGATTTGAAATATCTTTTGACGAGATTGGTATACGCAATCACCGCCCGGTCCGGGCGTTTGTTATTGATGCCTCCCGGCGTATAATCATCTCTCTTTCTCCTTTTTTTGGAAGCCGTGTAATTGGCCACCATGGAATCAATGGCGCCGCCGGATATGCCCCAGAAAAGAGACGGTTTCCCCAGCCGGGTGATATCTTTATCCGATCCCGGATCCGGCTGGGCAATAATGCCCACCTTGTAGCCCTTATCCAGAAGCACCTGGCCGATGACGGCAACACCGATGAAAGGAGAGTCAATATAGGCATCACCGGTGACCAGAATGACATCCAGCGTCTCCCATCCCAGCTTTTCCATTTCCTGTTTCGTGGTGGGAAGAAACACGCTAGAGATTGCGGGCGTTGAAAGTGTCGCAGGCGTGGATGTCACCGGATGAGAAGCCCTGCCTGAACCAGCGAACCCGCTGCTCGGATGTTCCGTGAGTGAAAGAATCCGGCGTAATGTAGCCGCGGGACTGCTTCTGCAGCCGATCGTCGCCGATGTGGCTGGCGGTATTCAGCGCCTCTTCGATATCGCCCGGTTCCAGGATATTGCGCATCCTGTTGGCCCGGTTGGCCCAGACGCCGGCAAAGCAGTCCGCCTGCAGTTCCAGGCGGACAGACACCCTGTTGTACTCTTTTTTGGATAACCGGCGCTGCAAGTCATGCACCTGGTCCATAACGCCCAGTTGTTTCTGCACATGGTGGCCGATCTCATGGGCCACAACGTAGGCCTGGGCAAAATCGCCCGGCGATCCCAGCTGGTTTTTCAAATCGTTGTAAAAAGCCAGATCGATATAGACCTTCTGGTCGCCCGGACAATAGAATGGCCCCGTGGCGGCCTGGGCGAGTCCGCAGGCCGACTGGGCGGATCCGCTGAAAAGGACAAGCGTCGGTTTCCGGTATGTGCCTCCCATTTCCCTGAAAACCTGGGACCAGACATCTTCCGTGTCCGCCAGTACAACGGAAATAAATTCAGCCTGTTGATCCTGAACGTCCGACCGCGCTGTTTGAACACTGCGGGCGGGCGCCGACTGCATGTTTCCGCCCAGATTCATGATAAACGACGGATCAATACCGAAATACATGCCGATAAGCGCCAGCAGCAGGATGCCGATGCCGCCCCCTTTTTTTCCGCCGGGTATTCGCAGCCGCCGCCGGTCTTCTACATTTGAACTTCTTCGAGCGTTTCTCCAGCGCATGATATTCTCCAGCCCGGTTAGTATTTTTTCGTCATATTGTACCGAATGAAAGATAAAACGACAAGATTTTATTTTTATACGTAATTATAGATAATTACACACAACCTGTCTATATTGAACGACGCTCTCTGCCCCGGCGCACGCCCAATGGCGGCACGGCAACGGTACAGGGCAGAGGTATTTGGTTTAAAATGGCCACGCAGTGAATACCCTTCCCCGCCGGCCCTTCCCTTTATTCAATGTCCCCGCTGTCTACCCCCGCATCCTCAAAACTTGCCATTTCCCGCATCATCCGGCAGGCAAGATCCGCCAGGTTCATGGTGATGGCTGCGCCGGTCCCTTCGCCGAGACGCATGTCCAGATCAACCACCGGGGCCAGGCCCATGATATCCAGGGCGGTCCGCTGGCCGATCTCAACGGATTGATGACCGGCGATCAGATAATCTCCCACCTGCGGGCAGATCAGATAGGCGATCAGCCCGGCGGCCGTGGAAATAATACCGTCCAGAACAACGGCGCAGGATTGAGACGCGGCGGCAAGGACCGCCCCGCAGATACCGCCCAGTTCATAGCCGCCCAGGGCGGCCAGAAGGGCGAGACCGTCTTCCGCATCCACCGGATGCAGGGCCAGGGCTTTATCGATAACTTCGATCTTGCGCTTAAGGCCCCTGTCATCCACGCCCGTCCCCCTGCCTGCCAGCCGGACCGGTGAAAGGCCCGATGCCGCGCAGATAATGGCCGTGGCGCTGGTGGTGTTGCCGATGCCCATCTCGCCCATTCCGACAAGATCACACCGGGCGATCCGGTTTTTTTCGAGGAACACCCGGGCGCCGTTTTCCATGGCCCGTAACGCATCGTCGCGGGTCATCGCATCCTGAATGGCAAAGTTCCGGGTGCCGGGCGCGACCTTTTTCTTAAGCAGCATGGGATGATCGTCAAACTCGCCGTTAACGCCCATGTCGACGACAAACAGCTCAATGCCGTAATGGCGGCAGAACGTGTTGATGGCCGCCCCGCCAGCCAGAAAATTTTCCACCATCTGCACGGTGACTTTGGCGGGAAACGCCGAGACGCCCTCTTCGACAATCCCGTGGTCACCGGCAAAAACAAAGAGCCGTCTGCCGTCAACCGCTGGATTAAGATCGTTCTGGAGGGCGCTGATCTGAACGGCGAGCGCTTCGATCTTCCCCAGCGCGCCCAGAGGCTTGGTTTTCAGGTCGACCTTGTGCTGGGCCTGGTCCCGGGCATCAGTGGTTATCGGCGAAATGGATCCGGTCAGTTCCTGAAGGAACGGGGAAAGGGCCGGACGGGGCCGGTTCTTTTCTGCATGGATATCCGGCTGAACAGGGGGGGTAACGCGCATTTTCATTTCCTCTTTTTCAAACGTAATAATATATTTCAAGGTATCGCCGGCCAGGACGGATGCCATGACCGACGGGACGTCTTCCGGCAGGATGATCTTTTCGACCAGCTTGCCCAGACTGGCCTGCTGGCGGGTGCAGAAGGCGACCCCCTTGCGCATGTGGCGTCTGCAGGGGCCGTAGGCGCCATGGATCCGCAGCTCTTTGTAATGGATGAGATTTAAAAGATTGGTTCCGATTTCATTGTTCTTTTCAAGACCGCTGAAGTAGATCAGGCGGCCGCCCTTGCCCAGCTTGGAGATGCACAGCGAAAAAGCAATGGGCGAATCGCAGCAGTTCAGGGCCAGATCAAAATCGGCAGCGGTCGTGTCTTTGCAGATCTCGATGGCATTGGCCGTACAAAACGGCTGCAGGCGGGAAATTTTGCGCTGGTTGCGTTCAATAACAGTCACCCGCCCCCCCTGTTCCCGGCAGATCAGCGCAGCGATCATCCCCATGACGCCCCCGCCGTAGATGATGATCCGGGGTGCCGGCAGGACAGAGAACTGCGACAGGCCGTTGAAAACGCAGGCCGCCGGTTCGGCAAAGGTCAGATAATGGGTGTCGATATCCGTATCAGCAGGAATCAGGCTGTCCCGCGGGACGATCACATGGCGGGCAAAACCGCCGTCGGAATGAAAACCGATGACGCGCATTTTTTCACACAGATTTTCACGGCCGGATTTGCAGTAGCGGCAGTATCCGCAGGCCTGGCCCGGCCAGACCGTAAAGCGGCGGCCGGCGGCATCGTGCCCGGCAATCTCATGACCGGGCACCCGGGGCAGCGCCAGGTCACGGTGTCCCTGCTGCCACATCTTGGCGTCGGTCCGGCAGATGGCGCAATAGTCCACGGTCAGCAGCACCTGGCCGGGGCCGGGGACGGTTGGCGGGCCGTCTTCGACCCGGTCGAGCCGGCCGCAGCGGGTCAGCAGCAGTTTCATGGGGCCGCCTCCGGATACACTGTTTCGGTGATGGTCAGCTGGACGATCCGCGCATCGGCAATGCCGTCCTTTTTCAGAGCCGCCAGGTGAGCCCGGACCGTATCAATCTGGTCAGGCGGAAAAACCGAGGCTTTTGCAAAAGAACATGCCGCGTAATCCTGCCCGGCAAAACGGAAGTAGTCGTTGCCGGATTTGATGGTGAGAAGGACGTCCATTACAACACCCCGGCTTCTTTTTTCAGGTCGTCCAGTTTCTGCCGCCCCCCGGCCGGCGCCCGGTTCTGGGCGGCCACCCACTGCGCCAGTCGCTCCAGGGCCCGGCCCGACTGGAGAATATCGGCAGCCCTGGCAACACCTTCGGGAATCGTGGCCACCATTTTTTTAACGTAGAAAATCAGGGCGCTGTTTAAGATGGTTGCCGCCTGCCGGGCCGGGTGGCCTTTTCCCGCCAGCAGGCGCACCATATTAACCGCTGCTGAATGACGGTCCGGATCGGCGGCAATGGCCGCCGGATCGTGGTGTGCCAGGCCCGCGCTTTCCGGCGTCAGGGCCAGCTCGCTGAACGTACCATCGATCAGATGGATGGCGGTGGTGGGGCCGCACACGGAGGCTTCGTCCATGCCGGCGGCACTGTCTTCGATGGCCCCGTAAAGGACGATCGCGTCTGTATAGCCGATGGTCTGCATCACTTCCGCCACCGGCCGAAGCAGGGCCGGCGTATACACCCCGCGCACGGCAATGGTCGGCCGGGCGGGATTGGCCAGGGAGGCGGCGATGTTCAGCGGCGAGCCAAAGCAGATCCGGGACAGAATCCGCCCCAGCGCCAGGGGGTGCACCCGCGGGCTCATCCCGTTGAACAGACCGATTCCCGCGGTTTCAATACTGCGGGCCACGATGTCCACCGGGCATTCCATATCCACGCCCAGGGCCTCGGCCAGGTCCACGGTGCCGCAGACAGACGTGATGGCCCGGGCCCCGTGCCGGGCAATGGTGACCCCGCCGGCGGCGGCCACCAGAGACGCGGCGGTGCTGATGTTAAATGTTTTGAAACTGTCCATGCCGGTGCCGCAATTATCCACCAGCGACATGCCGCCGAGGGATATTTTCTCCGTGTCGAGCGTGTAGACGGCCCGCCAGCCGGCGGCCACTTCCGCAGCGGTTTCCCCCTTGGCGGTCAAAGCGGCCAGAAAGGCCCCCTGCTGCATATCCGTCACTTCGTTTTTTAATATCATTTGAAAGGCATCGGCCGCCTCGGCCGGGGCCAGGTCGGTTTTGGCGATGAGGCGGGTAATCAAATCTCCCAGCCGGCGATTTTTCTCCATATCCATCTTCTGTCATTCTCCTCTGACTAGTTGAATACGCGTATAACCGCGTTTGTTCGGGATACAGAGAAGGATGACGTCACGGCGGGAAATCAGTCTCCGTATCCGGCCAGCGGCACCGCCCCTAAAGGCAATACCGGTCAATTCACCGAATACAGAGAACTCCAGTGGTTGCTCTGAATATGGCGCGAAACTGACGCCACGCATGCAGGCAGGCTTTCTGACTGACGAATTCACCTGCGGTCAACCGCCTTCCCGGGGGGAAAGTGCCCCCAGTGGCGTATTCCGGCCAAAGCCGGAATATGGCGGCGCCGATGGCGCCTGTTGCCGCAGCCTTCGAATACAGCAAGGACTGGCTTGTGACGGATTCGCACCGTCTTTCCTTTTACCATTTATCAAGCCGATATCTTTATGCGTCACCAATACCGGCATGACAAAATGCACCTGTGCTGTGTCCTCTACTATGGAAAAACAGGCAGGTCAATACCTGTATTAGGCCGGGCATTCATATGGTAAATTGACATGTCCGGCCACCACGTGAATAGAATCGGTAACAGGAGACCGCGTCCGGGCCCCGGGGCCACCAGAACCATTTTTCGGGGTTTATCACTCATCCGGACCGCGCTATTTTCCGTGATTCCCTTCCCGAGGTGTGCACCCGCTCGTGGAGAATCCGCCCTTCCGCCGTCAGCCGGTTTTCGATCCAGAGCTGCTCGATGTGGATCAGGGCGCATTGCCGGGGGCAGAAAATGAAATGCTGCAACGCGGACAGCATCACCAGATCGTCTTCTGTAAACATGAAATTTCGCCTATTCCCCGGCCAAAAGATTGATGATCAACCGTATCAGCAAATCTTTATGATCCGGATCGCTGGCGGCCGTCAGCAGGGTCAGAGCCACCAGCGCCCTGTTGCTGAAATGCTGTTCGTCAAGCAGTCCGTTCACTCTGAGAAAGAGGAGAAAAAGAAACGTTGCAATCCGCTTGTTGCCATCGGTAAACGGATGATCCTTGATGATGAAATAAAGAAGATGGGCCGCCTTTTCCTCAACAGTCGGATAGAGATCCTGGCCGCCGAATGTCTGCCGGATGGCACCAAGAATCCCGGCAAGGCTGTTGTTGCGTTCCCGGCCGAAAATGTCTGTGGCTTCACTTTTTTCCAGCAGTCCTGCCTTTAAAGATCCAATAGCAGAACGGACAGTATCCAGATCCGGTATCTTTTGATCTTTCCCGGTTGCCTTTTCCGGCCCGGGCAGCGAATCTTCATCGTATTGCCAGAGAAGCTGCCAGGTTCGGGCATAGGTATTGACAATATCCAGAACCGCCAGCCCTTTGTCGGAAACCAGTTCATGGCCTTTCAGTGTATTCCCCAACAGCGCCAGCATCTGCCGGGCCTCGTCCAGCCCTTTCTCCGCCAGCCGTTTTTGGTTGAGGGTATATCCCCTGACCAGATGGTCTCTGAGAACCGAGGTCGCCCAGATGCGGAACCGGGTACCCTGAATGGAGTTTACACGGTAACCCACCGAAATGATAGCATCGAGATTAAACCATTCAATTTCGCGGGTCACTTGCCTCTTTCCCTCTTTCTGAATTGTTGCATTTTTTGCAACAGTTGCCTTTCTAACGAGTTCACCGCTTTGATAGATATTACGCAAATGACGCGATATCACCGACTTGTCACGGCCAAACAGCTCTGCCATCTGGTTCAGTGTCAACCAGACGGTCTCATCTTCCAGCCGCACATCAATCTGTGCCTGACCATCTTCGGTCTGGTAAAGGATCAGTTCACCCTGTTTCAATTTCACTGGCTGTTTCCGGTTTTCCGCTTTTTTCATATCTCATCTCCCAGGACCAGAATTGTCTGTCGGCTCCGTCCACAAAAGACGATAAACGGCCGCAGGGCGTCTTCCGGATCAGGCAATAGTTCGTCTCCGATACGAATCCGACTAACCGTGGCGTGAAAGGTGCAAAGCAGTCTGATGTACTCCTCGCGGTTTTCTCCGGCAATGACAATGAGCGAAAGGATTTCCAGCCGGTTACTCAACCGGGTCTGAAAATGGTAATCCCACAATCCAGCGCCGCTTTGTTCAGGACGGAATCCAGCGTGGCGATCGGCAACCCGGTTCGCATTGCCAGGTCAAGATACGATGCGTCGTACGTGGATAATTGGCGT
>CAZNZW010000009.1:56499-62966 GCA_964577615.1 uncultured Desulfobacterales bacterium | reverse complement strand
AATTTTCATCGTTTTGGCTCGTCCATATGGAAGCGTCCGAAGGTTCTGAAGTTATTTTAAGAAAGCCTAAGGGCTTCGAAGATACTTCGGCTTTTGGCACCCTGCCACCTTGAGCCTTGTATTCCTCTATTTTCATATATCCAAGCCCCCTATCGCTTGATACATTGTTCATGATTAATGAGCGCCATGGACGTTCCTGCCAACCCCCACCCCCAAGTTGAGCAATCCATAACATTACCAGTGCTTGGTTGGATCATCAATTGATTGGGAGCGGGATACCGCAGCATGGTCCGGGGCATTTTTTGATAATGGGGTTTTAGAAAAGCTTTTTCAGTGGCCAGGTCGCGGTTTCCGATTTCCCGCAGCATCCAGCCCACGGCCTTGTGGATCAGGTCCTCTTTGTCATCGATGAGTCGCGCCGATATCTTTAACGTATCATCGAATTGATGCTTTTTAATGAAGTAAAAGGTGGACATGACGGCAATCCGCCGCTCCCGGAAATTGTTGGATTTTGATGGTTTGTAAAGTATTTTCCGGCCGGCATACCGCATGGGTATGCCGTATTTTCTGAAAAAATGAGCCGGAACGCCGAATGGTTTCCGGTATTTCTCTTTTCCCCCAGACCCGGCGCCGGTTGCCCCCAACTGATCAGCAGAACCGGTGCCTGCGTTGATGTCAGAAGTCCAAAATCAGTGCGGCGATGGCACTATCCTAAATAATCAGTCGAACCCCGCCCAGTTCCGCCAGGCCATAAAGAAAATGGGTTCCAGGTGAGCCGATAAACATGAGGTTTGTAGGGATACCCCACTCCTTGGAGAGTTCCTGGACCATTTTGGGGCCAAATTTACCGGTTTTTACAACCAGATCAATGTCAATTGCTGGATAGACTTCATCGAGCATCTTCAGATCGGTTTCAAGGTTTTGCGGTGCCTCGCCATCGGGGGGGACAACTGTTACCACCTTGACCCGGTTGGTGTGTTCATTTTGCTTGACGTACAAAAGGGCCTTGTTCAGGTTGGCCAGATTATCTCCACGGGTAAAAAATACAATCTGCTGGGAATTGATCTGGTCGATTTTATTGCGAAGTGATCGGGAAACGGCGCTCATCTGGGTGATGAAGTATTTTAAGAAACCCCTGACGACAAACAGGCAGGCCTGCAGGATGATAATCCGGCCCAGCATGATCGATACAACGAGCATGGCAAAAAAGAAATATTCCAGGAAAACGAGCAGATAGGGCGGGTTCATGATGGCGTTGCCGACCAGGCCCGAAATAACGGCGGCAATGGCGATCAGAACGGATATAAGCGGTGCAACGGTGGGCCGGGGGAGGCCGGCGCGCTTTATTTTCAGGAAGATATTGCCCAGCCCGAAAAGGGCCATGACGGACAGGAACGAAATGGTGTAAACGCCGGCCAGGGCTTTCAGCTCTCCCCGGGTGATCAGAAGAATGGACACGCATAAAATGAAAAAAGAGATGACAATCCGGTGGGTAGACCCGCGCCGGTTGGTTTTAAGGAGAAATTGCGGCAGGCAGCGGTCCAGGGTCATGCGCCGGACCAGGCCGTTAACACCGATAAAGCTCGTCAGTACCGCCCCGCTGAGAACCAGGGCCGCATCAACCGAAATCAGATCGGCCAGCCAGGCGCCGCCAGACAGTTCGCCCATGTGAGCCAGCAGTGCCTCATGATGAGCGCCGACTTCACCCATGGGCAGCAGGGCCAGGGCCAGGATGGCCATTCCCGGGTTGAAAACAGTGACCGCCACCCACATGTTGCGCAGTGTTTTGGGAAAAATTCCCTCGGCCTGTTCTTCAACAAAGTTGGCCGAGCTTTCGAAACCGGAAATGCCCAGAAGGGAAGCGGAAAAACCGAAAAAAACAGCCATCGCTATCCCGCCGGGGCTCGGCGTCGACATATTTTGTACCAGCGTGCCAATGCCGTTGGCATAAACGTAAAAGACCCCCAGCAGGAGCAGCAGGGTCAGAGAAGTAAGATGAAAAATAAAGATGAAAATAGCGACACGGGCGGATTCCGTGATGCCGATGATGGTCAGTATCGTAAAAAAGGCCAAGACGCCGATGGTGGCCATCGTGACGGAAAGGTTGGCCCAGATGGTGTGAACATACTGCATGGCTTCACTGGCCGATATGACCGCTGTGGCCATGTAGGACAGCAAGGTCAGACAGGCGGCGATGGAGGCCCGGTATTTGCTGGTTGTATTGAGCAGTGCATTATAGGCGCCGCCGTTGAGCGGCAGCGCGCCGACCACTTCGGCATAAATCGAGCGGAAGAGATAGAGAAGGCCGGCCACCATTAACAGGGCAACGGGCGCCCAGCGGCCGGAATAAATAATCGCCAGGGCGGACACGTACAGACATGACGAGGTAATGTCATTTCCGCAGATTGCGGTGGCTGCCAGCTCCCCCATGCCGCCCTTTTTGTGGGCAGTGATTCCCCGGGCTGTTTCTCTTACGGCAGCCGGCGATGAGGTGTCCGGCGGCGTGGTGTCCGGGGCAGGAGTGTCCGGCGTGGCCGTCGCCGGCGTGTCATTTGGTTCTTCCTGGTTGGGCTCAGCTATTTCATTGTTTGCCATGCAGAGGTATCCAGTTGTTATTTTTTATCTAATCAGTATGTCTGCGCCAGATATACGGCCAAGAGATATCATAACGTCCTGATTTTCGCTACCGGAAAAGATATATTTCTTAATGACATACCAATATCAATATGATCTGAGCCTGAAAATATAATTAAAAAGACAAAAATGCAATATCATCCCGGGGGTTGATGTCTATTTTCACCTGGTGCAATTTTGCGAACGGCATAATCCGTTACTATATATATTTGGTAACGAAAGCTTAACAAAAGTAACGGTCCGCACGAATATTTTCTGGGCCCGGATTGTTTATATGCATATATATAATAAATAGTTGAATTGATAAAAATTCCGGATCTTTTTATTGAGATGCATGGCATAAATTATGCAAAACCCTAGTATGGGATCACCCGATGATCTGCAAGGGCCTGATTAAAAGGCTCTTGGTGTAGCCACAATCCAACCTGCAGAAGGAGGGCGCCATGAAAGCAAGAAATTGTTGCAAAACGATGGAAGCGGAGCTCACTGCCTGGAAAGCCAATGTGTATGATATTGCCCGTCACATGGAGGCGCTGCCGGGCGGCGAAAAGGAAAAGATACTTCCCAGTATCGAAGATTTGCATATTTTGATTGCGGAAATGGATGATCGGATCGAGCAGATCCGGGACAATTGCACGCCAGAGACCGGTATTGCCGATATCAAAGCCGAGCGAGATGCATTTGACCAATCGCTGATCAAGCTTCGGGTGACGGCGGAGGAAGCCATGATCGGTCTCGGGGGCGGTGATTTTGGCGGATAATTTTCACCCCGCCTGTCAGGCAGATCCATTGCCGACCCTGAATCTGTCGGCAATGGAATCCATTCCAAACTCGTATGAATAATAAAGGGGGAAAAATGTATACAAAAATATTATTCGGTACCTGTTTGACGGATTATTGCGATCATATTTTTAATTTTGCCCTTAACCTGGCTGCGGAGAACAATGCGCGATTATGGATTTACCATGGCCTGGGGCGTCTCGATACTGATGAAAAAGAGACCATTGAAAGAATTAAAGACAGCGAAACCCGCATGGTGGCAGCATATTCGGAACGGATGAAAAACAGGGGGTTTTCAGATTATATGATCAATGTTTCCGATGGTGACCCGGTGAGTGAAATGGTCAAACTGGCAAAAAACGCCGGGGTCGATGCCATCGTTATCGGAACGTCCACAGAGACGCCTCTTGAAGCTGGAGAAGGGGCAATGTCCAGTTCTCTGGGGGCGACGGCCGCCAGGATAATTTTAAAGGCTCCCTGCCCGGTGATCGTCGTGCCGCCGGCATTATTGCCGGGGCTGGCGATTGGCTGAACAGAGCGGTTTACCGGTTAAAACGGTCAAGAAAGAACAGCGGAAATCATCTGTTATTGTATATCTTTTTCCAGGGGCGCTGCTGATTCTCATTATAATCAGCCAGGGCCTGATAAAACGCGCCGACGGCCAGCTCCGCACAATGGGTGTGGCCGGAGGGCAGCGTTTCGAGATAGGTAATCACATCTTCGGGGGCGATATCCCAGGCCTCGTCCACTTTTTTCCCCTCTGCCAGATGCGCCACTGTATTGGCACAGGCGCTGGTATTTAGGCAGCCGTCTATCTGATATGTAACCGATTGAATACAATCTCCACGGACAGCCAGATAGATTTCGACGGTATCGCCACAGGTGCCGATCCGCTTGCCGTATCCGTCCGGCTGGGCAAGCGCCCGGTGCCGGTCCATCTTCAGCGCCATCTCAAGGAAATGGGCAGAGTGATCCTGAAAAAAGCTAAATGAAGAATTTGTCATTTGAATTTCAACCCGGATGTATTATATTTTGTTTCCGAAAATAATATCACTGCGCGGATTTGAAGGCAATGCCGATTGTTGAAAAAAGAGGTTCAGAAGACACCGTAGAATTTAAAAAGGAGAAATATCGATGAACATGGAAATTGCATTCCCCGGTGGAAAGAAAGTAAATGCCGCCTACAATGGTTTTATTATTGAAACCGATCAACTCAAATCAGATGGCGGCGACGGCAGCGCGCCGCAGCCGTATGATCTGTTTCTGGCTTCCATCGGGACTTGCGCCGGAATATATGTGCTTTATTTTTGTCAAGAGCGCGGAATTGATACGTCGAAACTCAAAATGACCATTCGGTTCGACTGGAATGAGAAAAAGCACCTTGTGGAAGCGGTGCGAATGCATATCTCGCTGCCACCGGGATTCCCGGAAAAATATAAGGCGGCGGTACTTAAGGTGGCCGGACTCTGCACGGTGAAAAGAAATATTTTGGATCCGCCCGAATTTCTTATTGATGCCGATATTCAGCCGGATGCGTGATTATTCCTGAAATTGGGCGGGTTTTCGGGAAGCTGTACGGCGAGCGAATATTATTATAACCCACAGCGCTCACCTGCTATCGTACAACACAGTGGGTGCGAAGCGCGCTTAAAATCGCTTTATTTTAGTATTAATGACAGGGATTTATTGGTCACTGGCTGAGAATAAACGCCGTTCCAGACGATAAATCCCGGAAAGAACCAGAAGGAGATCAGAATGCCGATTTACGAGTATAAATGTGATCAATGTGCGCACACTTTTGAAAAACTGGTTTTTGCCGGAGACGAAGATGCGGTCAACTGTCCGTCGTGCGGCGCCAAAAAGGTGAAAAAATTAATGAGCTGTGCCAGTTTCATGGGGGGCGGCAGCGGCAGTGCGTGCGCCAGTAGCCCGAGCAGCGGGTTTTCCTGAGCCGGCTGAATTGATGGCGGCGGTCTGTCGCCAGGAATAATTTCAAAGCATGCATACCTGCCGGTGGCAGAAGGCGAATGGGGAGAAGGGCGTGCCTTCCCTTGTTTGTCCGTAGCGGCCACCGGCACCAATAGAATTCAGGCGCATGAATATTATCGATTACCGACAGGATTGTTGAAAGGGATATAAAGACGTAAGTTTACGTCTGACGACCTTAAGGGCAGGAGAAAAAATACGGTTTATCTGCTCGCCTGACCAGGCGGTCAAGATGCATAAGGTGATTAATTTCCGCAAGGGTCAGATGCTTAAAGAAGAGCGGACAGACGATGGGATTGTCATGACCGTGGGCAGAAAAAATTTCCCCCCCGACGATCTGGCCTGATCGCCGATTGTCCGCCGGTGATCATCTGATGATACAATTTAAATGGTAACGTGCCTGGATCGGTACGATTCTGCGCAGTGGGGCAGATACCGTTACAAAACGTTACCATCCGTTCCTTGTTGGCACTCCTGAGCGGAATGGCGGAAACGATTGACGCTCCGCCCATATCCATGTCGGCGCTCATATCGTCCAATCTCGTTTAATATATCGATCAGTTACATGTTTATTGGCGGGCAGCCTTTTCGGCCCTTTCAGTTGTGGCATTGAATGTGCAATATCTGCAGATAAACGCCATAAAATGATGGCAGGTAGAGTCGAGTTTGATTTTTTTAATGCTTGGCTGGCAAAAACCACATTAAAAAGAGGAGGCGACGCATGTATCTACTCATTTATGACGAGCATCAGCTTGACAATCCACAGAAGAAGGTATTGTCCGTCCATAAAAGCCGGAAAGAAGCGGATATTGCGCTTGAAAACCGCAAAAAAGAGCTGGGAAAAAAAGTGTACGAATGCAATACACGGATTGTATGGACCGAAAAGGAAGTCAACGCGGGAGACAGGGTCACTCCCGGTGAATTCGATACCTGGCGACCGGGTGAAAAAGTGCCTGAAGGTGAAATCCACGCAGACACCGACTAAATGGTTGCATATCGTCACCACCCATAAAAGGCCCGGCTTTGGCGGCCTGGTATCCGTTGTGGCGGCGAATCTGTTATCTCCG
>CAZNZW010000009.1:0-56399 GCA_964577615.1 uncultured Desulfobacterales bacterium | reverse complement strand
AAGGCCCGGCTTTGGCGGCCTGGTATCCGTTGTGGCGGCGAATCTGTTATCTCCGGATGTGGTGACGATGTTGCCCGGGGCGTTGAATCCGGATGGCCCCGCGTTTTCATTGCTTAACGGGGACCGCTTCGATTTTTGTACGGGCAGGGAATCCGACAGATATGGTGAAATCATTAACCATCGTTGATCCTGTCCCGATGGGACCATTGGAGCGGTTAAACCCATTAAGATGCGGTTCTCAGCTGAAGTTTTATCTCTTTGGGCCATGGCATGACGGGTGATGTTCTTGCCCGTCTTTTGTTGCCTGGACGCTAAGAAGATACCGGTAATCTGCCTTTCCCTTCAATCCGGGCCAAAGATGTCGGAATCGCAGCATACTTTACCTGAAAAGATGCCGGTCCGGTGCGGTCGCCGGTTTCTATGGCGTGTGTCCGTTCGGCACACGATTTTATGTCGACTCTGGGGATCGAAGGGGCCCTTTTTTTGAATATATCAACCACCCATCAGAACAGGAAAACCATGAGGTATCAGTATCTGTTTGGACCCGTTCCGTCGCGGCGCTTGGGGATTTCCTTGGGAATTGATCTGGTTGGGATGAAAACATGCAGCTTGAATTGTATTTATTGCGAATGTGGCCGAACCACGCATCTTACCGTGGCTCGCAGGGAATATGCGCCGTTCGAAGCCATTCAATCAGAATTGACCCACTATTTGAATCATTATCCCACGCCGGATTATATTACTTTTTCAGGTTCCGGTGAACCGGTGTTGAATTCGCGTATTGGCGATGTGATCCGTTTTATTCGAGCCAAAACGGCGGAGATTTCGATAGCGGTGCTCACCAATGGCACCCTGCTGTCTGAAAAAAGGGTTCAGGATGAACTCATAGAAGCGACAGTGGTCATCCCTTCTCTGGATGCGGCAACGGCCATTGCATTTGCGAAGGTCAACCGACCCCATCCAAAACTGAATTTGAATACAATGATCGACGGAATGGTCCGGTTCCGTGGTATGTATACGGGCCAAATATGGCTGGAAGTGTTTATTGTGCCCGGGATAAACGATACGGAGATGGAATTGCTGGCCCTCAAACAGGCCATCGAAAGAATTCATCCCGACCGGGTCCAGCTCAATACCCTGGACAGGCCCGGGGTGGTCGGAAATATTCGCGCTGCCAGCCGGGAGGAATTGGAACGGATTCTGGATTTCTGGCAGTTAGGCGCCGCTGAGATCATTGCCAGCGCCCCGGAACGCAGGGACCTTCCTGCCTACCGGAATGATATCCAGTCGGCCATTCTGGGAACCATTGCCAGACGACCGTGTACGCTGACCGATTTAACCCAGATTCTGGGCATGCATGCCAACGAAGTCAACAAGTATCTGGATGTTTTGGCGGCGGATCGAAAAATCCAGGCCGGGAAACAAGAGCGGGGTATTTTTTATCGGCTAGCTGATCCAGACTCGGGTCTGGAAAGGAAAGGAGAATGAGGGCTTACCTTGATTGCTTTCCCTGTTTTTTACAGCAGGCCCTGCGGGCGGCCAGAATCGCCACCAGAGACGAGGAAAAGATAAAAAGAGTACTGGATGCCGTTGGCAGCCTCCTGAAAGATATCCCGCTGGACAGCACGCCCCCTTTAACCGGCCGGTTGATCTATCAAAAAGTCAGTGAGATAACCGGTAATCCGGATCCTTACAGAGAAATCAAGAAAAAGAGTACGGAAAGGGCGCTTGCGTTGTACCCGTATCTGAAAAGCCGGGTGGCCGCATCCAGTGACCGGCTGCTGATGGCCATCCGGATGGCGATTGCCGGCAATGTGATTGATTTTGGCGCCAACTGGGACTTTGATTTAAATGCCGATATCGATGATATTCTGGAAAAGGATTTCGCAATTGGCGATTATGATGCCTTTAAAGACCGGCTGGCGGCAGCGCGCGACATCGTTTACCTGGGCGATAATGCGGGCGAATGTGTTTTTGACAGGATCTTGATTGAAGAACTTGGTCGGCCGGTGACCTATGCGGTCCGGGACGCACCCATCATCAACGATGCCACGAAAGAAGATGCCATGCAGGCGGGGATCGCCGATGTGGCGACCCTTGTTTCGTCCGGCACGGACGCCCCTGGAACGATTCTGGAAACGTGCCGGGCTGATTTTTTGCAGACATACCGCCGGGCGGATCTGGTTATCAGCAAAGGGCAGGGCAACTACGAGGCGCTTTCCCCGGCGGATGGACCGGTTTTCTTTATGCTCAAGGTTAAATGCCCGGTGATTGGTGACCATCTCGGGGTGGCCGAGGGCGGGATTGTTCTTCAGGCGGCTGAAGGGCTTTGAAAGTCAGGGAATATGCGGGTGCCGGGGCTATCGGTGCTTGAGGTCGGTGAGAATATCTTCGCCCATCTGTTTTAAAATCGTCCAGACATTGCCGCCCCGATTTCTGGCAATGCGATGGGCTTCGTTGACGATTTGGGCGGCCTGGGCGCTTAATGTGACGGCGTCCGGGGGAGACAGGTCCTGTTTGGCGTACTGGCGGCGAATGAATTGTTCGGCCAGGCGTTCTTCCTGCTTGCGGAAAAATCCAATCATGGTAACGCCCCGTTCAAGACAGGGGGGATCGGCGGCGCGCTGATCATCAGTGGTCCGGTTTCCGGCCCGGTTTGTCCGGCCGGCAGATATCCATCACCAGCTGGTCGAGCAGGACTCCCGGGTTTTTCTCACCGCTTTTAAGGCGTAAATCCACGGCATGGATTTTTGCCAGGGCCCGTGCGAGCTCGGCGGCGGTAAATCGGCCGGCATTTTCGAGTGTTTTCAGCACGGGGTACGGACTGTTGGGGTTGGGCGCCAGAACGAGTTGGTTGCCGGCTGGTTTTTTTCCCTTTTTCTTTCCCTTTTTTTTCCCGGGAGATGTCCCGGCTGTTTTCGGGTCGGGATGATTGCCCGCCCATCGGGTCTGCCACAGAGATACCATTGACCGGAATTCGTCGTCATAGGCCACAACGGCCGGCATCACGGTGCGCTTAAAATCGGAAAACTGGATCCCCGGTCGCCAGATGTGGCCGTGGGGACTGTCGATGAATTCCCGGGCCACAGCCAGTTTGCGGATCAAATTGGCCAGGGCGGCGATGATCTGCAGGGGATGCAGGTCGCCGGATAACAGGGACCGCAGGAAAAACAGGCTGGTTTCCGCATGGCGTTCGGCCACCGCGCCGGTCAGCTCGAAGATCGGGTCCTGGCGGGTACGGCGCAGCGCCTGCTGAATATCCGTCGCCTGAATCCGGGGGCGGTCTCCAATGAAATCGACAAGTTTTTCAAGGCTTACGCAAAACGTCCGCAGGCTGAAACCGGTTTTGGCCACTAACGCCCGGAAGGCGGCCGGCTCCATCTGCTTGTTGTGTTTTTTCAATATGGCTGTCATCCGTTCTTTTAAAACCGCTTCCTGCGCGGTTTTATCCGCCTGCCGGACGCCGCTGGCCACGGCGCAGTCGACAATCACGCCGGTTTCAGCCAGAAATTTATACAATCGCCGGCGGCGGTCGATGAGGTCGGTTGTGATAATCAGATGGTGGTTCTCGGGAAAACCGCGGGTGACCGCGTCTTCCAGCACCTGTGATTTATCGGTGCCGGCGGGAACGGCCAGCCCGCTGTCACGGCAATAGGCCAGCACCGGATCGAGCCAGCGGTCATCTTCACCCGGGGGCATCCGGAGCATTTTCCGCCGGTTTTTTCCGGCGATATCCTCCAGAGACAGGGCCAGCACGCCGAGCAGGCGCATGAAATAGCGGGCCGCGCCTTTCAGGTTATCTTCCGACGCAGCGGTCCGGGCCCGGGCCAGCAGGTCCGGTGTATTTTTTTTGGAGTCAAAAAGCCGGCTGTTGAGAAGTGACACAATTTTGCAGCCCGGCAGAAATGTGTACGTCCTGACTTTTTCCAGGGCGGCAAAGATCTGATCGTCGCCGCCGCTCAGCGACTCGTGATTCATCCTGTCCGCTGGATCGGGGAGGAAAGCGTTGAGGAGAGCCTCGAGGGCCTGGGCGCATAAGTATTCTTCGCCGTGGATGAGCCAGACGGCAGACGTGGTATTTTTTTCGGTGCGCAGGTAATGCGTCAGATTTTGAAATGCGATGACGGGCATGGAAGATCACTCAATTGCATCGGACCAGGCGGCCGGACGCCGCTCAATCCGGTATTTTGTTAAGCACCAGATGGATGATGAAAATACCGACGCCCACGGTAATGGCGCTGTCGGCAATGTTGAAACTCGGCCATTGGTACCGGCCGATATAGAACCTGAGAAAGTCAATCACCTCTCCCAGCCGGATCCGGTCAATCAGGTTGCCGATGGCCCCGCCCAGAATCAATGCCAGCCCGAAGGCAAGCCAGGGGTGGGTGGGGGGGATGACCCGGTAGAAACAGAAGATGGCAACGATGGCGATTGAAATGAGAATAAAGAAGAAAGCCTGATGCCATCCGCTGCCCGGGTGGGCAAAAATACCAAAGGCCCCGCCCGGATTGTGTACATGGGTTAAATCGAAAAATCCGGGAATCACGGGGATGGCGTGGTAAAGCGGGATGGCGTGCCAGATGGCCAGTTTGGTCAGCTGATCGGCCAGTACCACCAACCCGGCGAATATGACCAGCCGGAGGTATTGGGGTCGCGTTTTCCGGCGGGTCATTGCTCGTCGGTCCGTTTACTGGGGCAGCCGGGCAACAACATCGCTGCAGTGCCGGCAGATAGTCGGGAAATCTGGATTGGCGCCGACACTCGGATCGTGAATCCAGCAACGGTCACATTTCTCACCTTCGGCAGGAACGACCTGGATCGCCAGCCCGTCGATTTTCTCGCTGACGTAGGCATCGGCCGGCAGCGCGTCCCGGGTTAATTCCGCCTGGGAGGTAATGAAAATCATCTTAAGGTCGTCCGCATAAAGTTTCAGGACGCTATGCAGTGTGTCCGGGGCTGCGATGATGACCCGGGCGCTTAACGGGTGGCCGATGATTTTGGCGACCCGGGCCGACTCCAGTGCCTTGGTTACTTCTTCGCGGACAGTCAGAATCTGCTGCCAGCGCCCGGCCAGATCCGTATCCTGCCAGCGGGGTTCCGGATCGGGAAACAGCTCGCAATGAACGCTGTCGGCCGCATCGGTCTTATCCGGCAGGTATCGCCGGATTTCCTCGGCCGTAAAGATCATGATGGGGGCCATGATTTTAACCATGGCATCCAGGATGATATGCAGCGTTGTCTGCGCGCTGCGTCTTTCCGGGGAATCGGGCAGAGAGGTATACAGCCGGTCCTTTAAAATATCCAGGTAAAAAGATGACAGGTCCACCGTGCAGTAGTTGTAGAGGGCATGATAGACGCCGTGGAATTCGTATTCCATATAGGCTTTGCGGGTTTTTTCGATGAGCCGGTTGAGGGTGTAAAGGGCAAAGCGGTCGATTTCCAGCATCTCTTCGTAGGCAACGGTATCGGTGGCCGGATTGAAATCCGCGCAGTTCCCCAGGATAAACCGGCAGGTATTGCGGATCTTGCGGTACGCATCGGTGAGTTGCTTGAGGATATTGTCCGAAATTCGGATGTCGTCCCGGTAGTCGGTGGCCGTGACCCAGAGCCTCAGGATTTCGGCGCCGTATTGTTTGATCAGGTCGCCGGGCGACAGGTCGTTGCCCAGGGATTTGGACATTTTTCTCCCCTCGGCATCCACCACGAATCCGTGGGTCAGCACCGCCTTGTAGGGCGCCTGCCCCCGCAATCCCACCGAGGTGAGCAGGGAGCTGTGAAACCAGCCGCGGTGCTGGTCGCTTCCCTCCAGGTATAAGTCGGCGGGCCATTTCAGGTAGTCCCGGTATTCGAGTACAGCGGCATGGCTGACCCCCGAGTCGAACCAGACATCGAGGATGTCGTCCTCCTTGATGAATGTATCATGGCCGCATTGGGCGCAGGTCGGATGACCGTCGAGCAGGTCATCGACATTTTTTTCAAACCAGATATCCGCCCCATGCTCGGTGAAAAGGGCGTGAATCCGTTCCATGAGCGTTTCGGTCATGTAGGGGGCGTTACATTTTTCACAGTACAGGACGGCGATGGGGACCCCCCAGGCCCGTTGCCTGGAAATACACCAGTCGGGTCGGTTTTCGATCATGCCGTAAATGCGTTCCCGGCCCCAGTGGGGAATCCACTGCACCTTGTCGATCTCGGTGAGCGCTTTTTGACGCAGCCCGGTTTTTTCCATGGAGATAAACCATTGGGGCGTCGCCCGGAAGATGACCGGTTTCCGGCAGCGCCAGCAGTGGGGGTAGGAGTGGGACAGCGCTTCTTTCTTGATCAGCCTGTCAACCTCCTTGAGCTTGGCGTTGACGCTTTCATTGGCGGAAAAGACAAATTCACCTTTGAAAAAAGAGACATCGTCTGTAAAACACCCCTCGTCGTCCACCGGAGAATACGCATCAATTCCATATGCCATACCGACTTCGTAATCCTCACGCCCATGGCCCGGCGCAGTGTGCACGCAGCCGGTACCCGTGTCCAAGGTGACATGATCGGCCAGAACGATGAGCGATTCCCGATCGTAAAACGGATGGCGGCAGCGCATTTTTTCCATATCGGCGGCATCAATGTCGGCAATCTGCCGGTAATCATCGATGCCAAATATCTGCATGCATGCGTCGACCCGTTCCCGGGCCAGAATCAATACCTCCCCGCCTGTAACTTCAACGGCGGCATAGTCAAATTCCTGATTCAGCGCGACTGCCAGGTTGGCCGGAAGGGTCCAGGGCGTGGTTGTCCAGATAACAATGGAAACGGGTTTGCCGGCCAGCGCCGGGATCCTGCGCCCGATGTCGTCGATTAAGCCAAATTTAACATAGATACTGTCGCTCGTCACATCGTAATATTCGATTTCCGCCTCGGCCAGCGCCGTTTGACAATTGCAGCACCAGTAGATTGGTTTTTTGCTGCGATAGAGGCTGCCTTCCATGGCGAACTTGCAGCATTCCCGGGCAATGGTCGCTTCATAGGGGTAATTCATGGTCAGGTAGGGCCGGTCCCACTCGCCCATGACTCCCAGCCGCTTGAACTCCTTGCGCTGGATATTAATATATTTTTCGGCATAGGTCCGGCAGTGTTTACGAATCTGCGCCTGAGTCAGTTCCTTTTTTTTGCCCTTGAGCGCCTGATCCACCTTGTGTTCGATGGGCAGCCCGTGGCAATCCCACCCCGGCACATACACCGCATCGTATCCGGCCATCTGACGGGAGCGGACGATAATGTCCTTTAAAATTTTATTCAGGGCCGTACCGGTATGGATGTTGCCATTGGCGTAGGGAGGGCCGTCATGTAAAATAAACTTTTCTTTTTGAGCGGACTGGTCACGGATATTTTCGTACAGGTTCGACTTTTCCCAGGCGGCGAGCTGCTCGGGTTCGCGCTGGGATAAATTGGCCTTCATGGGGAATTTGGTGGAAGGCAGGTTCAGTGTTTTCTTAAAATTCATGGGGCCTCCAACGGCAGGTGTCGCTACCCGTCGTTCGTTAATAAATTTTTTTTTGATCTCAAAAATGCCGATACGCCCGGGAAAAGCCATCCTCTCCGGGCGAGACATCTGATAATACCGGGTGGATATTATCTGTGATCGTCTGGTTGTCGGTTGTCAATATATGCGGCGATGGCAAGGCGGCGGGACGCCCGGTTCAGCCGCCCCGTCAGGTGCGTTGCTCGATCAGCATCCGGCGGATATCGCTTTGTCCGATGATATATGCCGGATGCTGTCTTAATCTATTTTGAATCGATTATTCAATAACAAAATGGACACGTCGGTTCTTGGTCCAGGCGGCCTCGTCGTGGTTGGGATCCACGGGGCGTTCTTCACCGTAACTGACCGTCCGGATGCGATCAACATTGACACCGAGTTCGAGCAGGAATGCCCGGGCGCTTTCCGCCCGGCGATCGCCCAGCGCCAGGTTGTAGGCCACGGTTCCCCGTTCGTCGGTATGCCCCTCAACGATGATCGACGCCTGGGGGTGGTTCTGCAGCCATTCGGATTTTTCCATCAGGATCGACTGGGCTTCCGGCAGCAGGGCGGCGCTGTCGTATTCAAACAGAATGTCGTTGTTTTCAAACTGGTCCCGGGCGGTTTGCGCGTCACCGGCCGATTGCGCCGTGCCGTTGGCGGCGTTGTCGCCGGTCAGGCCGTTTTCCGATACATTGGCGCCGCTGCCCAGAGTGGTCTGATCCGATCCGGTTCCGTTATTACCGTTACCATTCATGCCGGTGCCGTTCTGATTGCCGGCACCGGCGATCGATGGGTAGTCACTTCGGATTGTTTTTTTGGAACAGGCACCGATCAGCAGTAATCCGATGCAACTGAAAATAACAACACTGAGCCGGAGCCACCCTTTTCCCATCCGTTTCGTCGCGTTCATACCCATTGATCCTCCTTTGTGTTTCTGGCTTTGTATTTCTTGATTATGCATTATTCATCTGTTTTAACCGCCGGATACGCTGATGTGTCAGCAACAGGTCAACCCATTCTTCGAATAAACGGGCCAGCTGTTTTTCGGAAGCCGGTGCCGTCCTTTTTTTTATCCGATTGATGGCCGATATGACATCCGTACGCTCCGGTTCCTCTGAAATCAGGTGTTTCAGGATGCGCAGCGCCTCTTTGTCATTTCCCTGATCCTCGTACACCTTGGCCATGGTAAGAGTGTAAAATGATGAAGTATCTGCCATTATTTCTCCGTATTCTTTCCGTCCTTTAACCTGGAATGGTTCGGCCCCACCTTCAGAATCATTTCTTTATCGCCCACCATGCCCAGCTCGTGGCGGGCAATGTTTTCAATATATCGGCGGTCATTCCGAAGCCGGTCAATCTTTCGGCGTATTTCCTGATTTTCAATGGTAAGCTGCGTATTGATGGCCATGAGGCGTCTTTTTTCTTTCTGCTGGCTGATGACATCCAATACCCCCCATTCGCCGAAAATACTCGTCAGCAGGAGAACAATCAGCCCGAGAACCGCCGAGAAAATGAGGATGTTGCCCGATCGGCCCGGGTTTTTTTTCCGTCTGGCAGTTTTTTTTGCCATTTTGCAATTCCAGCTGCCCCAAATATGTTGATATGACAGGGGCAGGCGTTAAGTTCAGATATAACCGGACAGTGCCGTCAGTGCTGGATTGACTGGCCGGACTGTCCTGAACGGCTGCGCATCCGTCACAAAAATATTCAATCCGCCGAAAAAACAGTTTGATTCAAATCCATGTCGGCACTCATGTCTGAAATAACTTGACATCATTCATACGAAGCATCATAATATTCATTTTTAGTGAATGCAAATCTGTTTGGCAAGAATAATATGGGCACTGTTGAAGCGCCCACCGAAAGGAGACCCCATTGGCAAACCATAAATCAGCTTTAAAGCGCATACGTCAGAATGAAATTCGCCGTACGCGGAACAAATCGGTAAAAACACGAACCCGAAATATTGTTAAATCCGTACGGGCGGCTGTTTCCGAAAATGATTCGGCCAAGGCGGCCCAAGAGCTCAACGCGGCCCAGTCCATTATCGCCAAGGCGGCCAAAAAAGGGGTTCTTCACAAAAGCACCGCTTCCCGAAAGATTTCCCGGTTATCAAAACTGGTCAATACCCTGGCCACTTGATTTCTCAGTCGTTCTAAAAATTATCCGTCAACCGGTTGTATATTTTTTGCGCCAGGCGCGTTGAGAGCGTTTTGATTGCTTCGCGCCGGTGCTGACTGGTTTCGATATTGTTGTCACCGACGGCATAGGGCTCCCGGCCGGATAACTGGCGGTCTATCCAGACCAGCCGGCCGCTTTTGTCAGTCAGTTTCAGCGCCACCCGCACGACCACTTCCTGTTCAACCGACGCCCCTTGTCCTGTCTGGGAAATGGTCCGGGTCAGCACTGATGCCACCGTCCCGGTCAAAGTGCCATCCGCCCGATTATCATCCGTCAAGGTCCCTTTGCGCTGAAGAATAAACTCGTTGGTGAGGTCGTCGGTAATAATGTTTTCGATCCCCACTTCATTGGTCCGGTTGGTAAATAAAGAAATATAGACTTTCTGTATCCCGCCGGGAAGAGATCCGCCGCCGGGAAACCGGTAGCCACACGCGCAGACTATCAGGGTGAGCACAATTAACAGCCAGTGTATTCTTGATTTTAATATCTGTTTCATCACCGTTTCCAAAATAATCGATTGAATGTTAGACGATCGGCCGGTTAAATAACGATATTAACCAGTTTTTTCTTAACCACAATGGTTTTACGAATCGGTTTGCCGGCGATGAATTTTAACACCCGTTCATCGGCCAGGGCGATTTCTTCAAGCGCTTTTTCAGTGATATCCGCCGGTACGGTCAGGCGGCTCCTCAATTTTCCGTTTACCTGCAGAACAATGGTCAGTTCATCTTTGCTCAGGGCGTCTTCCCGATACGTCGGCCAGGGGGCCAGCAGAACACTGTCTTTAAATCCCAGCGCTTCCCAGATCTCTTCCGAAAAATGGGGGACCATGGGAGACAGCAGCAGAACAACCGTTTCCAGGGACAGCCGCATCACGGCGGCACATCTGGCGCTGGCTGGATCTGTCAGATCCGGGTCATCCTGAATCGGTTCGATGCCGTGGGCGGTATTGACAAGCTCCATGACCGCGCTGATGGCCGTGTTGAAGTGGAACCGTTCTTCGATATCCCGGGTGACTTTTTCAATGGTCTGGTGGGTCTTACGGAAAAGACCGGCCAGGGGCGTGTCCAGTGCGTCCAGGGGGCCATCGTAAGGGGTGGCCCGGTGAACATGGGGCAGCCAGGACCAGGTCAGGCGCCAGATCCGGTTTAAAAACCGGTAACTGCCCTCAACGCCTTCGGCCCGCCATTCGAGACTTCTTCGCGGCGGTGCGGCAAAAAGGCAGAACAGCCGGGTCGTATCGGCGCCGAAGCGGCTGAGCAGTTCTTCGGGATCAACCACGTTTTTCTTTGATTTGGACATCTTCTCAATTCGTCCGATGGTAGCCGGGCGGCCGCAATGCGCGCAGGTGCGGGCATCTCCGTCGTCAACGGTATCATCCGGGCCGAGCCAGCCGTGTTTTTCGCAGCGGGCGGTTTCTTTGCATACCATCCCCTGGGTCAGCAGGCGGGCAAAAGGCTCCCGATAGTCAACCAGCTTTTCATCCTGCAATACGCGGG
Organism: uncultured Desulfobacterales bacterium; assembly: GCA_964577615.1. GTDB lineage: Bacteria > Desulfobacterota > Desulfobacteria > Desulfobacterales > QNYZ01 > QNYZ01. The sequence continues at coordinate 45,212 of CAZNZW010000009.1, read as the reverse complement.
TAAAGTAGCGGGAATAGAGCAGATGTAAAATGGCGTGTTCGACGCCGCCAATGTACTGGTCCACGGGCATCCAGTAGTCCACGGCCGCCGGGTCAAACATTCCCTTGTCAAAACGCGGGCTGCAGAATCTCTCGAAATACCAGGAGGATTCGACAAAAGTGTCCATGGTATCCGTTTCCCTGCGGGCGTCGGGGTTTCCGCAGACCGGGCAGGTGGCCTGATAAAAGGAGGCCAGCGCGGGCAGGGGGGAGCGCCCGCCGGGAAGCAGTTCGGCGTCTTCGGGCAGACGGACAGGCAGATCCTCTTCCGGCACCGGGACAATGCCGCATTTATCGCAATGGATCATGGGGATGGGGGCGCCCCAATAGCGCTGGCGGGATATGCCCCAGTCTCGGAGGCGGTAGTTGACTGTCTTTTTCCCGTGGCCGTTTTCGGCCAGGAAGGCGGTAATTTCATCCAGGGCCCGGGCACTGGGCAGGCCGTCAAACGGGCCCGAATGGACCATGATTCCATCGCCGGTGTAAGCGGCTTCCATCTCGTCTGCGGCCATGGGCTGATCGGGTGGCTGCACCACCACGGTAATGTCGATCTGATATTTGCGGGCGAATTCAAAATCCCGCTGATCGTGGGCGGGCACCGACATGACGGCGCCGGTACCGTAACCCATCAGGATAAAATTCGCCGTATAGATCGGAATCTTTTTTCCGGTGGCCGGATTGATACACCAGGCACCTGTAAAAACGCCCTCTTTTTCATACTGATCCACCGCGCGGGTGGTCCGTTCCTGCCGGGCGATCCGATCAACAAACGCCTCGACGGCCTGCGCCTGGTCGGTTCCTTCTGCCAGCCGGGCCACCAGGGGGTGTTCCGGCGCCAGACACATAAACGTGGCGCCGTAGATTGTATCCGGCCGGGTAGTAAAAACCGAGAGAATCTCCTCCCGGCCGGCCACCGGGAAACGGATTTCGGCCCCGAAGCTTTTGCCGATCCAGTTTTTCTGCATGGTGACGACTTCTTCGGGCCACCCGGAGAGCTGGTCGCAATGGACCAAAAGGTCTTCAGCATAATCGGTGATGCGGAAAAACCACTGGTTCAGTTTTTTCTGGATGACCGGCTGACTGCACCGCCAGCAGGCACCGGACTCGACCTGCTCGTTGGCCAGCACGGTCTGGCAGGGTTCACACCAGTTGACAAAAGATTCCTTGCGGTACACCCGGTTTTTGGCGAACATTTTCAGGAAAAGCCATTGTTCCCAGTGATAGTATTCCGCCCGACAGGTGGCGATTTCACGGTCCCAGTCATAGCTGAGGCCCAGCCGCTTGAGCTGCGTCCGCATGGTATCAATGTTGCCGTAGGTCCATCGGGCCGGATGGGTGTTATTGGCAATGGCGGCATTTTCCGCCGGCATGCCGAAAGCGTCCCATCCCATTGGATGGAGGACATTGAATCCCCGCATCCGTTTAAACCGGGCAATCACGTCCCCAATCGCATAATTGCGGACGTGGCCCATATGGATTTTACCGGATGGATAGGGAAACATCTCCAGGACGTAGTATTTTTTCATGCCGGGATCGACGGCAACCTTGAACAATTGGGACGCTTCCCACCGGGACTGCCATTTCTTTTCAATCTGCTGGTGGCTGAATGTTTTTTCCATGGGATGGTATCTTCTTTACTGGTTCGCTTGTGTAACGATTCTTATTTTTCAGGTGTCGGTCTGGCTTCTATTACCATATTTCTGCGTGGCCGCAATGCCTCATTTACGTTATGGCACCGCCGGAAAACCATCGTCCATCTTATGCCATAGCGTTTTTGAAATAGCAAGCCGGCGATTTCCGCGTTAAGATGCAAAAGTAATAGAAATCGATTGACTTGTTCGCCACAATCCCCTATTTTTAAAAATTCTATAATAACCGTTAATAATTAGGAATGTTTTCAATGAGTAAAATATTAATCAATGCTGTTGATTCGGAAGAATGTCGTATTGCCAAAGTCAAGGATGGCCATCTCGAGGAGTTTCATGTCGAAAATGCCGGCCGCCAGATCACCCGTGGCAATATTTACAAGGGCATCGTCACCCGCGTGGAGCCGAGCCTTCAGGCGGCCTTTGTTGATTACGGCGGCCCCAAACACGGGTTTCTGCAGAAGCATGAAATTCACAGTGACTACTATCTGGAAGATCTGCAGGATAATCGTTCCATCAAAAACCTTGTCAAGCGGGGGCAGGAACTGCTGGTTCAGGTAACGAAAGACCCGGAAAATAAAAAGGGCGCCATGTTGACCACAATGATTTCGCTGCCGGGACGCCACATGGTGTTGATGCCGGGCAGCGAGAACAAAGGGATATCCCGCAAGATCGAAGATGAGGAAGAACGGCGGCGGTTAAAGGAAATCATTTCGGCTTTCAATATTCCGGACGGGTATGGTTTGATTGTCAGAACGGCGGGACAAAAGTGTTCAAAGACAGTTATATTAAATGATTACAGGTACTTGATGCGACTGTGGAAGACTATTAAGGGGAACGTGATGGAAGTTACGGCCCCCGCGGCCCTGTATCAGGAACGCAATCTGGTAGAGCGCTCCCTGCGGGATTATTTTACGACCGATATCACCGAAATCCTGATCGATGATGAGGCGGCATATCGGGAAGCCAAACAGTTCATGCAGGTTATTTCTCCCAAATACGGGCGGATCGTCAAGCGCTACAAGGGGACCAAACCGATTTTTTCCAAGTATGAACTAGAGAGCCAGATTGCCATGATTTTTGAAAATCGGGTGCCGCTGAAATCCGGCGGCTCTCTGGTTATTGATCCCACCGAAGCCCTGGTGGCCATCGATGTGAATTCCGGCAAAGCCACCTCGGGGGGATCGATTGAAGAAACGGCCTATAAAATCAATGTGGAAGCCGCTCAGGAAGTTGCCCGCCAGCTCCGATTGAGAGATCTGGGCGGGCTGATCGTTCTTGATTTTATTGATATGAAGGATAAAAAACATCGACGTCAGGTGGAACAGACGCTGAAAAAGTATCTCAAAACAGATAAGGCCAAAACAAGCGTCGGTCTTATTTCCAAGTTCGGGCTTCTGGAGATGTCGCGCCAGCGGCTGCGGCCCTCGATTCAGTTTGGCAGTTATGAGACCTGTCGATATTGCCATGGCAAGGGGGCGGTGCCTTCGGTGGATATATTGGGCCTGAAATTTTTAAGGGAGTTGAATTCAAAAACACTGAAAAGCAACCTGGCCAGCGTCCGGGGGGTTGTTCCCAAAGCCGTGGCGGATTATCTGCTCAACAGGAAAAGGAAGGATCTGGTTGATCTGGAAAACCGGAAAAACATTGACGTGATCATCGAAGCCAATGAGGAGATGATCCCCGGCGACAGCGAAATCATCCAGACGCTGGCGACGGATAAGACCGGCACAGGCGCGTAAATCGCCCGGCAGAATAGGGGACAACCGGAAAACACCGCGGGGCAGGTGGATTTAAGTGAGGCTCGTGTTCAGGCGGATGGGGCCTGGAGGCGTCCCGCTGCCTTTGTTTCAGCGCGTTGGAAAGCATGCATCCCCGAGCTGTCTGATGCACTTCAGGATCTGTCGGCGGCCCGGCGTATACCGGCAAAGGAGAGGTCATGGCTGAATATGAAAAAAATGATAAATCCAAAGCTGTTATCGCGGTTTTAGGGGTCCTGGCCCTGATTGTTGCAGCGCTGTTTTTTGGCACGAAGCTGTGGCGGAGTGATTTGGCGCAGGAATCCATCCAGAGCGCCGGAAACAAAGAAATGGCCGCGCCCGTGGCTGAAAAAATGGCGATCAAAGGGCAGGCGCCGATTGATTATGAAAAGAATGGCGATCTGATGGCCCGGCGCAAGGCCGCGCTGGGGTTTGATAAAGGCGTGGATATGATTGTCCGGCCGGGCGAAACCATGAAGATCGGCAAAACCATTGTTTCGATGGATGAAATTCTGGACAAGATCCGCCTGAAAACCGGTGGAATCGCGGAACAGGATCTGTCGGCCCCGGCGGCGCCGGCAGTGCCCCGCAAAATTGATCTGCCCACCGCTATCGGCAGGTTCGAGGCATTGGAAAAAGAATATGACCGATTGAAAGCCAAGGTTGAGGCGGCCTCGGAACCTGTTGACGATGCCACGCGCCGGCGGGTTGAAAAAATAGCCGGTCCGGTCCGGCTGTACCGGCAATACAAAGAAGTCCTTCAAAAGCTGGCCCGGGCAGGAAAACGCCTGGCGGGCGCGGATAAGGATCAGGCCGCAGTCATCAACCGGGACATTGAAGCGCTGAATCAGGAAAAGGCTGACCTGGAAAAAAACATTTTAGCGGCCATGCAGGCCGATCAGGATTTGAACGCCTACGGCGTCTATGTCGTCAAGCCCGGAGACAATATCTGGAATATTCACTTCCAGTTTTTGCGGGACTATTTTACCCACAAGGGAGTAAATTTATCCCCCGCTTCCGATGAACCGGATGCTGGCGGAAAAAGCTCGGGTGTCGGGCGGCTGTTGAAATTTTCCGAGACCATGGTTCATATCTATAACCTGCGGGAGAAAAAGATCGATACTGACTTGAACTTGATTCAGCCGTTGAGTAAGATTGTCGTCTTTAACCTGGCCAGGGTATTTGCGATGCTGGACAGCATCAATTTGAATGAAGTGGGCCGGATTCGGTTTGATGGCGAAATGTTGTGGCTGCCCGCCAAAGAATAATGGGCTGCCGGTACCCGGCCGGTGGAAGGAATGATTTGACGGGCGTGTTGAATTCAAGTATAAACGCGCCATTTTTAAGAAAAACAGGTTTGTCCACATGGCTGTAAGAAATGACTACAATGCAATAAAGGAGGGGGTGTTGTGATGAATATCGCCTATGCAATGGCGCAGGGTGGCGCCGCGGGCGCCCAGGGAGCCGGCGGGTTTGCGTCGTTTATTCCCTTGATTCTGATGTTTGTTATTTTTTATTTTCTGCTCATTCGTCCTCAGCAGAAGAAATCCAAAGAGCACCGGCAGATGGTTGACAACGTTAAAAAAGGAGACCGAATTGTCACCTCGGGCGGCATTTACGGACGCGTGACGGCTGTTTCGGATACAACCCTGACAGTTGAAATCTCTGACAGAGTCCGGGTCAAGCTCAACCGTGCCAATGTGGCCGGGCTGGCCCAGGCCGCACCGCCGCCACCGGCAAAAAAGAAAAAGAAAGAGCCCGCCGATCAAAAATAGCCGATGAAGCAGGCAGCTCCGGAGGGTCCGTTTTAAAATCCGGAGTTTTTATTTATCTTCATCGGACATGAAAACGAGCCAAACGAAAGGAAGCGCAACTTGAAAAAGATATCGTGGCGAGTACTGAGCGTTATTGTTGTGATTGTGGTCTCGCTGATTTACGTCTTTCCCACATTCAAGCCGACGGTGTGGCCCCACAAAAAGATCAATCTGGGGCTGGATCTGCAGGGCGGCATGCATCTGATGCTGGAAGTCGAAACGGACAAGGCTGTTTTAAACCGGATCGAACGGATCCATCAGGATCTGCGTGCCCAGTTGCGGAAAAAAAAGATAAAATACAATGGCCTGGATGCGGCAGGCGTTAATAAACTGACTGTTTCATTGAACGATGCCGGGGAAAGAAGCGCTTTCGATGATATGGTCAAAAAGGAGTTCAGGGAACTGGTTGTCCTTTCCGCCCCCGATGATCCGGTGGTTTCCCTGGAGCTGCCGAAAAAAGAAGCGGATACAATCAAACGCCTGGCCGTGGATCAGGCGCTGGAAACCATTCGAAACCGGATTGACCAGTTTGGCGTTTCCGAGCCGGACATCCGGCGGCAGGGTGAAAATCGAATCCTGATTCAGCTGCCGGGTATCAGTGATACCCGTCGGGCCAAAGAGCTTATTGGTAAAACGGCCCAGCTGGAGTTCAAGCTGCTTGACGAAACCCACAGCGTGGACGATGCGCTCAAAGGTAAAGTGCCGCCGGGAAGCCAGATTCTTTATCAGGTGGAAACGGATCCCCGGACCCACAAGGAAAGAAAAACCCCGTACCTGGTCAAGAAACGGACTCTGCTCACGGGCGCTCATCTGAAAAATGCCCAGGTGCAGATAAATTCCCGGTATAATGAACCCTATGTCGGAATTGAATTTGACCGCAAGGGGGGGCGGCTTTTCGCAAAGATTACCGGTGAGAATGTAAAAAAACGCCTGGCGATTGTTTTGGACAACAAGGTCTATTCCGCACCGGTCATTCAGGAAAAAATCAGTGGCGGGCAGGCGAGCATTACCGGCCGGTTTACAACTGCTGAAGCCCGGGATCTGGCGATTATTTTACGGGCCGGCGCACTGCCCGCACCGGTAAAAATTGTAGAAGAACGGACCGTGGGGCCATCCCTGGGCGCCGATTCCATCCACATGGGGCTCTTCTCCATGATGGTGGGCGGTTTACTGGTGGTGATTTTCATGGTCGTTTATTACCGGACGGCCGGTCTCATTGCCGATGTCGCGCTGGTTGTCAATATTGTCATCATGGCCGCCGGGCTGGCCGCCCTGCAAGCCACGCTGACCTTGCCCGGTATCGCCGGGTTTATCCTCACCATTGGTATGGCCGTGGACGCCAATGTGCTGATTTACGAACGTATCCGGGAGGAGCTGCGTCTGGGCAAGACCCTGCGGGCCTCGGTGGATGCGGGCTACAGCCGGGCCGCCTTGACGATTATCGATGCCAACGTCACCACCCTGATTGCCGCACTGGTATTGTTCCAGTTCGGGACCGGCCCGGTCAAAGGGTTTGCCGTCACTTTGAGCCTTGGGGTTCTGGCCAGTCTTTTTACCTCGCTCATTTTAAGTCGCAGCATCATGGATTACCTGCTGATCAACCGGAAAATGAAAAAGCTGAGTATTTAACCCGAGCATTTAACCAGAGTTTTTAATTTAGGATCCCGTTTATGCAATTTATTAAATCCGACATAAATATCGACTTTATCGGGACGCGGAAAATCGCTTTTGCCCTTTCCCTGTCTCTGATTGCTATCAGTATTATATCGCTGATTATGCACGGCGGTCCGCGGTATGGGATCGATTTTGCCGGGGGGACACTGGTCCAGATCAAAATGGACCGCCCTACGGAATTAAACAAAATCAAGTCCGGCCTGGACACGATTGGCATGGGAAAAGCATCGGTGCAGTCGTTTGGCGCCGAATCCAAAAATGAGTATCTGATTCGTACGGACCGCTCGGTGACAACGGATGACGATTTTGCCCACAAGATTTCCCAGGCACTGCAATCCGCCACCGGTGGAGGCAAGGTATCGATCGAGCGGGTGGAAATGGTCGGGCCTCAGGTGGGCCGGGATCTGCAGCACAAAGCCCTGATGGCCATGTTTTTTGCGCTGCTCTTTATCACCATCTATATTTCCGGTCGTTTTGAGCTCAAATGGCTGCTCAGCGGCGTGGTGGCGGGTACCCTGATGGCGGTGGTCTATTTTCTGTCGCTGTTTAACGTCGGCATCTCCATTTTGATTGTATCGGCGGTCATCGTCAGCCTCATCGTGTTCTGGTTCCTTGAACTGAAATACGCCATGGGCGCCATTCTGGCCCTGATTCACGATGTTACGATTGTGGTGGGGCTTTTTTCCATTACCGGCAAGGAGTTTACCCTGCCGATTATTGCCGCCCTGCTGACCATTATCGGTTACTCATTAAATGATACCATTATCGTGTTTGACCGGATTCGTGAAAATATCGGCAAACGACGGAAAACCTCTCTGTCGGAGGTGATTAATATGAGTATCAATCAAACCCTGTCGCGGACCATCCTGACTTCGATGACGACACTGTTCGTGATCGTGACGTTGTTTCTTTTCGGGGGGGGGATTATTCACGATTTTGCTTTTGCCATGATCGCCGGTGTGGCCGTTGGGACGTATTCATCAATTTTTGTCGCCAGTCCGATCCTGATGGCCTGGCAGGGGCGAACGGGTAAAAAACAAAAAACCCGATCAAAAAGATAGTTCCGGGAAAGTAATCATTAAGGTCGCGCGTGGAAATTAAAAAAGCCGGAAAGAAGGAACCGGGAAGCGGTTTTTTTATGATCCCGGCTTTCAGAATACTATGGCTTCCCGTCCCTCTGAAAATCATTCCATGATTCCGGCGCCTGACAACGCAACGCACAGATGGACAGACTGGCTCAGCCTGAAACAGGTACCGGGTGTGGGAAATCTGCTTTTCAAGCGCCTGGTCGAATTTTTCGGGACACCTGCCGCAGTTTTTGCGGCGGCCAGAGACAGTGTCGATCGATTTTGCGAGGTGGACGGGGTCTCCCGGCGGCTGGTTGAGGCCATTGCCCGATTCCGGCTGCCGGACGCGCTCAAACGTGAGATTGATCAGATAGTGGCTTCCGGATTTTCTCTGGTTACCATGGCCGATAAAAACTTTCCTCCCCTGCTACTTGAAATCCCCGATCCTCCCCCTTATCTTTACCTCGCCGGCGCTCTGCCCGATACGGTGAAAAATATTGCGATGGTCGGGTCGCGGAACGCCACGGCGTATGGGCTGGCGGCTACCCGTAAATTGAGCGCGGATCTGGTGAACCGGGGGGCCGTGATTGTCAGCGGCATGGCGCTGGGAATTGATACAGCGGCCCATGCCGGGGCGTTGTCGGCACGGGGAAAAACCGTTGCCGTACTGGGGAGCGGGCTGCAGCGGATATATCCGGCCCGGAACCGTCAATTGTTTGAGAAGATAGTGGAAACCGGCGGCGTGATTTCCGAATTTGCCTTGACCGCCGGGCCTGAGGCACACCATTTTCCCCGGCGAAACCGGATTATCAGCGGCATGTCCCTGGGTACCGTGGTGGTTGAGGCCACGCGCCGCAGCGGGTCGCTGATCACTGCCCGGCTGGCCGCCGAACAAAACCGGGAAGTGTTTGCCGTACCGGGCAGTATTCAGTCATTCAAAAGTACCGGTACCCATACGCTCATCAAACAGGGGGCCAAACTGGTGGAAAACGCCCGGGATGTTATCGAGGAATTTCCCCGTTTTTTTTCAGCAGCGCCGGAGATTCGACCGTCGGCACCCATGCCGCCGGAACTGGCCGGCGATGAAAAGATGATTTTTGAGGCGCTGGGGGCGTATCCGGTCCATATTGACGACCTGGCCCGCCAGACGAAAATGGACGCCGGACGACTGTCCAGCCTGTTGATGCAGATGGAATTAACCGGCCTGATTTCCCAGACACCGGGGAAGATGTTTACGCGGCACATGGATTATTGTTAATTGTCAATACAAGGAGAAACATTGGCTAAACCACTTGTGGTGGTTGAATCACCCACAAAGATTCGAACCATAAAAAAATATCTTGGCAGCGCGTACAATGTGGCGGCGACCGTGGGGCACATCAAGGATTTGCCTGCCAAGGAGATCGGGATCGATGTCGAGAATGGATTCAAGCCCAAATACCAGACCATTCCGGGGAAGCAGAAGGTTGTCACTACCCTTCGCAAGGCTGCCGGAGATGCCAGGGATATCTATCTGGCCCCGGACCCGGACCGGGAAGGGGAGGCGATCGCCTGGCATGCTTCGGAAGTATTGAAAAAGAAAGATCGCCGCTTTCATCGTATTCTCTTTCATGAGCTCACTAAAACCGGCATCGCCAGTGCCATGGCAAAGCCGGAAACACTCAATCGGACCAAGTACGATGCCCAGCAGACGCGCCGTATTCTGGATCGACTGGTGGGGTATCAGATATCTCCGCTGTTGTGGCGAAAGGTCAAAGGCGGCTTGAGCGCCGGTCGGGTTCAATCGGTGGCCGTGCGGATCATCATCACCCGTGAACGTGAAATTCAGGCGTTCACCTCGGAAGAATACTGGTCCATTGCCGCGGATCTTTCGGCGGACGTACCGCCGTTGTTTACGGCGCGTCTGGTCCGTCGTAAAACCGAAAAGATCAAGATCGAAAACGAACAATCGGCAGAGGCCATTGTCGATGAATTGCAGAAACACCCTTTTGTCGTAGACAAAATTCTAAAAAAAACGACCCGCCGGAACCCGCTGCCGCCGTTTACCACCAGCAAACTGCAGCAGGAGGCGATCCGAAAACTGCGCTTTTCGGCTCGGAAAACCATGACAGTGGCCCAGCAGCTCTACGAGGGGATTGAACTGGGACATGGGGAACCGGTGGGGCTGATAACCTATATGCGGACCGATTCCACCCGGATCTCCACGGAGGCCGCCGAACAGGCGATGGCGATGGTCAAGGACCGGTTTGGCGCCGAATACGCTGTGGACAAACCGCGGATGTTTAAAAACCGCAAGAAAGTTCAGGATGCCCATGAAGCCGTTCGGCCGACATCGGTAACCTATACCCTGGAAAAGGTTTCGCCCTATCTAACCAAGGATCAGCTGGCGCTGTATACATTGATATGGAAGCGTTTTGTGGCTTCCCAGATGAAACCGGCGCAGATCGATAAGAATACGGTTTCGATCTGCGCCGGCGACTATCGTTTTACGGCCACTGGATCGCGGGTCCGGTTTCCCGGGTTTCTGGCCCTGTACCAATCCGTGGATGAGGCCATCAAACAGGAAAAAGAGACGATCCAACTGCCCGAGCTGGAAAAAGGACAGATTCTTAAACTTGAAAAGTTAATTCCCAAGCAGCACTTTACCAAGCCGCCGCCACGATTTTCCGAAGCCTCCCTGGTCAAGGAACTGGAAGAAAACGGAATTGGGCGGCCCAGTACCTATGCAGCCATATTAACCACGATTCGAAGCAAGGGATATGTGGATTTAATCAAAGGCTATTTTCATCCCAGTGAACTTGGCTTTATCGTCAACGATCTGATCGTGGAAAGTTTCCCGGAGACCTTTGACGTTAATTTTACGGCCCGGATGGAAGAATATCTCGATCGCATTGAGGCTGCCCAGATCAACAGCGAACAGGTGCTCACCGATTTTTACAAGGCATTCAAAAAACGACTGGATGCGGCCACGGATGGCATGCGCAGCATGAAGGCGGTTGGATTCCCCATTGGCCAGACCTGCCCCGAATGTAAAACCGGCCAGCTGCACATCAAAATGGGCCGGAACGGGCATTTTCTCGCCTGCGACGCGTATCCCGATTGTAAATACACCCGTAATTATGAGCGGGACGAGAAAGGTGTGATCCGGCCGATTGAAAAGGCGGCGGATGAAAAAACAGACAAGATCTGTCCGCAATGCGGCCTGGCCCTGGTGTCCAAGGACGGGCGCTACGGCCGGTTTCTCGCCTGTTCGGGCTATCCGGACTGCAAATATACCGAGTCGGCCAACGGGAAGGGCAAAGATACCGGGGTCGCCTGCCCGGAGAAAAAATGCGATGGGCATTTGATGGAACGCACTTCCCGGCGGGGGAAAACATTTTATGGCTGCAGCCGGTATCCGGACTGTAAATTTGCCATCTGGGACAAACCGGTTGCCGAGCCCTGTCCCCAGTGCGGCGCCGCCATTCTGGCAGAAAAAAGCACCAAAAAATACGGCCGCCAGCTTGTCTGTCTGGATCGGGCGTGTGGATATAAAAAGAACCTGGACGCCTGATCGATACGGCCAGGTGGCCGCCCGGCGTTGCGGGCGGGATGGCTGGCGGAAGTTTCTCCCCAGCTGCCTGTGCGGGTACCCGCCACGGCGTACCGCCAGCGCGGTACAGTGGTTGTGGCGAAACCGCCGGCGGTTATTTCCGGTTGATCATGGCTGCCATGTATCCCGCGCCGAAACCGTTGTCGATATTCATGACGGCGACGTTGGCGCTGCAACTGTTGAGCATGGCAAAAAGGGCTGTCAGACCGCCCAGACTGGCGCCGTAGCCGACACTGGTGGGCACGGCAATGACCGGGCGGGCGACCATGCCGGCGACGATGCCGGGCAGCGCGCCCTCCATCCCGGCCACGACGACCAGGACGCTGGCCGCCTGAATCTGCGGGCGGTGACCCAGCAGGCGGTGAATGCCGGCCACGCCCACGTCAAACAGGGTGTCAACCGGGTTTCCCATCATCTCGGCGGTCAGCGCCGCTTCTCTGGCCACCGGAATATCCGACGTCCCGGCCGAAATTATCAGAACTTTTCCCCGCCCTGAAGGTATCGGTTTTTCTTTCTCCCAGATCAACATCCGGGCGTCCGCGTGGTAAGTCGCATGGGAAATGGCGGCCGTTACCCGGGCCGCTTTGGCCGGATCGATGCGGGTGACCAGGATCACTTTCTCCCGGGGAATCATTTTTTCCAGGATGCCCAGAATCTGTTCGGCGGTTTTTCCTTCTCCGTAGATCACCTCCGGAAATCCCTTACGCAGACTGCGGTGGTGATCCACGCAGGCAAACCCGATATCTTCGTAAGGCAGGTTAAAAAGCGTTTCAGTGGCCCGGGGCACATCGATTGATCCCGAGGCCACTTTTTCCAGCAAACGGGTCAGGTCGGATCGGTTCATGCAGGTGATTCCTTATTCCGACAGGTTCTGCTGGATAATTTGACCCGGTTTAGCCGGTTGCCGTGCCGGAGAAGGAGGAGGGGATGGCCGTGTGGCATGATTTGAAACAGCCGCACGAAGGGTATTGAGCTGCCGTTTGATTTTCAGGATTTCACCGGCGTACACATCGGCGTTTTTGTCCAGTTCGCTGATATGGCGCCTGTTTGCGTTGATGCGGTCAATATAGGCGGATAGCTTTTTGGCCGCTTCGGCGGCAGTGGCGCGTTGTGTGTCTATTTTTTTCATGATTAATTTTTCCGCCGTTTTTCTGTCGAGTTTGGCGGTTTTCAGAGCATCGACCCGGCTTTCCAGGGCAATCAGATTTTTGGATGTCTGGTCAAGGAGACGGCTGGTTTCGGCAATCTCGCCGGACAGATCGGCCGCTACCTTTTCGATTTTCGACTGTATGGCGGCCAGCCCGGTTGTCAACGCGTCTGTTTTTTCCCTGACAGCCTGGATTTCAGCGCTGATTTTCCCCATTTTCTCCCGGGCAGCGCCCATGGCGGCCAGCGCCTGGGTGAGATCCGTCTGACCGGCTTTGGCGGCCAGGTCTTTTCTCAGTGTCGCCAGATCGGCGTGGGTCTGCTTTAATTTTTCTGTCAGTTCCCGGGTGATCTGCGTATCCGTTGTATCTTTCTGGGTGAGCTGCTCTTTCAGCCTGGCCTGTTTGATGGAAAGGGACGAAAACCGATCCTCCAGGTTTTCAGCCAGACGGGTGAGTTTCTCACTGTCCATGGAGGTTGAATGGGTAAGGCGGCGGTAGAGGTCGAAATAGGCGCCAATCATGGCAGCCATCAAAATGCCCAGCAGGATGTATAGAACTGCCCGGGATTTTTGCGGGGACACCGGCAGGGGGGGCGTTTCCGGAGAAAGGATCTGGCCGGTGGCCTGCTCTCCGCGCCCCAGTGTAAATTTGTCGGTTGAGCGATCAGTCGAATGGCTTGTTTTCATTCCCTATTCCCATTCAATAGTACTGGGCGGTTTGGAGCTGATATCGTACACTACCCGATTCACGCCGGCGACCTCATTAATAATCCGGCTGGATACTTTTGCCAGAAATTTGTGGGGGAGTTTGGCCCAGTCGGCGGTCATGGCATCCACACTGGTCACCGCCCGCAGGGCCAGGATGTTTTCATAGGTGCGCTGGTCGCCCATAACGCCCACGCTTTTAATGGGCAGCAGCACGGCAAAGGACTGCCACAGCTTTTTGTAATATCCGGCGGCTTTGATTTCCTGAAGAAAGATGTCATCGGCGTACCGGAGAATCGTCAGACGACGACTTGTGATTTCGCCAATCACCCGAATGGCCAGCCCGGGGCCGGGGAAGGGCTGCCGCCAGACCAGATCATCGGACAGCCCCAGGGTTTTTCCCAGTTTGCGCACCTCATCCTTAAAGAGGTATTGAAGCGGTTCGACCAGCTTCAGCTTCATCTTCTTGGGCAGGCCCCCCACATTGTGATGGGATTTGATGACGGCGGTCGGGCCGCCGAAAGCCGAGCGGGATTCGATGATATCCGGATACAATGTTCCCTGGGCGAGAAAAGCGGCGTTTTTTATTTTTTTGGCTTCCGCTTCAAACACATCCATAAATACCCGGCCAATGATTTTGCGTTTTTTTTCAGGGCTTGTGACGCCGGTCAGGGCGCTGAGAAATTTACGTTTGGCACTGACGAAACGGATGTTGATGTCCAGATGTCGTTTTAAAATCTTTTCTATCTTTTCACGTTCGTTGAGGCGCAACAGACCGTTGTCCACGAAAATACAGGTCAGCCGTTTGCCGATGGCCTGGTGGATCAGCAGGGCGGTGACCGACGAATCGACACCGCCGCTCAGGCCAAGAATCACCCGGTTGTCGCCAACGGCTTGACGGATCTGCCCGATGGCCTGGTCGGCGAAATTTTTCATGGTCCACCGGCGTTTGCAGTGGCAGATATCAAATAGAAAACGGGCCAGCATCTTTTTGCCCTGGGGGGTATGGGCCACTTCCGGGTGGAACTGAACGCCGAAAAGCTTTTTGCGGACCTGGGTGGCAGCGGCAATACGGGTGCTTGACGTCGAGGCGGTGATTTTAAAGCCCCGGGGAAGTTTCTGGATCGTGTCGCCATGGCTCATCCAGCAGGGGGTGCGGGAGCCGATATCGGCAAAAAGATGATCATGGGACCGGATCGTCATCTCGGCAAACCCGTATTCGCGCTTTGTGGACCCCTTCACCGTTCCGCCCAGGGTGTCGGCCATATATTGAAATCCATAGCAGATTCCCAGGATGGGAATCCCAAGGTCAAAAATGGCTTTGTCAATGCGCGGACTGTTTTTATCGTAGATACTCGACGGCCCGCCGGAGAGGATAATGCCGTCCGGGTTGAGTGACCGGATGGCATCCAAGCCAATGGTCGGCGGTTCGACCTGGCAGAAGACACGGTGCTCCCGTACCCGCCGGGCAATCAGCTGATTGTATTGCGAGCCGAAATCAATGATCAGGATCATTTTGTTTTCCTTATAATAAATTGCTAAAATATGGTAAATATGTTAAACACCCCCTGAAATGTCAACTATAAATTAATGGTGACGCGGCCGGGCGACGGTGGAACTGCGCCACCTGTTTTTTGACAGTTAACGATTAAATGATTCACTACAGGAGCACGAACAGACATGTATGAAGCGTCGGATTTAAGAAAAGGATTGAAGATTGAAATAGATGGCGACCCGTATGTAGTGGTTCAATTTGAATTTTCCAAGCCCGGCAAGGGACAGGCGTTGTATCGGTGCAAACTGAAAAATATGATTACCGGGGCGCAGTTTGATCGAACCTATCGGTCCGGGGATAAATTTAACGAGGCCGATCTGGAAGAACGGGAAATGGAATACCTTTACAATGATGGCGACACCTATTGTTTCATGGACTCGAAAAATTACGAGCAGGAATTTTTGACCGAAGAACAGATGGGGGAGACCAAATATTTTCTCAAGGAAAATACCGTCTGCAACGTCCTGATGTTCAGCGGGCGCCCCATTGAGGTGACGCTGCCCATGTTTGTCAACCTGCGGGTGGAAAAGGCCGATCCCTGGGTCAAGGGCGACACCGCTTCGGGGGATACCAAACCGGCCACGCTGGAAACCGGATATCTGCTGCAGGTACCGCCGTTTATCGAAGAGGGCGAGAAAATCCGTATCGATACACGTACCGGTGAATATGTTGAGCGGGTAAAAAAATAATGCGTCCCAAAACGCCACGCACAATCGACGATGTGCTGTCGATTCCCCATCCGTCTTCGAAAGATCTGAGGGGAAAACAATCGGTCCGTGCCACTTTTCGTCTTTCCCGGAGAGCCATTGAAACCATCAGTATTCTGGCCGTCCAGCTGGGGATCAAGAAGAAATCGCTGTTTGATCATCTCATCGAGGATATGGATGCTCTGGACCGGGTTGCCCGCCATCTGAACGTCGATATCCTCCAGGGGACCCACCGGGTTCAGAAAACTTATGTGCTCAATCGGCGTACCCTGAGATGCCTCGATCAAACGTCTAAAGCGTACAATGCGCCCCGGGATGCCCTGGTGGAATCTTCCATCCAGCGCCTGTTGCCGCTGGTCACGCGTGAACTGGAAAAACACCGTGTTCGTAAACGGGTCATGGCGGAAACCGAAGCATTTTTTGATCAGGGCAACGATATCCTTCAGAAAATAATTGCGTCTCTGGGAGAAGATGATCCTGTGTCCATACACTTCAAGGCCGCCATACGGTCCATTGCACACGCCCGGAATCAGGTGGCGGCCTGTGTGGAAAAAGGAGAGGAACTGGAAGACTTTATTGCCGCCTTTCAACGATAGCCGTCTCCGGTTTTAATCGCACGGGTAGTCCCATGAAGAGGGGCGAATCTTCTGTCGAGCGTGGTACTTTGTACGGATTTACGGGATTGTTTTAATTTATTCCGGGATGGCGGTCAGCTGCCATAAGGCGTCCCTCTGCCAGATCAGCGGCGGGTTTTCAAGATCGCCGCTTTCGACGATTCGGCCTGTAATAACCCGGTAGCCCGTGATTGTTTCTGTCCGCTCCACGGTACATTTCATCCAGGCGGATGCCCTGGCAGGCACCAGGCTGTCTCCCCCTGTCGGTGGCAGGGTGTCGATGGAAAAACGGGCGTATTTATCGATGTCTTCTCCCCGCAGCGCGCCAAGCTGGAAAGCCAGCTTTTTCTGATCAACGGAAGCAATCGCGACAATAAACTGGCCGGAAGCGCTGATGAGCCGGTCTGTCAGATGGTCTGCCCCCACGCTGACGGTCAGCAGTGGTTCTTTCTCGGAAATGAACATGGCGGTTGCCGTCATGATGTCCCGATGCCCTTCATGGGCCGTACAGATAAAAACAACCGGACAGGGGAGCCATCGAAAAGCAGTATTTACCGGCTTCATCGGCTTTGTTTTTCCCGAGATCCGAGACGGATCATGGCATCCATTTCCCTGGCGATTAATTGGGCAAAATCCGGGTCGTTGATATGGTGGGCGACGGTGGTGATGGTAATTCGCGAATCCAGCTTCTCCCTGAAGGTGGCCATAAAAGCGGCATTGATATCGGGAGCGTACAGCGGGCCATCGGGATGATCGGCCACCGACCAGCCGCCGGCGGGGTTGATTACCTTGACAGTGCCGGGAGACGGGTTGAGCTTTGCGGCCAGCTGGCGGGCCAGTATATCGGATTCTTCCAGGGTCAGCCGGATGGCCGAGCGGAAGTCGTAAAAGAAAATCTGGCGGTTTTGGAAAGCGGGCGGGACACTGTCCCGCGTAAATTCCAGCACCGCACAGTCGAGACCGCCGGGGACGACCAGGCGCGGCACACCAGGCGTTTCCGCCGACACAAAGCGCCCCGGACCGATGGCGCCGCAATACCCTTTCATGAGCGCATCGGCCAGTTCATGGGTGGCCAGATCGAGAATCCCGTTAAAATATCCTTCAGCCGTCAATTCCTCCAGAGCCATGCCGCCGGTGCCGTTGGCATGAAAGGCGATCACTTCGTATCCACGGTCTTCCAGCGCCGCCTTGGTCTGTTCGGCCGCCGGGGTGATAAACCCGAAAAAAGAGAGGGCAATCCTCTTGCCTTTTTCTTCGGGCACCCACCGGCTTTGGGCCATGGCGCAGACGGCCGCCGCCGCTTTATCTAAAATGGCACCGGAAATCCGATTGACCCCCAAAAGGTCGACAACACTGTGTATCATGGTGAGATCCCGGGTACCGACGATATCGTGCATGTCCCGGGATGCCACTGTGGATACCATCACCTTGGGCACCCCCAGCGGCAGGGTTCGCATGATAGCAGTAGATAAGTGCGTTCCCGATCCGCCGCCGGCCGAGATGACGGCGTGAATCCGGCCCCGGGCGTGCAGATCGCGGATAACCTTCCCGGCTCGCCGGCACATGGCGGCAATGGCCAGGTCCCGGTCCACGGTATCGTCCCCGGACGGGGGCATGAACAGATCCATGTCCACCGGCGTTCGCGGCGGGCGGCGGGTGCCGATATTGATCGTCAATGCCGTCAGGCCCCGGGATTCGATACCGCTTTTTAAAAAAAGATGTTCCTCGGCCTTGGTATCAAAGGTGCCCAGGACGGCGATGGTGGGAGTGGCAGACATGAATACCCGCTTCAGCAGACGCTCAGGTTGCCGGGGTCCGGCGTTTCTTTTTTCTCCCCCCAGCGTTGAAACAGATTGTGTTCGACACCGACAGCGTCGAGGATTTTTCCGATGGTCTGGTCAATGATGTCTTCAATGGTTTCAGGGGAATGGTAAAAAGAGGGCACCGGCGGCAGAATGCAGGCGCCCAGATCGGCGGCCAGGGTCATGAGACGCAGGTGCCCCTTGTGCAGCGGGGTCTCACGGACCATCAGGACGAGCCTGCGTTTCTCTTTGAGCGTGACATCCGCCGCCCGGACAATGAGGTTCTCGTTGTAGGAATTGGCGATCCCCGACAAGGTTTTGATCGTGCAGGGCACGACCACCATGGCGTGAGTTTGAAAGGAACCCGATGCCAGGGGCGCGGCCATGTCTTTATGGGCATGGACCACGTCGGCCATGCGGATCACTTCTTCGGGGGCATAGGCCGTCTCGATTTTGATATTGAGTATACCGGCATCAGAAATAATCAGATGGGTTTCATAATCGGTGTCCCGCAATACTTCGAGCATGCGGATGCCGTAGATAACGCCGCTGGCTCCGGCAATGGCGATGATTATTCTTTTGGGCATGGGACGGTTCCTTTCATTGAATCCGCGTTAATTCATCGTCCGTATGGATTTGGCTTTTTCCGCAATCAACGTCACGAGCTGACGGCTGTTTCGAACAATTTGATCGATGCCGTCCGGTGGCAGGTTGTCCCAGTGAATCCCGGCCGTTACGACGACCCGGGTGTTGAGGATGGCCGCCAGTATTTCGGCCGATCGTTTGGCCAGGTCGTCTTCCTTGTGGGCCGTATAACAGATAACCGAAGCCGTGGCGCTGGTGAGCGCCGGATTTTTCAGGCTCGGCCGGGGATGCGCCGCCGCCACGGCGCCGATGTGGGGCTTTTCGCCGCCATAAATGCTGACCAGCAGGTCGTCCCCAACCCAGCCGATACGGGCCTCGATGTCAAATGAGCCACTTTGTGACCTTACATGAGCGTCTAGAAACGATGGGTAAGTTGTCATCATTTATGTCCGTCAATAATGCCGATCTGGGCGGCCATTTCATGGGCCAGGGCTTTGCCGGAAGCCGTGTGAAACCACTCGGAAAGCCCTTCCCGGCGCATGGTGACGCCATCGAGCCAGGCGGATTCCTTAAAGTATTCCGGACCGAACATGTCCTCATACCGTTTGAGACTGCGCCGGCCATACCGGTCGAGCCGGTCGGCCTCCATCACCAGTGTGGCCGACAGGTCGTTAAGCGCCAGAATCCGATCCGGATCGTCATGGACGGCGATAATGGCAACAATGCGGGCGCGTTTGTCGGGAGCAAAGTGCAGTTCTCGCAATACGGCGTCGGCGATGCGGGCGCTGGCGGCCATATGTTCCCGGAGACTGCGGGTGTCTTTCTTAAGGGCTGGCGGCGCATCGATAAAATCCTGGTAGTCGATGGCGCTCCAGCCGGTATCGTGGAGGTAGAGCGCCGGGAGGACAATATCGGCTTCGCCGGCTTCTTTCTCCAGCAGTGTCCGAGCGTATTCGATGGTTCGCTGCGTGTGGGACCAGTCCCCCTTGCGGCCCTTTTCAAGACGGGGCCGGGCGGCGGCGATCAGCGCCTGTTCCATGGATGGCGGAATATCGGGTCCCATTACATCATTTCCAGAAAGGCCCGGGTAAGCGTCTGCGCGAATGCCGACTCTTCCATATTGGCATCCACTTCCACAATATCAATATCGGATTTCACCCGATCCCGCAAGGCGTCGATAAATACCCGGTCCTCTTCTGGATCATAAGTGGGATTGCCGGGGCAGTCGACGGATGACCAGCCCTTGAGCGGGATCACCACTTTTACCGGGCCCCTGGCGATGTTGATTTTATCGGCAAAGGCGCCGGCCACGGTTTTCAGCTCGTCCGGCGACAGGCGCAGCCAGGATCGATATTTGTCGAGATCGTATTTGCGGCGCTGGTGAAAGTCCGGCTTATATCGCGATTTGGCGGGGGTCATGTGATTGACGCTGCAGGTCGATATCACCTGCGGCAGCCCGGCCCGGCCGGCGGATTCCATCCGGTGGGGGCCGGCGTCGCGCATGAATTTAAACAGATGCTCGCCCACGCCGCCCGGCGCCAGATCCACCACGCCATGGAAAAATCCGTTGCGGATCATCTCCTCCATGGCCCGGTCACCAATGCCCGCGGCCGAAAAGCCGATGACCTGATAGCCGGCCTGCTCCAGGGCGGCCTGCACGGCACGGGCGCATTTTTCGCAGGGCCCCAGCATGGTCAGGGCAATGGCCTTGGCATGCGCGGCTTTCGGCGGGGTAATATCGTCGGCGGCCATCCCGACAACGGCATGCGCCGCCCGGTCAATGACGTTTTTCAAAAGATCCGAAAGCCCGGCCACTTCAACCACAGAGTGAAACAGACAGATGTCGCCGGTGCCGATGTAGCGGGTGGATAATCCTGGCAGGGCGGCCGTGGATGATATGGCGACTTTGGGAATCCCAAAGGGCAGCGCCCGCATGACTTCCGTGGCCATCAGCGTGCCGGTGGACCCGCCCAGGGCAATCATACCGTCGATTTTGCCCCGGGCATGAAAATCCGCAGCCAGTTTTGACGCTCCCCGGATTGTAATTCCCGTGATTTTGGCGCGCTCCCGGGAATGACGGATCTCGTCAAGGGTACTGCCGCCGGCAGCGGCCACCATGGCGGGGGGGATATCCGCCGGCGACTGTTCATCGCCGCGCATGGACAGATCCATGATCAGGGTGTCGTTGCCGAGGGAGGTGATTTTATCCCTTAAATAGAATGTTTCCTCCCCCTTTGTGTCCAGGGTGGAGATGATGAGAATGCTCTTCGGCATGGCGTTTTCTATCCTTTGTCCGCCACTTTTTCGGCGATCATCTTTTTCAGGGTTTCCTTGTTGACTTTTCCCGAATCGCCAACACCGGGAAATTCGGAAACCACCTCCAGCCGTTCGGGCAGTTTAAACATGGCGATCTGCTTGGATTTGAGGAAATCGATCATTTCGTCAAAGGTGAAATCCTCACCCGATTTGGGGATGACGTAGGCACAGGCCTTTTCTCCCATTTCCCGGTCCGGGTAGCCGACTATGGCGACGGAAGCCACTTTGGGATGGCCGTTGAGCATGCCTTCGATTTCCGCAGGATAGATGTTCTGGCCGCCCCGGATAATCATATCCTTGGCCCGCCCCAGAATCCACAGGCATTCCTGGTCGAACTTGACGATATCACTGGTTGTGGTCCAGCCGTCTTTGTCAAAGACCGTGGCGGTTAATTCCGGATCCCGGTAATAGCCGGCCGGGGCATGAGGGCCTCTGAACCATAATACGCCCGGTTCGCCGTCGGCGACTTCTTCGCCGGTATCCTTGTCAAGCAGGCGGACTTTGTTTCCCGGCAGCATGCGGCCAACGGTTCGCCGGCGCAGGTCCTTGGAATCTTCCACCCGGCAGCCCGACACCGATCCCATGTCCTGGGTCCCCAGGTCGCTGGTAATGGAGGCGCCAAATGCTTTTTCCGCTTCCTCGGCCACCTGTGGGGCCAGATATCCTCCGGCCGACCGGATAAACCGGAGCGAACTCAAGTCGTACTTTGTGGCGTCGGCTTCCAGCATACGGATCAGATGGGTGGGAACCACGCCGATGGCCGTGGCCTTTTCCTTTTCGATCAGCGCCAGCGCGCCTTCGGGAGAAAATTCTTCCAGCATCACTGTTTTGGCGCCGGCAATGGGCGCGGCAAAATAGGTCAGTGTGCCGGCCGCACCGCCGGCATGGGGAGCGATGGCCATGGTAATATCGTTGCGGGTCAGGTGCCATATGTCCACCCGGCCCTTGGAAGTACAGACCCGGGGCGCGGTCGGCCATTCCACAAGCTTGGGAATTCCGGTGGTGCCGGAGGTCGTGGTGAGGATGGCCACATCCCCGGTGGGATCGAGCCGGCGGGCGGTAAGGATCGATTCGTCGATCGGTTTCGCGGCCCGGGCTTCTGTCATTTCCGGCAGGGAATAGGTGCCCTCGGGTGCGCTGTCCGGTACGGTTTCTTCAAAGAGAAAAAAATGTTTCAGGTGGGGGAATTGTTTCTGGAGAGTTTTGTACATTTCGAGATAATCAAATTTATTGTAGACATGACAGATAACGACCGCCGCCGCCTCTGTCCGTTCCACCATGTATTCCAGCTCCCTCTGGCGCAGATATGGATAGACGGTCAGCGAGATCAATCCGGCCCGTTCACAGGCGATTCTGGCCAGAAACCCGTAGACGCTGTTGGGCGACTGGATGATGACGCGGCTGGATTTGGGAATGCCCATCTCCACCCAGGAAATCGCCATGGCATCCACCCGTTTTTTGGCCTCGGCCCATGTCAGACGGTATCTGGTATCGACCAGGGCTTCCTGATCGCCAAATTCCCGGGCATTTCTATCCCAGAAGTCGTAGAATAATTCGTCGGTCCAGTAACCGTCGTTTAAGAACTCATCGATCATTTCCTGCGTATAGCGAATCGGTTTCAAAATATCCCTCCATCATTACATTGACCCGGGCCGTTACGTTAAAACAGCTGCAGGGTGCAGGGAGATTCCATACAGGCGTCCCCCCCTTGTCCGGGCCAAGGCATGTTGTCGTTTTTTATTTTCAGTGATTATTTTGACAAGCTGTCAGTCTTTTTTTTCACGCTTTGCTTTGAGACCGGCCTTAAATTGATGCCAGAAATCCTTGTCCCGGTCTTTCCATGTCGTGCCCCATCTGCGTTCGAAATAGGACGATGGGAGGCGCTGATCCCAGGATTGCCAGGGGTTTCTGCCCGTTTTTCTGGCAGCCAGCGCATCGCTCAGGTAGACTGCAATATCGCTGATTTCTTCTTTGGGAATATAGGCGTAGGCCCCGCCCTTGATGGTGCGGACCAGGTTGTCGGCGGAAAAGGCATGGGCGGTGAGCATGACGGCCGGAATCCCTTTTCGCTTGGCGATATTCAGCAGATCGTAGCCATTGACGCCCATGATATCCAGGACGGCCACATCAATTTCTCTGGTTTCCATCAGGTGACTCGCCTTTTCAAAACTGGCCGCTTTGGTCACTTCGCACATATCAAGCAATTCCTCGAGGACTTCCAGGATATCGGGTTCATCATCGACGATCAGGACTTTTTTGTTTTCCAATATACGTGTATCGGACATACCGGTATCTCCTTAAATGGGCATGGCAGGCGGCGGCCATTGATTGATACGCCTGGTACGTCGCCTGCCTGCTCCGGGGTGACGAATTAAAGCCCCAGTTCTGACCAGCGTCCCTTGATCTTTGCCACAACATCCGGGTCGAGTTCAATGGGGATCGGTTTGTCTTTCCAGTCGTAGGGGATGGTGGCATCCAGCAGCAGCCGACCGGTGATGTCCCTTGAATCGATGGGCAAAGAGGGATCCAGCGGCGTGGACCGGCCGCGCTTGATCACCTGAGACCGATTGGGCTGAAAGCGGAAACTGAGGGCGTACAGGACCCGGGGGATATCCCAGGGGTCAATATCCTCATCGACCACAATGACGGTTTTTAAACCATAGGCCCCCATTTCCGTGGAAATGGCAGCGGTCAATACCTGATCGGCGTGGCCGGGGTACATCTGTTTGATGGAAATAATGGCGAGAAACCGGCCGGATCCTTCAGGCGGACAGTAAACGGCCTTCAGCCCCGGGATTTTCATGGCCAGCAGCTGCTGCCACAAGGTCGCGCCGTAGGACAATGCCATGGTCATGTGGGTATCGGTGACGGCGCGTCCGACCGTGGTTCCCCACATGATCGGATTGTCGCGATGGGTGATGCATTTGACATCGATAAAATTGCGGGGATCGCTGCCCACACCGGAATAGTAGCCGGTGTATTCTCCGAAGGGGCCTTCGTCCATGAATTTTTCGGCATCGACTTCCCCCTCCACAACGATTTCGGCGTGGGCCGGGATGGGCAGGTCGACGGTTTCCCCGGGAACGACTTCCACAGGTTCACCCCGCAGGGCGCCGGCTACGTCGTACTCGGAGGTAAAGGCCGATACCCGGGCGGCGCCCAGGATGAACAGAAGCGGATCGCATCCGATGATTGAAGCCACCGGCATGGGTTTGCCCATGGCCTGGTATTTTTTCAGGATAATATCGGCGTGTTTTCCCTTGATGAACTGGGTGCCCATTTTGTCCTTGCCGAGCAGCTGGCCCCGATAGGTTCCCAGGTTGACCCAGCCGGTATCGGGATCCTTGCAGATGACGAAATGAGCCGTGCCGATAAACCGGCCGCCGTCCAGGGGATACCACTGGGGGACGGGGAATTTGTACAGATCGATATCATCGCCGGTGATAATATTCTGTTTGCATGGCGCGCTGGCGCTGTCGATTTCTTTGGGTTTGATCAGGTTTTCACCCAGACGGGCCCATTCTTCGTACAGATCGACCAGGGTAGACTCGAGCGGCAGGCCCATGATCAAGGCCAGCCGCTGGGTTGTGGTACAGACGCTGGTAATCACCGGGCTGTTGTAGTCCTTGACATTTTCAAACAAAAGCGCCGGACCGCTTTGCTCTTCGTTGAGTTTGGCGATATGCGACAGCTCCAGGTTCCAGTCCACTTCAGCCGTGATGCGTTTGCACAGCCCCGTCTTTTCTCCTTCTGCAATAAAATCGCGCATGTCTTTCATAAATACTTTTTTCCTTTCTCTGGTATGATATGTTTTATCCGCCAGCCGGCGGAGCTTCTTGCTGGATTAAGTGTGCACGGGTCAAATGGCCGGGCAGGCGTGTCCCGACATGCCCGGCGGTATGTCATGGTATTTTGATGCGTTTCATCGCCTGCTCCATGAGGAGCTCATATCCGCTTTTTTTCCCAATGAGTGGTTTCTGCTCTTTCTGTCCCCAGACCGTTTCCGGCCGTGCCTGTACAATAAAGATGTTTTCCGGGAAATCGAGGGTGCCGTCAATGGCCCATTCGATATCCATGGGGCGGCCATAGTGTTTTTCAATATTTTTGGCAACAACCGCCAGGGCTTTAATCTCCCGGTCTTCCAGACAGCACTGGTTCTGCCTGTCTTCTGCGATATCGGCGGTGATCACTTCCGCAGTGCCGGGATCAAAGATACATTCGACCTGTTTGGCGGATATTGTTTTTTCCGAGGTTTCCATAACGACCTTGTCCACGACAAATTTGTCCGGGTTGACGGTCCCCGACACCACGGTCTCTCCCAGGCCCCAGGCGCCCTCGATAACCACCTTGGACGGGTCTCCGTTGATCGGGTTGAGTGTAAACATGACGCCGGCGGCCTTGGAATTGACCATCTGCTGGACACCGACACTGATGAGGACCTTGTCGTGCGGGAAATTATTTTTTACGCGATAGCTGATGGCCCGGGCCGTGAAAAGGCTGGCCCAGCATTGCCGCACCCGCCGGATAACGTTATCAACCCCTTCAATCCACAGATAGGTGTCCTGCTGGCCGGCAAAACTGGCCGTCGGCAGGTCCTCGGCTGTGGCGCTTGAGCGTACGGCTACGGGTACGGTTTCAAGTCTGCATTCCCGGCAGAGCTGCGCATAGGCCGATACAATTGCCTCATGGGCTTCGGGCGTCAACGCGGCGTCGATGATCAGGGCCTGAATCTGCTCTGTTACTTTGTTGAGGGCATCCATATTATCCGGATCAAGCCCGTCAAGCAGACTGAAAATCTGGTCGTGAATCCCGGCGGTGGAGATAAATTGCTCGTAACACGTTGTGGTTACGGCAAATCCGGGTGGTACGCGGATGCCGGCGTTAATCATTTCACCCAGGTTGGCATTTTTTCCGCCAACCTGGGGAAGTGATGATTTGTTCAACTCTTTAAAATCGATAATATACGCCATGGATGACTCCCTAGTTCTTGAAATGACTGAAAAAATCACCAGTGGCCTGAATGCATCGGAAGCTCTTGTGCCGCAAGGGGTGACAGAGCCAGGGAAAACCTTCAGGCACACTGGGTGAAAGGTTAACGATTAGCCGGCTTTCTGAACGATGTTTACCACGCCGGTGTCGCCATCCACTTTAAGGATATCCCCGGTCTTGATGGCCGAAGTGGCCACGCCGGTACCGGTCACCGATGGAATCCCGTACTCCCGGCAGACGATGGCCGCATGGCTGGTCAAGCCGCCGATATCGGTTACCGCCGCCTTGATGTTGGTAAAGATCGGTGCCCATGACGGGTTGGTGGTCGGGCAGACAAGAATTTCACCGGGTTGAATTTTGGTGATATCCTTGAGCAGTTTCAATACCCGGGCGGGCCCCTCCACCACACCGGCCGAAGAGGCGAATCCTTTGATCTCGGAGATATCGCCGTCGGCAGCGGCATCGACGCCCTTGAGCCATTCCTTGACTTTGTCTGTTGTGATGCCCCAGAGCATGATGGTAAACGGCTCGGCGATTTCCTCAGGCGGCACGCCCAGTGCCGGTGTGGGATTCCATTCGCGGGCGGCTTCGAGAATCCGCTGCCGCTTGGCCGCTTTGGCTTTGTAGTAATCCCCCCGCATGGGGATATCGACGCCCAGCGCCCATCCGGTGGCAACCTCGGTAAGCAGCTCGGGAATTTCGTAACGGTTAAACATGAAAATATCATCGACCGCATTGATCATACCATTGGCCACGAGCAATTTGCCGAACTGACGGATCTTCGAAAACCAGATGGTGTGATACCAGTGCTCGACCCAGAAAAGATGATCTTCGGCGTAGCGATAAATAGTGCGGATGGTGTTGTAGGCATCGTTAAATGCTTTCAGATCTTCATCGGTTTTGATCAGGTCCCGATATCCGGCCACGATTTCGTCCCGCTGTTTGCTGATATCGTCCAGGGCCCGCTCGATGGTTTCGCCTTTTCCCAGCCGCTCCACGTAGCTTTTGATATAGCCGTATGGGATTTCCGGCGTATTAATCCAGCTGCCTTCAAAATGGTACCAGCCGCTGCCGTTGGAAACGTAGAACCAGGGTGTTTTGGCTTTTTCGTACGCGGCCAGCCAGTCTTTGCCTTCCGCGGTGGCGGAAAGGGCGGTGATTTTTTCGTTGACCGGCACATCTTTTTTCAGGATATCGGCCACATGGGCGTTTTCCATGGCTTTGCGGGCCAGTTTGCAGAGTTCTTCTTCCGGCCGAAACATGGAGACATAGGCGCCGGCAACCATTTTACCAATGGCGCTTTCGCTGATCCCGGGGAACAACTTGCGGGATACATCGGCAAACATCAGGTAGGCCAGATACGTCAGGTTCAGCATTTCAAAATGGTATTGCCATCCCTTGATCATATTGTTGACCAGCAGATTAAACCCTTCGATGAGGTCGTACGAGGCATATGAGCCGGTGGGGGCGGGCAGGACCTGATCCTCGGGGACAAACTCGGGCATCTCTTTGGGTACCTTTATGTCCGCCATTTCCTTGCCCAGGGCCTGGAATTTTTTGAGCCACTTTTCCCATAGCTCCTCATAGTGCTCAAACACATAAAAAACCCTCTTTTCAAAAAGCTGGGCTTTCTTGCCGATCACTTCGTCGGGCGGCGGGGCGATGGCGCAGATATAAAGATAGCAGCCGACCATCCGCTGGGCGATGCCCTGGGCCGGCGGGATGCAGAAAACGCGGGTCGTATACTGTGAGAGCGCAATTTGCCACGCTTCCTGAAAAATATGATCCAGCGGCGGCACAGGCTCAGGCGCGTGAATTTTGTCTTGATACCAGAACTGCTGTTTTTCCCAGTCGGCCCGGTCTTTGGAAAAGAGATGATGGGAAGGGTACATTTCTTCCCAGTCTTTCAGGTCTTCGGGGGGGAGAAAATCGTGTGGGTCCGGGAATCTTCCTGTGGTGTCATCAGCCATGTGCTACCTCCTTTGGGTTGGATTACCAAACTACTATAGGCCAATGTACTCGGCGATTGAATCAGGCATTGACGCGCCAAAAAGGGGTCCGGGCGAAAACGTGTATCCACTGCGCCATAAAGGGAGATGATACGCGTTAGAGAAATACCGGTGTCAAGGCAAAATGCGGGTCATTCCGATTTCTCGCTTTTTGCAGCCTGGGCCGCGAGTACATGTTAGGAACATTCCCATGTCAAAAGGTGAATATATATTGGATGATACAAAAAAACCTGTCAAACCAATTAATTTTATGTTAGGCATAAATATTACTTATACATGTAATGATCACATAACTAAAATCTATTTATGGTCAATTTCAATCAATTCCGGATTTTTTATTATGCGGCCAAACACTTGAATTTTACCCGCGCCGCCGAGGCGATGTTTATCTCGCAACCGGCGGTAACCGTTCAGGTGAAGGCATTTGAAGCGGCCTGTGGTATCCGCCTGTTTAAAAAGGGCGGCCGCAGGCTCTGGCTGACTGATGAGGGACGTGTTCTCTATGAACTGGCTCAGAAAGTGTTTGCCCTGGAAAAAGAGATCGAGAATACGGTTGCGGATCTCCGTCATCTGAAAAGAGGGGTGCTTCGCATCGGGACCACCAAAGCCTACGCAAGGTATTTTATGCCCAACATGCTGTCGTCGTTTCTGGCCAGGCATCCGGAGATCAAGATACAGCTCAACGAGGGCAGTTCCCTGGACATGACGCGCAGTCTGCTTGATTTTAAGAATGAAGTGGCCATTATCGCCAAGGCCGGTGATGTGCCGCGGATCGAATATGTCCCTTTCAGTCAGGAAGAAATGACGGTGATCGTCGCACCGGGCCATCCGCTGCTGAAACGAAAATCCGTTGATTTCAAGGCCCTGGCGTCGGAACCGTTTATCATGAAAGAGACGGGCTCCGGCACCCGGCGGTTGGTGGATCGCCTTTTTGAGAGGATTCAATGCCGCCCGAAAATATTAATGGAAACCAGCAATACTGAATTTATCAAGCAGCTTGTACAGCGTGGGGATGGCGTTTCGTTTCTGGTCAGGCAGGCTGTTGTCGTTGAACTGGCGGAAAAAAAACTGGCGGAATTACCGCTTGACGGTCCGCTTCAGTATATGGATGTGAGTATTGCGTATCTGAAAGGGCAGCCGTTGTCTCTGCCGGCCCGGGCCTTTATTGATATACTGGAAAATATCCAGCGGGATTCAAATCTGTCGTCTCCGGGAGGAATCGGCATGATCCTGGCCCGCATGATGGCAGAGCGGCGTAAAGAGCGGCAGGCCGGCAGCCTGAGGTGATTGCCGGGCCCTGATAATGACAGGGTGCCGACGGGGTGAGAGTCAGGAGCGAAACTCATCGGCATTGAGCACCATGGTTTCACCGTACGGTGCCTGATCGTGTATCAGAAACCTGAATTCGCTTTTCGCAAAATGGATGATATCCCCGCTTTTCAGTTTCATTTTCGTATCCGGATCCAGACGCCGGCTGTTCAGGCGGGTGCCATTGGTACTGCGGTTATCTTCGAGAAAATAATAGCCCTTGCGGTATTCAATGGTTGCATGCAGGCTGGAAACAATTTTTTCAGGAATAACGATATCGTTGCTTGAGTCCCGGCCGATACTGATTGAGGCTTTGTCAATCGTCAGCGATACCGAATCCTGAGGGATGATGTGATCAACATCGATCAGTTCGGCCTGTACTTCCGGGTTCAGCCGCCGCGAGGTGTCCCGTTCGTTACCTTTTCGAAACGGGGTCGGCGGAACATCTCTGCGGGAAGTCCGATACATCATCAGGAACAGCGCAAGTACCGCCAGGATAATGGCAGCCAGAAGGATGATCGGAAGGATGTCACCAAGGTTCCATTTTGTTGAAACAGGCGTGACCACTGCCGTGGGAGACGGCGGGGTACTCGAGCGCAGGGTCGGTTTCTTAGGCTCAGTTTCGGCAGGCGGGTTCTCGGGTTTGGTTTCAGGCGCGGCACTCGTTTTCGATGCAGTGTCTTTATTCAAGGCGGCCCGTGCCACTTGTTCGTCGATTCGTTTAAAAACGGACTGGATCTCTTCCGGTTTATAAATTCGGAAATATTCTCCGCCGGTTTTTGAGGCCAGGATCTGCATCAATCGAAAATCAGCATTGTCCGTAAACGCAATACCGTAAATTTTAATCCCGAGCGTCTGGCATTCCATTGCCAGTTGTTCCTTCAACCATGTTTCTTCCTCTGCGTCCCGTTTCTTGTCTCCGGTATCAATGATACCGTCTGTTAAAAGGATGATCGCTTTCTCAAATTTTTTATCAGGGTTGGCTTTCAGCTCGTAAATGGCTCTTTCAATACCTGCCGGCGTGTTGGTAAACTGGCCGCGATAATCAATTTTTTCCAGGCTGTTGATGAGCCGGGTTCTTGTTTCCGGGGCCTCAATGGCCGTGATCGGCTGCAGAATGCGCGCTTCTTTTCCAAAAATGACCATGCCGATGCGCGACCCGTTTTTTGCATTATGAATGAAATCTGTCACCACTTCACGGGTAATGCGTTCAGGGTCATTTTTTTTCATGCTGCCTGAGTTATCCAGCACAAATACAATTTCAGATGAGGACCGGGACGCTTTTTTTACCAATGGCGGCGTCACTTTTTTGGGTTGCTGGCTGACAGCGGGGGGCGGGCCAAGATGGATTTTAAATTTTTTTACAGCAGATTGATCATGGATATCAGCGGCAGCCGGATTTTTCCCTTCTGTACCGCTGGATACATCAACTAAAGCGGCGAGAATGAAAAAAGCAATAATAAAAACGATTCCGGATTTTTTCCTGGGGGTATACATGGCCTTATTCCCGTAAATTCATAATCATATTTGATTTTTATCCAAATTGATGCATATAAAACACGTGTGAAAATTGGAAAATCTGTTGAAGTCGATGCCAGACACCATATATTATTGAAAGCGTTTCGGCTGCCACAATATGCTGTGATTGTGGTGAAAAACTGACGGAGAATCAATGCCCGATCACCATTATGCATAAAACAAAAGCCTATATAAACTCATGTATCTTGCACATTACCATTTAAAAGTAAAGCCTTTTCAGATCAGCCCTGATCCGAAATTTCTATGGCTTGGAGAA
The DNA here is from genome assembly GCA_964577615.1 of uncultured Desulfobacterales bacterium. Taxonomy (GTDB): domain Bacteria; phylum Desulfobacterota; class Desulfobacteria; order Desulfobacterales; family QNYZ01; genus QNYZ01. Next base: position 14,089 of record CAZNZW010000009.1, on the reverse strand, counting down.
ACCCACCGGGATGTGCTTTCGACTTTGAAATACAGCCTTCTGGAAAACAGAGGGTTCCTTTTACTGGTAGGAGATGTCGGGACGGGGAAAACGACGCTGGTCAACAGGCTTCTTGAAAACCTGGACGCCAAAACCATCGTGGCAACCGTTCAATATCCCGGTTTCGAGATTCTGGACTTTTATAATTTTTTATCCACCAGCTTCGACATGGGGAGGCGATTTGCTACCAAAGGGGACTTTCTGGTTCGCTTTATCCATTTTCTGCATAAAATGCACACTGAAAAACGAAAAGTGCTGTTGATTCTCGATGAAGCCCAGGGGCTTTCCAATGAAATACTTGAAGAAATCCGGTTGTTGTCGAATATAGAGAAGATGAACAAAAAACTGCTCAGTATTTTTCTGGTGGGCCAGAATGAAGTGGAGCAGCTTCTCGATGAGCCGGCCAATCAGGCACTGGCGCAAAGGATCACGACACGCTGTTATCTCGGTCCGATTCTTAAAAAAGAAGTCAAAGAGTATATTCGCTTCAGATTGCGGGTAGCCGGGACAGAAGAACCGCTGTTTACTGCCGGCGCGATCCGGGAAATTATCATACACTCTGATTGTTGTCCCCGCATGATTAATGTTATTTGTGACTGCGCTCTCCTGGCCGGATATATCCAGGGCCTGCAAAAGATCGATGCGGGTATCATCCGGGAATGCGCTGAGTCACATCAGATTCAGGTGGTTGGCGCGCAATCGCCGGATCATATGGATCACGGGAACCGGAAGAAAAAAGGGCGACTCAGAGTATGGGCGGGGAAACAGAATGTCTGGGCGCTCCCGCTCATCCTGGTTTTTTTCCTTCTGGTACTCATCGTTGCCGGGTATAACTCCTATCTGGACGATGGCGAGAAGGTCAGCCCGCCGGAGGTTCAACTGAATCCCAAAACCGGTTCTTCTTCGATTGCCCATAGTAAGAAAGAAGAAGCAGGGGCCGGGGCCTTCGTGAACAGAGAAAAGAGTAAGCGCAACGCGTCGGCGATAGATAAGCCCGATAAAATTAATCGGGAGGTGACGGCGAAAGTTGAAGAAGAAGACATCGGTCCCGAAAAACAATCAAGCGGAAAGAAACAGACAGGGGTATTGAAAAAGAAGACGGCCCGGTCTGACCCCGTACTTGAGCCGGCGTCGAATACAAGAGATGGCAACCCGGAGGTGCCTCCAGATTCGGATCCGGGGGACAAGCTGACGATCCATTTTGAAGCCTATTCGGAAACGATAAGTGAAGAAGTGACCGCCGATCTCCATCAATTTCTGTTAAGGGCACTGAAGTATCCACAGGCTCTTATATTGATAAAGGGGTATACTGATTCATCGGGGAAAATGAAGGACAATAAGCGCTTATCCACCGTGCGGGCGGAAAAAATAAAAAATTATTTTGTGGATAAGGGATTCAGCCCTGATAAAATAAAAGCCATCGGTTTGGGAGAGAAAGATCCGGTCGCATCAAACAGGACATTGGAAGGGCGCAATGCCAATCGCCGAATTGAGATTGAGCTGATCCATGATTAATAAGCGTTTTTGCTTGAAAAGGAACAGGTTTTGATCGACTGAAACGTAATAGATCTGAAGAGCGGGTGACTTGAAAAGCGCTCGCTATTCAGCGACAGGATGCCAGGAGGGTGTATGATTAAGAAACGCGAACTGGACTTTAGTGATCTGCGCTGTATCTGCGACCCAAAAGTTTTTTCGTTTAAAAATACAGCTGAGCTTTCCCCTTTAGATGGTGTTATCGGCCAGGAGCGGGCCGTGGGAGCCATCGATTTCGGGCTCAACATGCACAGCTCCGGATACAATATATTTGTAACCGGCATGGAGGGGACCGGAAAGTCAACCATTATCCGGGATATTGTTACAAAACACGCCGAAAAACGGTCCACGCCTGTGGACTGGGTCCTGGTAAATAATTTTCTGGATCAATTCTGCCCCCGGCCGATTGCGCTGCCTCCCGGCAAAGCCACCGCCTTTAGAAAACAGATGGAGAAACTGGTGGAGGGGCTGAAAAATGAATTGACTGCCGCCTTTGAAAGCAAGTCGTACCAAAAGAAAATAGATGAATTACAGAAGAAATACGGCGAACAGCAGCGGTTGGTTCTGGCGTCATTGGATGAAGAAGCAAAGCAGATGGGGCTGGGCATTAACCGGACGCAATCCGGTTTTCAAACTTTTCCCGTGGCCGATGGACAACCGATGAAACGGGAGGAATTTGATGCGCTCGATAAAGAAGAAAAGGACCGGATTGAGAAAAATATCCGGGCACTCCAGGGGCGGATTGAAAAAGCCATGCGTGAAGTGGCCAGGATAAAAGATGCCATACAGCAGGATGTGGATCAAGTGATGGCCGACATCGCTCTGTTTGTCACAAAAACGCGGATCAGCGTACTTATCGGACAATATAAAAAGAGCCCTGGAGTTATTGAATATTTGAAACAGGTGCAGGCAAACATCGTTGAAAATGTCGCTGACTTTCTTCCCGCCGCTAAAAAGGAAATCCCGATCCCCGGTCTGGACCAGGAGCCTTCCGCCATGAAACTCCAGGCGTACGAAGTCAATGCCCTGGTGGATCGAAAATCAATCAAGGGCGCACCGGTCATATTTGAAACCAACCCGACGTACCAGAACCTGTTTGGCAGGATTGAAAAACGGGCCTACATGGGCACCCTGACGACGGATTTTACCCTGGTTCAGTCCGGATCGCTGCTGCGGGCCAATGGCGGGTACTTGATCATGGAGATCGAGGCCCTGCTGATGAATACCTATGTGTATGATGCATTGAAGCGGGCGCTTCAGAACAAGGTGCTCCTTATTGAAGATCTTTCCAGCAGCCTCGGGTTTGGAACGGTTTCGCTGCGGCCCGAACCGATCCCCCTGGATGTCAAGGTGATTCTGCTGGGAAGCTATCACCTGTTCCATCTGCTTCAAAATAATGATTCGAAATTCAATAAAATTTTCAGGGTCCGGGCCGACTTCGACAATGAAGTGGACCGGAATGAAGAAACCATGTCCCAGTACGCCCGGTTTGTCGCCCGGGTCTGCAAGGAAGAGAAGTTGTTGCCCCTGAATCCCGCCGGGGTGGCGGCCATCGTGGAATTTGGTGAAAAGCAGGTTGCCGATAAAAATAAATTGTCCATCCGGTTCGGTCCGATCCACGGGGTATTGAAAGAGGCTGATTACTGGGCCAGAAAATCGAGAGCCCGGGTTGTGTCCGAGAAACATGTGGTCAAGGCTCTCCGGGAGCATCGGTTCCGGTATAACCTGTACGAGGAAAAAACCCACGAATCCTACGCAAACAACACAATTTTGATTGATGTCAAGGGGAAAGTCGTCGGACAGGTTAACGCGCTGGCCGTTTACCAGCTTGGCGATCTCTCCTTTGGTCGTCCCTCCCGCATTACGGCCGAGACCTACATGGGCCGGTCCGGCATCATCAATATCGAGCGGGAATCCAAATTAAGCGGCAGTACCCATGATAAAGGCGTGTTGATCCTGTCCGGCTATCTCGGCCGAACCTTTGCCCAGCGGTATCCGCTTAACCTGGCGATCAGTATTACCTTTGAACAGAGCTACGGCGGCATCGACGGGGACAGCGCCTCCTCAACGGAATTGTACGCGATTTTATCGAGTCTGGCCGGTGTCGGTATCGACCAGGGGATTGCCGTCACGGGCTCAGTGAACCAGAAGGGAGAAGTTCAGGCCATCGGGGGCGTGAATCAGAAAGTTGAAGGCTTTTTCGAGGTGTGCCGTACCAAGGGGCTCACCGGCCGCCAGGGCGTGATGATCCCCAGAGCCAACGTCCAGAATCTGGTTATCAGCCGGGAAGTACTCAAGTACGTCAAAAAAGGGAAATTTCACATCTGGGCCGTGGCGACCATTGCCGAAGGAATTGAAATTTTAACCGGCCTTCCCGCGGGAAAACCGAACAAGGCAGGAAACTACCCCAAAAAGTCTGTTTTCGGGAAAGTCCAGAAGAAGTTGAGATTTTATATTGAACAGCAGTATCAGATGAAGAAAAAATTTGGTGGAGAAGAGAGCCCGCGGAAATAATGCCTGGTGACGTGCCGGGTGGCGGGAATAAGGACGGAAAAGGAGACGAGCGATGGAAGACTGTATCTTTTGCGGGATCGTCAGGGGCGAAATCCCCTGCGTGAAGGTCTACGAAGATGCGCGGGTGCTGGCGTTTGAGGATATCAACCCGATCGCCGAAGGGCATACGCTGATCATCCCCAAAACCCATGCCGAAAATTTATTCGAGATGGACGAGGCGGACTTGTCCGCGGTAATCCATGCCTCTCAAAAAGTGGCCGGGGCCATTCAGAAAGCATTGTCGCCGGAGGGCATCGCCGTTCTTCAGCTCAATGGCCGGGGGGCCAATCAGGTCGTGATGCATTACCACATGCATCTGGTACCGCGGATGCCGGGGGCCGAGCGGCTTCCCATTACCATCTGGGATATCAAACCCGGCGACATGGATGCCATCCAGGCCACGGGGGCAAAGATCGCGGCGGCTGTCGAGTGAAGCTGTGCCAGGGGAGGAAGTCAGCCGGGAAGAAAGATATTGGTCATGGCACCTGAAATGCTTTTACAGGCCTTTGACCGGCCGCTGCTCTTTGAAATGGAGACGGTCACGTCCCGGTTTATCGGTCCGGATGGTCAGCCGGTGCAGCAGCAGATCGAGGTGCGGACGCATCCCGTTTCCGGGCGGCGCTGCCGGATTACCTTTGCCCGCAAGGCGGAAGAGCCGGCAGCGGATGCCAGTCTGCCCCCCCGGCCGCCCGGCGCCCACGACCGGGACAGCTGTCCGTTTTGCCGTCCCGCGCTGAACCGGCAGACGCCGCAGATACCCGATGACTGGTTTCCCGGGGGGCGGCTGATCAAAGGGACATCGGTCCTGTTTCCCAATCTCTTCCCCTATGGGCGCTATTCGGCCGTCAGTCTGTTTGACGACCGGCATTTTGTTGAAATCGGCACCGCCGACCCTGGCGCGTATGTGGACTGTTTCCTCAACTGCCGGCAATACCTGGCAGCTGTTTCTGACCGGGATCCGGCGGCGAAGTATGTGGCCATTACCCAGAACCACCTGCCGTCGGCGGGTGGCTCCCTGCTTCACCCCCACCTTCAGGTGCATGCCGACCGGATCGCCGGTAATCATCACCGGTATCTGGAAATGCGGGCCACCTCATATTATAAGGCCACCGGGCGGTATCTGTTTGCCGATTATCTGGCGCACGAAAAAGCGGCCGGACAGCGATATATCGGTGCCACGGGCGCCTGGAAATGGCTGGCGGCCTATGCCCCTGAAGGGTTTTACGAAATCTGGGGTATCCTGCCGGGTATTGTGTCGTTTCAGGATCTGGCGGCCGCGGACTGGCAGGGTCTGGTTTCCGGGATATTCAACACGCAGCGGTTTTACCGCAGCCTCGGCCGCAACGGTTACAATCTGGGCCTGATCGCCATTGCCGATCCGCGCACCCGGCTTGATCTGCGCGTGGTGATGCTGGTCCGCTCCAACTATGCGCCCTGGGTGCGCAACGATCATACGGGATATGAGATCATGCTGGGGGATATGGCGACTTTCACCGCGCCGGAAGAAACGGCCACAGCGGCCCGGCCGTTCTGGCAGGATCCAGGCGCGGGCGATACCCGTGACGCGTGAGGCAACGAGCTGGAACAGATGGACGATTCAATATTCCCGGTCCGGCGGGCGAATCCTGTTTGTCGGTTTAACCGGTTATCCGGGCGGGATCGTTCCCGCCGTCACCTCTCGGATGCTACAGAACCTTCCCCCAGAAGGGGTTTGAACATTTTTTTCGAGGCCCCGCAGATCGGGCATTTCCAGTCATCGGGCAGGTCTTCAAACCGGGTTCCCTTGGAGATTTTACCTTTCCGGTCACCCTTGTCAGGGTTGTACATATACCCACAATTGACGGTCTGGCATTGCCAGATATCTTCAGGATTGGCCATGGCACCTTCCGGTTTTGTTTTAAAGTGATGCCGCGTCTTTCACCTGACAGCATGGGCTGCCCGGGCGATTGTCCGGCAGTGAGAGATACGGGTGTTTACCGATTTTTCATATAATACCAACTTATAACTGAATAGTCTTTGAAAGTCAAAAAAAAGGCCCGGAAGGATTTTCCCTACCGCCTGGAATGGTACCCGCCTGTATCTCATATGCCGGGTTTGCGCTTGATTTTTTCCGGTGCGGTTTCTATTTATTGACATGCCTTTGGGAATCGTGTCGAAAGTATACGGTGTCGATGCTATGCTCTTCTGACAGAAGGCCGCGCTTTCGCTGTATGATGTCCAGATGGCAGATGAAAATATCAATATAATGAATCAGGACTCCCCATGAACGATGCAACATTTGAAAAAGTCGGCCGCACGGACACCCCCATATACGGGCCCCGGCGGCTGCTGGTGTGCGGCTTTTCCGCCCCGGCGCAGCCCAAATTCCAGGCGGTTCTGAAGATGGCCGGCCTTGACAATGTGCCGGTGGTCTGGGCAGGCGCTGACGACAGGGATGAAACGCTGGCCGCCCTGTTTGACCAAATCGGCGGATATGGCCTGGGCAGACCGTCAGACCTGCCCCGGGCGATCATTGTGGCCGGCATTTTCGAAAAACAATTGCACCTGCTGATGTCGGCCTGCCGGCAGGCAGGAATGAAAAATGCCCTCTGGGCCGCGCTGACGCCCACCTCACAAACGTGGACCCTGGGCGCCCTGCTCAATGAGCTGGCCGCCGAACGGGATCAACTGGCGGCACGGCGCCGTTAATGATGGACATCGATGGTACACCGCCCCCCCCGCGGCATCGGCCGTCCTGGGGCGTTCGGCGCTGGATACAGTTGGGGGTGTTTCTCCTGACCCTGGTCGTGGGTATCCAGTTCAGCATGTATGTTTTCCAGGCCGCCACCGGTCTGATTACCGTGCGGCGGCCGCCGGGAGTCGAGGGCTTTTTACCCATCGGGGCGCTCATGGGATGGAAACACCTGTTGACCACGGGCAGGTGGGACCCCGTACATCCCGCGGCCATGGTGATTCTGGGGTTCGCCGTTATCCTCTCTTTCGGGTGGCGCAAGGCTTTCTGCGGCTGGTTCTGTCCGGTGGGAACCCTTTCCGAATGGGTGTGGCGACTGGGCCGGCGTCTTTTCGGCCGGAATTTTCGATTGCCGGCCGGGGTCGATTATCCGCTGCGCACCGTTAAATATCTGCTGCTTGGATTTTTTGTCTGGATCATCTTCAAAATGGACCAGGCCACGGTGAATGCGTTTATCCACAGCCCATACTACGGCCTGTCCGATGTCAAGATGCTTTACTTTTTTATCCGGATGTCGGCCCGGACCGCCGGCGTCCTGTTGCTGCTGCTTGCGGCATCAGTCTTTGTCCGTAATTTCTGGTGCCGCTATCTATGCCCCTATGGCGCGCTGCTGGGCCTGCTGGCTCTGTGCGGCCCCACCCGGATCCGGCGGCGGGTGGATAACTGTATCCAGTGCGGCCGGTGTGCCCGGCAATGCCCGGGTTATCTGCCGGTGGACCGGAAAACCCGGATTCTCAGTCCCGAGTGCAGTGGCTGCATGGCGTGTGTTCGCGCCTGCCCCGTCCCCAATACACTGGATATGAAAACATACGGCCTCTGGCAGACGATCTGGACTCCGGCCGCCGTGGCCATCGTGATCGCCGGGCTGTTTATGGGGTCGGTTTTTGCCGCGCGGATGACCGGGCACTGGCAGGGGACGATTGGAGATGCTTCATTCCGTCTCCTGCTCAAGCAGTCAGAGGGCGCTGGGATGGCGCCGGCCATGATCCGGAAACCGGCCGAACCGGAAACGGATTAATCTGTGGTGGTCTTATTTAATACCTGCCGGGATTCGACCGAATCCTAATGGCATCCTCATGTGGCGCCGGTGGCATCCGGGCCGGATGGTGTCGCGCAGCTGGTTTTCGGCGATGTTGCGGGCAGCCACCTACCCAGCAGCGGTTTAATGGATAAAATCAGCAGAATGGCCGTGGCGGCGATTTTGACCCCGTAGGGAAGAATGTCACCGGCCGCGCCGGCCGCCGCCTGGGCGGAGATGTCTGAAAAGGCGTAAATCTGGTCGAGTATCAGACCGAAAATTACCGACATGACGGCAATGGCGGTCAGATAAATGATGGTGGCCCGCCGGCCGAGGACGCCGCTTAAAACGGTCAGCGAAGTGATATTGGTGGCCGGCCCGGCCAGCAGAAAAACCAGGGCGGCGCCGGGACTGACGCCTTTTAAAATCAGGGCGGCGGCAATGGGGGTGGATGATGTGGCGCAGATGTACAAAGGGACGCCGACAGCCAGCATCAGCAGCATGGCCGGCAGGCCGGCGCCCAGATAGTGTTCAAAAAAGGCGGCAGGCACAGCGGCGCTGATTATCCCCGCCAGGAGCAGGCCCAGGAAGAACCAGCGGGCCAGATCGCCCCAGATCTCGGTGACCGAATAGACAATGCCGGATTTTAGTTTTTCGGTCAGGCTGTGATGGTGGTTGTGGATCTCCGGCGGGCAGTCGATGCCGTCGCAGCAACCGTCAACCGGGCAGGAACGGTCCGGCGTAACCGGTTTCGTCCGGGTGCCGGGAAACAGGTTTTCGGCCATGCCGGCCACGGTAGCGGTAATAAAAGCCGCCACCGGACGCGCCACGGCCATGATCGGATCGAGCAGGGCCAGGGTGATGGCAATGGAATCGACCCCCGATTCCGGCGTGGAGATGAGAAAGGCCGTGGTGGCGCCGGTATTGGCGCCCTGCTTTTTCAGCGATGCGGCCGCCGGCAACACGCCGCAGGAACAGAGCGGGATCGGAATACCCCACAAGGCGGCCTTGAAAACCGAGCGGAAGCGGCCGCGACCGAGATGCCGGGCAACGGTACCGGGATTTAAAAAAACGTGCAGCCAGCCGCTGACCAATAATCCGAACAGGACGTAGAGCGCCGATTCGGTGAGCAGGTGCCAGGCTTCGTAGAGCATGTTGAGTAAAAATGTCATTCGATCCTCCCGGGGTTGCCGGTTATGTGTATTCGGCGGCGGCAACCGGGTTCTGGCCGTTCATTCCCGGAAACAGGGCGCGCCGGTCCGGCATTATTCGCGGACATGCGCCAGCCCCATGGTGATCAGGGTCTGGACATGGTCATCGTCAAGTGAATAGTAAAGGATCTGCCCCTCCCGCCGGTTTTTGACCAGCGCCAGATCCCGCAGGCGTCTTAAATGATGCGAAATGGCGGATTCGGTCATGCTTAAAAACGCGGCCAGATCACAGACGCACATTTCCCCGTCGCGCAGGGCGGAAACAATGCTGAGCCGGGTGGGATCGCCGAGTACTTTGAAAATCGATGCCAGTGCGGCCGTTTCCCGGTCGGAAAGCTTGGCCTGACGGGCCGCGCGGACGCGGTCAAGGTGGATAAAGCGGATATGGCATAAATCGTCGGGATCACAGGTTTGCGGTGCGGGGGTCATGGTCTGGTCCTTAAATATATGAGCAATTGTTCAAATACTAAAGTTCAGGACAGCGGTTGTCAAGGGAAAAGTTAAAATTACCGGGGATCAATGAAGATCGGGGGGATATCGCCGGCATGCCGGTCCGGTCACAGGCGGGCGCCGCAATATTTGCAGAATTCCGCATCCAGATCATGCCCCTGGCGGCTGCAGTCCGGGCAGGCCTGGGCAATGGCTTTGGCCGGCGCGGCCTGGGCCATTTCCACGGTGACAATGCCGGTGGGAACGGCAATAATACCGTAACCGAGAATCATGATCAGAGCGGCGAGCATCTGCCCCAGATCGGTCTTTGGCGAGATGTCGCCGTAGCCGACGGTGGTCAGGGTGACGATGGCCCAGTAAATGCTTCGGGGAATACTCGTAAATCCGTTCTGTTCCCCTTCGACAATATAGATCAGGGAACCGAAAATGATCACCAGCGCCAGAACCGCGCAGAGGAAAACCACGATTTTATGGCGACTGGCGTGCATGGCGCGCCTGAGCTGCTGGGCTTCGGTCATGAACCGCACGAGTTTCAGGACCCGGAATATCCGCAGGAGCCGGATGATCCGGATGACCAGCAGAAATTTGCTGTGGGGAATGAAGAGGCTGAGATAGGTGGGGATGATGGCAAGCAGATCGATGATGCCCCAGAAACTGGCGGCGTATTTGATCGCCTTGCCGATGGAGATCAGTCGCAGAAAGTATTCCGCCGTAAAAAGAAGGGTAAAACACCATTCGAGAATATAAAACAGGCGTCCCCAGCTGGCCTGCAGGCTGCCCACGCTGTCGAGCATGACCACGACCACACTGGCGATGATGCTCAGAATTAAAAGGATGTCGAACCAGCGACCCGCCGCCGTATCGGTTTCAAAAATGGTTTCGTAAAGCCACCGGCGCCAGGGGGTGAAGGGCTGGGGCGGTTGCTGGACAGCAGTCATATCAACATTCCTTTGCGATGGGTGAATGCAATGCCGGGCCCGCCGGATTTTGTGTTTGTGCCGGCGGTGGCTGGTCAGATAATTGACATCCGGTCCCTGATACTGTATTATTCATATCCAGATATATCCTACCATTTAAGTATTGTGTCGAGCAAGAATTCTATCCGGCATGTCCCGGACAGGCGATGGGGAAGGCCGTTTGGGATCGAATGTATCCTGCAACCGTAAAAATAAAGGCCCGCCCATGACAGCGCATGCGCATCCCACCGAACAGGTTAATTCGAAGCAGGGCCGGATTCTCGTCCAGCTGGCTCGCGAGACCATTATGAAAAAGCTGGGCCAGCCGATATCGGCGGACGAACAGCGGGGGCTGGCCGCCGCGCTGGACGATCCAATATTCCATGAAAAAGGCGCCACCTTCGTGACCCTGACGCGCCATGGCCAGCTGCGGGGCTGCATTGGCAGCCTGTCTGCCGTCCAGCCGCTGGGCCAGAATGTCCGCCGCAATGCGGAAAACGCCGCTTTTCATGATCCGCGCTTTGCCCCCCTGACGCCGGCGGAAGCCGAACAGGTCGAAATCGAGGTCAGCGTACTGACGGCGCCGCGCCCCCTGACGTATACCGATGCCGACGATCTCATGGCGGCGCTGCGGCCCGGGGAGGACGGCGTCATTATCCGGAAAGGGGCGGCCGGCGCGACTTTTCTGCCACAGGTCTGGGACCAGCTCCCCGATCCAGTCGATTTCCTCACCCATTTATGTCTCAAAGCCGGGCTCAGCGGCCAGGCCTGGCGCGATACCCGTCTCGACGTGTCTATTTACCAGGTGCAGTATTTCAAGGAAGGCGGGTAACCGGTGCGCTGTCCATAAACACCCTGCTTGCGGGGGATATCAGAGGAGGGGAACCAATGAGTGTAAAAATCGTTATTAAACGTCATGTCCCGTCCAGCCAGTCCGACGCCATTGCGCCACTGTTGCAGAAAATGCGGATCCTGGCGACCCAGCAGCCCGGCTATGTCTGTGGAGAAACCCTGAAGCGGATCGATGGGCCGGGGGAGTATATGGTGATCAGTACATGGGAATCCCTTGATGACTGGAAGAAATGGACGAATAATAAGGATCGAAAATCCATCCAGGCCGAAATTGACATGCTTCTGCGGCAGGTCACAGAGTATCGCGTATACCAGAATGCGTAGAAGGGCTTGGGATTTTTTTATTAACGCCATTACTCACAGGCCGGAGTTCCCCGGGCGGATACGCCTGTCCCCGTTCCCGCGGCAATGCATCACCCAGTCTGACCCTGCTCGACGGATCTGATGGCATCGTCGAGAATATCCAGGGCGCGGTTCATTTCTTTTTCGGTGATTGTCAGCGCCGGTGTCAGGGTGAGAATATTTCCCATGGTCAGCTTGAAGCTGAGCCCCCGGGAAAGCGCCGCATACATCACCGCCTCGGCTTCGTCTGTGGCATGCCGGCCGTCTTTGATCAGTTCGATGCCCAGAAAAAGCCCGATGCCGCGCACAGTGCCGATCAGGGGGTGCCGGGCCTGCATCCTTTTGAGGCGGGCCAGCGATTTGTCGCCCAGCTCCTTTGCATGGGCCAGCAGGTGATGAGACTGAAGATAGTTGATGGTGGCCAGGGCCGCGGCACAGGCGACCGGGCTTTTTTCGTGGGTATAGTGCCCCAGCGCCCGGTCGCCGGCGACATTGAGCGGCTCCCGGGCAATGACGGCGGCCAGGGGCATGATGCCGCCCCCCAGCCCCTTGCCGATACATAAAATATCCGGGACGACATCGAAATTTTCGCAGGTGAACATCTTGCCGGTGCGGCCGAGGGCATGGGGGATTTCATCGAAAATCAGCAGGGCGCCGTGTTTGTCGCAGGCCTTGCGAATGTGGCGCCAGTATGCCGCCGAAGGGACGTAGGGCGTGCTGCGGATGGGTTCCGCGATGACCGCCGCGATATCCCCTTCCTGCCGCAGGATATATTCCACATAGTTGGCGCAGAACATCTCCCATTTGGCGGGATCGCCCAGGTCGTAAAACGCCCGGGACGGGTCCGGTGACGGAACGTGTTCGGTGCCCGGCAGCAGCGGCCCGATATGCCGCCGGAAGACGGCCTCGCCGCCAATGGAAATGGCATCCAGTGTGGCCCCGTGGAAAGAGTCCCACATGGAAATGGTCTTGTGCCGGCCGGTCACCGTCCGGGCCAGTTTAAGCGCAATCCCGATGGCTTCGGCGCCGCCGGGACAGAAAAGGACCCGGCTCAGGTCTCCCGGCGCCAGACCGGCCAGGGTTTCAGCCAGCGTAACGGCTGTTTCATTGGTGTAACGCCGTGTGCAGAAGGGCAGGGTATCCAGCTGCGTCTTGATGGCCGTGATGACCTCTTGATTGCCAAATCCCACCTGGTGCACGTTGTTGCCGTGAAAATCCATGTAGCGCTGCCCGGCAAGATCCTCGATGTAAATCCCTTCGCAGGCGTCCAGGGCGTTCAGACAGGGCGTCGACAGGGACTGGGCCAGGAAACAGCGGTGATCGCGGTCCAGCAGCGCCCGGGTCGTCGCGTCAAGATGGGTTTTCTGCCATCGGGATCGCCGGGGGGAAATGTTGATATCCCCTTCGGATGTGTCAGGTTTTTTCATTAAGGGGTCCTTTTGCATGGGGTGAGAATGGCCGGGCCGCCGGTTTTCCGGGCATCCGGGTCCGGGTGAGCCGGAGTGATATTTTCCAAGGCATATATCCGGCGGATGGCGGATGCCATGACATCTCCTGCCTTTTGAAAAGGAGGTGACGGGGCAGCGGAAAAAGATGGACAGCTGTTGACTTTTATCTATAATAAATCAAGATAATAGTCACATGAAATGATGTCAACGGCGGAAAAAGCGGTTTTTCAAAACGTTGCACAGATGCTGGCCATGCCGGGCGGCATTGATGAAAATCCGTCGGAATCTGCATAAAAATAAGGGAAAACGGATGGCGGCTGAAAAAGCGTACGATGTCGTTATCGTCGGCGGCGGGCCGGCCGGGCTGTTTGCGGCGTATTATCTGGGAAAGCATTCCCGGCATCGCGTGCTGCTCATCGAGAAAGGCAGAACCGCGCCGAAACGGCTTTGCCCGATCAAAAACGACCGGGCCTGTGTCCAGTGCAAACCGTGCAATATTCTCAGCGGCATCGGCGGGGCCGGGCTCTTTTCCGACGGCAAGCTCAACTATATTCCCAAACTGGGCAAGACCGATCTGACCCAGTTCATGCCGCACCCGGAGGCCAAGGCCCTGATCGATGAAACCGAATCGATCTTCAATCGTTTCGGCATGGATGGGCCGGTGTATCCCACGGATATGGCGCGGGCCCGAAATATCAGAAAAGCGGCCAAACGGCATGGTATTGACCTGCTGTTGATCAAGCAGAAACATCTGGGCAGCGATACGCTCCCCGGCCATATCGCTCGGATGGCGGACGATATCCGATCCAGGGGTGTGACGATCCATACGTCCGAAACAGTGCGGGATGTGCGGGTGGAAGCGGGGTGCGTGACGGGTGTGGAAACCGATCGGGCCGTTTATTCAACCGGCGCCGTCATTCTGGCCCCCGGCCGGGTGGGGGCCGACTGGATGGGCA
>CAZNZW010000008.1:64655-70845 GCA_964577615.1 uncultured Desulfobacterales bacterium | reverse complement strand
ACGTGGTCGGTGATGTAAGAAATGGTGTCCATCCGCCGCCGGGCGTCGGCAATCCAGATGCGAAGCTGCAGATCGATGGCGGATTCGCCAAAGTTACGAACGACAACCTTGGGGGCCGGGGAAGAGAGAATCCAGTCAACCGAGGCCGCCACGCTGGTAATGATGGCCTTGGCGCGGTCGATATCCGTGTCGTAGGCCACGCCGATATTAACCCGGACACGGATGATGGAGTCGTTGGCCGTGTAATTGATGATATCGCGCGTCATGATCGTGTTGTTGGGAATGACGATGATGATATTATCGGTGTTTTTTATTTTTGTTGCCCGCAGGCCGATATCAACGACATCTCCCCAGGAAGCGCTTCCCGGCGGCGCATGCCATAATTCTATCCGGTCGCCGATTTCAAAAGGACGATCAATGAGCAGCAGGATGCCGGCAATGAAATTAGACATGGTGTCTTTGGCGGCAAAACCCACGGCAATACCCATGACGCCCGCGCCGGCAATAAACGGCATGACATTGACCCCCAGCGCATCCAGGGCCAGTATGCCGGCGGTAACATATACGATGACGCCGGCCAGCCGGTCGAGCAGGTCAAAAATGATATTGTCCATCTTCGTGGCTGTTTTGGCCGCCACGGTTTGCTGCAGGTAACGGATAACGAGAAGCAGGAAATCTTTAACCGGTGTGGCCAGCAGCAGGATCAGAACGGCATAAAACGGTTTGCTGATGAACTGGGCGTGGAACAGACGGATGAAATAGGTACCGGCCGCCAGCCACATGATGTAACCGCCGAGCCGCTGGATAATTTTGAAAATTCTCTTGTTTTGCTGAACATATGCATACCGGGTCAGATGCCGTTCGAATAACCGGATGACCCATCGAAGCAGTATCCAGGTGATGGCCATTGCCGCAAGAACGGCAACGGTTTTGTACAATAATGCCTCAAGCGCGTAGGTATTCAGCAGGGTCAGTATGTCAGCGTACAGGTTTTTAATCGTATTCATCGTATAAAATAATCAGCCGGTTGTCGGGTCGGGTTTAGGGCAGGGCGGAGAAAAAACCGGCTTTGATGAATTCGCGGTTTAAACGGGCAATATTGGTGATGGAGATCTCTTTGGGGCATTCGGCTTCGCATTCGCGCTCGTTGGTGCAATTGCCAAAACCAAGCTGATCCATCCGGCGAACCATGGACAGCGCCCGCCGGGCCGCTTCGGGGCGCCCCTGGGGCAATAAGGCCAGATGGGATACTTTGGCGCCGGCAAAGAGCATGGCCGAAGCGTTGGGGCAGGCGGCCACACAGGCGCCGCAGCCGATACAGGTGGCCGCATCCATTGCGGCTTCCGATTTCTCCTGGGCAATGGGCGTGTTGTTGGCCTCCGGGGCGGCGCCGGTATTGATCGAGATATACCCGCCCGCCTGGATGATTTTGTCCAGGGCGCCGCGGTTCACCACCAGATCCTTGATGACGGGAAAGGCACGGGCGCGCCAGGGCTCGACAACGATGGTGTCGCCGTCAGCGAAATGGCGCATGTGAAGCTGGCAGAGAGTGGTGCCTTTTTCAGGCCCGTGGGGGCGGCCGTTCACCACGGCGCCGCACATCCCGCAGATGCCTTCCCGGCAGTCGTGGTCAAAGGCGATCGGTTCCCGGCCGTCAAGGGTCAGCTGTTCGTTAACAACGTCAATCATTTCCAGAAAAGACATGGCTGTGGAGATATGGCTGGCATGATAGGTTTCCAGCCGGCCTTTTTCGTTGACGCTTTTCTGCCGCCATATTTTTAATGTCAGGCTGATGGTTCGATCGGTCACTTGTAACTCCTTTGGGTTAACGGAACGTGTTCGAAGGACAGGGGCTCAACATGCTGCTCGGGCGGGGTGTCTTTCCCCTTGTATCCCCAGGCAGCCACGTGACAGAAGTTTTCGTCATCCCGTAAAGCTTCATTTTCATCGGTCTGGTAAGCCTCGTTAAAATGACCGCCGCAGGATTCCTGGCGTGCCAGGGCATCGGTCACCATCAGCTCGGCAAATTCGAGGAAATCGGCGACCCGGCCGGCCCGCTCCAGACTCTGGTTAAAATCGCCTGTTTTTCCGGGCACGGTGACGTTTTCCCAGAATTCATTCCGCAGCGCCCGGATCATATCAATGGCCCGGGTCATGCCGTCGTTATTGCGGGACATGCCGCAATGTTCCCACAAAATGACCCCCAGCTGGCGGTGAAAATCATCAACCGTGCGGTGGCCATTGATTGCCAGCAGTTTTTGAATACGGTTGTCGGCGTCTCTGGCCGCCTGCTCGAATTCCGGATGGCCCGTGGTCACATCGTCCAGCTGTGTACCGGCAATATAGCCGCCGATGGTGTAGGGCAGGACAAAGTAGCCGTCCGCCAGGCCCTGCATCAATGCGCTGGCGCCAAGGCGATTGGCGCCGTGGTCGGAAAAATTGGCTTCCCCCAGCACAAACAGACCATCGATGGTACTCATCAGGTTGTAATCAACCCATAATCCGCCCATGGTGTAATGGACCGCGGGGTATATCATCATTGGATGCGAATAGGGTGACTGACCGGTGATTTTTTCATACATCTGAAACAGGTTGCCGTATTTTTTTTCAACGGCATCCCGGCCGTTCCGATGGATGGCGTCGGCAAAATCCAGGTAGACGGCCAGTCCGGTTTCGCCCACCCCCATGCCCTGGTCACACTGGAACTTGGCGTTCCTGGAGGCCACGTCCCGCGGGACAAGATTGCCGAAGCTCGGGTATTTTTCTTCCAGGTAGTAATATCGCTCCGCTTCAGGAATATCGCCGGGGGATCGTTTGTCGCCCGGGGTCCGCGGGACCCACACCCGGCCGTCGTTTCTCAGGCTTTCGCTCATCAGGGTCAGCTTGGACTGATAATCCCCATGAACCGGGATACAGGTGGGATGAATCTGGGTGAAACAGGGATTGGCGTAAAAGGCCCCCTTGCGGTAGGCGCGGAAAGCGGCCGTCACATTGCTGCCCATGGCGTTGGTGGACAGAAAGAAAACGTTGGCATACCCGCCCGTGCACAGAACAACGGCATGGGCCGCATGTTTTTCGATTTCTCCGGTCACCAGGTTGCGGACCACGATTCCCCGGGCCCGGCCGTTGATGATGACCGGTTCGAGCATCTCCCGGCGGGGATAAAGGGTGACTTTTCCGGCCGCCACCTGGCGCGAGAGGGCGCCGTAGGCGCCAAGGAGAAGCTGCTGCCCGGTCTGCCCCTTGGCGTAAAAAGTTCGCTGCACCTGGGCGCCGCCGAAAGAGCGGTTGGCCAGCAGACCGCCATAATCCCGGGCAAAGGGCACGCCCTGAGCCACGCACTGGTCGATGATGTTGTTGCTGATCTGGGCAAGCCGATAGACATTGGCTTCCCGGGAACGGAAATCCCCGCCTTTGACGGTATCGTAAAACAGGCGCCAGATACTGTCCCCTTCGTTGGTATAATCCTTGGCCGCGTTAATCCCGCCCTGGGCGGCAATGCTGTGCGCCCGCCTGGGCGTATCCTGGATGCAGAAGCTTTTGACGTTGTATCCGAGTTCGGCCAGGGTCGCCGCCGTTGATCCACCGGCCAGGCCGGTGCCAACGACAATAATGTCAAATTTGCGTTTGTTGGCTGGATTGACCAGTTTCAGCTCGAAACGATGCCGATCCCATTTGTCAGTAATCGGTCCACCGGGAATATGGGCGTCAAGCCGCATGAAACCTCCTTAGATGAATGCTACATAGATCGGTAAAAACCCAAACCCGGCAGCGAAAAGGATACTCAAGCCGATACCGGCTATCTGAAGCGCCGGGAAATATTTGGGGTGATTGGCTCCCAGGGTCTGGAAGAGGCTCCAGAACCCGTGGCTGACATGGATTGCCAGGATGGCCATGACGATGGTGTAAATGGCCACATGGAGCGGATTGTTAAACGTCGTGGCGACGATTTCGAAAATCGTGGTATGGGTTTTGTCGGTAAAGTGAAACTGTACCAGGTGAAAAACAACGAAAGCCAGAATAATCAGGCCGGTGTATGGCATGGTTGCCGATCCCAGGGTGCGGCCTCCGGCGCGGACGTTTACGGCATAGCGGGACGGCCGGGCCCGCCGGTTTTGATAAAACAGGAATCCGCCGGTGAAAATATGGATCAGCGCCAGGGTCAAGAGCCCCAGCTCGGCCACGTTCACCAGCGGACCCAGCGAGTGAAGGTGCCCGGCATAGGCGTTAAACATATCCCGGCCGCCATAGATGGTTAAATTGCCGGCCAGATGAACAGTCAGAAAAAGAATAAATCCCATGCCGGTCACAGCCATCATCAGCTTTTTCCCGATGGATGTCCCCAGGGTGTCAATCAGCCAGCGCATATATGCCTCCATTTGGATCGGTAAAGGTGACGGGACGCAACGGATGCAGCGGTCAGCCAGTCCGAAAGGAAATTAGTATAGAAGGTGAAAGGCTGTCAATACTGATGCGTTTGAAAAATAAAAATAGTTTCAAATTTTTTTACCTGATCTGTGCTTATCCTGCGCCAGACCCTTTAGACATGCGGCATCACCGGCAATGCGCTTGACAGTCCATTCATATTTGTACTACTCATGCACAAATAATTCCTGGGGCACCTGCCCGGCCGGGGGACGGACGAAACAGCCAGCTGCCGCCGGCCGAATCAAAAACTTTACGAGGAGTATGAAAATATACAATGTTCTCACAAGGGATAGATATCATCCAAATGATCGGCAGTGCCGGGATCGTCGTCAAACTGGTACTGGCCCTGCTGTTGTTCTTTTCTGTTTTTTCATGGGCGATTATTCTGATTAAATATCGTCAGATTCATCGGGCTTACCGGGAATCGAGCCGTTTTACCGATTATTTCTGGAAAAGCGGTGATCTGTCCGATGCGTATACCAAATGCCGGCAGTTTCAGTACAGTCCCATCGCCCGGGTGTTTCGGACCGGGTATCTGGAATTACGTAAAGTTGTTCAACGCCGGGGCCGCAAGGGAGGAGAAACCTTGAATGGACGGCTGTCGGGCAATGAAACCATTGAACGGGCCCTGCGGCGATCGGTGAACACGGAATTGACCCGTTTGACGCAGATGGTGCCTTTTCTGGCCACTGCGGGCAATGCAACGCCGTTTATCGGGCTGTTTGGTACGGTGTGGGGGATCATGAGCTCTTTTCATGGAATCGGTCTGCGGGGGTCGGCCAGCCTGGCCGTGGTGGCTCCGGGGATTTCCGAAGCGCTGGTGGCAACGGCCGCCGGTCTGGCCACCGCGATTCCCGCCGTGATCGCATTTAATTATTTTACCCAGAAAATCCGGGTGATTGATACAGAACTGCAGAGCTTTTCGGCGGACTTTCTAAATATCATCGAACGGGATATCCTTGATGACGGAGGCCCCCAATAATGGCATTCAGCAGCAGCAATAACGATCCGCTGATGTCGGATATCAACGTCACGCCCCTGGTGGATGTCATGCTGGTGCTCTTGATTATCTTCATGGTCACGGCGCCGATGATGGTGCAGGGCGTGGATGTTTCCCTGCCGCAGACCACGGCCAAGCCAATGGCGTCGGAAAAAGAGCATCTGATCATCACGGTCAACCAGGAAAACGAAGTGTATATCAACGATTTTAAAGTGACGGTGGATAACTTAAATCAGAAGTTAAGCAAAATTCTTGCCGGCCGCAAAGATCGGGCTGTTTTTTTCCGAGCCGACAAACATGTGCCTTACGGTATCGTCGCCCGGATCATGGCCGAGATTCAGGGGGCGGGTGTGGAAAAACTGGGAATGGTCACCGAACCGCTTAACCCCGGCAAAAAGGGTAAAGGGACCAAATCCGACAAGTAATGCAATCACAATCCTCTAATCCTTCTGGACAGGCTGCTTTCGGGTTTCAACAGGATATGTGGACCGTGGTTCTGTTCGTTTCCGTGTCCGTGGCGCTACATCTGGCTCTGATCCTGGCCATGGTTCTGATGCCCCGGTTCCGGCCATCCCGGAGAATCGATCTGCCGGCCGCCATAAACGTTCAAATGGTTTCTCTGCCGGGGCCGGCCAGAAAACCCCGTCCGGCAGCGGTTAAAAAAAGCGCTCCCAAACCGAAAGCGGAAAAACCGCCCGTGCCGAAACCGGAACCCCGGAAAGCCGTTCCAATTCCGGAAAAAAAGCCTGAACCGCCCAAGCC
>CAZNZW010000008.1:0-64555 GCA_964577615.1 uncultured Desulfobacterales bacterium | reverse complement strand
CGGAACCCCGGAAAGCCGTTCCAATTCCGGAAAAAAAGCCTGAACCGCCCAAGCCGGAACCCAAACCCGAACCGAAAAAAGCAATCTCCCTGGCGCCCAAAAAAACGGCCAAGAAAAAATTTAAGCCCAAAAAGTCTCTTAAACATAAAACATTTAAAAAGAAAAAGGCCATCCAGGAGACGATTCGTCGTCTTAAAAAGAAGGTCAAGAATACCGACTCCCAGCGCGTGAAAAAGGCGCTGGACCGTATCCGCAAAAAAGTGGATCAAACCGGTCCCGTGGATCAGCTGAAACGAAAGATGGCGGGCCAGACAAGCGGGCCGGTCGGGGGCGTTGGCGGCACCCGGAAAACCATTGAAATGATGGATATCTATCGGGCTGAAATTCCGTACCGTATCCAGGAAAACTGGGCGTTCCCCAGCCAGTTGGCCGGTGAAATCGGGCATATTGAAGCGGTGATCGTGATCAAAATCATGCCCAGCGGGGAAGTGGCCGATATCTGGTTTGAAAAACGGTCGGGCAATCAATATCTGGACGATTCAGCGTATAAGGCGGTTAAAAAATCCAGCCCGCTGCCGCCGCTGCCCCCGGGGTATCACCAGGCGTTCTACAATCTGGGGCTGATTTTTACTCCGGAAGGTGTAAAATAGACATGGACGACTGAATCAATGACTGTTCACGCATGCAGATGAAGGAATCTCTTATGGCTATTATTTCAAATCACTTTGACCGCCGGCGCTATTTGCCTGTTCTGGTGGGAATATTGATCGGTTTTTTTGGCGTTTTTCCGGCCCTGGGGGCGCAGTATGACTATGTCGATATCAACAGCCCGGGGCTGAGAAAGATCCCCACGGCGATACCGCTGTTTAAACCGGCCCATCTCACTGACGATGAAAAAAAAATCAGCCGCCAGGCGGCGGACATGCTGACCGATATGCTGACGTTTACCGGTTTTTTCAAAATGCTTGACCGGGGAGCGTTTCTCATTGAGCCTTTTTCGCCCAACCTTGAGGGCCGTCAGATCAAGTTTAAAAACTGGACGGGGGTGGGGGCCGAGCTGCTGGTCACCGGGGGGGTTGTACTGGATAACGGCCTGCTGAATATGGAGCTGCGGCTGTTTGATACCTTTAAAGGTACCCTGCTGGTGGGCAAGCGATATAAGGGCCGTCCCGCGGACCTGCGCCACATAATTCGCCGATTTTCCAGTGAAATTATTTTTGTATTGACAGGCAGACGGGGCATATTCGACAGCAAAATCGCTTTTGTTTCAACGGTAAAGGGGAATAAGGAAATCTTCGTATGTGATTTTGATGGAAAAGATCCGGTACGGCTGACACATAACAAGAGCATTAACCTCTCTCCGGCCTGGTCGTCAGACGGCCAATGGATCGCTTATACATCCTACGCCAAGCATAAACCGGATTTGTACATCCGGCAGGTCTATAAAAAAATGGGGGCGGTGGTCGCCAAAAAAGGGATAAATATCGCGCCCAGCTGGGTGCCGGGAAAATTACAGCTGGCGGCGACGCTTTCTTTTACGGGGGATCCTGAAATTTATTTGTTGACCGAAACCGGAAAAATTATTAATAGATTAACCCATAGCCACGGGATTGATGTGTCCGTCAGCTGGTCACCGGACGGCAAACAGATGGCCTTTGTTTCCAAACGTGCCGGGTCTCCTCAAATCTACATCAAGGACATGGCTTCGAACCAGGTACGTCGTCTGACATTCGAAGGCAAAAATAATACCCAGCCGGCCTGGTCACCCAATGGAAACCGAATCGCCTTCACCGCCATGAATCGGGATGGGTTGAATATCCGGGTGATCGGAGTCGATGGCAAGGGGCTGGCCCAGATGACCCATGATGCGGGGGATAATGAATCGCCCTCATGGTCGCCGGACGGGAGTCTGCTTGTCTTCAGCTCGGACCGGGAAGGGAAGTCCCGGATTTATATCATGACTGCCTATGGGACGGATCAGCGACGATTGCTCAGCTTGCCGGGACGGCAGAGTGAGCCGAACTGGTCGGCCAATGTGGGGGGAGAATAATGCGCCGGACCAGTCAAACCAATGATATTTAAACGCGCAATAACGTAAACAAGGAGGGTAGTATGCGGAAAAGCTTGTGGATTGCCATGGCACTGATGCTGGTTGTTCCAGGGTTGCTGTTCACGACCTCATGTGCCAAAAAAGCCATGAATAAAAATGGGAACGCCATGAGCAGCGAGGATGATGCTGCAAAAAAGGCGGCTGAAAAAGCGCGGCTGGCGGAGCTTGAACGTCAGAAACAGCTGGAAAAACAAAGATTGGAAGAAGAGCGCCTGAAGGCCGAGCAGATGGCAAAGGAAGCTCGGGATCAATTTGAGAATGTGCTGGTGCACTTTTCTTATGACAGCGCTGTTTTAGATGATATGGCCCAGAATATTTTAAAGGACAAGGCCGAGTGGTTGCGCAATAATCCGGAAAGCAAAGCGTTGATCGAAGGGCATTGCGATGAACGGGGAACCGTTGCCTATAACCTGGCACTGGGAGATCGCCGGGCGGAAAGCGCCAAACGGTTTTTGGTCAGCCTGGGCATTGACCCGTCGCGACTGTCGACCGTGAGCTTTGGTGAAGAACGCCCCATCGACACGGGAATGGGCGAAGCGGCGTGGGCCAAAAACAGACGGGCTCAGTTTGTTATCCGGTAACTGACGGTCTGATTTAAAGTGGGTCGCCGGGCGAGCTTTCGGCGGCCGCTGATAATTGCGTGCGGTACCCGGCCGGTGGCAGTGGTTTTTCGGGCGGGTACCGTATTTATCGAAATGGAATACATGATGAAACGGGTTATACTCATTGTTCTGGGTGCGTGGTTCGCGGGGGCGATTACCGGCTGTGTCACGCAAAAAGATCTGTATCCCTATGACGAACACATGTACCGGATCGAAAAGCAGTTGGCCGAGCAGGAAAAGGAACTGCTTAAGAGCAGGGAAGAATATAAAAGCGAATTGATGCTGCGGAAAAACAGTACGCAGCAGATCCGCAATCAATCGGCCACGCTTACGGCGACGCTTGACGGCATGAAGCAGGAGACCCGCCAGCTTGAAGGGCGTCTGGAAGAACTGGCCTATCAGCTGAAGCAGAAAAATGGCGCCACCAATGAGGTTGAGGCGCAATACGGCCAGCGAATGGATCAGCTGGCGGCGGCACTCGAAAATGCCAAACAGCGTATCGCTTACCTTGAAAGCTATTTAGGCGTCGAACAACCGGCCTCCCGGGTGGAGAAACCCGCCGGGGAAAAATCCGGTCAGTCCGTCAGCCTGCCCGCCACGGAAGCGGAATTGTATCAGGCGGCCAAAAGCGCCTTTGACAAAGGCGATGACGAAACCGCCCGGGCGCAGTTCAAGGCGTTCATAAAGAAATATTCGAAATCAAAGAATGCGGACAACGCCCAGTTCTGGATCGCCGAAATATTTTATCGTGAACAATGGTACGAAAAAGCCATCCTTGAGTATCAGAAGGTTATCGAAACCTATCCCAGAGGGAACAAGGCGCCTGATGCCATGCTCAAGCAGGGGCTGGCATTTTACAAGCTTAAAGATAAAGCCAATGCCCGTCTGATCTTGAAAGAGTTGATCAAAAAATACCCGCATACGCATGCCGCTTTGATTGCCGGGAAAAAACTGAAAGAGATTTGATCTCCCGATGGCGGGATCGGGGAAGAAACGGGGCATGGCCAGAATTATCGGTATTGATCCGGGGCTGGCCGAAACAGGCATCGGCGTTGTCTGGGGGCACCGATCACATGTTGCCGGTTATGCCTACGGCGTTATCCATACCCAAAAAACCGCCGCCCTGCCGTCCCGCCTTGAATTGATTTACTCCCGTTTGATATCCGTGATTGAAAAAGACCCCCCCGACCTCATGGTGGTGGAAAAAGTATTCTCATTGCCGCGCTATCCAGCGTCGGCGATTCAGCTGGGGAAAGTGGTCGGTGTTGTCATGCTGGCCGGCAGCAAATCCGGCATTCCGGTTCGGGAAGTCCCTGTCCGGGAAGCCAAGCAGACGCTGACCGGCAATGGAAATGCGTCGAAACAGCAGATGGAAAGGGCAGTACGGCAGACCCTGATGCGCCAGGCACCGATTACACCGGATCATGCCTCGGATGCGCTGGGGCTGGCGCTGATCGGGTTGTTCCGGTTGGATACGCTGGGGTTTTTTCCGGCGGGATAGCCCGTCGGAGCGATGCAGTGGCGGCCCTGTTCCGGCCGCTCGGGAAGGGGGTCCATGATCGGGTACATTGAGGGAAAAATATTAGCCAAGGATGCCGACCGGCTGCTGGTTCTGGCCAATCAGATCGGATACGAAGTGCTTGTGCCCGGTATTGTGATGGCGCGGCTGGCATCCCGGCAGGTCGGCGACGATGTGGCCCTTTATATCTACCATCACCAGACCGAGCGCCAGCCCAAACCGGTTCTGATTGGATTCCAGCTGCAGGTCGAAAATGAGTTTTTTCAACATTTTATTTCCGTGTCGGCCATTGGCCCCTTAAAGGCCATCGCTGCCCTGACAATCCCCATCGAAGAGATCGCCACGGCCATCGAGGCCGGGGATATCAGCCGCCTGGCCGGGCTGAAGGGCATCGGCCGGCGCACCGCCCAGAAAATCGTGGCGACGCTTCAGGGAAAGATCGAAAAATTTGCATCGGCCCTGCCGGACCGGGCAACGGTGCCGCTGCCGGAAGCCGAATTCCGAAACCAGGTTCTCGATGTCCTGATCGCTCAGATGGGACACAAACCGTCCGATGCCAAACGATTGATCAGCCAGGCAATGGCCCGGAATCCCGGGATCGCCTCGGCCGATATGCTCATCGATGAAATTTATCGAGGTGAACCCACGCCATGACCAACCCGGTATTGACCGAATCTCATCAGATTCAGGGAGTCCTTGATCCAAACCCCCTCCCCGAGGATAACGAAGCGGAACTGGTCTCCCTGCGTCCCCAGCGTCTGACCGACTATATTGGCCAGATTGATGTGGTGGAAACGCTTAAAATCGCGATCCAGGCCGCCCGGAAACGCAATGAGGTCATGGATCATGTTCTTTTTCACGGGCCTCCCGGTCTGGGAAAAACCACGCTGGCTCACATTATTGCCGTAGAAACCGGCGGCGAGATGACGATTACTTCCGGGCCGGCCCTGGAAAAGGGCGGTGATCTGGTGGGGATTCTGACGCATCTGGCGGCCGGCGATGTTCTGTTTGTGGACGAGATCCACCGCATGCCCAAGGTTGTCGAGGAATTTCTCTACCCGGCCATGGAAGATTTTTCCGTCGACATTGTTTTCGACAAAGGCGTGCATGCCCGGAGCCACAAGATTCCGCTCAAACAGTTCATCCTGGTGGGGGCCACCACGCGGGTGGGGCTGTTATCCGCGCCGCTGCGGGATCGTTTCGGAATTTTTCGCTCGCTCGATTTTTACAGCGAAACCGACCTGATCCGCATCAACAAACGGTCGGCTGATCTGCTCGATGTGGAAATCAAGGACGACGCGGCCCTGGAGCTGGCCCGCCGATCCCGGGGAACGCCCCGTGTCGTCAACCGGCTGCTCAAACGGGTCCGGGACTATGCGCAGGTCAAGGCCGATGGCGTGATACTGCTTGACACTGTCCAGGCCGCACTGACCCTGGAAGGGGTTGACGAAAAGGGGCTGACCCGCCTGGATCGCCGCTATTTGAAGACCATTATTGATTTTTACAAAGGGGGGCCGGTGGGGATCGAGGCCATTGCCGCCACCCTGCAGGAAGAAACCGATACTCTGGTCGATGTGGTCGAACCCTACCTGTTAAAGATCGGCATGGTGCTGCGGACATCTTCGGGCCGGCGGGCGTCGGAAGCGGCCTATCGTCACCTGGGCTATCCGGTCCAGGAAGGGTTGTTCTGAAAAGCCGGCCAGTCAGGCAGATTGCCAGCGGCCAGGTACCTGAAGCCATGAAGCCATTATCATGCTATGTTCTCCCGGCCGATTGAAACCGATGCGGATTATCACGCTCACCACTGATTTCGGAGACAAAGACGGATACGCGGGGGTCATGAAGGGGGTCATTCTCGGCATTGCCCCCCAGGCGGTGGTGGTCGATATCACCCACCAGATTGATCCCCAGGATCGGGTCCAGGCCGCCTTTTCGATCCGGTCTTCCTTTAGATATTTCCCGGATGCTACGGTACATGTGGTGGTGGTTGATCCCGGTGTCGGTACCGGCCGGGCGGTGGTGGCCTTTGAAGCATCGGGTCATATCTTTCTCGGACCGGATAACGGTGTTTTCGATCTTGTCCGGCGCGAAGAAGAGATGCGGTGGCTGGTGGCCGTTGATAATCCGGATCTGTTTCGTCATCCGGTCAGCAATACATTTCACGGCCGGGATGTCTTCGCACCGGTGGCCGCGCATATTACCAATGGTGTTCCCCCGGATCAGCTCGGCTCACCCATGGCCCCCGCCGACATGGTGGCGCTTGATTATTCTCCGCCCCGGTTGTTGAATAAAGAAGTGATCACCGGACGGATTATTGATGTGGACCGCTTCGGGAACCTGATATCCGATATCGATGCGGACCAGATCGAATCCCTGCGCCATGGGCAGCCAGACCCTTCGATCGTCATTGCCCTGGGAAACCATCGTATCGACGGACTGGCGGTGACCTATCAGGACCGGCCACCGGGCAGCCTGTCCGCCTATATCGGCAGCCGCCGGTTTCTTGAAATTGCCCTGAATCAAGGCAATGCCGCCTCTCGTCTCGGCATCGGCAAGGGAAGCGCCGTCCGTGTGTCCGTCAAATCATGATCCATTTCATGCGTTAAACCGTCCATTGAAAACGAACCCGCAGGGGGAAATGGTCGGAAGGGTAACGGTGGTTAAAAGTGTCGCGAAGTATCTCGCTTTCAATGGGGCTTACGGGACCGCGATACAGTATCCAGTCAATGGCATCCCCGTCGGTGTTGCCGGTAAACCCGTGGTGAGTGGCTGAAAACGGCGGCTGGAATATGTTCTCAAACCGTCCTTTACCCCTGTTTCCGGTAAAAATCCGATAACAGGGGCTGCCCGGAGAGGCATTGAAATCTCCCGTGACAATGGCAGGTTCAGCGTCAGTGAGCGGGGGCAGCCGGGAGAGGATGAGCCGGGCGCTTTTTTTTCGGACCTTTTCGGTAAAATCAAAATGTGTATTGACACAGAGGACCCGCCGGCCGGCCCGCTGGAATACGCCCATGGTACACTGGCGCGGCCATTTGCTGCCATTGAATTTACTTGGAATTTCCGGGGTCTGGCTTAAGTAATAATGATATTGGCCGGCACATTGCCAGGTGCGGCGGTAAAAAATGATATTGCTCTGCCAGTAATCGGGGGCCGGCAGCCGCTGGCCGATGCAGCGGTACGCGGGGAGCATGGCCTTCAGGTCATCGGCCTGGAAATCGTTGACCTCCTGAAAGGCGTAAAAGTCGGCCGGGTATCTGGCCAGCAGACGGGGGAAAAAGTGTCTGCGATGCGTCCAGCCGTTGGGGCCGTCGTCGGCCCGGCCAAACCGGATATTCAGTGAAAAAACCGTTAATCCGGCGGGTCGCATGAGCCGGCCTCAAGCAGCGGTGCGTATTGTTCCAGATCGATGGCAAGGGGTTTAAAGTGGGCAAAGGTGATGTCGGTAAAGTCAAAGCCTTCCTTTTTCCGGATCAGGGCGAAGATGGCCAGATAATTGGCCAGCACCCGTTTTTCCCAGCGGAATCCCAGGGCCGCGGACAGGGATTTGACCTGCGCCGGCGAACTTTCGATTTCAAGAAAATTGCCAAAAGGCATGGTATCCAGACAGAGCTCGGCACCGTCAAGGGTGAAGGTTTCCCGCCATTTTTCGTAAATCTGGGCCGGTGCAAACCCGATGGCCGTCAGGATCTGATCCATGGTGTCAAAATCGGTCACCGTGGTTTCGAGCTCGCGCATGGTTTTGACCTGGGTATCCGGTTCGCCGGCCAGGGGAGATTTAAACGTCAGCCGGACGATCTTGTCCCGGCGCAGACGCAGAATCGATTGGCTGGCGGCCAGCCGGCGCTTTCTGTCATCATAGCAGATGTTGGTTTCAAACACCCGGCCCCGGGAAACGCCGCCCAGGGAAATGATCGTGTCCCGGCATGCGCCGGGATCGGTTAAAATGAATTTGGCTTCCTGTTCAAGGGACATAAAAACTCCTTGCATCCAAAGGTAAAAAAGATAAAAATCAATATAACGGATTCGATGGGTAAGTTCAATTTATGATTCTTAAACAGCCGCGTAAATTTATCCTGGGGTTAAATTATTCTTGACAACATCCAGGATGCTTATTACATATATTCTTTTTTAATAAAACAGAACTAAGAGGCACGCAGTGAAAAAATATACGTACAGCGCCAAAAGCAGCGATAATCCGGGAAAATGGGTGATTGTAGATGCCAGCGGCCAGGTCCTGGGGCGGCTGGCCACTACGGTGGCCGCACGTCTGCGCGGCAAGCATACCCCGCTTTTTACGCCGCACGCAAATATGGGTGACGGGGTGGTGGTGATTAACGCCGACAAGATTGTTCTGACCGGCCGTAAAATGAAACAGAAAAAATACTACCGCCACAGCGGGTATATCGGCAGCCTGAAGACGATCACGGCCGAGAAATTGATGGAAAAACAGCCCGAAGATCTGGTCCGGTTTGCCGTGAGGGGAATGCTGCCCAAAAATAAACTGGGGCGCCAGATATTTAAACGGCTGAAGGTGTACAAGGGCGAAGATCATCCTCACAAGGCCCAGCAGCTGGAAGAACTGGCCGTTTAGAACAGCGGGAGGGATCATCGCCTGATTTGCCGGTGATTCCGTCTATTTTACAAGCAAAAGGGAAACAGTTCATGGTACAGGAAAATGTCTACTACGCAACCGGGAAACGGAAAACGGCCATCGCCAGAACATGGATGACGCCGGGAACGGGAAATATCAGCATTAACAACCGTACGCTGGAAGAATATTTTCCCATGGAAACGGCCAAGGCGGCGTTGCTCCAACCGCTGCATTTAACCAATAACGCGCAATCTTATGATATCCGAGTCAAAGTGATTGGTGGCGGGATTTCGGGTCAGGCGGGCGCCATTCGACATGGCATCACCAAGGCCCTGGTTCTCATCGATCCGGATCTGCGGACCCCCCTGAAAAAAGCCGGCTTTGTTAAACGGGATCCCCGCCAGAAAGAGCGGAAAAAATACGGTCAGCCCGGCGCGCGCAAGCGGTTCCAGTTCTCGAAACGTTAATATTGACAATTTATTCAGATTGATTGTGAAAGGGGAGGGCGGCAGACGCGGCTTTCCCCTTTTTTATTGTCCGGCCGCTGCCTGTTCCCAGATCAGCCGAACGGGCGGGCGGATACCGTGCCATCCCTGTGATTGCCCGGACAACATCCATTCGTCTTTTCCGTGCCGTCTTCCGGCCGCCGGCCGGATGGGGGAATATGAATCTGGCAGGGAGAAGCGCGGGCGTTGCCTGTCAAGGCAATAACGGTACGCGTCTGCCTTGATATTTATACCTGGCTGGCGTATAAGAAATGCTCTTTTCCCGACCGGCGTCTTTTCGGCCAATCCGGATACCTGCGAGGGCCGGTCGATACTTTCAGAAACGGTTTCTGTCATGATCGCCTATTTTATCCGCCGATTACTTCTGATTATCCCGACCTTTATCGGCATCACCGTGATGGTATTCATCATCACCCGGTTTGTGCCGGGCGGGCCCATCGAGCGGATCATTGCCCAGTCCCGGCAGATGTCGGGAATCGGCGGCGGCACGGCAGAGCAGACGCAGCCGCTGTCCGAAGAGCAGATCGGGGAGCTGAAAAAATACTATGGATTTGATAAACCCATACTGACCAGCTATTTTTTATGGCTGGGCAAGGTGTTGACCGGCGACCTGGGCACGTCGACCCGCTATTACGATCCGGTCTGGGAAATGATCCGTGCGCGGATCCCGATCTCTCTTTATTTTGGTATGCTGTCGTTGGTTTTAACGTACGGTATCTGTATCCCGCTGGGCATTCTCAAGGCAATCAAGCACAAAACCCCCTTTGACAATGTGTCGTCGGTGGTGGTCTTTATCGGCTATGCGATTCCCGGATGGGTGGTGGGGGTTCTGGCCCTGGTCGTTCTGGCCTCGCACTGGGAGATTTTTCCGCTGGGCGGGCTGGTCAGCGATGATTTCGAGGACTTTACTGCCCTGGGAAAGCTGATCGACATTGCCTGGCATACCGCCCTGCCGCTGACCGCCTATGTGGCCGGGTCGTTCACCGTGATGACGTTCCTGATGAAAAACAGCCTCATGGACAACCTGGCGGCCGACTACGTGCGCACGGCCATCGCCAAGGGGCTGCCCTTTAAAAAAGCGATATTCCGGCATGCCCTGCAAAACAGTCTCATCCCCATTGCCACCAGCTTCGGGAACAACGTCTCCGTCATCCTGATGGGCTCGTTTCTCATCGAGACCGTTTTCAATATCGACGGCATGGGACTGCTGGGATACGAATCGGTGGTGGAACGGGATTATCCCGTGGTCATGGGGATTCTGGTGATTTCGTCGCTGCTCTTTATGATTGGCAATATTTTATCGGATATCTGCGTGGCCCTGGTGGACCCGCGGGTGAAATTCGAATGATACCGGCATCCGGACCCTCTGTGTCCGGGATCGGCAGGGAGATCGGCTGACAGCGCCCATGACACTCAACCCGCTGACAATCCGTAAAATTCGGCGATTCAGATCCATCAAACGGGGTTATTATTCGTTTCTGATCTTTGCCCTGATGCTGACCGTCTCGCTCTTTGCCGAGCTGATCGTCAACAACCGGGCCCTTATCGTTCATTACGACGGGCAATATTTTTTCCCCACTTACCGCGCCATGATGCCCGGCACAATGTTCGATCTGGGCTATGACTACGAAACCAACTACCGGGCGCTGGCCGCCCGGTTTAAAAAGGAAAACAGCGGCAACTGGGCGCTGCTGCCGCCCGTGCCGTACAGCCCCCTGGAAACCGACCTGAAGAAGGATGCCTATCCGCCCTTTCCCCCCTCATGGGCCGAGCAGCACTATCTCGGCACCGACGCCGTGGGGCGGGATATTCTGGCGCGGCTCATCTACGGCTTCCGGATTGCCATCTTTTTTTCGCTGCTGCTGCTCGTCACCAATTACGCCATCGGGGTCTCCATCGGCAGCGCCATGGGATACTGGGGCGGTTTTTTCGACCTGATCTTTCAACGGATTATCGAGATCTGGTCCAATGTACCGTTTTTATACGTTATCATCATCATTTCTTCCATCGTGGTGCCCAGCTTCATGATGCTCGTGCTCATCATGGCGGTTTTCGGCTGGATGGGGATTACCTGGACGATGCGTACCGTGACCTACAAGGAACGCTCCCGGGAATATGTTCTGGCCGCCCGGGCCCTGGGGGCATCCAACCGGCGCATTATCTTCAAGCATATCATCCCCAATACGATTGCCATCATCGTGACTTTTGCCCCGTTCTCCGTTTCCGGCGGCATTGTTGCCCTGACGTCGCTGGACTACCTCGGTTTCGGATTGCCGCCACCGACGCCGAGCTGGGGTGAACTGATTCAGGAAGGGTGGAACAACCTCGACGCCTGGTGGATTTCCGGGTCGGTCATCGGCGCCATGATTGTCACGCTGATGATCGTCACTTTTATTGGTGAAGCCGTCCGGGAGGCGTTTGATCCCAGACAGCACACGACGTACGAATAGGCATGAACGCAAAGCGGCAGGGAGAAAGGTAAGATGCAGAAACGCGGCAGCAGCGGCTCCCCGGTTCCACGGCCGGCAGGGCAAGGCAGGTGGCGCCCGGCAATATGGCTCCTCGCGGCCCTGGTTATCTGTGGCGCCTGCAGCGACGGTGGCCGGACCGATGGCGACAGCGCCGGAGCCGCCGGGGAAAAGAAGATTTTCCGGGCCGGGATATCGCCCACGCCGCCCCCGGCCGGCCTGAAATGGCTGACCAATGACACGGACCCGGTCTTTGCTGATCCCGGGGCCGAAAAAGGCGGCACCCTCCATCTGGCCATACGCAGTTTTCCCCTGACGTTTCGGACCGTCGGACCGGATTCCAACGCGGTTTTCCGGGGGGCGATTCTGGGCAACAACCTGAGCCTGATCGGGCTGCATCCCAATACGATGCGCATTATCCCCGAGCTGGCCACGCACTGGGCCTTTGGAAAAGACAGGAAGACCATGTATTTCAAGCTCAACCGGAAAGCCCGCTGGTCGGACGGTACACCGGTGACAGCCCATGATTTTGCCTACACGCTGGTGTTCATGCGCTCCAAAAAGATCGTCGCGCCCTGGTACAACGATTATTTTACCCGGGAGATCGACAAGGTGATCGTCTACGACGATTACACGCTGGCCGTTGTCGGCACAAAGGCCGCGCCGGACCTCCACCTGAAACTGTCGCTGTCGCCCACGCCGCGGCACTACTACGGCGAACTGGGCGATGATTTTGTCCGGCGGTACAACTGGAAAATTGTTCCCAACACCGGCCCGTATCAGATTTCAGCGTTTAAAAAAGGAAAGTTTGTCAAATTCAAGCGCAAGAAAGACTGGTGGGCCCGGGATCTGAAATATTTTAAAAACCGGTTCAACGTCAACCGGGTGATTTACACGGTTGTGCGCAACGACAACATGGAATGGGAGTATTTCAAGAAGGCCCGGATCGACGTTTTTGATATGGACCAGCCCAAATACTGGCACGTGAAAAGCCGGACACCGGTGGTCGACAAAGGATATGTCCAGCGCCTGTGGTTCTATAACGATACGCCCCGGTCGCCTTTTGGACTCTGGCTCAATTTGGACAAGGAAATATTCAAGGACCAGAACGTGCGGTATGCCTTTGCCCATGCCATGAACATCGGTAAGGTGATCCGGGAGGTATTGCGCAACGATGTTTTCCGGCTCGAGCAGGCCTATGTGGGGTACGGCCCCTACTCCAATGACCGGATCCGGGCCCGGCGATTTGACCTTGAAAAAGTGGACCATTATATGACCGCCGCCGGCTGGCAGCGGGGGGCGGACGGGATCTGGGCCAGGAACGGCCGGCGGTTTTCCGTGAAGGTCACTTACGGCGCGGAACGGCACACGGCCAAACTGGTGGTGCTCAAGGAAGAGGCCAAACGGGCCGGCGTTGAACTGACGCTCGAAAAACTCGATCCAAGCGCCTGGTTCAAGAAGATCAGCGAGAACCGGCATGAAGTGATTATCATGGGTTTTGGCACGGGACTGCGGCCGTCCTACTGGCAGACCTGGCATTCGGACAATGCGCATAAACCCCAGACCAATAACGTCACCAACACCGACGATCCGGAACTGGACCGGATGATTGACGCGTATCGAAACGCCCTGGAAACGACCGAGCGGGTGCGTCTGTCCCTGGCCATTCAGGAGAAAATTCATGCCATCGGCGCCTTTGTGCCGGAAACGATGCGGCCTTATTTCCGGCAGGCTTTCTGGCGCTGGTGGCGGCTGCCGTCACCGGCGGCCACCCGGCATTCGGGCAGCGCGTTCAGCCCGTTTGACAGCATGACCGGCGGCCTTTTCTGGTATGACAAGACCCGGCACGACGAAACGAAGAAGGCCCGGAAAAAGAAAAAAACGTTTCCCCCGCAGACCACTGTTGATGAAACCTTTAAAAAACAATGACCGTCGTCTGGCAACGGCCAGCCGGACAGAGGATGACGAGTGAACGAACCCCCTATTCTGCAGGTTAAGAACCTGGTGACTGCTTTTGACACCGAACAGGGCCTTATCCGTGCCGTGGAGGATGTCAGCTTTGATGTCACGGCCGGGAAAACCCTGGGGATCGTGGGCGAATCGGGCTGCGGTAAAAGTGTGACGGCCCTGTCGATCATGCGGTTGCTGCCCAGGCCCCACGGCCGTATCGAAAGCGGCCGGATTCTTTTTCAGGATGAGGATATTGCCACCCTGCCGGCGGACCGGATGCACGAGATCCGGGGCTACAGCATTGCCATGATTTTCCAGGAGCCGATGACGGCGCTCAATCCGGTCCACCGGATCCACCGGCAGCTGGGTGAGGTGTTTGAGCTCCATTTTCCGGATATGAGTACGAATGAAATCCAGGACAGATCGGTTGCCCTGCTGAGGGAAGTGGGGATCCCCGAAGCCCGGCGGCGGATGAATGCCTACCCGCATCAGCTGTCCGGCGGCATGCGCCAGCGGGTGATGATCGCCATGGCGCTGGCCGGGCGGCCGGAGGTTCTGATCGCCGATGAACCGACCACGGCCCTGGATGTCACGATCCAGGCGCAGATCCTCGACCTGATGACACAATTGCAGCGCCAGACGGGTATGGCGCTGATTTTTATTACCCATGCCCTGGGGGTGATCGCCGAAATCTGCGACGATGTGCTGGTCATGTATGCGGGGACCGTGGCCGAAAAGGCACCGGTCCGGGAGCTGTTCGCCCACCCCCGGCACCCGTATACCCTGGGGCTGCTGGCCTCGATTCCCCGGATGGAAAATGTGCCCAAGACCCGGCTCAGCACCATCCGGGGGATGGTGCCGAGCCTGTACGACCTGCCGGACGGCTGCCGTTTCCAGAACCGGTGTCCCTATGCCATGGCCGGATGCGGCCTGGCGCCTCCCCCCCTGACCCAGATCGGCGACGGGCATTGGGTGCGATGTTATCTTTATCGGTAGGCAGGGGATCGACAGGCAGAGGAATGGATCGACCGGGCCGGGATCGGCGGAAATCCAGAGCCGGTTTTTTTCAGACGGCACTGTCCGCAACCCGTTTTTTTGAGGAAAAATGAAAAATAAATCTCCTGATACGCTTCTTGACGTCCGGCATCTGAAGATGCATTTTCCCGTTCTGGGCGGTGTATTCCGTCGCCGGGTGGGCACGGTTTATGCCGTCGATGATATCTCTCTGACGATACGGGCCGGGGAGACGGTCGGGCTGGTCGGCGAGTCGGGATGCGGAAAAACCACGGCCGGCCGGAGTATTCTCCGGCTGTATACGCCCACGGCCGGACAGGTGATTTTTGATGGCAGGGACATGTCCAGCCTCAATCGCGCCGAGCTGCGGGCCGCCCGGCGGGAAATGCAGATGATTTTCCAGGACCCGTTTGAATCGCTCAACGCCCGGCACACCATCGGGAATATCATCGAAGAGCCGTTTGTCATCCACGGGATCGGCACGCCCGCCGACCGTGAAGACAGGGTCCGGAAGCTGCTTCGCCGGGTGGGGCTTCCCGCCCGGGCAATGGTCCGGTTCCCCCATGAGTTTTCCGGCGGCCAGCGGCAGCGGGTGGGTATTGCCCGGGCCATTGCGCTCAATCCAAAACTCGTTATATGCGATGAACCGGTTTCCGCTCTGGATGTGTCGATCCAGTCCCAGATCCTCAACCTCCTCCTCGATCTTCAAAAGGAGATGGGGCTGGCCTACCTTTTTATTGCCCACGATCTGGCCGTGGTCAAACATATTTCGGACCGGATTGCGGTCATGTATCTGGGCAGGATCATGGAGTACGCCGATGCCGAAGCATTGTACGCCCATCCGCTGCATCCCTATACGGCGGCGCTGATTTCGGCGATCCCGATTCCCGACCCGACGGTAAAGAAAAAAGCGCAGGTGCTGGCCGGTGACGTGCCGTCGCCCATCCATCCTCCGGCGGGGTGCGTTTTTCATACCCGCTGTCCCCACGCGGTGACGGCATGCCGCAAAGAGGTGCCCGCCCTGGCTCCGGTGGCCGGGGAATCCGCGTCGTCCCACCAGGTGGCGTGCATCCGTGCCGGTGAGCTGAACCTGTGAGCGGGTAAACGGTAAAAACGGGCGGGGCCATGGAAGGATAAAGAGATCAGCGGTGCCGCCGGCAGAAACGGCGGATGGGTTTATGCCCGGCGGGCGCCATGACAGGCGTACCGATGCCGCGTCTGCCGGCACCGGTACGCAATCGTTTTAGTCGCCCGTCGCCTGATTTTCAGCGGCCCGGGTTTTCTGCAGCCGGGTCAGTTTTTCTTTGCAGATTTCCCGCTGCCGGGTGACCTGGTCAATCTGATTGTCGTCCAGTTTGAGGCGGCTGGCCCGGGCCAGGTAGTCGAGCGCCTTTTCCTGGTCTTCCACCGTATTCTGGTTCCCGGCGATTGCGGCCCGGTAGAGCAGATTGTTGAAATCGATGGCGACCAGGCGCCGGGAGGCGGCATCGGCCAGTTCGTTGGTGACGGCATAATTCTGGGCCCGGATCAGGTACGCCCGGATGCTTTCGTAGTCGGGCATGCCCGGCCGGGCCAGCAGGGCGTCGGCCTTTTTCAGGTAATGCGTAAAGATGAGCGGATAAACATCGTTACGGCTGTAGACGGTTTTTCCTTTCTCGGGCGCTGTCATATCCGGCAGGGCCATGACTTTCTTCTCTCCCAGCGGGGCGAACTTGCCGCGCCAGATTTCGATCCCCATGGGCCGGGTTTTAATATAATACCTGTCGGTATTGGTCACGCTGGCACCGATGACGAGAAGCGTCAGAAAAAGGATCGCGGCGGCGGCGATCAGCAGGGTTTTGTCCATCGGATCCCGGGGCGCGGATGCCTGCGGCGTATCGTAGGTAATCGTCACCGGCGGGGCGGGGGCCTCTGTTTTCGGCGGTGTCGGCGCCGATTTTTCGCTGGCGGTTTTATTGGTTTCCGGCGGTTTGGGTACCGCTTTTTTCACCGGAGGAGACGCCGGTTTTACTGTTTTTTCCGCGGCGCCGGTTTTGGGTACCGGCGGCGTGCCTGTTTTCGGGATCGGTTTTTCCGTGGCTTTGGGCGTGGCGGGCGCGGAGGGTTTGGATGGCTTTTTCTTCTTTTTCGCAGTGGATTTGATCAGGCTGTTTTTCCCCATAATGTCCCCTTTGAATCAGTATGGTTTGAATCGGCATGTAAAATACTGAACCGTTCCAGACGGAGTTGAGCATGACATCTATAATAAATTTAGTCGTTTTTGTAAATGTCTTTTTTTTGTCCAATCCATCCGGCCGGCAGCCTTTTTCAGCAATGACTATTGACTTTCCAAACAGGGTAATTTTAAAATCATCTCATCGGGGCAATAGAACTTCCCGTGCATGATACGCCCAATGCCCACCCATATACTTTCTTGCGAAGGGAATGATATTCATGACAGAATCGATCTTGTCCATTCTGGCCTATGGGGCCTGGAATG
Organism: uncultured Desulfobacterales bacterium; assembly: GCA_964577615.1. Lineage (GTDB taxonomy): Bacteria > Desulfobacterota > Desulfobacteria > Desulfobacterales > QNYZ01 > QNYZ01. The sequence goes on along the minus strand of CAZNZW010000008.1, from coordinate 47,316 downwards.
GCGGTACACTGGTGGACAACAGCTACTACGAAGACAAGGGAATGGTGTTTAAAAATAACGTCCCGGTAAACAGCCAGACGATCGAGGAACGCATAGGGGTCCGGACGCGGATGGCGGCCCCCGAAGATACCCGGATCGGTGTGCTGGCGCTGAAGGACCTGCTCAGCGATCCGGCGGTGGATCCGTCCCGGGTCCGTTTTCTGATTGGCGCGACCAATATCGGTGAAGATAAATACGATCCCGGCCCGCTCGTTCGATTTCCCTGGGAAGTGATCAAAAACGAAAATCCCGATCTGGTGGCCATCGACCTGTATGCCGGCTGTCCCGGCTATAATGTGGCCGTTGAAATGCTTTTGATGCTGTCGGCCACGGGGGTGCTGTCTCCGGACGATCTTTCGGTGATCGTCGGCGCTGAAAATATTCACAGGGCCAATGCGTTCCGGTCATCGGATACGGCGTCGATAATTTTCGGCGATGATGCCCTGGCCACCGCTTTTCAGACACACGGCGCCTTTGATCTGGCGGGAAATGACGCCGTGTCTGAACCTGCCGAATACCCATTGGGAACCGATCCGGTCGATGCCATTGCCCGGGCGGTACTCGAAGTCACCGACGGCCAGCGCGTCGACGGCCTGATCGTCGACAATCATCTGGGAAAAATAGAATACCGGGTACCGGCAACGGCGGCCCGGGTTCAGCACCGGATGGTGGAACTGATGTACCCGGAAGCGGTTGATGCCGGCGTATTTACCCGTTTCAAGGATGCGTTGCGTTTTTATGAGGAAAAGGTCAATAGTTTTGCGTTTGATATCATGACCATGACGGGACAACCGGGGATTGTTGATCTGATTGCCCGGGCGTATGTCCGCTCGGGAAAATACCATACGGTTGCGGCTGTCCGTACCCGTGCCGATGGCCGCCTGCGGGTTACCGTTCACCAGGGGAGGGGGTTTGACTTTGTGTCGCCGAAATACGGTATTGTTGACGCGGCCACCAGCACCCATGGATGCTTCGGGCATTTTATTCAGGCGGAAAAAAAAGAAAGCGATGGCGATGTGTATGGAGAAATGGACGGTAAAGGCGTCTTTCTCTATGCCACCCGCGGAGCGGGTTTCCATTTGAGCAAATTGCTGGCATCCCACCAGCTGACTATCCGGGACATCGACCTGCTGATCGAGCACCAGGCCAATTTTGCCATGATCCCCCTGACTCTTGAGCAGCTGCTGGCCGATGGCGCCAGGGACGTCAAAAGCGAGGTGTCGTCATTTCTTGCCAACAAGGCGGTGACCAATATTCATACCCGGGGGAACTGCTCGGTGGTCTGCATGCAGCGGCTGCCATACGATCTGCAGCGCGGCGCCCTGAAACCAGATTCAATCCAGGGAATCCCGATTAATCGCAATCTCGATGCGTTGCGCCGGGCCCGGATTATCTTAAATGATTCCGTGGGCGCCGGCATGACCCGAAGCTCATTTTTACAGAGAAAGAAGTAAAAAAATCATCAGCCGCGAAAGGAAATACCCATGATTGTCACCAATATTGAAACAATCCCCGGAAAAACGATTGTCGAGCACTTCGGCATGGTTTCGGGGAACACCATCCGGGCCAAACATATCGGCCGGGACATTATGGCCAGCCTGAAAAATATTATCGGCGGCGAGCTGAAGGGGTATACCAAGCTGCTGCAGGAATCCCGCCGCCAGGCCACATCCCGAATGATCCAGCAAGCCGAACAGCTCGGTGCCACTGCCATCGTTAATGTGCGGTTTTCCACTTCTTCCATCACCCAGGGCGCCGCGGAATTATACGTTTACGGCACGGCCGTCCGGGTGGAATAGAGAGAGTGCCTTGATTAATATTTTTGTTTTTCTGGTTCTGGTGACGCTGGGCTACTTTGCCGGCAGCATGGCTGAAAAACGCCATTTCCGTTCCATCGAAAAAAGGGAGGCGGCACACCTGTCGCAACCGATCGTTACCCTTGAAAACCTGTCATACCCGGAAAACGAAGTCCGGGCGGCGGCACTCGTTGCCGGCAGCGCCGTTATCTCCGTGGACTATTTCAAGCGGCTGCTGGCTTCTCTGCGGAACATCTTCGGGGGGACGGTGGTGTCTTATGAAACACTGCTCGACCGGGCCCGGCGGGAGGCCCTTCTGCGGATGCGGGCAGCGGCGCCCGATGCCACCGCCATCATCAATGTCCGCATTGAAACGGCATCCATCGGCCGGCGGGCCAATAAAAAAGGCGTTGGCTGCGTGGAGGCCATTGCCTATGGAACGGCGCTCACGCTCAAAACCTGAGGCGCGCAGGCCATAAAGCTGAAGGTGTGCCGGAAGCGCGTTTTTATCGGGCGAATGGTAGATTTTAAAGATTAAAGATACACTCAAACCAGTCGGAGAAAAGACAATAATCCTGACAGCGGCAGCCCTGTGCGATTGTTGAATGCCGGGCCGGTGGAAGGGATTCAGGAGACGGGAATGGAATTAAATATGTTAACGGCGATCTCTCCCGTGGACGGGCGCTATCGCCAGGCAGTCGCACCACTGGCTGATTATTTTTCTGAAAAAGCATTGATCCGTTATCGGGTGATGGTGGAGGTTGAATACTTTATCGCGCTCTGCCAGCTGCCGCTGCCCCAGCTCAAGGGTGTTGATGCCGGGGCGCAGCAGGCCTTACGGGATCTCTACCGGAAGTTTACACTGGCCGACGCCGAACGGGTCAAGGCCATCGAGAAAACAACCAACCACGATGTCAAGGCGGTCGAATATTTTTTAAAGGAAAAATTTACATCGCTGGCGCTGACATCCTGTCAGGAATTTATCCATTTTGGCCTGACTTCCCAGGATATCAATAATACCGCTCTGCCCCTGATGCTCAAAGACGCCTGGCAGAGCGTGATCCGGCCGGAACTGGACGAAACCATGAACCAGATGATCCGGCTGGCCCGCGAGTGGCGAGGTATACCGATGCTGGCCCGCACCCACGGACAACCGGCATCGCCGACGATCCTGGGAAAAGAAATCTATGTTTTCGTACATCGGCTCGAACGGCAGCGGTCCCTGCTGGCCCAGGTGCCGTATGCCGCTAAATTTGGCGGCGCCACCGGGAATTTCAATGCGCACAAAGTGGCCTATCCGGATATCGACTGGCCCGCGTTTGCCGACTATCTGGTCAATGACGTCCTCGATCTGGACCGCACGGCGGTCACCACCCAGATTGAACCGTATGACCATCTGGCGGCCTTCTGCGACGGCGTCCGGCGGATCAATACCATCCTGATCGACAGCTGCCGGGATATCTGGGCATATATTTCCCTTAATTATTTCAAGCAGAAAATCATTGCCAACGAGGTGGGGTCTTCCGCCATGCCCCATAAGGTCAACCCCATCGATTTCGAAAATGCGGAAGGCAATCTGGGGCTGGCCAACGCCCTGTTTTCCCACCTGTCCGGAAAACTGCCTGTTTCACGGCTGCAGCGGGATCTGACCGATTCAACGGTCACGCGCAATACCGGCATGCCGCTGGCCCATACCCTGATCGCTTTGAAATCGATACAGAAAGGGCTGAATAAACTGGTGCTCAACGAAGCGGCCATTCTGGCGGATCTGCACGATCACTGGGCGGTGGTGGCGGAAGGTATTCAGACGGTTCTGCGCCGGGAAGGATATCCGAAACCCTACGAGGCGTTGAAGGCGCTGACCCGTACCCATGGGACCATAACGGAAGAAACGCTGGCGGTATTTATCGAAGGGCTGGATGTCACGGATGCCGTGAAAGCCGAATTAATGCAGATAACGCCGGAAAATTATACCGGCGTGTCGGTGTTTGACTGAGCGGCCGGCCGCCGGCCCGCTGCCGGCGTGTCACCGGCACGGGGCGGATTACCGGTGGCGGGGTTGGCGGCATCAGCGGCGCTGTCTCCAGAGCGGGCGTCATGTGTCAGCGCCAGCGGGGCAGTATTTTCCATGGTGAGCCGGAGCTGGTATTTCTCAACTTCCGCCTGGCTGGCGATGGCCGCCCTGGCCAGCAGATAGCGCAGATAGATAATCCAGACGACAATGGCGGCCAAGACGGTTGCCGCGGGCAGAAAAATCCATTTATATCGGATGATTGTATCGAGGCTGGCGCGTCCCAGGTAGGTGATCATGTTGGGAACGATCCAGTATCCTGCCGCAAGCAGGAAAATCCCCGCCCCGAGAATAAAAACATTCGTTCGCCGGAGGTGGCCGATGATCCGCTGCAGACGGGAGCCCGGGGCATTCGCCGGGTGTGGGGCCGTATCTCCGGCCAGAACGTCACCGTGGACGATGGCCAGATAGGCCCGGACGACAAAGCCGAACAGGAGGACGGCGCCGACGGGAATGCCCACGGCCGCAGCGAACCAGGCGCGGAAGGGGAAGGGGCGGTCTTTGACGGCCAGGCGGGTCTGGTATTGCGTCAGGGGGCCGAAGGTCTGCTCAAAGTAGTATTTGTTGAATGAGCTCAGATGGTCGCCGTCGGTGACATGGATCAGATTCCCCTGCTTGTCGCGAATTTCGAGCACCGACTTTCGGCCCGTTTTCAGGGCGGCAAAAGCAAAAATCTCAACTTCCAGCAGGATAATCCCCACGATCATGACGATGAGCAGGGCTTTGTGTTCCCGGAGCAGGGTGCGTATGGACTGGGGTTGTGACATGCAGGCACGGACTTTCGTTAATTTTGCGGGTCACCGGCAGGCGTCATGCCGTCAGGCGGCGACGCTGATGATGGCCCGCATGAAGGCGGGCAGATCCGCCGGGGTGCGGCTCGTTACCAGATTACCGTCGATGACCACTTCAGCGTCTGTCCATCGGGCGCCGGCATTGACCAGATCATCCTTGATGGCGATGTAGGAAGTCACCTGGCGATCGCGTAGAATCTCCGCGGAAACAAGCACCCAGCCCGCATGGCAGATGGCGGCCACGACTTTCCCGGTTTCAAAAAGCCGTTTTACCAGATGCAGCACCGCCGGATAGCGGCGCAGGTGATCCGGGGCGTATCCGCCGGGAATCACGATGCCATCGTATTTTTCCAGCGATATCTGGTCGGCGGCGGCATCGACTTCGATGTGGGTGCCGGCCTTGCCGGTATAATGGTCGGCACTGCCCGAACCCACAACAGTCACCCTGGCGCCGGCTTCCTGGAGCCGGAAATAGGGGTACCAGAATTCCTGATCGTTTACCATCTCCTCGGCCAGCACGATAAAGTTTTTTCCGGATAATTCCATGGCGATCTCCTTCTTTGGACAATGGTATTAAAAAGGGGCATTGTTCCCCGCTCTATGGCATTGGATCGGTTTTTCGGTTTCAACAGAGGCGCCATCTACATCTGTTCTTCGGCCCATTGGGCGAGCTGTTCGCGGAAAATCTTGGCGTTATGGCGAATATCCACGGGAAAAGCGTCGTGGAAAAGCACCTCTTTTACCGCCTTTGTATGCGGACTGGTTTTGCCAAGTGCCACCAGTTCAGCCTGGATTCGCTCATGCGCCTGCGGGGAAACGTCTTCTTTCAGCTCGATACAGATGACCGGGGTTTGGTGCGGGGCGTCTCCCACGCCCACCAGGGCGCTGCGGGAAACATCCGGGTGGTTGTTGTAGATTGATTCGCAGGGAATTGAATAGAGCGCATCGTTTTCATTGATGATGACCCGATGGTTTTTGCGTCCGCAAAACCAGATTCGCCCGGAACTGTCGATCCATCCCAGATCCCCCATCCGGTGCCGGAAACCGTCGCCGTCTTTTATCTTTGCCAGCGCATCGGCCGGGGGATCCGCATAGTACCGGCGCGTGACCGGCGGTCCGCAGGCAGTGATTTCTCCGATTCGCCCGGCGGGCAGAACCAGATCATCCCGCCACCGGTCAATCGGGTCGTCCGTGATTTTAATGATTTTAACGTCAATGCCGTCAATGGGGCGCCCGACGCAGATGCCGAAACCCTTGGCGCTCATCTGCCGGGTGTTTTTCAGGATTTCGTGGCTGGCAATGGATGCGACGGGCATGGCTTCCGTGGCGCCGTACGGGGTGTGCACTTCGGCATGGCGCGGCAGCATGCGGGAAAACAGGTCGATGACATCCGGCGACACCGGCGCCCCGGCCGAAATGACCCGCCGCAGGGACGGCAGGCGGATGTCCCGGTCCCGGCCGTATTCTCCCAGACGTTTGAGCAGGGCCGGGGATGCGAACATGTTGGTGATGCCATGATCAATGATGGCTTCGATGATTTTGACCGGATGGGCCCGGGCCGGCCGGGTCGGGTCCATGTCGGGGATCACGGCGGTCATTCCCAGGGCCGGATCAAACAGCGAAAACAGAGGGAAGGTGGGCAGGTCAATTTCACCGGGGGCAATATTGAAATGGGAACGGATCAGCGCCACCTGGGCGTCAAAATTGCCGTGGGTATAGACGGCACCCTTGGCCGGGCCGGTGCTTCCCGTGGTGAACAGAATGGCGGCGGTCTCATCCCGCCGGGTGGGGTTGGCCGGATAGGGTGTCCAGGGTTTGACGAGCAATTGATCCAGGGTCCGGCCGCTCCAGAACCAGCGCCGCCCCACGGTGACCCAATGCGTGACGCTGCGGAAAAAACGGGGATAAAAAAAACGCAGGACATGGGCCTTGGAAATACCGATGAAAGCTGTTGGCTCCGTTCCCCGCAGGCAGCGGAGCATGCGCTGGATTCCCATGCCCGGATCCACGATGACCGGGACGGCGCCGACCTTGAAAAGGGCGAAAATCAGAACAAAAAAATCCGGGCTGGGCGGGACCATCAAAACCGTCCGGACACCCGCGGAAATGCCGGCCTGATCGAGGCCGTGGGCCAGACAGTCGGATTCCCGGTGCAGCTGCCGGAAGGTCAGGTGGGAATAGGCCACCCGGTTCTGGTGGTCGCGCCCGACGGGCTGGATAACCGCTTTTCGATACGGAAAATCACGTGCCATCCGCGCCAGGTGGACCGCTACATTCACGGTTTTTTCTGCGGCGGCGGTGGAATGGTCGGTTTGGGGAGCGTCTGTCATGGGAAAAATCAACCGGTCCTTTTTCTAAAATGGCAAGATCGACTCTTGTTGCCGGATGTTGCTTTCAGGTCTTTATTTCAGGGGTACGGTTATGAATACAACTTCTTACTATCAAAGCGGGTGCTTTTGCAAGAACGAACGTATCCGGGGAATGATCCGGTCGCCGGCATCTTCGAGCAGGTAATGGCCGGCATCGTTGAACAGATGGGCCTCGGCATCGGGAAAGCGCCGCCGCCATTCGGTCAGATAGTCGGTGTCGAATACGAAATCGTGCTTTCCCCAGAAGATGCCCATCGGTACGTGGGCCAGCCGGCAGAGCGCGGCGTCGGTCCGGGCGGCAACAGGGTAGCTTGGGTCTGTCGGCTTCACCGGAATATCCTGCACAAAGGCCAGGGTGGCGATCCGGTGGGCAGGCCGGTTGTACGGGGCCAGGTATCCGGCCCGGACGGCGGGCGGCAGGCGGTAAAAGGGGGCCATGAAAATGGCGCCGGCGGCGAACAGGTTCAGGCCGAGGACCGCACCGGTGGCAACGGCCGGCACGTTTCGGATCAGGCGCAGCTGCCAGGGCAGCGGTTTGCCTGGCATGGGGAGAAAAGCGGCGGTGTTGAGGACAATGATCCGGGCGATGCGGGGGATATGATCGATGGCCCAGGCCATGCCGATCATGCCGCCCCAGTCGTGTACGAGCAGGGTGATTTTTTCGTCGGGCACCCGTCGGGCCAGCAGGCGGTCAAGGTCGGCGACCCGGTCGGCCAGCCGGTAGCCGTACCGGGACCGGGGCGGCGTATCTGACAGGCCGCAGCCAATATGGTCCGGGACGATGACCCGGTGGTCGCGTGACAGATCCCGGATCAGATCCCGGAAAAAAAACGACCAGGTCGGATTGCCATGAACCATGACGATCGGCGTGCCCCGCCCTTCGTCCAGGTAGTGGTACTGAAGGCCGCTGGCCGTCAGGTAACGGGACGGGAACGGATACAGTTGCCGGACAGCGGCAGGCAGAGCGCGGATTACCATCGAACCCCCAGCAGCAGACAGTTCAGGCCGCTGCCGATACCGAAAAATCCCACCTGGTCGCCGGCTGTCAGGAAGCCGCGTTCGCGGGCGATGGCCGCCGTGATCGGCAGAGAAACCGTGCCGATGTTGCCGAGAAAAGGATAGGTGACAAAATCTTTTTCGGCGGGGATATCCAGGGCCTGAAGGATGGTTCGCTGGTGGGCCGCGCCCACCTGGTGGCAGATGATCTTGTCGGGTGGTCCGGCGTTGCGCCAGATCGTCTCCCGAAATGCCCGGTAGGTCCGCGTGCCGAGCTTGACGCCGTTTTCGAGGACGCCCACGGCATCGGTTTCCATCACCAGGGGCATGGTGGCCGGGATGCCCGTGTCCGGCCCCCAGATGCAGAGCCGGTGGTGCCGGGTGTCGTTTAAGGCGATGCCGCCCTGGATACGGTGGCCCCGGTCAGCCAGGTCGCGGTGGGTCAGCACCACGGCCACGGCGCCGGATCCGCCGGTGAGGGTGGCCAGGGATTTTTTGAATATTTCCATGTTCGGCTGGTCCAGCATCCGCTCGATGGTCTGCTCCACGATCTGGCGGGCGGATTCGCAGGAAACGATCATTCCCGCCTGGATCTGGCCGAGTTCGATGGCGTTGGCCACATGGATGATGCCGTTTAAAACCCCGAGACAGGCGTTGGAAATGTCAAGGATCTCGGCATCGGGGCCGATGCCCAGGCCCTCGGCCACCGCGCAGGCCGTGGCCGGTTCCAGATGATCCCGGCAGACGCCGCCGTATATCAGCATGCCGACATCGGCGGGAGCGGCCGCCGAGTCGGCCAGCGCCTTGCGGCCGGCCATGATGGCGCCGGTGCGCATGCGGAAGCCGCGGTCCCAGAAGCGGCGTTCCCGGACGCCGGTGATGGCCGTCAATTGCCCCGGGGTGATGTGGAGCGTTCGATACAGCGGGGCCAGCCGGTTTTCCAGATCGTCGGATGTGATGACGTTGGGGGGCAGCTCGTACCCGAAGGCATCGATGAAAACGTTCGTATATTTCATGGGATTGACCTTGATGAGAGCGGTACCAGTGAGATACCGAATTGTTTCATTTCATAGATATAACGGCCATCGACGCTGAGAAATCCGTCAGCCGTGATGGATACAGACGGGTCGGTCGTCACCTGCGTGATGATCGCTTCCACGGTGACATTCCCGTCGGTCGGTAAAATCTGACCCCGGTAGATCCACTCGTGGCGCCGGGGAAACGTGATGGAAAACCGGTGGCCGTCAACTTTCTCTTTCCAGGTGGCGATCAGATAGTATTTGAGCAGCTGGATAAAAGACTCGATTCCCAGCGATCCCGGCCAGACCGGGTCCTGGTGGAAATGCGCCTTGAAGAACCAGTCGTCGGGGTTGACCTGCTTCTGCCCCCGGATGTAGCCCAGCCGCCGGGGGCCGCCGTCGGGAATGAAGAGATCGATTCGATCGACCATCCGGATGGCCGTGGCCGGCATCTGCAGGGCCGATGTCGACCCCGTGCCGGCCGGGTCGGTATCTTCTGGCCGCAGGGGCGGCACGTCGGGAAAACAGCAGGGCTCAGACAAAATCGAACCGGCCGGGTCGGCCCGGAAAACCCGCTTTTCGGCATCGCGGATCCCTTCCTGCTGGGCCAGGGCGGTTTTGGAAAAAAAACCGAAATAGGAATCACCCTTGTAAATCAGTTGGGACCCGGCGCGGACGTCGAAATCGAACGATTCCACAATCATCCCCGCCGCCTTGGATATCCGTGTCAGGCGAACCCGGGTGGCGAGGGGATGATCGCCGGCCGGGATATCGGCCTGGATAATCCCCTGCCCCCCTAGGTTCCGGAAGTGGAGATCGTCTTCACTCAGCAGGGCCGACCCCATATATGCGGCCAGCCAGCCGCAGGGTTGCAGGGCAATTTCCAGCAGGATGGCATAGGGCATGATACCGGAGCGGTCGGCCGTGAAATACCAGTCGGCCGGCGCAGTGTCAAATCGGGCCTCCACCCAGCCATCGGCCTTGACGATCCACGGCGGCGGGTCGCACCGGGTGATCCGGTCGATGAAGAGATACGGCGGTCTGGGCAGCCGGGCGATGAACCTGTTGCTGTCAAAGGGCCGATATCGGCGGCCGAATGCCTCGGACGGGTTTCCTTGGGCAAAGGCGAGGATTTGCGCATGGCTGAAGACGGCGGCCGGTTTTTTCTGACCGCGTTGATCCGGTGGGGTGCCGTGGGTATGGCGATGCCAGTAATCACGCAGGTCGTGCCGGGTCACGCCGGTCATCTTCATGGAAATATCGTTGAACCGGACAATATGACGGCCATCGGCAAACATGTCGGCATCGCCGATCACGTAGGGCTCCGGTTCGTAGCCGACTTCCCGGATGGTTAATTCGTAATGGACTTTTCGGGTATCCGGGGTCACCGGTCCGCGGCATTTCAGCTTGCTCTGAACACCGATGACCGGCTCGTATGCGGCCGCCGGCTGATCGCAGACCCAGCCCATGCGCTGGAGCAGAACCCGAAGCGTGTGGGCGCAGCATTCGTACATCAATGTGCCCGGCATGACCCTGTCATCCACGAAATGGCAGGTGAGAAACCAGTCGTCCGGATGGATATCCGCTTCGGCCCGGATAAATCCGAGGCCGAATTTTCCGCCGGCCGGATCGACAAGGAGCACCCGGTCGATGAGCCGCATCCGCCCGCCGGGCAGCCGCAGGGCGCCGGGGACGGTCATGCCGCGAAAATCATTGCCAAAGCAGGCGGCCATGTCGCCCTGCCGCAGGGCATCGAGCTGGGCATCGGAATAGCGTTCGGTTTTGACCGGCACCCAGGGGGCCCATTTTCCCCGGCCCTTGGGGGCGTCGGGCGGCGTGTCATCCGTGGTGATAATCCCGCCGGACCGGGTGACCTCCTCGTGGGTGAAGAACCCGGCACAGCCATCGACCATGGTAATCAACGGCCGGCCGTTGATGGCGCCCTCAAACCGGAAAAAGAAGAGCCAGGTCTCGCCCTGGCGAACAAATTTGTCGATGTGGATATCGTAGCGGATGGTATCGCCGGGGCGGGGAAGCGCACTGTGAAAGGTCACCGTGGCATCGAGCAGACGGTAGGTCCGTTTTCCCTTTACCTTAAAATCAATTCCGAGATAGGCGCACAGAAACAGGTCGGCCTGGCCGGCCTCCACCGAAATGCACACCGGCGTCCGGCCGCCGTCGAGATACCAGATATCCGGGTGGACGTCGTGTTCGGTGATGATGCGGCCCGGTCCGAGGACGCCTTTCCGGCCCTCGATGGCGATGATCCGGTCAACGAGCATCAACGGCTCGTCGGGCAGCCTCACCCGGGCCGGATAGGTATCCACATCGGAAAAGGCCGGGCCCAGCACCTTTGCCACGGATCCGATGGCAAATTCCATGCACATCGGACGGGGGAAAACAGGGGCATCGTGTTCGGGGCGGCCGGCTTGCGGTGGGCGGCCGGGGCGGGACCGGTCTTCAGACGGTGACTTAAACAGGTTGGCTGCCGCTGGATGCTGTTCCAGGAATTCCCGCTGAAAGGCCAGGGTGTCACCATAGATCCGGGTCAGGTCCGCGGAAAATGCGAGGAAGCGGCTGTGGGCTTTTTCCGTTGCCGCGGTATTTTCAGCCACCTGGCGGATCATTTCCACCTCGGGTATGTCTGCGGGGATGCCGGATGTGGATGGGGCCGTTTTTTCAACCGGGCGAACGGTTTTCCGCAGTCGTTCCGGTGGCAGCGGCGGCGATTCGGGCAATCCCCCGATGGTCAGGGTGATCGGCGTGGCGGCGGTCGTGGTTTCCAGCGGGTGCGGCGCGGGTGCCGCACAAGTGGGGCCTGACTCAGGCCCGTTTTCCAGGGCGATGCAGGCACAGCCACCCGAAGGGGTCAGGGCAACGATTCCTGCCCGGTACTGAGTGCCAGCCGCTGGGGAAGGCCAGGAAATCGTGTGACCGGTCAGCTGAAACGATCCGTTTGACCGGATGTCGGGATCGATTTCCGCCGGTGCCGTCCAGGGGGGCAATTGCCGCCGGAACAGGCAGCAGGCGGTTTTAATTAAAGACGCCATGGATGCCGCCGCCCCCACATAGCCGACCGTTGGCTTCGATGTGCCAAGAAAGCATGGACCGGCCGGCCGGGGGGCCGCCGGAAACAGGGTGGTCAGCGCCGCTTTCTCCAACCGGTCTTCTCCAGGATCGCCGCTGCCGTGAACTTCCAGAAACCCCACATCGTCGACACGCCATCCGGCCGCTGCCGTGGCCTGATGGACGGCCCGCGCATAGGCCGCCGTCATTGAATTCGAATCGGATCTGTTTCCGGTGGTGGCCGAAAGTCCCTGAATCACCGCATAGATGCGATCGTTCGCTTTCAGCGCGTCGTCCAGCCGTTTGATCACCACCGCACCGGCGCCGTCGCCGGGCAGGGTGCCGTCAGTATCGGAGTGAAAGGGGCGCAGGGTGTCGGTCGATGAAAACCGTAATCCGTCCGATGCCGTCGCCAGATTGCGGATATCCCCGAACAGATCCACCGCACCGATGAGCATGGCGTCGGTTTCCCCCCGCTGGAGGGATCGGACACCGATTTCCAGGGCCCGCAGTCCAGAGGCCGGTCCGTCGGATATGACAAAACTCGGGCCGCCCAGCCGCAGTTCACGGGCCACCCGGCTGGCGACCATGCTGCCCAGGGCGCCCAGGGTGCGTTCGTGGGTCAGGGGCGGGCCGGTAATCTTCTGGAGCTGCTGCCGCCACTGGTCCATATCGCGGCGGCTGAGCCCCAGGTTTTTTTCATCATTCCAGCGCTGAACCGCGTTGAACAGATCCCAGCGCAGGTGAAAATTCGTGGCTTCATAATCAAACTCGATCCCGATGATCGTCCCGGCGCGGGGTCTGGCTTCTGTCGCCAGGCCGGCGTCCCGGGCCGCCCGGCAGGCGGTTTGGAGCATGAGCAGGTGCTGGGGGAGAATATCGACGATTTCGGTCGGGGGAATGCGAAATTCGCCGGGCTGGATCTGGATCTGATCCATGAAGGCCCCGGACATCCCGGCGGTACCCGGCAATCCGGGAGCATATGCGTCACAACCCTTCCACCGGGCATCGGGACGGCGCCCGATGGCGGATTCTCCGTTAAAAACGGCGTTTTCGAATGATTCGAGAGACGTCAGCCGCCCAAAAGCCGCCGCCATCCCGACGATGGCCACCGGCTGCCCGGCCGGCTGCACGATTGCCCCACTGGCCGACTGGCTGACTGGCCGGCTGGCCGGCTGGCCCACCGGCCCACCGGCCGCCGCGTCAACATACTCCTCAACCAGCAGATGGGCATTGATTCCCCCAAATCCAAAGGCGTTCACCGCTGCCCGGCGCGGGGTGTTCGAATCCCGTTGGGACCAGGCCGCGGCGTTGGTCTGCACCCTGAACGGCCCGTCAATCAGCGGGCTGTCCGCAGGCGGCTGGTCAAAGTTGATCGATGGCGGCAGGGTGTGATTCTTGATGGCCAGCAAGGTTTTAATCAGCCCGGCGGCCGCGGCACCGGTCAGCAAATGACCGATCATCGATTTGACGGATCCAATGGCGCAGGTTCTCCGGGATGTTTCCGGGTGACCCCACAGGGTCTGCAGGCTGGCCAGCTCCGTGGCATCGCCCAGGGGCGTCCCCGCGCCGTGGCATTCGATCAGGTCCACATCGTGGGGAGACCAGCCGGAAGAGCGGTAGGCCTGCTGCATGGCCCGGATCTGGCCTTCGCTGCTCGGGGCCAGCAGGTTGCCGCGAAGATCGTTGGACCACCCGATGCCCCGGATAACGCCGTGAATCACATCGCCGGCCGATACTGCATCGGCGAGTCGTTTCAGCATGACGATGCCGGCGCCTTCGCCCACCACCAGGCCGTCGGCGGTCCGGTCAAAGGGCGCGCATCGGCCCGACGGTGACAGCGCGCGCAGCTGGGTAAACCCCACCTGGGTATAGAGGCAGTCGGGCCGGGAGACGCCCCCGGCCAGCATGGCATCGGCACGGCGGGCGGCCAGTTCGTCGCAGGCCAGTTTAATGGCGTAAAGCGACGAGGCGCAGGCGGCGTCCAGGGTCAGGGTGCCGCCCCCCAGATCGAGCGCCCTGGCGATCAGCGCAGCCGGAAGCGATGTGACCTGCCCGGACAGGAACGTGCGGTCCGGTAACGGACGATTCTGACGGGATGGCGTGTCCCCCATGACCGCCATAACGGAATCGGCCAGAGACTGCCCGACGATCCTTCGGGCTGCATCCGATGCCCCGTCGGTGGGCAATGCGATGGCCGCTAAAATCACGCCGGTCCGGTCCCGGTTAAGGCCCGGCGAAATACTTCCGGCCAGGGCCTCCCGGCCGGCATGCAGGGCCAGGTGATAAAGCGGGTCCAGATCGCGGGCAGCCGTTGATGAGATGTTCAGGCCGGATGGGTCGAACTGGAAATTTTGAATTAAACAGGCGCGCCGGCCGTATGCCTTATCCGGTGCAAACTGCTCGGCCAGCATGGCCCGGGGCGGTATTCCCCACCGGGCAGCCGGTACATCGTCGGCGGTTTCGACGCGATTGAGAATATTCTGCCAGAAGGTGGAAAGCGTTTGTGCGCCGGGGAATACCCCGCCCATTCCCACCACGGCAATCGGTTCGTTGAAAGTCATTTTGGCATCATAGCATAAAAAGCGTTTTTCTATAACCGACCTGTCTCTATTTGGCAAGATTCTATCCGGGATTGCGTCTTCATGCGGTATTCATCTGACAGGGGCGATGTGATGGTTGCGCGATCGGCCCGGATCGTTGACAAAAAGGGCGGGTATGGCTAAAAGAGAAAAGATATTAATCCCATATTTACTTCAACCCAATTCTTTACACCCAGCTGATTCGGAGGGCTTCGAATGTCAGAGATTCGGGTGGATCAAGGCTATTTTCCGGGCGCCATCGGGCAGGTTACCGAACTTCACGGCACCTACTACCACCGCCACTGGGGATTTGATCTTTACTTCGAAGCCATGGTCGCCACTGGTTTGTCCACGTTTTTGAATCGATACGATGAATCACGCGACGGGTTCTGGACGGTATCTGAAATGGGACGGGTCGTTGCCACCATTTCCATTGACGGCATCCACGCCGGCAGCAAGGGGGCCCATCTGCGCTGGTTTATCGTTGCCGAGCATCTGCATGGAAAACGGATCGGCCATCAGTTGCTCCATGCGGCCATCAGTTTTTGCCGGGGAAAAAAATATCCAACGGTTTATTTGTGGACCTTTGAAGGGCTTCATGTCGCCCGGCGGTTGTATGAGAAAAACGGATTTGTTCTCACCGAACAATGTATGGGAACCGAGTGGGGCACCGCCGTCAACGAGCAGCGGCTGGTACTTAAGCTGTCGCAGGCTTAGGATCACCGGACTTTTTCCGTTTCAAAAATCTGAAAGCACAAACCGACATCGAAACATTCTGTGTACGTTCTGAACAATTGCCGCGCGGTATCCAGATCCCCGGCGGAAGCGCCTGGAATGCTACTGACCGTGGTGTTTACCCCAAGTATCTTTAAAATTCGTATCGTCACAATTTGATGGAGCCGGCGTGCTGGTTTTTACCTGCCATCCGGATACATCCCGCAGACAGAAAAAATATCGGAGGATAACGTCTTAACGCTTGACACGGCTCGCCAGTTTAAATATAAAAAGACCGGTCGGTATATTTGTAATTGGTGATTCGTGAGTATTGATCAGTACCGGGTTTCATGGGCCGTTCCGGAAGCCGATCATCCGCGACCGGCTGGATCACGGGAGGCATCGAGATGGGCACCAAAGGCAGTCGCACCCGGCGCAATATCGTTGAGCAGACTCTTCAACTGTTTACCGTCAAAGGGTATTTTAACACGTCTGTCGGCGATATCCTGGCGGCCACCAGGCTCACCAAAGGCGGGCTGTACGGGCACTTCCGCAGCAAGGAAGATATCTGGTATGCGGTTTACGACCGGGCGGTAACGATCTGGCGGGGCATTGTTTTCAGGAATATTGCCGACATTGATGATCCCGTCCAGCGCATCGAGCAGACTGTGTACAACAACATGCACGATTACCTCGGCGCCGATGTGTTTGACGGGGGATGTTTTTTTTTCAATATGCTGACCGAACTGTCCGGCCAGTCTTCCACCATGAGCCGCCATATTCTCAAGGGGTATGTCCGTTTTTCCCGGCTGCTCCAGACCTGGCTGGAAGAGGCCGATGGCAAGGGGCTTCTCAGACCCGGCGTAAAATACCGGGAAGTGGCCGATTTTATCGTTATTGCCGTCAACGGGGCGGCGCCGCTCTATGCGGCCAGCCGGGACCCGATGATCTGGAGACAGACCGTTGCGCAGCTGCGCGCGTATTTAACCCAATTGAGAAGGTGAAATAAAATGGACTTTGATCAACTGCTGGCCGATCGAATGCGGGCCGTGGATGCCAGTGCCATTCGTGAAATTTTGAAGGTGGCGGCCCGGCCAAAAATGATCTCCCTGGCCGGCGGTATGCCCGCACCGGATTCTTTTCCCCTGCGGATTTTTCCGGAACTTGTTGACAAGGTGCTGACCACATACGGCCACCGGGCCCTGCAATACGACCTGACGGAAGGATTCGGGCCGCTCCGGGAAGCCCTGGCCGCATATATTGGTGAAAAAGAGGGGCTTGATGTGTCAACCGGAGATGTGCTCATCGGCAGCGGATCCCAGGGGATTCTCGATGGCCTGGGGAAAATACTCATTTCCAGAGGCGATTCAATAGCGATCGAGGCGCCGACCTATCTGGGCGCCATCCAGGCATTTGCCCCATACCAGCCGAACTATGTCAGCCTTCAGACCGGCGATGACGGGGTCTCGCCGGATGCGCTTGAAGCGGTTTTAAAGCAGGGCCGGGTGAAATGCGTCTATCTGGTGCCGACCTTCCAGAATCCCACCGGCCGGACAATCCCGATATCTCTCCGGCAGAAAATTGCCGACCTGCTGATAAAATATCATGCCCTGCTCATCGAAGATGACCCGTACAGCGCCCTGCGATACCGGGGAGAGGCCGTCCCGTCCATTTTTTCCATGGCGCCGGATAACGTGGTTTACGTCGGGACGTTCTCCAAGATATTCGCGCCGGGGCTGCGCATCGGATTCTGCATCTCTCCGCCTTCGATTCGAAAATGGCTGGTGACGGCCAGGCAGGGCGTGGACCTGCATACCAGCACCTTTGGTCAGGCCCTGGCCGCCGAATATCTGACAGGCGGCTACCTTGACCGCCATCTGCCGCATATTCTGTCGATTTATGCGCCCCGGCAGGCCGCCATGTTCCGGGCGCTGGAAGACGCTTTCCCGCCGTATTTTCACTGGTCCCGGCCTGAAGGCGGCATGTTTGTCTGGCTGCGGGGACCGGAAGGCATGGACATGACGCAGGTCTACGCCCGGGCCGTGGCGCGGAACGTGGCCTTTGTTCCCGGAACATTTTTCTTTGTCCGCAAAGGCGACGGCATGGAAACGGCGCGCCTCAGCTTTACCTGCCCCGATGAAAAAGATATTTCCCGGGCCGTGACTACTCTGGGCGATGTGATTCGGCAGTATGAAAAGGAGATGTCCGGATGAAGGGAGAAAAAGACGCCTTTCTGGAAAACCGGCTGGCGCGCTACGAGCGGTGGATGGCGAAGGGGAAGATCGATTTTTCCGCCCGGGTGATTCCAGTGCGTGAAGCAATTGATACGCGTCAGTGGATATTGCCGGCCTCCCAGGTGCGGGATATTCTGCAGGCCGCAGACCCCATCGCGGTTACCGCCTGTGTCTGCCGCAGTCATTATCAGCGGTGCGGCCATCCCGTGGATGTCTGCCTGCTGCTAAACAGTGTGGCCGCCGCAGAGATCAAAAGAAAACAGGCCCGTCCGGTTTCTCTAAAAGCGGCAAAAAAAATCCTGGAAACCGCCGATAAAGAGGGACTGGTTCACCTGACCTTCCATATGCCCGGCCCCGACATCTATGCCCTGTGCAGCTGCTGCGCCTGCTGCTGCCATGATCTGCAGATTCTGAAACAGTATCACCGGCCCGATCTCGTTGTGCGGTCCGATTTTATCGCCGTGGATGCAGCGGAAAAATGTGTCCATTGCAGCCTGTGTGTGGATCGCTGTATTTTTGATGCCCGCCGGATGATTATCGGTAAAATGCATTTCGACCCGGCCCGATGCTATGGATGCGGCCTGTGCGCGACCATCTGCCCGGCCGGGGCGATCGGGATGCGGCCGCGGGCGGAGTGAAAGAGACACGGAAACAGGGGCGCCGGGAAACAGATGCGGCACGGCTGACGCGTTATCCAGCGCTGGCGCGAATGCCGGCGATATTTTTTTTATGGGCGTGGACGATCAGGGCGACAGTGACGAGGGTGCCTGATAAAGGGAGGATGCCGATTCCGCAGGCGGCGGCCATACCGATGCCCAGAGCGGCGATCAGGGCGAAGGACCCGATAAACGGCTGACGACTCAGGGTAAATGCGGCCAGCCAGAGCAGCATGCCGAGCCCGGCGGCGAGCGGGGCAAGCGGGGCGGCAAACCCGAGAAAATTGGCCACCCCCTTGCCGCCGCTGAATCGGTGAAAGCAGGGGAAGCGGTTGCCGATAATCAGGCCGCTGCCGATCCAGGGGACGACGCCGGGGGACAGGAGACGGTGCGCGAGAAGGGCAATAAAAACGGCTTTTCCCATTTCGAGCAGCAATACCCCCAGGGCCCATGCCGGTCCGGCCAGGCGGTAGACGTTGGTGACACCGGGGTTGCCGCTGAAGGCGTCGCGCGGGTCTTTTTTCCCCAGCAGCCGGAAAAGGCCGATGGAAATATTGATCGATCCGGCGAGATAGGCCGTGGTCAACAGCAGCAGAAAACGCAGGGTCATCGCGGCTCCTCTTCTATTTTAAATCCGGCTTGACGCCGGGTACCCGTTCGTCACTTTGATTCAGCACGGTGCGGATATCCAGGCCGGCGGATCGGTGGAGATTCCATCGATGGGCGCCATGCGGACGCCCCGGACGGTTTCGCACACGATGCCGGCGGCAGACGTAATCCAGATATCAAAGGTCAATGTGTCGTTTCCGGCGGCCACCGGTCTGACCGTGACCGCATAGCGCCCGTCAACGGCGGTGGGGGTTGTGATAACGCGCCGGGTGATGGCCATTGGATAGACGATTTTGTGATGAAACCGCTGGCCCCAGGCGCAGGCGGCATGAAAAGCCGCATCGAGCGGAAACGGCGATCCGGTCGGGCCACCGATGGAAACGGTTTTCGGGGGCGTCATCGCCGTGCCGGTGGCGCCTTCCGGTGAGAGCGTCACCGTGCCGGTCAGGCTCTGGAACCCCGGCCCGAAGGGCACCAGCTCCCGGTAGAGCCGGGCGGCGTCAACGTCGAACCCGGTCCTGGGCGGCCGATCCGGGAGCGGTGCCGCCGGCGGCGGCGGACCGCCGAAGATCACCGATACATGCGTCTTCAGACGGGTAATCCGGCCGGATTTCGACCGGAACCGGGTGCACAGCGACGCGGCCACGCCGTCCGGTCCGTGGGCCGGGGCAAGCGTGACAAACAGCCGGCAGCGCGAATCATCAGGGGGGATGGACAGCAGCCGGATCAGCGCGATGTCGCGCATGTGACGGATATTTGCTGGCGGCATCGATTTGCCGGCGGTGTCTGCCAGTATCCGGAGGGCGTCAACCGCCGGCAGGACGGACCGGCCGCCGAGGCGATGGTCCCGCAGGTAGGCGGGCAACGGGAAATCGACCGTAACGGTCAGCGGGGAAAAGTCAGCCATAGGTGCGTCGTTTTTGCATCAATGCCCACCGGCGTTCCGGCGGTGTTGGTGGCACAGTGACGGGTAAAGCCCTTGCAGACAACGGCGCCGGTGTCTTGGTGGGTGATCAGGTAATCAAACTGCAGGCGCACCCGTTCCATTTCCGCCGGCCGGGTGTGGATGTAGATCGGGTCGTCGTAATAAAGCGGTGTAAAATAATCCACCCCCATGGCAATGATCGGGTAAATAAACCCGCTGTCTTCCACCTCGCGGTAGGGGTAACCGCTGTCCCGCATGAGAGTGGCCCGGCCCTGCTCGAAGTAACGCAGGTAATTGGCGTGGTAAACCACCTGGGAGCGGTCCGTGTCGGCGTAGAGAATCCGGTGGCTGCAGCGATGCCACCAGCGATTGTCGGTGAGGTCCCGGACGTAGGGCGAATCGGCCGCTTTTTTTTCCGGTTGAAACGGTTTCGGTTTCACATCACATTCCTCTTAAAACCAGGCAGCAGTTGGTCCCGCCGAATCCGAAGGCGTTTGACAGGACGAATTCGTGGGCCTGCCGGCGGGCCGTACCGGGCACCACGTCGACGTCGGCCAGGGCCGGGTCGGGCACATGGTTGATCGTGGGCAAAATGACCTGCTGCCGCATGCCTTCAATGGCCAGGGCGGCTTCGATGGCGGCCGAGGCCCCCAGGGAATGGCCGAGCTGGGATTTGTTGGCGGAAACGGGGATCTGCGGCAGCCGTGGCCCGAAGATAGTGCGCAGACATTCGATTTCCGTCAGGTCTCCCTTCCGGGTCGATGTGCCGTGGGCGTTGATGTAATCGATATCGTCCGGGGACAGATCCGCATCGTCGATGGCCGCGGCAATCGCCCGGATAATCGTTTCCCGGTTGGGCAGGGTAAAGTGGTAGGCGTCGGAAGTCCACCCGACGCCGAGAACCTCGGCCCGGGGGGTCAGGCCCCAGGCGGCGGCGGCCTCTTCGGCGGCCAGGACCAGAACGCCGCATCCTTCGGCCAGCACGATCCCCCTGCGGTCGACGGAAAAGGGGCGGCAGGCCTGGGCCGGATCGTCAAAGGCCCGGTCGCCGGGCCCGATGCTGATCGTGGCCAGCATATTGGCAAATCCCTGGACGATTTCCGGTATCAGGCAGGTGTCCACGCCGCCGACCAGAGCGAAATCGCAGTCGCCGTCCCGGATCATGCGGGCGCCCAGGGCGATGGCGTGATTCCCCGAGGCGCAGGCGCCCTGGGGAGAAAAAATCGGGCCGGTAAATCCCAGGGCCATCCCGGCCTTGCCGGCGGGGACGTTGGCGCAGAGGTTGGGCAGGAGGTAGGGGCTGACTTTGAAAGGCCCCCGGTTGACATAATTGTCCATGGCCACCCGGAACGCGTCGGCGCCGTTTAAGGCCGAACCGATCAGGCAGGCGGTGCGGGGCCCGGTTTCCGGGGTGATGTCGAGGCCGGCATCGTGCAGGGCCTGCCGGCAGGTCGCCACAGTCAGAATGACATAATCCGCATTCCAGTTGTACGCTTCCTTGCGGTCGATAAAATCATAGGCCAGCGGATCCCAGCCGGGGATTTCGCCCACGACATTGCTCCGGGTCTGTACCTCGCAGCGGGTGATTCTGCGAAACCCGGCGGCCCCGGCGACCGATCGGCCCCAGGTGGTCGCAAAGGTTTTCCCCAGCGCCGTGGCCGCCGCATATCCGACAACGGTGACGCGTCTGTTTAAAGGTGCTTTCATATATCATCCGTTTTCCCGGCCGATGCCGGAACGAAGAAACGGCCTCAGGCGATTTTCTGAAAGACGGCGCATGAATTGCAGCCGCCAAAGCCGAACGCATTTTTTAACACAAATTCCTGGTCAAGTCGACGGGGACCTTCGGCGGCGCAGTCGAGACCCATCTCCGGGTCTGCGGAATAGTTGCGGGTCGGCAGGAGACGGTTGTTTTCCATGCCCAGAAAGGCGAATACCGATTCAATGGCGCTGGACGCACCCATGGCGTGGCCGATCAGCGATTTGTTGGCCGTAACCGGCGGTATCCGGTCGCCGAAATTTGCGGCCAGCGCATCGTATTCGACCCTGTCGCCCACCCGGGTCGAGGCCGCATGGGCATTGACCGCGTCGATCTGGCCGGCATCAATGCGGGCGGCGGTCAGGCTCTCCCGGATACAGCGGCTCACCGTGGGCAGATTGGGCGCCACAAAATGGCGGGCATCGGACGTCATGGCATAGCCGGCCAGGGCGATCTTTGCATCCAGGCCGTGGGCCCTGGCAAAGTCATGGCTGCAGAGAATCACCGCCGCCGCTCCCTCGGAGATGACAAATCCCCGGCGGTCGACGGAAAAGGGCCGGCTGGCCCGGTGGGGCGGCTCGTTTTCCTGGCCGCGTCTGGGGTTAAAGGCGCCGTTCATCGTAAAAAAACCGGCGACAATCGGTTCGACCAGAGCGAAATCCACGGCCCCGCAGATGGCGACGTCGGCCATCCCCTGTCCGATCAGCATGGCGCCGGTGATCATCGAGGTCAGGCCCGTGGCACAGGCGGTAATGGTCGAAACGATCGGGCCGGTGGCGCCGGTCAGCATCGATACCTTGCCGCCCACCATGTTGATGCAGGCATTGGGGTTGGTGAACGGGTGGGGCAGCTTGCCGTGTGCAATCATTTTCCGGTCGGCGGCCAGAACGGCATCCTGCCCGCCCACGGCCGAGCTGAACGTCACCGCCACCCGGGGCGCCAGGGCCGCATCGATCTCAATGCCGCTGCTGCCCAGGGCCCGGTGGACGGTAAGCAGGGCATGGGGAAAAATGGGAGAGGACCAGTGCGCCATGGCCCGCGGGGAAAGAAACGGGTATGGCGACGGGTCAAAAGGGGGCACCTGGCCGGCGATCCGTACCGGAAAACGGGCGTCGTATTCAAAGCGGGTCAGGGGGCCGATGCCGCTCTGCCCGGCAAGCGCGCGCTTCCATTGAACGGGCAGCGTCGTACCCAGGGGAGAGACGGCATCGAATCCGGCGATAACGGCGGTTTTGGGGGTCATGATTTTTTTCCGGGCGCCGGGAAAACCGCGGCGCCGGCGGCATTACCAGGGAATAAACCGGTAGAGTTTGGCAAACATCTCGTACACTTCGATCCAGTTCTGAAAATCTTCAGCAGAGCGCATGTGGGCGCGCTTGTTGACCATGACCCAGCTCATGTGCGCCGCACCGTCCTTACACGTACTGCAGTCCCGGGTTTCCGATGTACAGCAGCGGTGGGTCGTCTTTAAATCCGAGGCCCAGCGGATAAAATGGATCAGCCGTTTGGGCTGCGGGTCACGGGTGTCGAACGATTCGGTCACTGACGGGCATTCCAGCCAGCCAAACCGGCGGCCGAGCATCTCTCCCGTCGTAATGATCTTATGATAATATTTGGATGAAATGACCGTGTCGGCGTACCGGTCGAGCATGGCGTCCATTTCCGCCCGGATATCCACCAGCTCTTCGGGCTGCCATGAAAAGCCGTCCACGTCTTCATCGTTGGACAGCAGCTGCATGTGCACTTTGACACCGATGTCCCGGATCTTGCGGACGATCTGCTCGGTTTTGCCGATCTGCCGGGGCGTGATGGTATACAGGTAATACGTATAGGCGTCTCCGGCGTAATTTTTGCTGGAAACCGCGAAGGTGTCTTTGCCGCGCAGCTTTTTTTCGTCTTCTTCATCGCCCCAGAGCGAAATTCCCACCATCAGGTCGGGGAACCGGTCGCGGGGGACTTTGATCAGGCCGTTGGTGGCGCAGAACGTCGGCATCCGGCGGTAAAAAGCGTCAATCCGGTCCAGATTCAGGCTCGGTTCGCCACCGATCAGGATGGCCAGATTGACGCCGCGGGCTTTCTCATTGTCGATAAACGCTTCCCATTTGCCAAGATCGGTTTCTTCGTCGGCCGCTTTGTCCTCGTTGGATGAGAAAAAGAAACACCCTTTGCAGCGCAGGTTGCAGCGGTTGTTGACGTCGTAGATGGAACTGCGGATATTGAGCTTGGATATCTTTTTGTAGCGGTTATACCATTCTTCATTTAATAAAGAACTGATTGTTTTCATTCAAAACACTCCAGATAATCAGGCCGGGGACATCAGGCCTGATGATGGCCGGGCGGCGACACCGGCTGGTGGCAGAGGTTATTTCCCTTGGGATAGTCCACTACCCAGACCGACAGGTAGGTATCAACATAATCAAGCCAGGCTTTGAAAGTGTCGGGATCGGCGGCATGGCGAAACAGCCGGGCGGTGACGACGGCGCTCCCGGCGGCGTAATGCCGGCAGTCATCGCAGTCGGTATCCGGCACGCAGCAGGCCGCCTGGCGGTCCCAGGTCAGATCGGACCGGTACTGGCGGAAAGAGCGCCCCAGACCGATGGCCCTGGACGGGTTCCGGCGGGGGTATGAACAGCCGAACAGGGCGTGCAGACCCAGACGATGCGTATGGGCAACGGCATTGTAATGCGCGTAAAGCACGTGGCGCGGATACTGGCCGAGCAGATCCGTCATGACGGTCTGCATGCGGGTCAAGGTCTCCGGCGTATGGCGCAGGTGGCCCCGGTATCCGACCGGGGCGGAAAAAACGTTAAACGTTACCTTGAAATCGTTGTCGACCAGGGTACGGATGACGTCCCGGCTTTCATCGATATTTTCCCGGGTAAATGTGTAAACAAAGACCACCCGGGGATCGTCCCGGTAGTTTTCCATCTGTTTTTCGAGCAGATGCCGGGCATGCCGGACCCGCTGGCTGGTGTCGTCGCTGCCCCAGACCGAGATGTGAATCCGGTATCCCACCGGGGCCGGGATTGGCTGCACGCCGTTGGTGGCGATGGCCCCCTTGGGAATCACATCAAAGCAGGCCTGACAGAGGTCGGGTACCAGAGAGGGTTCCGCCCCGGCGAGAACGGCATAGGTGATGCCCCGTTCCTTTTCCGCGATCATGTGCCGGCGCCAGGCTTCGGGGTCGGTGTTGTTTTGTGAGAACTGTTTCTCGCCTTCGTAAAAATAGCACCCGTCACAGCGGATATTGCAGCGATTGGTCATGTCGTAGGTGGATTCCCGCAGAAAGAAATAGCGGCGAACCTTTTCCCAGCGGCGGCGGATGGCCGGGTCGGACAGGATATCGGCGAATTTATAGACCCGGGGGGAATCCGGTCCGGTGGTTTCCCGGCCGGGCGATGCTGTGGAGACGGTATGGCCCATGGTCATGCCTCTACCGGACCCGCTGCTGGACATATTCGGCGATCAGGCGGACAGTGGTGAGTTTCGGGTAATCGTCCTCATCGATATGAATGGCGTATTCGTCCTGGAGGACCAGTGCCACGGTCGCCAGATCCATGCTGTCGATACCGATCTCATCGATGAGGTCCACGTCGGCGTCAAAGGTTTCCGGGGTCACATCTTCCAGTTTCAGCTCGTCGATCATCACTTCGGCCACGCGCTGGATGATTGTTTCAAGGGTCTTTCCGTCCGTCATGATTTGCTCTCCAACTTATTTATAATGTTATTCTTATTATGATTCGTGGACTGTCTCCAGCCGTCCTGAACAGGCGCGCTGTCCACCGGAATCGATCAAAAAAGTATACGCGGACGGCCGGTGCCCGTCGGGCCGGATCCTGATCTCGATGGACTCCCCCGGACGAATGGGCCGCTTGAAGCGGACCCGGTTGATCTGCTTCAGCCGAACCGTCGCGTCACTGGCCTGCCCGATGGCATCGATGACCAGGGCCAGCTGGGCAATCCCCGGGAGAATCGGATTGCCGGGGAAATGGCCACAGAACCATAACGAGGCGGCATCCATCTGCAACCGGGCTGTAATCTCCCCATGATCGCCAATGGTCAAATCCGCAAAGCGATACCATTTTTTCCGATCAATTAAAAGGGGAGATGAGGGGATTTTTGTCATTTGATCAGGTACTCCCACAGGGGGCCGCTGAACCCCCGCCGGTACATGGCATCCAGGACAGTGGCCGAACCGTCGCCGCCGTCGTTTAAAATCCAGTTGCCGCGGCCGGCGGCCGCCGCATGGATCCGGGCAAGGATCCTTTCCGGCGCCATGGCCGGCGAGCGGTAAAATACCGGGGCAAGCAGACTGCGACCGGGCACCACCTGACCCTGCCGGCAGGCGAGATCGTAAAGGGCCGTGTGGGGGTAAATCCGCATGCCGCAGAAGATAAATATGACGGTTTTCTCGAGCTTGTCAATGGTGCGCAGCGTCTGCTGGATGGTTTCGGGTGTTTCACCGGGGCCGCCGAGCAGCATGTAATGGGCCACATACAGGCCGGCGGCCACGGCCCGCCGGTGGGTGGCGAGCACCTCGCCGGCGGTAAAGGGCTTGCCGTACGCTTTGAGCACCTCGTCGGCCAGCGATTCCGTGCCGAATTCCACATGGGTAAGACCGGCCCGGGCCAGTCGACGGAAATATCCGGCAGGCGGCGCGATGGGCGTGAAGAAACCGCCCCAGGGGACCTTGATTCCCGCGTGAACAAAGGCCTCGGCCACCGCCGCGCTGTGGGTAAAGTCGGCGTTAAAGGCCGAATCGGTAATAAAAAGGTATCTGGCGCCGGCATTGACGAGCCGGACGGCAGTGGCCGCCACATCGGCCGGGGGGATCCGGCGCATATGGCGGCCCTCGATGTGCGGGTAGGTGCAATAGACGCATTTGAACGGGCAGCCCCGTTTGGTCTGGAGGTTGAGCATGCCGCCCCGGTCCAGATAGAAGCGGCGGTGGGCGCCGTCGGCCACGACGGGGCGTTGAATCATGCGGGCCAGTGGAGGCGGAATGTGGCCGGTGCCGCCACGGACAATCACCCCCGGCAGACGGGCCGGATCGGTGCCGTTTTCAAGCGCGTCGAGCAGCGGGGCCAGCCGTTCCCCCTCACCCGCAATGCCGTAGTCGGCATCCAGCGCCGCCAGCATTTCCGTGGGGAAAATGGTAAAACCGCTGCCGCCGAGAATGATCGGCGCCCGGGTGGCCTGTCGGACGCGATGGCAAAGGCCGCGGTGGTCGTCGAGAAAGGCGCGGGGATTTTCGATGTCCGTATTGTCGACGTTACGCAGGGAAAGACCGACGACATCCGGATGGAAAGAATCGATGAGAGCGGTGAGCGCATCGGGCCGGGTCAGGTTGATGTCGGCAATGTGGACCCGGTGCCGGGGGGGAATGGCGCCGGCCACGTAATCGAGGCCCACCGGATACACCGGGTAAGGCGTTGTCAGCGGGTTGGCCGAGATGAGCAGGACATTCATTCAGGCACGCACCATGATGGCAGATACATCATCTCCCAGGCCGATAACCAGGAGGCCGTGATGGGTCAGGGCCAGCGGATCGCCACCGGTCAGGGCGGCCGGAATGGCTGACCGGGAGACCAGATCCAGGGCCAGGGCCGTGGCCACGCCGGCGGCAGTGGCAAATTCGCCGGTATACGGCCGGTAGGCAATGCCGGGGACGCGGTGGTGAAGGGACCGGGTAAGCAAGGCGAGCTGTTGCCTGCCCGATTCATCATAACACATGGGAACCCCGTATAAAATGGCGTCATACCCGATCCCGTGAGACGTGGCGCTGTTGACGGCGGCCGCCAGATCGGAAATCGTTTGCGGGCGTTTTTCAGCCCGGCCGTAAAACAGCAGGTCCAGGGTCGGGCGCCGGGAATCGGCGGTCCGTGTCAGGCAGAAGGCGGCACCCCCGTCCGCCGGGCGGCCGGATTGTCGGCACGATGCATCAAAAAGGGGAGAATAATCCGGATGGTATTCGTCGGCGCCGATGACGATGCACGGCCCGGTTGCCGGGTCGGTCAGACGGGCGGCGGCAAAGAGGGCCTGCTCGAAGGAAGCGTCTCCCCCGGTCAAAGTCAGGTTGGGGCCCGTGGCGCTCAGATGGATGGCCGCCTGACCCGCCGGGGCATTGTGGACGGAGCCGGAAAAATCGATGGGGCTGGCAAAGCGTTCATCCGATTCGAACAGCCGGGTGAGAAACCGGTGGGTTTCCGTCAGTGCCCCCCAGCCCGTACCGAGGAAAATCGATCGGGGGGCGTCGCCCGCGGCCCACTGGCGGGCAGCCGCCGCGCAGAGGGCGAGGACCATGCGGGGCAGCCGCTTCAGCCGGCGGCGGGCGGCGGCGGGCAGGCCGGCGGCAAACTCGGCTTCGGGAGATTGACCGGCCAGGGATTTTCCCAGACGGAAACGGGCAGTGCTTTCGGCCGTATCGCCCGCGCCGGTCAGACAGGCCCAGGCCCGCACGGAAAACCGTTCGAAAGGAGTGTGGGTCCGGCAGCGGGGGCCACTGCTGCCAACGGCCCCCAGGATGGCGACAGCGTTATTGCCGCCAAAGCCGAAAGCGTTGATCATGGTTCGGCGGTACCGGCGGCGGATCAAGGTGGAGACCGGCCGTAAGGGAAGATCCGGATCCGGTTCGGCCAGGCCCGCGGTTGCCGGAATCAGGTGGTGTGCAAGGGCCAGGGCAGATATCACGGCCCCCACGGCACCGGCGGCGGCCAGGCTGTGACCGGTGGCGCCCTTGATCGACGACGCGGCTGGCGGGTGACTGGAAAAAAGACGGTCAACCGCCCGGGCTTCGGCCCGGTCGTTTTCCGGGGTGCCGGTTCCGTGAAGGTGGATGTAATCGATCTGGTCCGGGCGCACATCCGCATCGGTCAGGGCGGCCTGCATGGCGGCCCGGGCGCCGGCGCCTTCCGGATGAGGGGCCGTGGGGTGGTATGCATCGCAGGAAAGACCCGCGCCGAGAAATTCGGCGACGGCGCCGGCCGGGGGCGTCTGGGCGGCTTCAAGCAGGAGCATGGCCGCCCCTTCGCCGACGGCCATGCCGCGCCGGTGGTGGTCAAAGGGTCTGGGGCCGGCCGGGTCGATGAGCTGCAGGGCATTAAATCCATGATAGGTCAGCCGGCAGAGGGCATCGGCGCCGCCGGCCAGTACGCGCGTGGCCAGACCGTTTTGCAGAATGGCCCGGGCCAGCGCAAAGGCGGCGACGCCGGATGAACAGGCCGTGGAAATGGTCAGGACAGGGCCGTGGCATGCAAAAAGCTTTGCCAGATGGCCGGCGATCGAACCTGCTGCGTGGCAGCGGTAGGCGTCGGGCGTATCAATGCCGGCCATGAGCCGGGCCTCCGTGTCGGGCAGGCCGCCGGTGGTCGTGCCGATGACGATGGCATCTACCGGCCGGTTGTTGTCGCCAACCGCTTCCCGGGCGGCGATTTCGGCCAGCTGGTGGGTACGGGGCAGGCCGGAAGATTCTATATTTTCGGTGACTTCGCCGACTGGCAGGGGCGTGCCATGGGGGATGGGAAAAAGAGAAAGCGGGCGGATATTTTTTTCTTCACGGTTCAGGGCGGCCAGTGTGGCCGGGCATCCAGTCCCCAGCGGGCTGATGATGCCCATGCCGGTAATGAAGATTCGCGGGCCGGTCAACTGGCCTTTTCCGCCTGGTGCGCGTCGATGTATTCGGCCAGCGATTTCAGGGAAGCAAACACCCGGGCGCCCAGTTCCTGATTGTCGATGGTGACGCCATAATCCCTTTCGGTCATCATCACCAGCTCGAGGACATCAATGGAGTCGATACCCAGCTTGCCGCCGATGAGCGGGGCTTCAATGTCAATATCGTCCGGGGCGATATCGATCAGGTCGAGGGCGTCGATGATTTTGACCCGGAGCTCTTCGATCAGGGAGTTCATATATGTGTTTTCCTTATCTGTTTGGGTGATTTTTTCAGCATGCGCCGGCCGGTCGGGTACCTGGCTTTACAAGATGCGGTGGTTTACGGTATAGCCAGACGGACCCGCTGCTTTTATTACGCGATCCGGCACCAACTTTCAAACGGTTTTTTCAGGTTACGGCGGCAGTATGCATCCGAATACGATTACCATCGAGGATCTGATCCCGCACCGGGAGCAGATGAAGCTGGTGGACGACATTGTGTCAGTGGACGACCAGGGCGCCGTTACGGCAGCGGTGGTGTCCGAACGCTGGCCGGCGTCCGCCGCGTCCGGCGTGGGGGCCGTGGTTCTGATCGAGCTGGTGGCCCAGACGGCCGGTATCTGCATCGGCTGGCGGGAACTGAAAAAACATGGCAATACCACCGGGGGCCGGGGATGGCTGGTGGGGATAAAAAAAGCGGTTTTTCATCTGGATCCCCTGCCATTCGGTGCCCGGATGGTGACAGCGACCCGGCAGACGTTCAGTTTTGAAGGCTTGTCCGAAATTGCCGGGCACGTTCGGATCGGGGATCGGTCGATTGCGGAAATCACCCTCCAGGTGGTTCAGGAAGAAGACTGAAAACAGGCAGCGAACAATCTGTTAATATGTCAAACATCGGGGAGATAAGCATGGATAAAAATACGGATACCGAAGTGGCCATCGTCACGGGCGCCGGCAAGGGAATCGGGCGGGCCATTGCCGTTGCCCTGGCCCGGGCCGGCTGGTACGTGGCGGTCAATTACCGCTCCAGCGCAACGGCCGCCGAAGAAACGCTGGCGCAGATCAAAAAAGACGGCGGCCGGGGCGAACTGCTGCCCTTTGATGTCACCGATGCCGGCCGGACCAAAGCCGCGCTCGACGATCTCTTTTCCCGCTACAAAGGCATCGATGTGCTGGTGAACAACGCCGGCATCACGGCCGATGGCCTTTTCATGATGATGCCGGAAAAAGACTGGCGGCAGGTGATCGATACCACCCTGACCGGGTTTTACAACGTCACCAAACCGGTGCTGAAAAAGATGGTGCGGCGCAAAAAAGGGGCCGTGGTCTCGATTTCTTCCATCGCCGGGCTGATCGGCAATCGCGGGCAGGCCAATTATTCGGCGGCCAAGGCGGGGTTGATTGGCGCCAGCCGATCCCTGGCCACCGAAGTCGGCCGGCTCGGCATTCGTGTCAACGTGGTGGCCCCCGGTATCATCGACACGGATATGATCAGGGATGTGGCCCTGACCGGGCTGAAGAACATGATTCCGATGGCCCGGATCGGCCAGCCGGAAGAGATTGCCAATGTCGTCCGTTTTCTTTGTTCGGCCGATGCCTCGTATATTACGGGGCAGGTCATTTCCGTGAACGGTGGCATGGCCTGACCCAGTGAAAATTTCTGGAAAAATAGCGACAACCGCCGGCCGGCTGCTGATCGGCCTGAATCTTGCGGCGCTGCTGGTGGCCACCGCCGGATGGGCGGACAGCTGGGAGGCGATCCGGGCGGCGTCGGAAAAAATTGTTACGGTCCAGGCGGATTTTGTCCAGGAAAAACATCTGCCCTTTCTGGCCCGGCCCCTGACGTCCACGGGGCGGTTTTTTTTTCAGCGGCCGGGATCGGTACGGTGGGAATACGTATCGCCCGTAAAAAGCATTCTTGTGTCCCGTCAGGGAAATACCCGGCGGTTTGTGGAACAGGACGGCAGATGGATTGCCGATGCCGGTGTCAAGATGGCGGGAATGCAGGTGGTGATGGGCCAGATCAGCGGCTGGATGTCCGGCCGGTTTTCCGACAGCGCGGATTTTGACGCGGCGCTCGTCGGCAGCAACAAGGTGGTCCTGACGCCCAAAAAGGCGGCACTGTCCCGGATAATCAATCGGATCGAGCTGATACTGTCCGATGCACCGGGCGTGGTCGACACCGTTACCGTGGTGGAAGGTGCCGATGCCTATACCGTCTGGACATTTACGCATACGCGCACCAACATGCCGCTGCCGCCGGCTGTTTTTTCCAGGATCCCGTGACCCGTTTTACCCGCCTGCCGCCGGGATGGCTGATTCTCCTGATTGTCGTTTTGACGGCCTGTGGTGGAACGACGCGCATGGCCCCGCTGGCCCCGCTTGGGGATGCTGGCGCCGGCCCGGACTGCCGGGGACCGTTTGTCCGCGCGCGGTGGCAGTTTGTCCATGCCATCCGGATGGATGTGGCCGGGCGGTCGTCGTTTTTCAACGGGGTGATCGATGTGGATCCGAACGGAAACGCCATTCGCTGCACCCTCCTGACCCTGGAAGGTCTCGTCCTGTTCGATGCCCGTTTGGCCGGAACAGCAGCGGTGATGAAAGCGATCCCGCCCTTTGACCGGCCGGCGCTGGCCACCGGTATCCTGGCCGACGTGGCGCTGATTTTTCTGCCGCCGCAGGGGAACCTTCGGGAAACAGGCCGGACAACGGCCGGCACGGCCTGCCGGTTTGTCGATGCCCGGGGGGGTGTCGTGGAAGTGGCCACGGCCCGGGACGGCACCTGGCGGATTCGGAAATACGACGATGCCGGCCGGATGACCCGCGAGGTCATCTCCGGGGCCACGGGCCGGAAAAACACGGCCGGAACACTTTTTATCCCGGACACATTTTCTCTGACAGCGCCGGGGACCCATGGATACTCCCTGCATTTCCGACTGCTGTCGGCAACGCCGATAAACCATTAAAAAATCCCGGAAAGACCGGATGCGTGTTTTTCCCGCGGCATCAAAACAAAGAGGAATATACTGAAATTATATGAAATTATATCTGATCTATCCCAAATGGCCCAAGCTGACCGGACAGACCGAGTTTCATCTGCCCCCCCACGGCCCGGTGGTTTTCGCCGCCGCTCTGCCCGAAGATGTGGAGGTTGTCTTTACCGACGAAAACCTGGAGACGGTCGATTTCGATGCGTCGGCGGATATGGTTGGCATATCGGCCATGCTCACCAGTCAGATCCAGCGGGGCTGGGAAATCGCCGATACCTTTCGCGCCCGGGGCATCCCGGTGATTTTCGGGGGGATTGCCACCATGCTGCACGCCGAAGAAACGGCGGCGCATGCCGATGCGGTTTTCATCGGCGAGGCCGAAGGCCACATCGATACGGTGCTGGCCGATTTCAAAAACGGGCAATTGAAAAAAGTATACAACTACATGGACGACCAGCCGCCGGTGGCGCTCATCGGCCCGGCCCGGCGGGATATCCTGAACCGGGATCTGTACAATTACCGGGGCATTCAGATGGTCGATCTGGTGCACGCTTCAAGGGGGTGCCGGTTTAACTGCTATCCGTGTGCGGTGGCGTATCTGGGCGGTCGCCGATTCCGCCCCCGTCCCATCGACAAGGTGGTGGCGGAGATGGCCGGTATTGACAACAACCGGCTTTTTCTCGTCGATAACTCCCTGGCCCAGAATACCCAGTGGGAAAAGGACCTTTTCCGGGAAATGATCCCGTTGAAAAAAAACTGGTGCAGCCACCCCATCGAAGACGATCCCGAGGTGCTCGATCTGGCCGCTCAGGCCGGCGCCTGGTATGTCTATCAGGCCGTTTTTGATACATCGGATCTGATCCGGGACCGGATTCAGCGCTACCACGATCACGGGATTGCCGTTGAAGGCACGATTTTACTGGGGCTTGACGAACACACCGAAGATGATATCCGGCGCCTGATCGACTTTCTCCTCGAGATCGATCTGGATCTGGCGGAGTTCACCATCCTGACGCCCTTTCCCCACACCCGCGCGTTTCGAAACCTGGAGAAAGAGAAACGGATTTTAACCTATGACTGGAAAAAATATACGGCTGATCAGGTGGTCTACCAGCCCAGACAGATCCCGCCGGATCGCCTCCAGGAGCTGTTTCATCATGCCTGGGATTCTTTCTATGCCGACGAATCCCAGCAGATGAAGATGTTCCGTCTCTTCAAGCGGGTAATGACGCGGGAAATCGCCAACGATACCTATCGGCCCCGGCAGCGCAGCAAGGCCGGCCGGGCGTTTGGCCGCAAAACCGTGTGATGGCCAACGGGCTACGAATTCTTTACGGGCAGGTAAATCTTGACGCCGCTGGGAAATTTTCTGAAGTTCTTGATTATATTTCCGGGCAATAACGTGTTGTTGGGAAAATAATAGATCGTGGTCCGGTGGTTGTACCGCCTGCCGGCAAGAAGGGTGGGCGGTTTGGCGCGGGATATCCGGCCCTTGACCTGATATCCGACGATCATTTTGGTGCGCGGCGGCAGCCCGTCCCAGTCTGAAATCTGGCGGCCGTTTTTAACCGTGCCATTGGGGAAAAAGTAAAAGGTTGTTCGCCGGTTGTAGGCGGCTCCGGCCAGCGTCCAGGCGGAAAGCCCGTCGGTAATCGTTTTGATCGGTCCGGTCTTGACGGGGATCTGGGTCTGATTGAGCAATACCACGGTTTTTTCGGGGAGCCGGTTCCATCCAATGCGTTCTTTAACCTTGTCTCCCGGAATGATTTTCCCGTTGGGCAGTTTGTATAAGGTGTTGGCTGAATTGTAATCTTCCCCCGCAATGGTCCAGGCGGTGTTCCGGGCGGTAATAATATTGGTCCCGATCTGTTCCGACGGCGGTACCCGCCGCCGGGCGTATAAAATTCTGGCCAGTTTGGGATCCGGTGTCAGCCGGCCGGCCCGGACATCCGGATCGTAAGCCCAGCCCGGACCCAGGTGGGCCTTGGATCGGATAAAATTCTTGGCACACCGTTTTCGCCCGCGATGGGCGCGCCTGAACCAGCGGTTGGGCCGGCCGTAGGCAACCTGGCTGTGGGTGAGTATCGCCCGGTCGGATAGATGGTAGTGCTTTTTGAGGATATCGAGCAGGAGACCGACGGCGTGGTACTGGCGGGGGGTGATGTCGGTATAATGATACCCCACCAGCTCAATACCGATGGAAACGCTGCTGATATCGGTCTGCCCCCGCCACATGCTGCGCCCGGCATGGTCGGCCCGGTATTTTTTATCCAGGGTGCGAAACGTGCGCCCGTCCCGGGCAATGACGTAGTTGGCATGGCCGCCGTAAGTGATCCGCCGTCCCCGGACGGATTTGCCGGTCAATACCACGTTGAGCGTGCTTTTCAAACCGCCTTCAGATGTATGAACAATGATGTATCTGGTTTTTCTTCGGAGTTTTTTTTTAAATTTCGGGTGGATCCGGCTGCGATAATCAATAATTGATTTTTGAAAGCGGTGCAGCTCGGCCGCCGTGAACCCGTAGGCGCTGTTGGTCAGGCCGGCGGTCAGCAGGCAGATGATGGCGAGAACCCATGCTTTACCGGCGATGGACGCGTCTGACAGAGATCTCATCGCAGTCCGGCGCGGGGCGCATTTAAGGGCTTCTGGTCGTCATCAATAATGGCAAGGCCCATCAATACGTGATTTTTATATTTGCCTCTTTTATCCGGTGTGATGTGGATAATTTTCGTTTTGAATCGAGACTGATCATGGGGGGCGTCCGCCGCGCAGAAGGTCATCTCCAGGTTTTCATCTTCATGGATTTTATCGAGAATGGGGGATCCCTGTTTGATGATAATACACAGGCCGTATGTCGATATGTCTTTGAGCTTGAACTGGTAAATCGGTATTTTTTTTTCAAGTGAAAACTGGACGCTGTAGTATCGGTCAACCAGTTTCCTCTGCTCGCTGCGGTGCTCGGAATTTCGGTCTGAATTGGGGACTTTACGGGCCATGGCTGACACCTTTTCCGGATTCAGGTGATCCGGGCGCCTATCGTGCTATTATTTATATCATTTTTGGCGACTTTCATAGCAGCGGCTGACTGGTTCGTCAAGAGATAGTTCCATTTTCCCGTGATCGGGCGGTGAAAGCCGCCCATTCTTCCAGGACCTGCTGGTCGATGACGTCCAGGCGGTGTCGCCGGAGACTGTCGGCGATCTTCTGGATATCCCGCCGGATGATGCCGGAGCAGATAAACAGGCCGCCGGGCGTCAGCACCCGGTCCAGCGAGGTGATCAGGGACAGAATAACATCGGTCAGGATGTTGGCGACGACCAGGTCAAAACGGCCGGACAGCGGGGCGACCAGGTTTCCTGTGACCACGCGGAAGCGGTTCGGATCCAGGTGATTGAGGTGCAAATTGGATCGTGCTATCCGGACAGCCTGAAGATCGTTGTCGATCCCGACGCCGCTGGCCGCACCCAGCCTTGCGGCAATGATCGACAAAATTCCGGAGCCGGTGCCCACATCGAGAATACGCTGGCCCGGGCACAGGTTTTCTTCGAGCATCCGGGCGCATAATGTCGTGGTGGGGTGGGTGCCGGTGCCAAAAGCCATGCCCGGGTCGATTTCGATCACGGTTTCATCGGGGCCGGGCGAATACTTTCGCCAGGTGGGTTTGACCACCAGACGGGAGGTGATCTTTTCCGGGTGAAAAAAAGCTTTCCACGATTCGGCCCAGTCTTCTTCGTCGATGTTGCGGTAGACTATGCGCGTGTGGATGGCGCCGCGGGTTTTTAAATCCGCCAGCGCCGATTCCATCTGCAGACAGCGTTTTTTCCCTGATGCGTCGGCCGGGAAAAAACCGGTAACGGTATGTTCGGGCGGTAGGGTGCCGGTTTTACCGGCCAGGGTCTGCAGGCCGTCCGCCGGGTTTTCGATTATTGCCCCCTTCAAACCGAGATCGTCTAAAATTGATACGATCAGCTCTTCCGCCGGGTCCGGGCTGCCGGAAGATATAATGACGCGGGCTTCGATATATTTCATGGAAGATCACCCTGAAAATGGTTTTGACAGGTTCAAAATCGATGGTTTGTCATCGATAACGATTATCGGTTGACAGCGCTGTCAAACAAACGTTGAAAGCAAGGAAGTGGGACGTATTTTACCATTGCGCCGGCTTCTTTTTCTTCCCGCCGTCCATTGCAGTTGATTTAATTGCACCCATATACAGCGGATATCTCATTTATATCAAGTGAATTAAAAGCAATGCCTCTTGACACCAAATCACGTGTTGGCTATAGGTAGTGATCCAACATTTTCGACCGAATACCATGGAAATATCTTTTCGGGCCGGCCGTTTTAAGCCATGTCGGAGCGGGTTTTCGGTTAATCATCTTATATCAGCTGATGGTTTAAAAATATGGCGCATCTGGAATTCAGCAATGTGACAGTCAAATTCGGCGGTTTGCTGGCCCTGTCGGATCTGAGTTTTACGATTAATGCCGGTGAGATTCTGGGACTGATTGGTCCCAATGGCGCCGGTAAAACCACGGTATTCAATGTGCTGACCGGCGTCTACAAAGCCAGCAGCGGCGACGTGCGGTTTGATGGCCAGAGTATTATAGGAAAGCGGCCCAGCGAAATATTCGCCCGGGGCGTGGCCCGGACCTTCCAGAATATCCGCCTTTTTTCAGCCATGACGGCCATTGAAAATGCCATGGTGGCCCGGCACTGCCGGTCGAAAAAAGGCGTGGCGGGGGCTATTTTTCGGACAAAATCACAGCGCCGGGAAGAAGCACAGATCCGGGAACACGCGCTGGACGCGTTGAAAATAATGGGTGTTGATCAGTACGCGGATACAGTGGCGTCCACACTGCCCTATGGGTTGCAGCGGCGCCTGGAAATTGCCCGGGCCCTGGCGTCCAACCCCAAAGTACTTTTGCTGGACGAGCCTGCGGCCGGCATGAACCCGTCCGAAAGCTCGGCGCTGATGAAGGATATCGCCCGTATCTGTGATATCGGAATTAACGTGTTGCTGGTAGAACACGATATGAAAGTGGTGATGGGGGTCTGTCACCGGATCGTATGTGTGGACCATGGCGTCAAGATTGCCGAAGGGACACCGGAAGCCATTCAGTCCAACCCGCAGGTGATTGAAGCATACCTGGGGCAACCGGCCGGATAGAGTTAATCGCGTTAGACACATTCATTTCAGGAGGAGCGTTAAATGAGAAAAAAACTGTTTGTCGCACTGGTATTTGGTTTGATGATCGTTCCCTTTATTGTGGGAACCACAACGGCAAAAACCTTAAAGATTGGATCGATGAGCCCGTTGACAGGGCCGTACGCATCGGATGGTACGGACATTAAGAACGGCGTATTGACGGCTATCGAAGTGTTTCAGCAGGCCGGTGGCGTACCCGGTTATGATAAGATCGAACTGCTTGCCCAGGATACCGCCTGTGATCCGAAGCAGGCCGTGGCCGCCGCCAACAAACTGATCAACCTTGAAGTAGTTGGCGTGATCGGCGCCTACTGCTCATCTTCCACTATTCCGTCTTCCGAAACACTTAATGAAGAAGACATTCCCATGCTGACCCCGGCGTCCACCAACGAGAAGGTGACCGACCGCGGGCTGCCCTATATGTTCCGTCTCTGCGGCCGGGATGATGATCAGGCGCCGGCGGCGGCCAAATTTATGAAAGAGGCGCTGAAAATAAAAACCATTTTCATCGTTGATGACAAAACGACCTACTCCCAGGGACTGGCCGACGGTGTGGCCAAAGCATGTGAAAAACTCGGTATCAAGATTGTCGAGCATGATCACGTCAACCAGGGAGACAAAGACTTCTCTGCTGTTTTGACCAAAGCCAAACGGGCCAATGCCGATGTATTCTATATGTCTCTGCAGGGGTACTCGCCAGGTGCATTGATGGCTCTTCAGGCCAAGCGGATGGGGTTGAAATCTCAGATCGTTTCCCAGGATGCCATGTTTCAGCCCAAATTCATGGATGTGGCCAAGGACGCGGCCGAGGGGATCTACATCACCTACGGCTTCACCGATACAACAACCCCCGAATACAAGGCCTTTGAGAAGCTTTACGTTCCCAAGTATGGCCCCATTGCCGCCTATGCAACGTATGCCTATGATGCGGCCACGGTACTGCTCAAGGCGATCAAGGCGGCCGGCGCCACCGACCCGGCCAAGATCAAGGCCGAGATCATGAAGATGGACTTCAACGGCGTGGCCAAGCGGATCAAGTTCAGAGCCAACGGTGATTCCGGATCTTCTTACATTGCCTATAAAATCACCAAAGGCAAATTTGTCCCCTACTGGTCTCCTGAAAAGGGGTTGCTGAAGTAGACGTTTGTCGTCACATGGCTGTCCTGTAATAAACGGGGCAGCCGTTTTATTATTGCCTGCTTTTCTGCAGACGTGGACAGTAAAGACCGACCGCCATGGAATATTTTATTCAGCAACTGATTAACGGGATCACGCTGGGCGGGCTGTATGCCCTGATCGCCCTTGGATACACGATGGTGTACGGGGTTATCCAGCTGATCAACTTTGCGCACGGTGAATTCTTTTCGGCCGGCGGCTACGTCGGCGTGATTCTGCTCAGCTATTTCACCGGCCGGGGGTATCTGGACACGCATCCGATTCTCTGCCTGACCGCGGCCTTTGCGCTTTCCATGGGGTATTGCGCTTTTCTCGCCATCGGCGTTGAAAAAGTTGCCTACAAACCCCTGCGCAGTCAGTCCCGGCTGGCGGTTCTGCTGTCCGCGCTGGGGATGTCGATTTTTTTGTCGAACGGATTGATGCTGACCCAGGGAGTTTACGATAAGGCTTATCCCAGCGAGCTGTTTCAGGGCGGATTAAATTTCGGAATGATTACGATCAGCTATCTTCAAATGCTGATCGTGGGCATGACGATTTTTCTGCTCGTTGGACTGAATGTTCTGGTTTTCAAAACAAAAATCGGCATGGCCATGCGGGCCACCGCCCAGGACAAGGTAATGAGCTCCCTGGTCTCCATCAGCAGTAACCGCATCATTTCCCTGACTTTCGCCATCGGGGCGGGGCTTGCCGCGGCCGCCGGTATCATGGTGGGCCTGTACTACGGTTCGGTCCGCTATGATATGGGATTTCTGCCGGGGATAAAGGCTTTTGCCGCGGCGGTTCTGGGCGGCATCGGGAACATCACCGGCGCGATGCTGGGTGGCCTGATCATCGGCATGGTGGAAGTATTTGGCGCGGGCTATATCTCCGGCCAATATAAAGATGTGTTTGCATTTATCATTCTGATCTCCGTGCTCTATTTCAAACCGACCGGAATCATGGGCGAAAATATCGATGATACAAGAGTTTAAAAAAGTCTGGAAAACCTGGGCCATCGGCATTTTGTGGCTGCTGGGCCTGTTGTGGCCGCTTCTGGGAATTCATCCTGACGGTACAATCTCCTTTGGCAATACTTTTAGCGTATGGGGTTATATTGCCGTTGCCACGTTTATCTGCCTGCTGCTTTACGTTCTGAATAAAAGCGGGGGGCTGGATTTTATCAGCAGACCGATAGCGGGGCTGCAAACGCGCGTCAAACTGGCGTCAAGGGCCGTGCCAAGCGGGGTGTGGCTGGCTGTCCTGTTCGGCCTGGCTTTCTGCTACCCGTTTTTTACCGGCCGATATGCGCAGGATGTTGCCATTAACGTCCTGATCTATATCTGTCTGGGGCTGGGGCTTAATGTGGTTGTGGGGCTGGCCGGCATGCTTGATCTGGGATACATCGCCTTTTACGGAGTGGGCGCGTACACCTACGCCTTGATGAATATCCATTTCGGTCTTTCCTTCTGGCTTTGTCTGCCGATTTCAGCCACACTGGCGCTGATTGCCGGATGTCTCATCGGGTACCCTACGCTTCGCATGCGGGGGGATTATCTGGCAATCGTAACGCTGGGTTTCGGGGAAATCGTCCGTATCCTGCTCAACAACTGGATGTCGCTTACCAACGGACCCAACGGCATCCTGGGGGTCAAGCCGCCCAGTATCTACATCCCCCATTTTGACGGTGGATTCAGGCTGGAAATATTCTACCTGAAAAAACTGTACTACCTTTACTATGTTGCCCTGATTCTGGCGATCATTACCATCGTTGCAGTCAAACGACTGAATTTTTCCCGAATCGGGCGGGCATGGGAATCGATCCGCGAAGATGAAACCGCCGCTGAGCTGATGGGCGTAGACACCTTCAAACTCAAGCTGCTGGCCTACGCCATGGGGGCGGCTTTTGCCGGACTGGCCGGCACTTTTTTCTGTGCCCGCATGCGCTTCGTCAGTCCGGAGAGCTTTACTTTTCTTGAATCGGCCATGGTTCTCAGTATGGTGGTGCTGGGCGGCATGGCGTCCATCCCCGGCGTGATATTGGGATCGGCAGCCTTGATTATCCTGCCGGAAGTTTTCCGGGAATTTGAAACCTATCGGATGCTGGTCTTTGGCATGGCCATGGTCGTGATGATGCTGTTTCGCCCGGCCGGACTGCTTCCCGCCAAACGGATGGGCGCGCGTAGTGAAGAGAGGGAGGGGTAGATGGCGACGCAGCCGATACTTGAACTGAAAGAAGTGCATTCCAGCTATGGCAGCATCAAATCCCTCAAGGGAATTTCCCTGAAAGTCTATCCCGGGGAAATTGTGGCGATCATCGGCGCCAACGGGGCCGGCAAATCCACCGCATTAATGACAACCTGCGGCGTGGTGCCCATCGACCGGGGAGAGATCTGGTATGATGGCGCCCCCATTCACAAGATGGCGGCGGAAGCACTCCCCAGGATGGGATTGTGCCAGGTTCCCGAGGGGCGGCGGATTTTTCCCCGGCTGACCGTCGATGAAAATTTGACTCTGGGGGCCTTTTATCGTACCGATAAAGATACGATTGAAGAAGACCGGCAGCATGTTTATTCCCTTTTTCCCATTCTGAAAGACCGGTGCCGGCAGCATGGCGGCACTTTATCCGGCGGCGAGCAGCAGATGCTGGCCATTGCCCGGGCCCTGATGGGCCGGCCCAGGGTCCTGCTGCTGGATGAACCCTCTCTGGGCCTGGCGCCCCTGATTGTCCAGCAGATATTTGACATCATCAAGGACGTCAATAAAAAAGAAGGTACCACGATTTTGCTGGTGGAACAGAATGCCAACCTGGCCCTTCAGGTCGCCTCCCGGGGATATGTGCTTGAAACCGGCCGCATCACCCTCGAGGACAGCGCCGACAAGCTCCTCAACAATCCTGAAATCCGGAAAGCGTACCTGGGCGAATAAACGCCGGCAACCACTCCTTTTTGGGACCGCCATCCGAGGTAGTGCCCAGAAATTTTCGCATAATTGAATCCACCGCCCCAATTGTGAGAAAAATTTTATCCATTATCTAATCGCCTGCCGGTGTTTAAAAAATGCCCCCAATCATCTCGTTGTCTTTCTTTGGCCATTTTAACGGCTTCCTGATAATCATAAGATACTTTTATCTGTTGGACTGTCCACCCCTTTTTACTTTTTTCAATAACGGCATATGATGCATGCGGACAATAATTTTCCATAGCATGAGCGACAGGCTCATCATCAGTGTAGGCTGGTAAACCGACACTGCCTGGATTTATTATGAGCTGGCCGGAAGCAATTCTTACAGTTCGCGGAATATGCGTATGCCCACAAATAATTATGTTCGATGACTGTCCATGAAGTGCGGACATTATCTCGCAATCAGAACGCAGGCAGGGAAATCCGGTCTCAATATTTTCAAGAAGATATTCCATGTCATTGTTTGGAGTCCCGTGGCACATGTAGATTTCATCATCTATCTGGTTGTCGAATGGAAGTGATTTAAGCCAGGAAATTGGTTCTTTGCCAAGATCATCAAGAACAAACCGCAATGTTGGATTAGAGTCTATTTCTTCTTGGGAGGCCTCACAGATCTGGCGATCCTGATTTCCTCGAATAGTGATGAAACTATGCTTTTTTAGAATATCAAAAGTTGCCTTTGGTGCAATTGGGCCATAAAAAATATCTCCAAGATTGAGCATTTGCTCTACACCACGCTTTTTTACATCGTCAATAACAGCTGCCAGTGCAAATGCGTTACTGTGAATATCTGACAACGCCGCGATTTTCATTGATGCCTCTTGGGAATCTGACGCGTGTTTGGATCCATATTTTTAGACGGCTGCCTTTTTTCCAGAAAGCAGTCTCCGCCTTCGCCAGCATTTATCTTTCAATTTTGGATATATACGGATATTTCCGATTTAAAATAGCCTTCCCCCCAAAAAATCCGATTTCAGACTACCCTTTTTTATCCCATTGTGCAAATCCACTCCCGACCGGAGAATTCTGAATTCGGGCTGTCACTCTACGTCTTACCTTGCGGCGGTTGCTTGTCTTCAGATTGCCAGCCGCTATCTTCCCACGCCTTTTTCATCACCGGGTTGCGCTCGAGATACCTGTCAACCACATCCGGGGGTACTGTGTTCATAAGGCAGGAAAAATTTATGCACTGGGAGCAGGTGTATTTACGCAATGTCCAGAAAAACAGGACCAACCCCCACGCAGCCACAAAACTCCAGGCCAGCTGCCCGGCCAGAAGCAAAAAAGGAAACGGATACCCGCACAGAATGATAAAGCCGATGATGAGTTGGGTTGTCTCTCCCCGGCTAATCGGTTCGGGATGATATTTCCAGGCCTTGAAGGAACCGTAATTGGCGATGCAGTGCAGCGTCCGTCCCTTTTCAGCGTAGTAGGGACAATGACTGCACAGAATGCGAATCTCCCATAACTCAAAAAAGAAGAGGCAGAACATTGCCCACCCCAGAAGATACCAGCCGTAACCGCCCAGAATCATACCGACAACAGCCGGAATGGCAAAACCGGCAAACATCGCTATAAAATGAAACAGATAGCCTCGGTCAAAACGGCATTTCAGCCGCCCTGCGAGAGAACAGTCTGCGCATTCAGATGACGGCCGCCACGTGCACATATCAGAAGGATTGTTCGTAGTCTTCATATGTTAACGCCTCCTCTCCCATTCTTAAGTGACACCGAAGCACAAAAATACTTACAGGGCCGCGTCTGCGTGCCGCCAAATAAGGTTTTTGGGAAGATTTACTGCAATGCCACC
This sequence comes from uncultured Desulfobacterales bacterium, assembly GCA_964577615.1. Taxonomy (GTDB): domain Bacteria; phylum Desulfobacterota; class Desulfobacteria; order Desulfobacterales; family QNYZ01; genus QNYZ01. The sequence continues at coordinate 3,915 of CAZNZW010000008.1, read as the reverse complement.
CCTGCAATAAAGCCTACGGAAGAATCCAGGTTTGATCGATCTAACGAGTGTGTAGAAAAACCGTAATTTCAGATGACCACTTTTTCTTGTAAAAAGGAACCTTCGGCATCGCCATTATTTATTTTCTAAATTCGGATCAATGTGGATATTACCGAATAAAACAAGCTAAATCCCCCAATCCGCTTTCAGATTACCCCTTTTTATTCCATTATGCAAATTCATCTCCACATCACCAATGGGAAATCCATCCAATGCCGTTCGTAACATCAGGGCAGTTGAATGTTAATGAAACGGGGTATTCCAAATGAGATGTTTTTAGTGACAGGAGACAGCCTGAAAAATTGATAACAGAATCAGTTCAACACCCCGGGGCATGATCCACCGCCGGCTCACCCGGTATAATCAATCTTACGGTTCGTGGCATACCGGTCTCCTGGCTGGAATCGTACTTTTATTGATAAGGCAGCCCGGCGGTGTTGGCATGATCATGTCTGGCTTGTCAAAATAAATTACCGGAGCAGGAATCATGTCTACTTATATTTTTTCTCTTGCGACAACTACGGTAGTTTTATCGGGCGGGAATTTTGAGCCATATCGATTCTTATCTGGCGGATCTCATCGGCAAGATGGCGGAAACGCACCAGCGTGTGATCATAAAAAGCCTTCCACCCCTCACACAGCCAGCTCAATGTCCGGGGGTCTTGTTCGGAATCAACTCGATATTTTAAACAATCCCCGCTGCAAAGTGAACGATAGGTACAGGATCCGCATTGTTCGTGCCACTGATTTTTCTGTGACCCAAATTGTAGGTAAACAGGGCTTTCGATGATTTTCTGCCAGGAGTTTTCCATGATATTGCCGAGCTTCCATCGATTCTCAACAAAAAAGTCACAAGGATAAACATCGCCGTTGTACTCAACAACAAAGTACTGGTCACACTTTGTACCCATTGTGCAGACACTGTTTACGTTGTCCACTAATTTGGCCAGAACGGATTCGAAATTACGAACTGAAATCGTTTTGGGAGAATCGGAAATCCACTCATCAAACAGCTCGGACAAGAATATTCCCCACTCCTTTCCGGAAATAGAAAACGGTGTTGGCGCTCCTGTTTCATCAAATTCAACACAAGGAATATATTGCTGAAATAAAACACCTCTCTCAATCAAATACCGATAAACGGATTTGGCTTTCTGGACATTGGCCTGCGTCACAAGTGTCAGTATATTATAGTCCACTTTATGCTTATTCAGCAGACTGAGCCCTTTTATCACTCGCCCGTGCGTTGGCTGTCCCGCCCGTGTCCGCCGAAACCGGTTATGAACCGCGGCTGGCCCATCCAGGCTGCACCCCAGTAAAAAGTGATATTGAGAAAACAGACGCGCCATTTCATCATCAATCAAAGTCGCATTGGTCTGAAGCGAATTGGCTATTGTTGTACCGGCCTTCCCATATTTTTGCTGAAACGCCACCGCTTGGCGAAAAAATTCAACACCCATCATCGTGGGTTCTCCACCTTGCCAGCATATTGAATGGTGTAACTGATCCGTTGCCAGATAGGTTTTTATCAATTGTTCCAAAACAACAGGAGACATTCGATGGGTTCTTGTCTCAGAATACAGTTCTGATTTGGATAAATAAAAACAATATTGACAGGCCAAATTACAATCAGCCGAGGCGGGCTTCACAAGCAGGGAAAAGGGATGAACCATAGTTTTTATTACTTTTTGATATTAATTCCATCGGGCGGCGGCACATCCGGTACCGGATAACGTGCCGTCCGTTCTAAAACGTTGAGATCCATATGACTTCGCATATACTTTTCTGATGCATCCTCAAACGGCTGAAAGTCCCAGGACGTGCGCCGGCCGGTATTCAGCGCCTGATAGACCACTTGACGCCGTTTTTGACTGGCAAGCACCTTGGTGGTTAAATCTTTAATATCCCATTTTTTCATCACTTGATCATAAAAATTTTGTCTTATTCTCTGATATTCCGGATGGGTGGCCAAGTTTGTCAACTCCTGGGGATCATTTTTCAGGTCAAATAACTGCTCAGGATCTTTTTCACAATAAATATATTTAAAACGCTTGTCGCGAATCATCAATACCGGTGCAATGGCGGTTTCAAACAGCATCTCCCCATAAACCGGTTCATCTGCCAGCGCTTCTGTCTCTTCCATCACCGGAACAAGATTACGTCCCTCCGGTGGATCTGCATATTTCATGGTCTCTTCGCCTGCCGCCAATTCGGTAATGGTGGGAAGAATATCGACCAGCGACACCGGGTTTGAAATGCGTTGATGGGCAAATCGTCTGGGCAGATTGAATATCATTGGAATTCGAGATGCCCATTCAAAAAAGGACATTTTATACCACAAACCGCGATTCCCCAGCATCTCACCATGGTCGGATACAAAAATTATCGCCGTGTTTTCTCTCATCCCGGTGGCTTCCAGTGCGTTGATCAACGCGCCAACCTTGTCATCGATATAGCTGATCATGGCATAATAGGCATGACGGGAATTGCGCACATAATTCTCATGCTGTTTATAGTCTCCCATGGCGCACACATGATGAATTCTTTGGCTGTGAGGATCCAGATCATCATAGTCTGTCAGCGGTATCTCAGGCATATCGATCTCGCTGTCATCGTATCTGTCCCAATATTCCTTGGTAATCGCAAATGGATCATGCGGATGCGTGAAAGAAGACAGCAATAAAAAAGGTCGGTCATCTTGCCGCCGGGCCAGATCATAAATTTTCCGCACAGATAAAAACTCAACCTCTTCATCAAAGTCCAATTGGTTACTGGTTTGACATTGGCCAGATTGAACGACGCTCAACAGGTTGTGATACCAGGTCGGTCGTTCTTCAAAATTTTCCCAATCAGGAACCCATCCGTAATCTCCGGGATAAATGTCCGTGGTCAAGCGATCTTCAAAACCATGCAGTTGATCAGCACCCACAAAATGCATTTTTCCGGACAGGCAGGTATAATACCCTGAATTCCGTAGATAGTGCGCAAAAGTAGGAATATCAGCTGAAAAATTGGCCCCATTGTCGTGCGCACCGATTGTGGATGGCAGCTGCCCGGACATCATGGAAAACCGTGATGGCGCGCATAGCGGGCTATTGCAATAGGCATTTTCAAAAACAACCCCTTCTTCCGCTAATTTGGATAAATTGGGTGTTTTTACAACAGGATGCCCATAAAACGGCAGTGCTTTGGCTGTCATTTGATCAGCCATAATAAACAGAAAGTTAAGTTTTTCCTGATTCATATTTACCGCTCCCTGAAAAGTTTACCGGCTTGTCCGTTTATTATAAAATTTTTGACAGGATAATTTATATTTATTTTTACTCAACTCAGGCGGCAGCTACCTTATCATTTAAGTTAAGCGGCTGCCACCACATAAGAACAATATTTTTCCGAATATTCACGGTTCCCGGTTTGAGCCGTGTTTTGGGAGTCCGTTTTGGTTCTTTTTGAGGTTGGGCACAGTAACGGTTGATCCCATAAAAATGTTTTTCCGGCTATGGCGATCTCTTGGAAATTCCAGAAGACATTCTCTCTTATGGTATCGGTTTACCGGGTCAAGGCTGAAAGCGTAGGCTGATTTATCGAGTCGAAGCAAGAGGCGTAGGCTGATGGTTTACTTGCCCCGTTAGATTCGAAGACCATTTAACGGGGATGTGCCTGACATGGCCGAAAATAGGGGACGTCCCCTATTTTCCATGCAGCTTGTCAATATTATTGACATGTCCCATATCCGATATTCTATATCACCATATCGTGTCCCATGTCGTGTTAATTGTTGCTCATCTCCTGATCATTTTTTGAAAATCATTTGTAAGGAATTTTCGATGTGCTCCTCAACCATTTGTTTAGATCGTTGCGGATTCCTGTCCAACA